>NZ_JADCLR010000029.1:0-768457 GCF_015233815.1 Dysgonomonas sp. GY617
GGGGATCCACCTCTTCCCATTCCGAACAGAGAAGTTAAGCCCAACCACGTCGATGGTACTGCCGTTAGGTGGGAGAGTAGATAGCCGCCCTCTTTTTAAAAGACTCTGATTAGTGCAAACTAGTCAGAGTCTTTTTTTTTGTTTTTAAACATATCAAATACGAATAGAAAGATAGCATTAGCAAAAGAAGAAATCAGTAAGGTTCCCGAATTGGGCAAAAGTAAATATAATGTAGGATTGTATTGAGATTAGTTTAAGGATCTGACAATAACCAAACACAATACAGCCATTAGATTAACGAATGAACCATCAAGACATAAAGAGTACGAGATATTATAGATTATGAAATATAATGCAATCACTACAATTAAGAAGAGAGTAGTTATCATATTCTTTGCAAACTTTATATTGTATAAGGAATAAACGAAAGTGTATAATGTAATTTTATTAATGTTGTAGACTAGAAATATAAAAGGAGGTGTAATTGATACACCTCCTTTTAATTATTATATAAAGTTATTACTTTGCTTTACTATAGAAAAGGTCACTGCTTTCAGAGAAAAAACTAGACATATTTGAAGGGTGAATTCTGTTAGTTTTTATTAAGCTGGAAAATGAGAACTCTTGTTCCATGAAAAAAGGCTTCTGAGGGTCTTTATATAGTGTCAAATAGCTTCTAAAACGTAAAGGAGCATCTCCACTCGTGAAACTAGCTGCTTTAACAGGTACTATATTCCCATTTTTATCCACATTAGTTCTCTTATTGTATATGTTATTATCTACTTTGTTAAAATTGAGGCTTGCTAAGTTTATTGTTTTATACTGAATCTTAGAATTTGGAGGGATGAAACTAATGCTTTCGGGTTCTTTAGTTATAGCCCCGTTGAACGATGCAGAAGATTGGCTAGAAGTATTACTATAGAATGAGTTTCCGATTGTAGTTACGTTTGCCGAACCAGATAATACCATAGTTTTTCCTATATAACTAGTTGCCATATCATCAATAATAATAGACGATCGTTTCCAATCAATATATAAAGGTTCTTTTCCTTTATTGTACACAGTAATCAAAATAGGTCCATCACTTCCATCAAAAGAGTAATAAATATCCAGACTATCGTTTTGTGTTATGAGGCGTCCTTGCTCATCTTTTACTGTCTCTTTATTTACTGAATCTATTGTAGAAAAGAAATAAGTTGGTGCACAAGATGAAAAAAGGAGCATTATTCCTAGTAGGTATGTAATACGTTTTATAAAGATATTTTTTTAGGTTAATTTGTTTATTCTTATAAGACAAATATAATTGAAATTTGCTGTATGCCTTTGTTATTTTATTTTCTAGTTTATGTGATTGAATGATTTTCTCAAATTATTAGTGAATTATTGAATATATTGGCTTGTCATGCGTCAATTAGAGTTTATATTTTCTATTTTTATAGGTGTAAAATTCGCGAAGCTAATTAATCTGAATATTTTCTTGATACTAATTTACAAATGGAACAACTATTGCACTATGTATGGAAACATCGACTTTTTCAAACGGATTTAAAAACGACAGATGGTATTCCTATTGAAATATTAGATGTAGGTTTACATAATACGGATGAAGGTCCCGATTTTTTTAATGCAAAAGTAAAAGTTGGAGAGAGAGTTTGGAGTGGTAATATCGAAATACACAGATCTTCGGATGAATGGTTTAAGCATCAGCATGATCAAAATAAAGTATATAATTCGGTGATATTGCATGTTGTAGAGTTTGCTACCAAAGAAGTATATAATGAAGCGAAGCTTCCTATACCTCAGTGTGAGATACAATACCCTAAACATGTAAGAGATAATATTGAGTTTCTATTAAATTCGGATGTTTCACTTCCTTGTTGTAATTATTTAAAGGAGTTTCCTTCAATACACTTGCAAGGTTGGTTAAATGCTTTGCTTATGGAGCGTTTGGAGCGAAAATCAAGCGATATACAGCAATTATTAGAGAGATTCAATAACTCATGGGCAGATGTTTTTTATGTCTTGTTAGCAAGGTCTATGGGGTTTGGGCTTAATTCTGAAGCTTTTCAGCGATTAGCTTTAAGCCTGCCTCTACATTATATTTTGAAGCAGGGTGATAATCCATTACAAATAGAAGCTTTACTTTTAGGGCAAGCAGGAATGTTGGATGATATAACTGTCCCTGATGTATACACCGAAAAGCTTCAAAATGAATATAATTTCTTAAAGAATAAATATTCACTTACGCCTTTGGATAAAGAGATATTCAGAAAGTTACGAGTGCGTCCAACAAGTACTCCACATATTAGACTAGCACAATTAGCTAGTTTATTATTAAATATACAGGGACTATTCTCAAAAGTATTAGAGTGTAAAGATTTGGGACAAATACGTTTGCTTCTTCATGTAAATGCATCAGAATATTGGCAGACTCACTATCAATTGGGAGAAGAATCGCCGCGTAAGAGTAAGTTTATAGGTGACGCTTCACTCGATGTGATGATTATTAATGCAATTGTTCCTATTGTTTTTGCATATGGGAGAAGAATTAATGACGAATCGTATGTCGATAGAGCTTTAAATTTCTTAGATTTGATAAAACCTGAATCCAATTCAATTATCAAGCAATTTGCTTTGTATGGAGTAAGATCTAGAAATGCTTATGATACTCAAGCATTGATACAATTGAAAAGAGAGTATTGCGAAAAAAGAAAATGTTTATATTGCAGAATAGGATATCGACTTTTATCGGAGAAATAGATATATAAGGATTGTTATTTGATTGTTTTGAGTTAGATTAACGAATGTAATAATTATTTTTTTTACTGTACTTAATAGAAAGAAAATGGAATATTGTGATTTGTTTAAGCATTTGAAAAATATCGAATGCTACGATGCTAATGAGATTGATCTCGATGAGAATACGGTGTTGAGAAATTACAATTTTGAATCTAAATACCGTTTTATCTTGCCCGGAGGATCGGGTAATAATGATGACTACGAATATATCCCTTCGGGGTCGGAGCATGAATATGAGCCGGATATTATTCAAGAGATGTTGAATAAAAAGGATGCAGAAATCTTGGAGAATATCAAATTTCGTTATCATGTAATAGCTCCAAAGAATACACCTAAAGTGAAGGGGATATTATTTATGTTTCATGGGTTTAATGAGAAACATTGGGCTAAATACCTTCCTTGGGCAAAATATATTGTAGAAAAGACAGGTAAGGCTGTAGTTTTATTCCCCATTGCATTTCATATGAACAGGGCTCCGGCAGCATGGAGCGATATGCGTGAAATGTACTCGATAAGCGAGCAGCGAAAGCAACGCCATCCGGATGTAATAGGCTCTAGCTTGTCTAATGTTGCAATTAGTACCCGATTGCATAATAAGCCACAACGGTTTATATGGTCTGGTTTACAAACATATTATGACGTAATTGATTTAATTGAAGATATCAAAGCTGATAATCATCCAGATATAGATCCGAATGCCTCTATTGATGTATTCTCTTATTCAATTGGTAGTTTTTTATCTGAGATATTGATGATGACTAATAAGAACGATTACTTCTCTAAATCGAAATTTATATCATTTTGTGGAGGAGCTGTCTTTAACAGGTTATCTCCCGTATCTAAATTCATCTTAGATAGTGAAGCTAATGTAAGCCTTTATTCGTACGTTGTAGAGCACTTAGAAAGCCATATGAAGCGAGACGAAGTTCTAAGACATTATTTGGGAGGGATTCACCCGGAAGGTGTCAATTTTAGAAGTATGCTCAATTATAAAACACTTACTAAGTATAGAGAGGATAAATTTAGAGAAATGAGTGATCGTATATATGCAATTACTTTAAGGGAAGATACTGTAGTTCCTGCATATGAAGTCATAAATACATTGCAAGGGGTTAATCGCGATATCCCCATTAAAGTAGATATATTAGACTTTCCTTATAGATACAAGCATGAAGATCCTTTTCCTGCATTAGAAGGAATAAAGAAAGATGTAACAGAGCAATTTAAGCGTACGTTTGATCTAGTATGCGACTTCTTGAAGTAGCTCATATATAATAAAGAAAAGCCGACTAAATCATATTTTAGTTGGCTTTTCTTTATTTTACACAAGATCTTATTTCAATAAAGAATTTTTGAATCCTTCATATTCTTTGTTTAAAGCAATACTTTTCTTTTCCCCTTTCATAAAGGCTTGTAAGGGAGATGGAACTTCTATCTTTTTATCAAGAATAGATTCTACTGTCTCTAAAAATTTAGCAGGATGGGCTGTTTCTAAGAATATACCAACCTCGTCTTTTTCCAAATAATCAGCCAAACCCTGATATGCACATGCACCATGTGGATCGAGTAAATAACCCGTTTTTTGATAAGTTTCTTTTACAACATCCTTAATTGTATTGTCGTCATACCATTCTCCTGAGATATCTTTCTTAATTTCAGATAGAGAATGATTGTATAAATCTAATATACGTGCAAAGTTGCTCGGGTCTCCTACATCCATTGCATTGGCAATGGTTTGTACCGATGGGCGAGGATTATACTTGCCAGTCTGCAAATATTCGTAAAATATATCGTTGCTGTTATTGGCTGCAATAAAGCGTTTGATGGGTAATCCCATTTGTTTAGCAATAAGTCCCGCAGTAAGATTACCGAAATTTCCACTTGGTACGCTTACTACTACATTTTCAGCCTTATTTATTTTCTTCAATTGTGCATAAGCATGGAAATAATAAAATGCCTGAGGCAGAAAACGGGCAACGTTTATAGAATTAGCAGAAGTAAGGTTTAGCTTTTTATTTAAATCTTCATCCATGAAAGCAGTTTTCACTAATGCCTGACAATCGTCAAATGTTCCATCAATCTCTAATGCTGTAATGTTTTGACCGAGAGTAGTAAACTGACATTCTTGAATGTTACTGACTTTTCCTTTAGGATATAAAACATAGACATGAATGCCATCTACACCTAAAAAACCATTAGCTACGGCACTTCCTGTATCACCCGAAGTTGCAGCCAATACTTTAACATCGCTTTGTCCTTGCTTCTTGATGAAGTAGGCTAGCAAACGAGCCATAAAACGTGCTCCCACATCTTTAAACGCCAATGTAGGACCGTGATATAGTTCTAAGCTATAGATGTTATCATTTACGTGAACCAAAGGCGTATCGAAGTTAAGCGTATCATATACAATTTGTTTTAGAGTATTGGCTTCTATGTCCTCACCAAAGAAAGCATCGGCAACAACATAAGCTATTTCTTGAAAACTAAGTGTATCTATCTTGTCAAAAAAAGACTGAGGTAATTGTTTTATATTTTCGGGCATAAACAAGCCTTTGTCTGAAGCCAAACCTTTTACCACAGCTTCCTGCAATGTTGCTTCCTGTGCTTGTTTATTTGTACTGTAATATTTCATGTTTAAAAAAGTAAGTTTTCTAAGTAATAAAGTATTTAAAAAAAATAGAATCAATGACCTTATTTATTGAACAAAGTATCCATGAATTCGTGACCTACTAAAATGCCGAAGTCGCCTTTGGCAGACTCAAACTCGTCATATACTTGTACATTATCTGTCTCTCCGTTCGATCTGTATATAAGGAAAGGTACAGGCTTATTGGTATGAGTACGTAAATGGCATGGGGTAGGGTGATCAGGGAGAATAGCTATTGTAATAGGCTCATCCCAATCTTTTGTAGCCTCGTAAATAGTTTTTACTACACGAGAATCAAGGTATTCTATAGTCTTTTTCTTTAGCTCATAATCTCCTTCATGACCGGCTTCGTCACTAGCTTCGATATGAAGATATACAAAATCATCATTTTTGAGTGCATCAATAGCAGCTTGTGCTTTGCCTTCGTAATTGGTATCATATAATCCGGTTGCACCTTCTACATGTATAAGCTTTAATCCTGCATATTTACCGATTCCCATAATAAGATCAACTGCCGATATTACTGAGCCGCTTTTTATGCCGTAAAGCTCTTGCAACGTCTGCATTTTGGGTCTGTATCCGGGTGACCAAGGCCAAATACTATTAGCTGGATCTTTACCTTCTGCAATACGTTTCTTATTTATAGGATGATCTTTCAATAACTCCTGTGATTTAATGATAAGATTATTGAGATATGTTGCTGTTTCCTGAGCATCAGGTGTTGTAGCTTTTATAAGTACGTCTTCGAAAGGTGTACCCAATACATCGTGTGGAGCTGTACAGTCTAAATTCTTGTTTCCACCCTTTATTTTCAATAGATGGCGATAAGATACTCCTGGATAAAAACTGGCAATATCATCACCCAATTCTTTCTCCAAAAAATGGATGAGTTCGGCTGCCTCTTCCGTTGAAATATGTCCGGCAGAGTGGTTTTTAATTTTGCCATCTTCAATGCAGATAACATTACATCTCATAGCCATTTCTCCGGGTTCAATATCAACATCCATGCTGGCTGCTTCCAATGAGCCACGTCCTTCAAAAACGAGAGGGACATTGTAACCCAAAACCGATAAGTTTGCAATTTCACTACCGGGTTTAAATCCCGCAGGTATTGTATCTAATAGTCCGCTTTTACCTTTTGCTGCAAGTAAATCGATGTACGGTTTATGTGCTGCTTGTAGTGGTGTTTTATTACCCAAAGCTTCGATAGGCTCATCGGCCATTCCGTCTCCTAAAATTATAATTGTCTTCATACCTTAACTAAATTGCAATTCCCCTGTTAGAGAATCCTTAAATGTTGGTCTCTGTTTTTACTAAAACACTAAATTATACAAAATATTTAAAAAGAGATTGTTTTTATGTTTTATTGTCACTCTTTTTCTATTAAAAGCTGTCAATAAGAAAATGTGATGTTTTCTTTGGAAGTGTGATACAAGAAAAATATTTTCAGTCGAAAGAATTAAATCTTATCTTTGGTTTCAAAATAAATATATAGAATATGGCTCTAACTATCGGCGATAAAATACCTGAGGTTTTAGGTACGGATCAGGCAGGAAATGAAGTGAAAACAAGTGACTTTAAAGGTCGTAAATTTATCTTGTATTTCTATCCCAAAGACAATACCCCCGGATGTACAGCCGAAGCTTGCAATTTTAGAGATAACTTCTATGAATTGCGTCAGGCAGGCTACGAAATTGTAGGGGTGAGTGTGGATGATGAGAAATCACATACTAAATTTATAGAGAAATATGAGCTTCCCTTCCGTTTGGTGTCGGACAAAGACAAAGTATTAGTCGAAGCGTTTGGAATATGGGCCGAAAAAACGTTAGCCGGTAAAAAATATATGGGTACCTTGCGTTCTACATTCTTGATAGATGAAAATGGCGTAATAGAACATTCTTTTAGTCCTAAAGACATCAAAGCTAAGGAACATGCGGAACAAATATTGGATTGGTTGACAGAGCTAAAAAACAAAAACAAAAAATAATAATGGCTGAAGAAAAAGAAAAAGCAAAAAAAGATGCTGTAGCTCCTAATAGCGAAAAGCTAAAAGCTTTACAAGCAGCGATGGATAAGATTGAGAAGAGCTATGGCAAAGGCTCAATCATGAAATTGGGTGACGAGAAAATAGATGATATAGCTGTTATACCAACCGGTTCTATCGGTTTGAATGCAGCGTTGGGTGTAGGAGGTTTTCCTCGTGGACGTGTTATCGAAATATATGGACCAGAATCATCAGGTAAAACAACATTGGCAATTCATGCTATTGCAGAAGCTCAAAAAGCGGGTGGTATAGCTGCATTTGTGGATGCTGAACATGCTTTTGACCGTTTTTATGCCGAAAAATTAGGCGTTGATATAGGCAATCTATTGATTTCTCAACCTGATAGTGGTGAGCAAGCTTTAGAAATTGCAGAGCAATTGATCAGATCATCAGCAATTGATATTGTAGTGATTGATTCGGTTGCGGCTCTTACTCCAAAAGCAGAACTTGAAGGAGATATGGGTGACTCAAAAATGGGTCTTCAGGCTCGTTTAATGTCGCAAGCTCTTCGTAAGCTAACTGCTGCAATCAATAAAACAAATACAACTTGTATATTTATCAATCAGTTGCGTGATAAGATTGGCGTAATGTTTGGTAACCCCGAAACTACGACAGGTGGTAATGCTTTGAAGTTTTACGCATCGGTTCGTCTTGATATTCGCCGTATAGGTCAATTGAAAGATGGCGAAGAAGTAAAAGGTAGCCAAACTCGTGTGAAGGTTGTGAAAAATAAAGTTGCACCCCCATTCCGTAAAGCTGAATTCGACATAATGTATGGTGAAGGAATTTCGCGTGCAGGAGAAATTGTTGATTTAGGCTCTGATTTGGGCATCATCAAAAAGAGTGGTTCGTGGTATAGTTATAATGAAACTAAACTAGGACAAGGTCGCGAAGCAGCTAAAGATATGATGAGAGACAATCCTGAATTGGCAGATGAACTAGAGCAATTGATTTTTGCTGCATTAAAAGCAAAATAAGATATTTATCTATTTATATAAGAAAGCCTCGGAGACAATTCTCCGAGGCTTTCTTTGTGAAACAAGTAATCTATTACAGATTTAGCACTTTCTTTAGTTCTTTGTAGCCTGCAAGGCTCATCTTTACTTGTAGATTGTTTTGAAGCTTTAAGACTTGGCTTTGCTTTTCATAGAGTTCTATCCGCTGTATATAATCTATATTTATAATGCTGGAACGATGTACCCTAACAAATTTATTCTTGGGTAGATGTATTCCAAAATACTTCATTGTTTGTTCTTTCAAGTATTTCCCTTTTGCTGTAAAAATCATTACATAATCTCCTTCAGCCTGAATAGATATAATCTCACCTATAAATATAAGATCAATCTTTTGCCCATTTTTTACAGCTATATGTTCTAATACTTCAGTTTCGCAATTATCTTCTGTTTCAGATATTTCTTCCAGAGGTTCAGTAGCTACTATTTTTTCAAGGGTTGCTTCTATAGGATTGTCTTCTTCCTCTTGATTTCGTCTAAAGATAGATCCATAAAATAATATTATCAATCCAGATACAAGCAGAGCAATGAAAATACGTACAGGTATTGTTGGAAAGAAGAGTTTAAGTATATCTTCCGAAAGTAGAATGTAAAGAATCAATAAGTTTATACCTACCCAACAAAGTACAAAGAGTATTGCTAATGCTCCAGAATTAATTATTTGCTGAACTTGTGATGATTTATAATTGGCATACTTCATAACTTCTCTTAGCAAGAAAGTCAGAGTAGCTAACAATAACCCTGATACAACCCCATCTAGAACTAAGTAAGAGGTGGGTAAAGGTATTAAGGGAGCCATTGCTATGACCATTATGATTAAAGTTGTGATGGCAATAATCAATGGGCCTATTATTAAATTAAAACGACTATTATTCATATTTAAAATGATAAGGTCTCGAGCCTATTGTTTAGTTTCTTATTTCGATACTCCCGAAAAGGCAAGAAGCTTTCATATTAAAAAAGATATTATCTTCATTAGTTGGTATGTCTATTATTACTCTTTTATCCTGAATATCACCAAACATGACACTCGATTTCATATTTATTTGCCATTCGCTAGGCACATAAATAATTACCGATCCAAACATCGAATTGACTTCCAATTTATTATTTTTATTTAAACCGCTTACTTTTCGAAGATCAAGTTTTATTTCTCCAAAGGCACAGTTAACTTCTCCTCCCTTAAAGTCCGACGAAAATACGATTTGCTCGCTGCCATTAAATAGTACTGACTTATCTATACAGTCATCTATTGTTTGGTTTGTATTTGAAAAAGCTTCGGTCGTAGCTGATTCAGATTTTTCTGAACACCATTTCTTTTGGCAGCAACCGCGATCATTCTTTTTGAAAAGGAATAAAAACCCTGCAATAATCAGTAGTATAGGCCAGCAATCTTGTGCTTTAATAAGTACACCATCAAATAAATCGGGGAAAGTTAAGGTAACAACCGGAAATATAAAAAAGACTCCAACGGAGGTAGTGATAATTCCACTCGTAAATTGGCGGTTAAATAAAAAGGTAACTCCTAAGGCTATCAAAAGCATTTGCCATGATATAAGTATGGGTTTGTATATTGCTGGCAAAAGCCCCAAGTTAAACGAAAGAAGAAGTATGCCCGCCAATACAAGCAGTATTGCAAAGCTTATTTTTGATCCGTTGCTATGATTGCGTTGATCTATTTTTAATTCATTTTTCATAATTGTAAATTTTATTTGTAACAAATGTAACTGTATATAATATGACAAGAAACAGAATATCGATGAAACGAGTATTTTTGTCGATAAAGTAACCTTTCTTTATCAGGAAGATAATAGATATTTATTATTAATCAGCACCTGATAATATATAACTCTTGATGTTAGCAAGATCGGAAAAGTCTAAACAGGCTTTTGTTTCTAGTTTTGTAACGAAACAATTAAACACATGCAACAAAGAACAACGACAAAGGAAGAGTATCAAAAGCAGGTAAATATTATTATCGAATACATCAATAATAATCTGAATGAAGATTTAGACCTGCTCACTTTAGCGGAGAAAACAATCTTCTCCTCATTTCATTTTCATAGGATTATGAAATCTTTTTTAGGAGAGTCTCTCGGAGCATTCATAATGAGGATAAGAGTCGAGACTGCAGCTCGATTGTTGCGCTATACCGATTTGCCTATTCAAGATATAGCCTATCAGGTTGGCTATGATGTTCCCTCTTCTTTATCTAAAGTCTTTAAGCTGTTTTATAATGTTTCGCCAACAGAATTTAGAAACAATAAAAATTACACTATTATGAGACCTTTGCTATTAAATAATGATCTTAACTTAAAAGCTCCCAAAATACGAGAAATAGAATCGAAAGAAGCTATTTATCTACAGATCTTTGGTAAATATTCGGATGTAGATTTCTGTGGATCGTGGAATAAATTGTGGCAATATGTGAAAGAAAATAAATTGTTCTCAGCAGGTATAGAACATCTGTGTGTTTACTATGATGACCCTAAAGTGACAGAAGCAGATAAGCTTCGTACAGATATTTGCTTGGTAATTCCTCAAAAAGCGAAGACTATACCTAATGTTGAAGATATTTGTGTTTTTAATGAAAATACTGATAAAGTAAAAGCTAAAGGGCAGATAGGAGTAAAAGAGATAAAAGGTGGTAAATATGCTGTGTTTTCTTATCAAGGATCTTATGAAAATCTAGGAAGTGTTTATGATACTATTTATGGGAAATGGCTTCCAGAGAGTGATTGCAAGTTAAGAAATACATCGGGGTTTGAAAAATATTTAAATAACCCAGAACGCACATCTCCCGATAAATTAAAAACGGAGATTTATATTCCTATCGAATAAGAGGTAAATGAAAAGGGATAACCATTGTGGTTATCCCTTTTCATTTTTATAATAAGATATGTTTTCATCTTTTATTTTACATCAAACCAAAGTCTTGTTGTTAGCAAATCTTCCCCTTGGTTTGCAATAGCAACTTTGTAGCTTTTACCATTCAGAGACTGTTCGCTACCAGGGTAGAAGAAGCGTAAAGGCATTTTACCTTCCAATACTGTGGCTGTTCCTGCTTTTAGCTCAGGATAATCTAAACGTCTCCATTCAGCAAAAGCATCTAACCCTTGACCATAAAATGCAATCCATTTTTGCTCTCCAATCGATTTTTTGTAGTTTGCAGGATTATATTGTACAGATGGTTGATTCAGATAGTCGCTAATAGTTTTGGTATCTGTAATTCCAAACTGATTTAAAGAAGCTGTAATTGCTTGTTTGTAATATGTTTCTGCATTACCTGTAATAAGACCTCTTGCTACCGCTTCTGAAAGAGCAAATTGCACTTCAGCATAACTAAATATAACAGCGGGAGATTGAGATGTCAAGAAATAAGTTCCAGGTTTAGATGTTTTTGCAAATCCTTGATTATTAGCATCACTATTAGACAAACCATTAGCAGCTCCTACATATTTTCCGACAGAAGGATCTGATGGTAATTGTGCATATACTGACAATCTAGGATCGGAAAGTTCCGATAATTTATCTACTATAGTTTTAGATATCCTATAATCATCTCTAGTTTCGAACCATGCTGCTGCAGGATTCTGTTGTGGAGAGCTTGTATAGATAAACTGGAATGTTTCGCTATTATTGCTTATCAAACCAGATGGATCGCTGGTAATACTTGCTAAAGTTTGTTTTGCCAAATCGGGTTCACGGTCGGAGATTCGCAAAGCAATACGTAAGCGTAGAGAATTTACAAACTTTTTCCATTTCGAGATATCACCTTTATACACTACATCTCCTGTGATACCATCTTTTGATGGATCCAACAATTGTTGAGCCTGAGTCAAATCTTCTAATAGACCAGTGTATACTTCTTTTTGAGTATTATATGCAGGGGTTACTATCTGCCCAGCTTCCTTGTATGGAATGTCTCCGTAAGTATCAGTCAGTAATAAAAATGTCCATGAACGTAATGCTAGAGCAACACCCTTAAAGTTAGAATTTGCCTGTGCGTCGGGAAATGCCAGAATTGTATTCAAGTCTGTAATTAAAGTAGCATAACCGGTATTCCACAGGGTGGTTATTTCAGTAGCTGTGTTTGATAATTCGTATCTATCAGGTTCTGTATATTGGATTTTTGCCCAATGTTGTATAAACAGTAAAGACGAGTTGAAACTACTATTTGATCCCCAATATAAATCTGCTCCATGTTTTAAACTACCTGTAAGGAGGAATGGAGCCAGAGGTGTCTCTGTTGCATTTGGATTTCTGTTTATGTCATCCAATTGGTCGTTGCAAGAACTAAGAGCAAATGCAACTAATATGAGTGATAATATATTTTTAAACATAAGTTCTGTTTTTTCTAATTATACATTGTAATATTCAGATGTTCAATCTTAAAACTGTAAGTTCAGATTAAGACCAAAAGATCTTGTTGTAGGTAATGCTAAACTTTCTAACCCTTGTGCATTTCCTGTATTGAATGCTGTTTCGGGGTCGATATTTGGTGCATCTTTGTATATAAAGAATAAGTTACGACCAAATGCTGATATATTAGCACCTTGTAAACCTATACTCTTGGTAAAGTTCTTGGTGAAAGTATATGTCAGTTTTATTTCGCGGAACTTTATATAATCTGCTTTATATACATAAGCTTCGTTGATATTGTAAGAAGCTTTATAGTATTCTTGTGCACTGATTATAGTTGTATTTGGATTACCATTTTCAAGAACTCCTCCGAATATCATTCCATCGTCATATACATTTACTCCGCTTGGAGCTTGACCACCATTTACCGGAATTTTATTTCCTTTAGTATCATTGCCTGCGTAGTAGTATTGAATACCTCCATATTCTGCACCACGACCTGTAAGAGTTTGTTCTAAAACTCCGGTGTAATTACCTGTTCTGTTAGTTCCAGAGTAAATGCTTCCACCAATGCTGGCATCAATAAGGAATGAAAAGTCGATATTTTTGTATGTGAATGTATTAGAGATACCACCTAACCAATCAGGAGTATATTGTCCTAATACTTTCTTTTCAGGGTCGGCTTTAGGTAAACCGTTTGATGCCACTATAATATTACCACTGCCATCTCTCAAATAACCAGTACCATAAAGGATACCATATTTTTGACCTATGGATGCTAATACTTGTACACCTCCCGATGCTCCGATTTCGTAATTTTCAATTAAACCGTCTTGATCAAGAACTACAACTTTACTTTTGTTTTTAGAATAGTTTAAGCCAATATTCCATTTAAAGTCTTTTGTCTGAACAGGAATAACATCTAATTGTATTTCAACACCCTTGTTGTTAATTTTACCTGCATTAAGTAACTGAGAAGTATATCCGCTTGCTGCAGATGTTTTTATTTTAAGAATCTGGTCAAAACTATTTGTATTGTACACTGCAACATCAAGTCGAACTCTGTTCTTAAACAAACTTGTTTCTAATCCAAACTCAGTAGAACGAGTTGTTTCTGGTTTAAGATTAGGATTGTTTTTTTCTTTAGATGATGTTTGAATAGGATTTCCCTCAAAAGCAGGTTCGAAATTATAGATAGTAGCCAATTGATAAGGATCTGCATCTTTACCTACTTCAGACCATCCTCCACGTAATTTAAGGAAGTTCAATACATCACTTTTAATATTTAGAGCTTCAGTCAAAACAAAACTGGCATTTACCGAAGGATAGAAATATGATCTGTTATCACGAGGTAATGTTGATGACCAATCATTACGACCTGTAATATTCAAATATGCATATCCTTTATAACCCAGTTGAATAGAGCCGTATCCACTATATATTCTTCTCTTTCTAAATTCATTTGTAGATATTAACTGATCTCTTGAATTGGTAAGTGTGTATAGATCAGGAACAGCTAATCTTGGAGCTTTTTGATAATTATTCTCAAAAGTATTATTCATGATATTGAATCCACCAAGAGCATCCAATTTTAGATCTTTAGTCAGATCACGCGTATATGTCAATATACCTTCTGTATTGTTTTCGCTTACAGTATATGCATCTTCTGCGTACGATCCGTATGGAGTACCGTTAGTTCCATATTTAATTTGGTATTTGCGGCGATCGTTATAATAATCAGTTCCTGTACGGAATTTAAAATCTAAACCTTTAGCAAGATTAATGTCTGCATGTACATCCCCAATAATTCTGTTTCTTTTTTGTTCAACAGTATTATAGTATGCATTCCAATAAGGGTTGCTATAATAACTGTTGTTCCAGTTTTGCTCTCTGTTGTTTTTTAATTCGTTTATATCAACTTGTCGACCAAACCATAGGAATTGAAGCATTACGCCTGCAGCACGTCCTCCCGATGGACCTCCCGGTAAGTTAGGAACATCGCTTATAATGTAATTTGCAGTAGCTCCTACTTTGATTCTTTTAGTTACTTGATAATTTGTATTAATCGTGAAATTGGTTTTCTTAATCTGAGTGTTAGGTACTATCCCTTTTTGATTTTCGTGATTTACACCTAAGCGGAAATTATATTTATCATCAGATCCAGATACCGATACACCATTGTTAAATGTAACACCAGTATTAAAGAAGTCTCTTACGTTGTTTGGATGAGCTACAAAGGGAACAGCTACACCATTTGAGAAGAACTGTGGAATAAGTTGTCCGTTAAGTCTTGGACCCCAACTTTCGTCTACTCCATCATTTATACCTCCACCTTTACCATCAACATAGCTGAATAAGCCATTCGATCCTTGTCCGAATGAGTTTTGGAACTCAGGAAGACTTGCTACCGTAGAAACAATTACACCAGAATTGAACGATACACCAATTCCTTTTTGTCCTTTACCTGTTTTAGTAGTAATCAGAATAACACCCTGTGCTGCACGAGATCCGTATAATGCTGCTGCATTAGGACCTTTAAGTACACTCATCGATTCTATATCTTCAGGGTTAAGGTCGGCTATTGCATTTCTAAAGTCACGAGTAGCTCCACCAGAATTCAATTGCGAATTATCTACAGGTATACCGTCTACGATAAATAGAGGTTGATTGTTTCCGGCAATAGATGTTTCACCCCGGATAACGATACGCGACGATCCCATATCTCCTTGAGAGTTAGTGATACGTACACCTGCCAATTTACCAGCTAATGAATTAAGTAAGTTAGGCTCTTTATTGCCTTGTAATGCATCGCTTTTTAGCTCTTGCGTGGTGTAACCCAATGATTTCTTCTCTCTGTTAATACCTAAAGCAGTAACTACAACTTCATCCAGAAGATTGTTGTTTTCAGATAAAGTTACACTGATAGGTTCGTTGCTATCATAAACATCCACTTCTTGAGTTCTGTATCCAAGAAAATTGAAAACTAGAGTAACGGGAAGTTCTTCTGATACTTTTATTGAAAATTTGCCATCAAAATCGGTTGCAGTATTTACTTTAGCCGATGATTTTAATGTTATAGAAACTCCGGGTAGAGGTAGGCGGCTTCTGTCGTAAACCTCTCCGTGTATTGTTGTCTGAGCATAAATTACAGTTCCTCCAAGTAAAAATAGAGTCAGTAAGAGTGCTTTCGCTATGTTATATAGCGATTGAGATTGTGAGTACAGCATATGATTTAGTCTTTTTTTTATTCGTGAGTCAAGTAGTAAAATCGGTTTATTTCTCTAAGCTGGCATAGTTGATAATCTGTTGTTGGATGTTCCTTTTCTCTTTAGAGTCGATATTAAGAAATCCGTAAACATGATTCAATTTTTGACCATCTGTAACAATCCATTCAATAAAGCTTTGAACTTCTTTAGGTAGTTTTTCGTCAAAAGCCAAACTAACAGTTTCGATTGGAATAAGATTTATTTTTTCACCTTCTAATAAAGAAAGCGTTGCATCTATACCCGAATTCACTGCTTGCCATTGGTCTTTTTTCAAATCAATTGGAAGTATTGCAATGTTTTCTTTTAATTCGCGGGTTTTAGTATCATATATGTATGAAAGATAATTGAAAGCAACACCTGATTCATCTTTCTTCAATGCATTGATAAGGAAAATATCATCTCCTGCTATTTTTTTGCCTCTTAGCTGATCTCCGGTTTTACCAAAATATCCCGAAATTACTTCAGAGTTAGATGCTTCTAAGCTTCCTGAGTAGATTGTAACTTCGTTTTTAAAAGGATATTTGCCCGAATCATCAATATCTTTTTCGAAAAACAATTGTTTGAGCTTATTTCTGTCCAAACCTTTGTTGTTTATTTCTTCGAAAAGAGGATTTTGTTTATTTGCTACAGGCAGAATAGCATATCTTGCAACTTGCAATGATTGTTGTGCAGGATTCTTTATTTGATTCTCATTTGTAACTACACTTATATCTATTGCCTCGCTGTTTGTATTGCGATCAGCCACTTTAATAACTACATTAGGGTTAACTTTGCTATATTCGTTTATCCAAGCATTTAATATTGGGTGAGTAAAGTTAGCTCCCTTTATATATAGCGTGTTATCTGAATTCTGAGCTAGTATAGATGTACTTACTAATAGTAAAGTAGCAATAAATGTTAGTTTTATATATCTTGAAGTTTTCATATTGATTCTTTTTTTGTTTTTTGATAAAATAAAATGGTCGGTATAAAATGACCTTATAAATTGGAGGAAGTTGATTAGCAAGGCATGCACATTCGCATATGCGGACAACAATATATATCGGTAAGTAAAGCTTCCACAGCTTGATTAGCCGATGATAAACAAGATAGAGACGCGTCCTCTTGTGTTGAATAATTTTGATTTATTGATGTGAAAAATAATGATTTCATACCTTGTAAACTATTAATGATAAACCTTTAAAACTGAGTATTAAAATTCTTTCACAAAAGAAGCCAATATATGCTAATTGGAAAATACCATAGATGTGGTATATTTCTTTTGGCAACTAATAGTCACGGGGAGGTTATTGATATATTTACTTGTAGGTAGATTTCTTGTTTATAAATAAAAAAAGGGGGGATTGTTCGGTTAAAAAGAGGTGAATTCGGACAAAAATTGAAGTTTCCTTCTTTTTCGTGAAAATAGCGAGTGTTTTATTTGGATTTGTCCCGAAAAAGTGTTAAATTAAAGCAGAGTAGAATCAATATTTAAAAACTCTAGAATTCTAGTTTTTCTGTTGTCTTTTCTTTATTACATTATTAATAAGATTTTTAATCATTATTTTCTCTTTTTATTTAATGGTAGAGAATCCTTTTTTTTTATCTATGTAGAATTGGCTAAGTCTATTATAGAATGCTATATTTTATTTTGAAAAACCTCATATTTAACTCAATTTTTTCTATTGTGTGGGTGTCTTTCCTCTTGAAACTAGTAAATACGCTATTATCTTTCCATATAAGCAGTAAATGATTATTTTTGCTTACAAATAATTATCTAATGGAAAAATACGGACTTATAGGCTATCCTCTTAAACATTCTTTTTCTTCTAAATTTTTTGGAGAAAAGTTTGAGACAGAAAATATTAATGCAGAATATTCTAATTACGAAATATCTGATATAAATACTCTTCCTTCGATCATAACCTCAGATCCATATCTAAAGGGTTTGAATGTAACTATCCCCTATAAGGAGCAGGTAATTCAATTTCTAGATGAATTGGATGATACAGCTAAAGCTATAGGGGCTGTTAATGTTATTAAGGTAATAAGAAAAGAGAATAGTATAATCCTAAAAGGTTATAATTCAGATTTGATAGGATTTCAGAATTCGATAGAGCCGATGATCGACCCTCTGCTACATACCAAAGCTTTGATCTTAGGAACGGGTGGAGCATCGAAAGCTGTAAAGTATGGACTCAAACGCTTGGGGATAGAATCTAAATTTGTTTCACGTACGGCCCGTCGGGATTCTTTCACCTATGATGATCTTACTGAGGAAATATTATCCGAGTATAAAGTTATAGTGAATAGTTCTCCTGTGGGTACATTTCCAAATGTAGAAGAATGTCCTGCTATTCCGTATGAATATCTGACTGATTCTCATTTGCTTTATGATTTAGTGTATAATCCTCCAGTTACAAAATTTCTGGAATTAGGACAAAAGCAGGGAGCTAAAATAAAGAATGGTGGAGAAATGCTTCAATTACAAGCCATAGCAGCGTGGAAAATTTGGAATGACATCTAATATTCAGAAGTATGATTCGCAAATTATTGAAATACGTAAACCTACAAAGTGAAATTGAGAATTTTGATGAAATTCATCAAAGTATCGAGAAAGGTATCATATTTAAAGGTACTAATCTTTGGATTTTAGTGTTTGCTATTATTATAGCCTCCGTTGGTTTGAATACAAACTCAACAGCTGTAATTATAGGAGCTATGCTTATTTCTCCTTTGATGGGACCAATAACCGGAATGGGGTACAGTATTGCAATAAACGATCATGTACTTTTTAGGCGTTCTATAAAGAACTTCACATTTGCAGTAGGAGCGAGTTTAGTTGCATCTACACTTTATTTTATGATTAGCCCTGTATCAAATGCTCAATCTGAATTGTTAGCTCGAACAAGTCCTACAATCTATGATGTGTTGATTGCTTTATTTGGTGGTTTCGCAGGAATTATAGCCATAAGTAGTAAAAACAAGGGGAATGTTATTCCCGGAGTTGCTATTGCTACGGCTTTGATGCCTCCTCTTTGTACTGCCGGATATGGCTTGGCAACGGGACAGCTTAACTTTTTCTTTGGTGCTTTTTATCTCTTTACTATCAATACTGTGTGTATTGCCTTAGCATCTACGGTGGTAGCCCAGCTTCTGAAGTTTCCGATACGCAGCAATATTGAGGATATAAGAAAGAAACGAATTAACCAGATAATATCAGTAATATTGACTATTACAATTCTTCCGAGTATATACTTGGGGTATAAATTGGTTCAGGATGAAAAATTTACGATCAATGCTCAAAGATACACAGAGAGTGTGAGTATATATAAAGGAAATTATTTGCTAAAGAATGAAATTAAAGCAGACAAGAAGCAAATACATTTAATATATGGAGGAACCTCATTTACTGATGAGGATAAAAAAAATATTATTGATAGAGCTCTCGACTTTCAGATAGATACTGTCGGTGTTAAGGTAGAGCAGGGGCTTTCTTTTGAGCCTGACCAGAAGGATAAAAATCTTATACAAGAAAATAGCCTTAGACAGGAGATTAATCGATTAACTATATTGCTAAAAGAAAACGAATTAAAGACAGATAGTATAAAAAATAGGTTTTTATTAGGTAAGCAATTACTTCTGGAGATTGCTCCTTTATATCCGCAAATAGAATCATGCAATTATTCCGAAGGTTTTACTTATTCAAAAGATACAGCGGTGCAGCGGTTGAAAACAAATGTGGTTATATTTACCCTGAAAAAGAAGCAACCTCTTAATACGAAAGAAAAGGATAAGATAGAAGAATGGCTAAAAAAACGATTAAGTACTAATCTTATAATGATGTTCTTTCAAGAAAATAATTGAAGTTATCTTGAAAATATAAAAGGGAGAAGTTGCGCAACTTCTCCCTTTCTCTTTTTACCCATAAAACCTAAAACACTATTATTTTTCAGCTAGCAACTCATCTACTAGTTTGTTGAAATCTGCTTTAAATTCGTCATAGAATAATCCTGTTGCAGGTCCGTTAAAGCCTGTGTGGATTTTTCGAACAACACCTTTTTTATCTATAAATATAGTTGTCGGATAACTTTTTAATCCTCCATCTAGTGCAGCTAATACTTTTTCTGAGTCAGCTATCTTTCCTCCAAATAGAACATCGTAAGTAATACCGTATTTATTAACTAAATTAGATAGAACTTTTTGTACATATTCGGGGTCATCTTTACGTTCAAATGCAAGACCAACAATTTCTACACCTCTATCTTTATTTTCTTTATACCAAGGAGCTAAAAATTCAGCTTCGTCTAAACAATTAGGACACCAACTGCCTAATACGGAAATGATAACTACTTTGTCTTTGAATTTTGGATCAGTCAGCGAAACTTCATTACCTTTCAGATCTTTTAATTTCAAATCAATAGAGTTATATCCTTTTTTCAGTTGAGTAAGTCCGTAAGGATCTGCAAGGCGAGCATTTGCATTGCGAGTTCCTTTGATTTTTTGGCTACCTCTTGCAGTAATAAATTCACCTTCAAAATTATCTTTATCGATGAATTTACCTTGAATAAGATATGGGCTTAAGCCTGCAAAAGCAGAGAGTCTGAATCCGTTTTTGTCGGATACTCCTTCAAGGTAACGGAAGTCGCCCGAATTAGTTAAGATAGAACCTGTAAGAATACCATCTTTTTGGCTGAATATACCAACATTATTTTTTGTCTCTGTTTCGGTGATGAATTGAATATCCCATTTTCCATCTAAAGAATCAGCTGAAGTACCTTCTGTAGAGAAACGTGGATTATCACCATATACAGCTCTGAATTCTACCCCTTTGTCATTCTCGGAGAATAATCTACTGAATAATCCGGTAATAGTATCTCCTTTTATTTGTCCTCTAAGTTCAGTATCGTATGCTTTAATTGGGATAAATACGCTGTCTCCTCTGTATGTTATACCTTCTAGTGGAACACGTTCGGCTCCATTTATTAGGGTGACAACAGCTAAACTATCTGAATTGCCCTTTTCTACTTCAAACGAAAAAGGAATACTTCCGTCTTTTGCATTGAATTCGGCATGCCATTTCCCGTCTTTTAATTTTGTAGTCTCTTGTTTATCGTTCTTGCAAGAGGCTAGTCCTATTGCAGCAGATAATCCCAGTATTAAATATTTTTTCATTGTTATCTATTTTGTGTATTTTACATACATATAGTAATTCGTAAACCTCTAATTGGAAAGGCTGACCGAAATGCAAATATATGATTGAATTTTGTAAAATAAAATCCCATAAGTATGGTATTTGCCAAAAAAGCAGTTCTATATTATGTAGAACTGCTTTTATAGATATCTTGTAAAAGGTTTATAACCTTATTTCAATAGCGAAGCAGGGTTAAGGTTCTCACCTTCTATATCTTTGAAGTATCTGTAAGTTCCAACTTTAAGCTCTTCGGTTGCAGCTTCATCACATACAATGATTGCTTTCTCGTGAAGTTGTAATGCTGTAATAGTCCACATTTGGTTAATGCATCCTTCTACTGCCTGAGCCAATGCTCTTGCTTTGTTGTGACCATTTACCATGATTAATACTTCTTTTGCATCTAATATCGTTCCTACTCCTACTGTAACAGAAGTTTTAGGTACTTTATTAATGTCATTATCAAAGAATCTTGAATTAGCAATAATTGTATCCTTTGTCAATGTTTTTATACGGGTTCTCGAAGATAATGATGATCCGGGTTCGTTAAAAGCGATATGTCCATCGGGACCTATACCTCCTAAGAATAGATCAACACCACCTACTGCTTTCATCTTTGCTTCGTATGCTGCACATTCTGCGTTAAGATCTGCCGCATTACCATTCAGAATGTTTACGTTTTCTTTTTTGATATTCACATGGTTGAAAAAGTTATCCCACATAAATGTGTAATAGCTTTGTGGATGGTTTTGTGGTAAACCTACATATTCATCCATATTGAATGTGATTATGTTTTCGAACGAAACAATTCCTTTTTTATTTAATTCAATAAGGCTTTTATACATCCCAAGCGGAGACGATCCGGTAGGTAATCCTAATACAAAAGGTTTGTCTGCCGTTGGTTTTGCTGCATTAATTTTTGCTGCAACATAATTTGCCGCCCATTGCGATAGGTTGCTAAAATCTGACTGAATAATTAATCTCATGTTGTATAGTGTTTATGGTTTTCATATTACAAAGAAAGATAGACTTTATGCAAGCCTATCTTTCTTTCTTATTATTGAGGGTTAAAGAGGCTTGTATTCCACGAATGCTTCAATAGCTTCGTAAGATGCTAATCCCAGTCTGCGATATAACTCAGCTGTAGCATGATTTCTGTCCTCAGAACGTTGCCAGAACAAACGCTCGTCATTACCTAAGAATGGAGCACTTTCCATCTGAGATTGGTGTTTAAGGATAGATAAACGTTTTGAACGTAGCTCTTCAGGAGAAATTGGAACAGCCATTTCTATGAAGTCAATTTCCCACTCAGCCCAAGCTCCGCGGTACATCCAAAAACGACAGTCGTTTAACCATTCTGTTTTTTCGTTCTTCAATTCATCAACCGCAGCAAGAATTGCATCAAGACATACTTTATGTGTTCCGTGAGGATCGGCTAAATCTCCCGCAACAAATACTTGATGTGGTTTGATTTGCTGCAAGTATTCTTTGACAATCTTAACATCGGCTTCAGATATTGGATTTTTCTTTACTTTACCTGTTTCGTAGAAAGGAAGATCCAAGAATTTGATTTTTGAATCTTTTATTCCCACAAAGCGACATCCGGCAGTAGCTTCTTCACGACGGATACGTCCTTTCATGAATAATACATCTGCAGTATCTTCATCTCCTGCTTTCTTTTCCTTCATTAAGAAGTTGAGAACTTTTGCTAATTCTTCCTTTAAAATCGTGTCATTCGGATTATATTTAGCACGAACATTCTCCATAAGAGATGCATAACGAATAACTTCTTCGTCACCTACGGCTATATTTCCCGAAGTTTGATAAGCTACATGCACATCGTGATGTTGATTTACCAAACGTTGGAATGTTCCTCCCATCGAAATAACATCGTCATCAGGGTGTGGGCTGAATATAATTACACGTTTTGGATATGGAGTTGCTCTTTCTGGGCGATTTGTGTCATCTGCATTTGGTTTTCCTCCAGGCCATCCAGTGATGGTGTGTTGAAGGTCGTTAAATACTTTGATGTTCACATTGTATGCAGAACCATATAATGCTAACAGTTCGCCAAGGCTGTTATTTTGATAATCTTTATTTGTCAGTTTAAGGATTGGTTTGTCTACTTCGAAGCATAACCATACAATGGCACGACGGATTAGTTGATTTGTCCAATCACAACTTGTAACAAGCCAAGGTTTGCTTATTCTTGTAAGATCGTATGCTGAATTAAGATCTGTAAATATTTTTACATTAGGGTGATTTTGTAACCATGAAGCTGGTATTGCATCACTCTTCTTGCCTTCTACTACATCTTTTACACTGTGAGCTTTATCTTCTCCCCAAGCAATCAAGGTGATTTTTTTCGCCTTTAGCATGGTTGAGATACCCATAGTAATAGCACTTTCGGGAACTTTATCTAACGATCCGAATGTGTTTGTAGCTTCTTTACGTGATTGGTTGTCAAGTAAAATAAGGCGAGTTTGAGAATTGATGTTCGATCCGGGGATATTCACACCAATATTTCCACCTCTACCTAAACCTAGTAATAGGTGATCTATTCCCCCAAAGCTTTCGATCTTATCTTCGTAAGATTTGCAATGTGAGAAGATTTGGTCTTTTGCAACTTCACCATCAGGTGAGAATACTTTAGTCCAATCTATATCAACGTGATCCAAAAGAAGATCTTTTAATAATTGTAGGTTGCTGTCTGATCCTTTTTGAAGGGGGTAATATTCGTACACACTAAAAATTACAACATTCTGGAAACTTAGTTTTTCCTCTTTGTGTAATCTTACCAGTTCTTGATAAATGGTTTGTGGCGAATGTCCTCCGGGAAGAGCCAGTACATAATACTCTTTAGTTTCTTGCTTTCTTCTAATCTCTTCGCCAATTTTACGGGCAACATAATTAGATGCTGCTTTTGATGACTCGTAGATTTGTGTGTCAATTTTTTCATAGCGCGTCAATGCTGTTTGCTCAAAAGCATTAGTCGGATGATAATATCTCTGAGGTATCCGTTCTAACGTAATCTGAGAGCTTAAATCTGTTTTCATATCTTTTTTTATTTCGGTTATATTTAAGATTGAACCATCTCTAACAAAGATAGGCATTTTAATGTTCAGAATATTCGTTCGATTAAAGCTATTTTTCATCTTTATAATGAAAATTAGGTACTTTTTTGTGATACTGTGTATATGACTGTCAATATCTTGGGTTATTTTATAATCTGATCACTTATTAAAATTTTCTATTTGTTAATTAACTTTTCGGTTTGCGTGGATTCCGTCTTGTTTTTGTTCTTTGTTTGTATCTAATGCCTCTTATTTTTCGGGAATTACTACCATATATCTAAAGTAAGATAATGCCTTAAATAAAAAACGGCTGTAAGAATATTCCTACAGCCGTTTTTGTTATTGATTAAAGAGTATTATCTCTTATTCCACCATAAAGGAGTAGTTGTTCTATCTTCGCCACCCAATAATTGAAGAGCTTGTTCGTAGCCCGCCAAGTTGCTAGCTTTTAGGTTAGCAGGGTATCTGTAGCGTTTTGGGAAAAATTCTAATCTAGACTCTCTCGATGTTGCCGTTGTTAAAGGCACTTGAGTTGTAGGGTCATAATCTTTTTCAACAGCTTGGTTTTCAAAGAATGGAAGTCCTAAGCGACGGTGGTCAGACCACGCTTCAAGAGGCAACCAAGGCACTTGAGCAATGTATTTTTGAGTAATAATCTTAGTCAAATGGTCATTGTTTACGCCATCTTTGTAAATGCTGTTCTTAGGATAGTTGTAAGTGGTTGTTCCAGCTTGTCCTGTATATCCATCTACATAGTTAGCAGTATAGCTTTGAGCTTCTGTAGTATGATTAAATGCCACTGAAGTTCCAATTCTGTTATAATCTGTAGACGTGATATATGCACCATAAGTGCTACTCAAATTGTGATATTCAAGACTGGCAGCAACACCTTTTTCGTAATTGCTTTGTGCGCTTCCTGGTACTGTCCATCCATATACTGCAGCTTCTGCTAGCAAGAAGTAGCTTTCCCATGGTCCAAAGAATACACGTTTGCTTGTACTTGTTCTATACACTTTAGATAAACAAGGGAAGTTCTTGTATTGAGATATTAAATTTGAAGATATAGCTGATTTTTTATCCCATGAACCCGAAACATATGTATTCCATGTATACTTTGTTGTAAGAACAATAGTGTCTTTTATAGTTTCAGTAGGATATAGTTTAGCAGTTGTTGCTAAGCCTATTATGTCAGAATAAATTACACCATCATCATATCCGGGTATGTGATTTAATTTAGCAGCTCTAGGGTCTATCTTTTGAGGAATTCCATCAAGGAAATAGATCGCCACAGGATCATTAGTTGTTGCCGGTAAATGTTGATCAAGTTTTAATCCTAAATAGTTTTTACTATCTTTCAAATAAGGTTTTAATGAAGCGGGTACAGGAAAGTCAACACCACCTAATCCTACAGTAAGATTGTTGAATGTAGTAGACATTACTTGTCTGTTCCACGAACGACTCATTACCCCTGTAAGTGCATCCCATCCGTCTCTCTCGGCTACTTGTGCAATATCTGCACTTTCTGAAATAAATGATTTAGAAGCAGCATCTTCAAAATTTTCTTTAGCAACAGCGGGAGCTACAACAGATAATCTCATAGATAGTCTCATGCGAAGAGAATTAGCGTATTTTTTCCAATTGGCAACTTTTCCACCGAAGAAAGGATCTGACTCTTTTACATCTGACATGTCAATAGTATTGCCATTGGCATCTTTGTCCGATAAAGCAGCTTCAGCTTCTTTTAATTCTTTTAGGATAAATGTATAGATCTGCTCCTCGCTATTGTATTCTGGGTTTACACCTTGAAATGCATCAAGTGCAGGTATTGGGCCAAATCCATCTGTTACTTCAGATAGTAGATATGCTCTCCATATACGAGCCATCTGGATTACATTATTGGCAGAGCTAGAGTTGATATTGTTTGCAATATGGTAGTTTGCCACAGATATAGATTGGTTTACATCTCTAAGCCATCCCACTGAGTAACCTGTAGAAAGGTATTCTGTGATCCATGAGTTGTCGTCCGAACCCGTTGTGATACCTCCATTGCGATCGAAACGTGCAGCGCCTTTCCATGTTAGAACAAACATACGTTCAGCTATGTTTGGGTCCATCTGTGTTTCAATTATAGATCTGTTCAATAGCCATTGAGGCTTTACGTCACCTTGTCCTACTGCTCCTGGGTCTCTGTTTATGTCTTCAAAATCACTACATGCTGAGAAGAGAGATGCCAGACAAAATAGTCCTGTGTATATTATATTCTTTGTTTTCATATTTTATCTTCTTTTTAAATTAAAATCCTACAACTAAATTAAACATATAAGAACGAGTCGTAGGTGAAGCTAAGTTTTCGAATCCTACCGCATTTGTGTTTGTTGAAGCCACAGATTCAGGGTCAATTCCTGGAATGTTACTATGGATCATCCATACATTATTACATGTAGCAGATACACGTAGTTTTTGGATAGGTGTGTTTTTTAGGAAGTTTTTATTGAAACTGTAGCCTAAAGTTAGATTTCTAAGACGGATGTTTGTAGCATCATATGTGAAGGCTTCTCCAAGTCCAAAGTTTCCGGGAGTTAGACGACCCCAGTAGTCTTGAGGACTTACAGGTGTAGTGTTCTCTACATATCCACCTTTACCGTCGGATGTTACAGTGTTTGGCACAACAAAGTCTTCTCTTCCGTTTACAGCTGTTCCTTTAGCATTACCATTGGCATGTAAGATTGCAGTTGTTCCCGAGAATATTTTACCTCCAACACGCATATCGACTAAGAAGCTTACGTTAAATCCTTTATATTCGAAATTGTTAGTGATACCCAACATCCAATCAGGACTTTGGTTACCTAAATAACCTTGGGTGTTAGTTGTAAGAGGAAGTCCTTGTTGGTCTGTAATGATTTGTCCGAAGTATGGGCTTGATTCATCTTCAACGCGTTGGTATTTTGTTCCATACATTACTCCGTAAGCACCACCTACTTCTGCATAAATTCTCATTTCAGAGAAGCGGTCTGCAAGCGAATATTGAGTAACACCATCAGTCAAAGATTTAATTTTAGACTTGTTTGTAGAGAAGTTAGCAGTAGCATCCCAGTTAAGACCTTTTTGGTTCTGTAAGATTGTACCATTTAGAGTTAACTCGAAACCTTCGTTTTGAATATCTCCTGCATTGATTTTCTTAGAAGCATATCCAGAGAATGGGTCTAAAGCGATATTCAATAGTTGGCGAGTTGAGTTCATTTTGTACCATGAAGCATCTAAGCCTAATCTGTTGTTGAAGAATCTTAAGTCAAGTCCAACTTCGTATGACTTAATTAACTCACTTCTCAGATTGTCATTATAAAGTACATTGTTAGTATTTGCAATAGGGTTTCCATTAGGATCTAGATTTACCTGGAAATTATTGTATAATTGATAAGGATCTAAATCATTACCTACCTCTGCATAAGAAGCTCTTACTTTTGCAAAAGAAATGAACTCAGGTAGGCTACTGCCAAGTTTTGGAAGCATATCTGAAATTACACCAGAGAAACTGAATGATGGATAGAAGTATGATCTGTTTTCTTTGCTCATAGTTGATGACCAATCATTTCTGCCTGTTACATCTAAGAACAGATAACCATCCCAGTTTAATTGGAACATGCCATAAAATGAATTCAGTTTTCTTTGAACAATCGTGTTCGAAGATTTTGGTAACTTGATTAAGTTTGTAAGAGTAAATACATTAGGAACAAGTAACTCTTCAGGGCTTACTACTAATTTCTTTCTATTTTGAATCATAAGATTTCCTCCAAAAGAGAAAGATCCACCTAGACGATCAATTACATTGTCTTTATGTACAGAAGATAAGAAACTGTAGTTGTTTTCATAGAAAGTTTCCGAATTCTCGCCATAAGTACCTCTTGGTTTGGTAGGACCTCCTGTAAATACTTTTTCATTGGCATTCGTTGTATAATAGTCTGTTCCTCCTTTAATTTCAATATCAAACCAGTCAGTAGGTTTGTATTTTAAAGAAACAGTACCTAGTAGACGGTATCTGTTATCTTGATTTCTTCTGTATCTGGTAGCCCAATATGGGTTTTCTTGTGGGCTTTTGCCTTCATCGTACCATATCATATTGCCATTTGCATCTACTGCTTGTTCCCAATCTCTGATATTGATAGATCTGGGTAATGTGTAGATAGTGTTAAATGGGTTGGCAGGATTTACTCCTTGTATTGGTCTGTTATTTGTATTTGTATTGATGTAATTTGCTTTTGCATCCAATATCCATTTGTCAGAATCATCTAGTGCAGATGTTAATCGCATTGTGATGCTGGTTCTGTTTTGTTTAGATTCAGGAGTCATTCCTTTGTCATCTAGACGATTTATAGATGTAAATATTGAAGTTTTATTTACTTGTTGTTGGAAGCTTACACCATTGTTAAATGCTAAACCTGTGTTGAAGAAAGCATCTATATTATCGTATGTGCTTAAGTCATTGTCTACACCCACTTGTGGTCCCCAGCTATTTCTGTCTTGGCTATCAAATACGCCTCTGGTCCCTTGACCAAAAGAATTCTGCATTTCAGGTTTCATGAAAATAGTTTCTGCGGTTAATCCCGAAGTAACTGTGATTCCAACTCCTTGTGTCTTTTTTCCTGATTTTGTGGTAATAAGAACAACCCCGTTACCTGCACGCGATCCGTAAAGAGCGGCTGCAGATGCACCTTTAAGTACCGACATTGATTCGATATCATCAGGGTTAATATCCGAAAGACCGTTACCCATGTCCATTCCGTTCATACCAAAAGGATCATCAACACCACCTGTAAAGTTATCCATCGGTATTCCGTCAATAACAATTAAAGGTTGGTTGTTTCCGGTTAAAGAGTTGTTTCCTCTAAGTAGGATTTTTGAAGATCCTCCCATTCCGTTACTCGAACGTACGATTTGAAGACCTGCAACTTTACCTGATAGAGAATTTACAATGTTAGATTCTCCGGTTTCTAATAGAGCATCACCTTTTAGCTCTTGCATTGCGTATCCTAATGCCTTTTTATCTCTTTTTATTCCTAAGGCAGTAACAACAACTTCGTCAAGAAGTTTGGTATTCTCAGATACAATAATGTCGATTTTAGTTCTTCCGTTTACTTGAATCTCTTGAGGATTGAAGCCTACATAAGTTACAACCAATGTAGCATCAGATGGTACTGTAAGTTTATAGTCGCCATCTAGTCCTGTCATCGAAGCATTAGTCGTTCCTTTTTGAACTACACTTGCTCCAATAAGAGTTTCGCCTGTGGCATCAGTTACAATACCTGATACTGTAATCTTTCCTCCTGTTTGTGCATTTAATGTCATGCCTGAAAGTAGCATGACTAGTACCATCGCAATAGGATAGAGTAGACTGAGCCCTCTTCTTTTGGGTACTTTTGTTTGTTTAATGTGCTTACTGTTTTCCATAACGCCGCTTTTTAGTGAAAATATATAAATTAAAGATTTCCTTTTGGTGAGTTAATTGTTTTGTTTTAAATAGATTAGATTGGTGTTGTTTGCTTGGTATTATTGATTATTTTAACTACTATTTATATTTGTGTGACAAAACTATATAGCTTCTTATCTTTTACAAAATTAGAACTGTTAATTAACATTCCCGGATATTGTTGTTGTTTGTCATGTTTTGTGATCACTTTTTTTATTGCATCTTATTGCATGTGAGATGTTTGGTGGGTGTTATGATGACGCTATTGCTTTTGGTTTGCTGAGCAGGCATGTTATTAAACATATAAAACAAGGTTCAAGGAAATGCTCATAAATGTCTTCGAAGTTTTGCTGAACGATCTATGTTTTATCTATATTGATTCTACAATGAAAAAATGTATCTTTGTTTCTTATTTAAGAAATGTATATGCCTGCAAAAAAGAGTAAAAAGAAAAAAAAGAGTGCTAAAGCGACGTCAAATATACTTCGTTTTCTGCGTAGCGAAAGAGGACATTTCCTGATGGGGGTATGTGTGATCTTTATCGCCTTGTTTATGCTTATTGGAATGATTTCTTTTTTCTTTACTGGTGCAGCTGATCAAAGCAAGGTTGCAAATAAGTATTTTATAGATTTAATAATCCATAAGCAGGATATAAGTAACTGGACAGGTGTCGGAGGAGCTTTTATTGCTGAGGCGCTTATCAATAAATATTGTGGAGTATTTTCTTTTGTTATACCTATATTTATAGGAATAATAGGGGTTCGCTTGATTGGTATTAAAACAATATCTATCCTTCGTGCATTTATTCTATGTTCCTTTATTCTTATCTGGGGGTCGATTTTTAGTTCGTTTATCCTGACCAAGATATTTCCCGATAGTCACATAATCTGGGGTGGAAGCCATGGGTCGGTTTTGGAACAACTTCTCGAAACAGCCTTGGGTGGCATTGGTGTATCACTTATTATTATATTACTGCTTGTTGTTTTTATAATAATAACGAAACAAACATCGGTTGGATTCTTTAAAAATCTATTTCCAGGATCGAATGGCGTTCCTAAAAGCGATTTGGTTGAGGAAGATGATTTTGAGGAAACAGAAGAGGATAACGAAATTATTGAGAAGAACTCAGTATTAAGTAAAATCTTCAATTGGTTTAAACGAAAAAAAGACAAGGCAGATGCTGCAGAAGATAGCTTAGAGGAGGATAACTACCTTCCTTTAAATAATGATTTGCAAAGAGAGTCTTCTTCTCCGGTTTATACGCCTCCTGTTCAGAATAAGCCAATTTTGAACAGACAGCCTAGATCTATTGATGTTGAAGATGATTTTGAGGTAGTTATTCCTCAAGAAGAAGCATATCAAGAAAAAAGAAGTAGTCCCCCTGTTCAACCGATTCAAAATAGAGAAGAACGTGATGAGTTGACTGCATCGGATGTTGAAGAGATGGAGGATTATGATCCTACAAAAGATTTATCAAACTTCCATTTTCCTTCGTCAGACTTACTGAAAGTCTATGACAACACCGGAAAAGGAGTTGATATGGCTGAGCAGAAGGCGAACAAAGATAAAATTATAAATACCCTCCGTAACTATGGAATTGAGATAACATCAATTAAAGCAACAGTAGGACCTACTATTACGCTTTATGAAATTGTACCTCAAGCTGGAGTGCGTATTTCTAAGATTCGAAATCTGGAAGATGATATTGCTTTGAGTTTATCAGCTTTGGGTATTCGTATTATAGCCCCTATGCCGGGTAAAGGAACTATCGGAATTGAGGTTCCGAATAAAGATCCGCAGATTGTATCCATGCAATCGGTTATTGCTTCGAAGCGTTTTCAGGAGTGTAATTATGATTTGCCAGTAGCTCTTGGAAAAACTATCACCAATGAAATATTCATGTTCGACTTATGTAAAATGCCTCACTTGTTGGTGGCAGGAGCAACAGGTCAGGGTAAATCGGTTGGATTGAATGCTATTATAACTTCGTTGTTGTATAAAAAGCATCCGGCAGAAATGAAGATGGTTTTGGTAGACCCTAAGATGGTAGAGTTTAATATTTATTCAACTATCGAAAAGCATTATCTGGCTAAATTACCAGATGCAGAGAAAGCAATTATTACTGATGTAAGTAAAGTAACTCAAACGTTGAATTCTCTAACAAAGGAGATGGACGATAGGTATGAGTTGTTGATGGCTGCCAGTGTGAGAACAATAAAGGAGTATAACGAAAAATTCAGAAAAAGAAGATTAAGTCCGTTAAAAGGTCACCGCTTCTTACCATACATCGTTGTGATAATAGATGAGTTCGGCGATCTGATAATGACTGCCGGAAAAGAAATAGAAATGCCGATTGCACGTATTGCTCAAAAAGCGCGTGCTGTGGGTATGCACATGATTATTGCGACTCAACGTCCTACAACCAATATTATCACGGGAACTATTAAAGCGAATTTCCCTGCTCGTATGGCTTTCCGTGTGACGTCTCAGATTGACTCACGTACTATTTTGGATATGTCAGGGGCAAATCAACTGATCGGTCGGGGAGATATGTTGTTCTCGCAAGGTAGTGATTTAGTGCGCATACAGTGTGCTTTTGTGGATACGCCCGAGGTTGAGGAGATTACACAATATATTGGAAAACAACAAGGGTATTCTCATGCGTTTGAATTGCCTGAATTTGTTGGAGATGGAGGAGGTGATGATAAAGTAGGCTCGGTTGATCTGAGTGATAAGGATCCTCTTTTCGAAGAAGCTGCTCGTTTGATTGTTGTTCATCAGCAAGGTTCTACATCACTTATCCAACGAAAATTCTCAATAGGGTATAATCGCGCTGGACGATTGATGGATCAGCTTGAAGCTGCCGGAATAGTAGGAGGTACTCAAGGTAGTAAGCCAAGAGAAGTGCTTATTATGGATGAATATAGTTTAGAGCAGAAATTAAGTTCTATTTGATAGATCGTTAATCTCACAAGATAGTTTCTATGGAAAACCTTAAAGAAGGGTATGTTAAAGAGCCTTACCCAACTCAAACTAAACGTTACTGTCAGTTTCTTAAGCTGAAACTGGATGGGGATAAAGTGGAACAGTATAAATACTGGCACAATAGTCGAAATATCTGGAAAGAAATTCCTCAAGGTATTCGTAAGGCTGGGATATTAGATATGGAAATTTATCTCATTGGAAACATGGAGGTAATGATTGTTGAAACACCTCTTGATTTTAATTGGGATGAAGCTTTTGGAAAATTAGCGACCTATGAGCGTCAGGCAGAATGGGAAAATTTTGTATTGCAGTTTCAGGATGTTGAGAAAGGTGGAACTTCCGAAGAAAAGTGGCAATTGATGGAGCGAATTTTTTCTTTAGAAGATTGTCTGAAAGAGAAATAAACTTTACGATATTTTAGTCTATTGGTTTCCCTCTATCAATAATGGGAGTTAATTGCTGCTGATCTTTTTTAACTAAAGAGTTGATTTCTTCACTGCGAATTATTGTCAGATTCTTCAATAAGTAATATATTTGAGGAACTCGAATTGGATATGATTTGCAACCTATAAGTGTTGAATTAAACGTTTTGGTTTAAGATCAGTCTAAGGAGAAAAGTTAAAAGGACATTATGAATAAAAAATTATTGATACTTGTATTTCTTTTTTCGGTTCTGGGTTTAAATGCTCAGGATGCTAAAAGTATTCTCGATAAAGCGAATCTTGCGTATAACCAAGCAGGAGGTATTACTGCATCTTTTACAATAAATACAGAAGATGTAAAAGGTAAGACTGTTTATAGCCAAGATGGAAAAGCCTATCTTAAAGGCAATAAATTTAAGATTGATGTACCTGACGGAATTACTTGGTTTGACGGAAAAACACAGTGGGTGTATGCCAAAGGTGGCGATGAGGTGAATGTGAGTAACCCAACGGGAGAAGAGCTTGCCGGAGTTAGTCCATCCGTTTTGTTGAGCTTATACAAAGCAGGTTTTAAACTCAATTATAAGGGTGAGAAAAAAGAAAAAGCTAAAACTGTCTATGTTGTAGAAATGATTCCGTTAGGGAAGAAAACCGAATTTACAAAGATGGTTATTCACATCGATAAAGCAACCAATATATTTACCTCGGTCAATACATTTGGTAAAGATGGTGTAAATAATCAATTGATAATAACCAAACTTCAAACAGGCGTTAATCTGCTGGATAATCTATTTGTTTTTAATAAAAAAGAATACCCTCAGATTGAAGTCATAGATTTGCGTTAATAACCGCATTTGCTATAGATTCTGTTTATGTTTAAATAGAAAATAAGAAACAATAAGGGTTTGTTTTGATAAATGGTGTCTATATCTTTGTGGTTAATATTGAAATAACAAAACAAAAATAATTGCTATGAGTGAAAGAGTACGTTGCCTGATTATAGGCTCAGGACCGGCAGGATATACTGCTGCAATTTATGCTTCGAGAGCAAATCTTGCTCCAGTTTTGTATGAAGGAATACAACCCGGTGGTCAGTTAACAACTACTACAGAGGTCGAAAATTTCCCGGGTTACCCAGAAGGTATAAGCGGAACAGAATTGATGGAAGATCTAAAAAAGCAAGCAATTCGCTATGGTGCCGATATACGTACTGGAATAGTAACTGCAGCAGATTTGAAGTCAACACCTAAAAAAATAACAGTAGATGGGAAAACCGAAATCGAAGCCGATACGGTAATCATATCTACAGGAGCAACAGCTAAGTATCTGGGTATACCCGATGAAGCTAAATATGCAGGTATGGGTGTATCTGCTTGCGCAACTTGTGACGGATTTTTCTATCGTAAAAAAGTGGTAGGTGTAGTAGGTGGTGGAGATACTGCTTGTGAAGAAGCGCTTTATTTGGCAGGAATGGCAAGTAAAGTATATCTTATCGTTCGTAAGCCTTTCTTGAGAGCATCAAAAGTGATGCAAGATAGAGTGATGAAACATGAAAAGATTGAAGTCTTGTTTAATACCAATGCACTAGGTCTTTTTGGCGAGAATGGTGTTGAAGGAGCTCATTTAGTAAGAAATATGGGAGAGGCTAATGAAGAAAAATTTGATATCAATATTGATGGTTTCTTCTTGGCGATTGGTCATAAACCCAATACAGATATTTTTGTAGGTCAGTTAGATATGGATGAGACCGGATACATAAAAAGAGTACCCGATAGCCCCAAAACAAATATACCTGGGGTATTTGCTGCTGGTGATGTTGCCGATCCTATTTATCGTCAGGCTATTACTGCGGCTGGTACTGGATGTCAAGCAGCCATAGAAGCCGAAAGATATTTGGCTGATTAAAGCATAATTATAGATAATCTATGAAAAAGGAGTCGACTTTTTGTCGGCTCCTTTTTTTATGACCTTATTTTTTGGTTAATAGCTCTCAAAAAGGCTCATATGGGATAAATAACTTTATCATTTACATTGATTTTTTCTATTGCCTTATTCCAAAAAGAAAATATTCCTGATACTTTCTTTTCTTTTTGTCAAAAAAAATCTTTCTACGAAATCTGAGTGAATTAACGTATTTTTTATAAAAATTCTTTTATTTTCTACTCTTCTTACTTTCTTTTCCTTTTATTTTGATATAGTTTCTTTTGAAACTATATGATTGTTTTATTAATGAATATGATTGATTTTATCTTTAATATGTTTCAAATAGATAGTTTATGCTCTTGTTTTGTGGATGTGTGTTTTTCTGTTTGGAATATATAAATACATTTGCATAATGTAGTCTAAAGTTGTTTGAAATTTTATTTTAAGTTATTTTATCAAATTGAGTTTAATAAAAGAGGTATTTATGAGAAGATTTATGATGATTTTTGCTTGTATAGTGGCAAGTGTGGGGTTATCTCTAGCTCAAACTACGCGAGTATCCGGGGTAGTCGTAGACGATACCGGCGAAGCAGTAATAGGAGCTTCAGTTGTAGCTAAAGGAAGTATGGTTGGTACGGTTACCGATGTTGACGGAAAGTTTTCATTGAATGTTCCATCTGAAAGAAAAACGTTGGTTGTTTCTTTGATCGGTATGAAGACTAAAGAGGTAGCAGTAGGTAGTGATCTGCGAATCATGTTAGAAGACGATTCCAAATTAATGAATGAGGTTGTGGTCACAGCAATGGGTATCTCTCGCGAGAAAAAAGCGTTGGGGTATGCTGTGGCTGAAGTGAATGGTGACGAAATGCTTAAGTCTCGTGGAGGAGTTGCAAATCCAATAAATTCACTAGCAGGGAAAGTTGCCGGTTTACAAATAACAGGTGCTACAGGTAATATGGGTGGTTCAACAAAAGTACTGCTTCGTGGTATAAAATCACTTTCAGGAAATAATCAGCCCTTATTCGTTATTGACGGTGTTCCTATTGAAGGAACAGATTTTAATAGTACCGATACCCAACGTGGTGGCGGAGGTTATGATTATGGTAACTTAATTCAGGATATAAACCCTGATGATGTAGCCAATATTTCGGTATTGAAAGGTCCTAATGCATCGGCTCTTTATGGTTCTCGTGCAGCAAATGGGGTGATTATGATTACAACTAAAAAGGGCGAAAAAAATCAAGGGTTAGGTATTAGCGTAAATTCTTCTATCGGGTTTGAGACTGTGAACAAATTGCCCAAGATGCAAAAAGAATATGGTGGCGGTTATAGTTTAACTCCTACACTAATTAATGGAAAGACTTATTTAGTGCCTGATTATGGTATTGATGAAAGTTGGGGACCTAAATATGATCCTAGTGTACAGTATCTTTCGTGGTACGATGTTGCTAGATGGGAAGCCGGAGGTAAAGTTGGAGATCCAACAACGTCAGCATGGGTAAGTCCTAGACACGATATTGATGATTTTTTCGAAACAGGTGTTTCGTTTACTAATAATATCAGTTTATCACAATCAACGGATAAAACAAGTCTTCGTGTTTCGTATACGAATATGACATTGAGCGGTTATATGCCCAACAGTAGCTTGGATAAAAACAGCTTTAATGTAGCAGGAAGTATTAATACAAGTAAGTATTACGAGCTATTTACAAATGTAACCTATCTGAACCAAGCGGCTAAAGGTCGTCCCGATACAGGATATGGAGACAATAACGTTATGCAGAAATTTATTCAGTGGGGACAGCGTCAGTTGGATATGAAAGAGCTTAAAGATCTTTACAGGTTCCCTGATGGTACTCAAGCCGGATGGAATAGAGGTGCATGGGATGATCCTACACTTCAATACTCTAATAACCCTTATTGGTCGCGTAATATGAATTATCAAAACGATACGCGTGATCGTTTGTATGGTAATGTGGGTATAAAAGTAAATATACTACCTAACTTAAAAGCACAATATAAAGTAAATCTAGATTACTTTAGTGATAAACAATACGAGAGAAACGCAGTGTATTCTCAGGAATTATCTTCTTATAGTGAGACACATAGACAGCAACATGAAATAAATCATGAGTTCTTATTGATGTTCTCTAAAAAAATGAATGATAATATGACTTTGGATGTAAATGCCGGAGGTAATATTATGTATCGTAAATATACAAGATTGATTGGTGAAAGCGTAGGAGGATTAGTGTTACCCGAGTTTTACAATCTCGATAACTCAAGAAGTCAAGCTAAATCGACTAATTTCTTAAGTCAAAAATCAATTAATAGTGTATTCGCAAGTGCAGCTTTCGGTTATAAAGGATTTGCTTTTGTGGATGCTACTTTACGTAATGACTGGTCTTCGACTTTACCTAAAGGAAATAATTCATACCTATATCCTTCGGTAACGGGTAGCTTCTTGTTTTCTGAATTGTTGAAGCAAGATTGGTTGGATTTAGGTAAGGTTCGTTTAGGTTGGGCTAAAGTAGGTAGTGATACTGATCCTTACAATGTGTATGACGCCTACCGATTTTATACTTCTTTTGATGGTTCGCATGCTTATACATTGCCATATAAAAAGAATAGTACTGATTTGAAACCTGAATCAACGTATTCTGTAGAGCTTGGGCTTGAACTTAATTTACTTAAAAATCGTGTAGGAGTTGAGTTTACATACTATAATTCAGAAACCCAAGACCAGATTATACCGTTGTCTCTATCAGGTGCAACTGGCTATACATCTATGGTTGTTAATGGTGGAACTATTACTAACAAGGGTTTTGAGTTGATGTTACGAGGTGTGCCCGTAAGAACAAATGACTTTGAATGGAGTGTTGTAGGTACTCTTTCTGCAAATAAGAATAGAGTAAAAGAGTTGTTAGGTAACAGAGAAGAAGGTTATTTTAGATTGGCAGCTGCTCCTTTCAAAGTAGAAGTTGGTGCTCTTGTTGGGGATAGATACGGAGTGCTTATGGGTACTGATTTTGTATATGATGACAATGGAAATAGAATCATAAATGCCAATGGAACCTATGCTTCTACTGATGGCAATGTTCCATTGGGTAGTGTTTATCCTAAAGCATTAGTTGGATTCTCTAATACTTTCTCTTATAAAGGTATCGACCTAAGTATTTTATTTGATGCTCAGTTTGGCGGAAAATTCTTTTCCACTTCATATATGTTTGGTATGTATTCGGGTATGCTTGCAGGAACTGTGGGTAATAATGAACTTGGAAATCCAATACGTGATGCGGTTGAAGATGGTGGAGGTGTGTTACTGGCTGGTGTGCATGCTGATGGTACTCCTAATACAACTCGTTTGGAAGCCGAAGACTGGGCTGGAGCAATTAATAGTGGTCCTGCTGCACAAAGCGTCTTTAAGAGCGACTTTATAAAACTTAGGGAAATTACTCTTGGATATAATATCCCTCTTCGATCAACAAAGTATATCAAAGCATTGAAAGTTTCTGCCTATGGACGTAATCTTGCCATGTTTGGATTAGATAACAGCAGCTTTGATCCTGAAATGGCAACAACAAGTTCAGGAAACGTACAAGGTATCGAAGGTGGAGCACTTCCTTCGGTAGCAAACTTTGGTTTCAATGTCGGAGTTCAATTCTAATTCCGCGAGTATTAATTATTTAAGATTTGAAGAAAGATATGAAAACAATTATAAAAGGTTTATTATTTGCGACTTTGATCTTTACGGCTGGTTCTTGTAAAGATTTGGAAGAGTTGAATATTGATCCGAACCAACCTTCTTCGGTCTCAACGGCGACGTTGATGACGGGAGCTCAAAAAAGTATGCTAGATTATATTTACGATAATTGGTTTAGTGGAAGACAAGCATTAGTATATTCTCAATACTGGGCACAACGAACTTATACCGAGGAAGATCGCTATCAAATTCGCGAGAGTGTAAATAATAATTATTTCAATTATTTATACCGAGTGGCAGGCAATTTAAATAATATTGAGAAATTAAATACCGATGAGGCTACAAAAAAAGGAATGGCTACCTATGGTGATAATAATAATCAGATTGCAGCAGCTAAAATTCTGAAAGTTTGGTTGATGCAGCTTATGGCTGACACTTGGGGGGCTATACCTTACAATGAGGCATTTAAATTAGAGGAAGGTGTGTTGTATCCCAAGTATGATGATTTGAATACTTTGTATTATCAATTTATTACAGAATTGGATGAAGCAACAGCGATGATTAATGAAGATGCCGAAGTATTTACTGAAGGCGATTTAATTTATAATGGAGATGCTACGGCCTGGAAAAAGTTTGGAAATTCGTTGAAGTGTAAAATTGCTCTCCGTTTATCAAAGGTTGATCCTAAATGGAAGACATATATTGCAGAAGCTGTAACGTCGGGAATCTTTACAAGCAATAGCGATAATGCAGTGTTTAACTATTCAGCAACAGCTCCCAATCAAAGCTATTTTTATAAAGGCTTTTTTGAGGACGGAAGAAATGATTTTTCAGTTGCTAAGCCTTTTGTTGACTTACTGAAAGGACAAGCTGATACTTTGAATGTGAAAACTCACCCATGGAAAGGTGTAGTAGACCCACGTTTACCTATTTATACATCTGCTCGTAATGGAAAGTATATTGGACTGCCTTATGGATTAACAAGTGCGCAAATGACATCGGCTATTAGAAATGCTGCTCCTTCTTTTTATGCTGATGAACCTTTGGTTGTACAACCGAACTTTGCTATTTCCTTATTATCATACTCCGAAATCTGTTTTATTCTTTCCGAATATAAAGGTTTTTCAGTACCAGAATATAAAGAAGGGGTTAAAGCATCTTTGGAATATTGGAATGATCTTTATACAAAAGTAATGGGTAAAGCTCTTTTAAGCAGTGCTAGTATTGCCGATTATGTAGCTGTGGTAAGTGCAAGAGTTGATGCCGAAACAGTAGCAACACAAAAATATATTCACTTGTACATGAATGGTACTGAAGCGTGGTCTGAATATCGCCGGACAGGATATCCCACTACATTATTGAAACCGGGAGAACATTCGTATGTTGTTGGAGGTGCAGTCTTAGATTTTACAACTTTATCTGAGACTAAAGGAGATATACCTGCTCGTGTGAAATATCCGACCAATGAAAGTACTCTAAACCCAACTGGGTTTAAAGATGCTGTATCTAAACTTACTGATGGAAGTAATAACTATTACAGCAAAATGTTTTGGGATGTAAGGAGTGTAGGGAATCCGCATCCTGCAAACAAATAATTACTTGATTTATTCAATCAATTAGAGAGGATCGAGCCGTTGATGGTTCGATCCTTTTGTTTTGATAGATACGCTGGATGGCACTATTTTAGGTTAATATCGCTTTCTCCTAAAATATTTTTGTCTATATTTGTTAGATTGTGGTAATGTGTTTTCACGAATTACTTAATTTTTTTCTTGCATGAAAGATTTCTTTAAAAGCGTATTGGCTTCGATAGTAGGAATATTTATCAGCAGCTTTATTATAGGAGGAGTTCTTGTCCTATTGTTTTTTGGGTTTATCGGAGTATTATTAAGTAGTTCTTCAGATACATTTGTTCTAAAAAATAATTCGGTTCTGACGATTCGTCTAACCGGAGTAATGAAAGATCGGGTTTTAGAGAATCCGATAATAGAGTTTTTTAATTTAGGAGAAGCCAAAGAAATGGCATTGACAGATATTCTATCTGCCATAAAGAAAGCCAAAGAGAATGACGACATTAAAGGAATATATATAAGCTCGGGCTATTTTATGGCTTCGAGTGCTTCGCTGACTGAGATTAGAGATCAATTGTCCGATTTCAAGGAAAGTGGCAAGTTTATAATTGCCTATGCTGATGATTATATGCAGGGTGGTTATTTCCTGTCTACGGTAGCCGATAAAGTAATAATGAATCCTCAAGGCTCGCTCAATTTACAAGGCTTGTCTGCTAATCCTACCTTTTATAAAGGTCTGCTTGATAAAATTGGAGTAGAGATGCAAATATTTAAAGTCGGGACTTATAAGTCTGCCGTTGAGCCTTTCATCCTAGATAAGATGAGTGATGCCAGTAAAGAGCAGGTTGGTTCTTATATGAATGATATATGGTCAACTATTTTAGGTAAAGTTTCCGAATCTCGAGGTATTTCAGTTGAACGACTCAATCAGTTGACCGATACATTACCTGCATTTCAAGAGGGTGAGTTTAGTGTCAAAAATCATTTGGTTGATACTTTGATGTATGAATCGGAAGTTCGCCAGTATTTGAAGACTTTGCTTGGTGTTGATGATTCGAAGAATCTGAATGTGGCTTCGGTTGCCGATATGATTACAGTGAAAGATATCAAAAAATCGAAATCGACCGATCAAATTGCAATTCTATATGCTGAGGGTTCAATAGTAAGTGGAACTAAGCCAACGGATATTAATGATAAATACCTGATTAAAGAAATAGAGAAATTGCAGGATGACGATAATATAAAGGCTGTTGTATTTAGAGTTAATTCGCCGGGGGGAAGTGCATATGCCTCGGAACAAATATGGAAAGCTGTAACTGATCTTAAGGCTAAGAAGCCTATTGTTGTATCGATGGGCGACTATGCAGCATCAGGAGGATATTACATATCGAGTAATGCTTCTAAGATATATGCTCAACCTACAACGCTTACTGGGTCGATAGGAATATTTGGAATGTTTCCTAATGTGGCAGGACTCACTAATAAGGTAGGTCTGAGTTTTGATAATGTAAAGACAAACAAATTTTCGGATTACGGAGATATTACTCGTCCTATGAGCGAGCAGGAAAAAGCTATTTTGCAACAATATATAGAACGAGGTTATAATCTGTTTTTGAGCCGTTGCTCGGAAGGAAGGAATATTCCACGAGAAACGCTTGAGAAGATTGCGGAAGGAAGAGTATGGACAGGTAAGCAAGCTCTCGAAATAGGTCTTGTTGATGCTATTGGAGGTCTGGATGATGCTCTTAAAGAAGCCGCTAAACTTGCGAGTGTTTCCGATTTCTCAATAAGGGAATACCCCAAACAAGTAAGTCCTTTTGAAGCTCTTTTCAAGACTCAAACTGAAGATATTGCTACTCGTGCTTTAAAAGAGTATTTAGGTTCAGACTTTCTCTTGCTGAAAACAATAAAGGATATAAAAGACTTGAAAGAGCAAGATTTTATACAAGCACGTATGCCTTACAGTTTACAGTTAAATTAAGGTCTCAGACCTTTATCGCCTGGATAGGTTAATCTATCTGGGTTGTTTAACTTAAATGTATCAATTAATATAAATATTACTTGAAGTAGCTAGAACATCAATGCCTCATAATAACTTACATATAAAAAAATGGTTGCTGCCTATATCGTGGTTGTATGGGTTCGTTGTGTTTATACGGAATAAAATGTTCGAGTGTAAGATCTTGAAACAAAAGGAATACGACGTTCCTGTTATTTGTGTAGGTAATATTACAGTTGGTGGTACGGGTAAAACGCCACACACCGAGTATTTAATAGAACTGTTACAATCCGATTATCGTATAGCTGTCTTAAGTAGAGGTTATAAGCGCAAGAGCAAAGGCTTTGTATTAGCACAGAAAGGTTCTACTGTTGATGAGATAGGAGATGAGCCTTATCAAATAAAAAGTAAATACCCTAATATTCTAGTTGCAGTAGACGGCGAAAGGCAAAGGGGGATCGAGAATCTACTTGCCTTACCTAAAAATGAAAAACCGAATGTCATTTTATTAGACGACGCTTTTCAACACAGGTATGTGAAGCCGTCTTTTACAATATTGCTTACCGATTATAATAGATTAATGACTCGTGATAAATTGCTGCCTGCCGGACGTTTGCGTGAGCCTGTACATTATGCCGAGAAAGCAAATATAATAATAGTAACTAAATGTCCTGATGGTATAACACCTTTAGACTTGAGGTTGTTAGCAAAAGATATTCAAGCATACCCTTATCAAGATTTATTCTATACATCGTTTAGATATGGAGCGTTAATGCCTGTCTTTACAGAAAATGAAGAAGAATTGTCTTTAAAGAAACTTCAAAATAAGGACGTTCTACTTGTTGCGGGTATTGCAAATCCCCGTCCATTTTTCAAAAAAGTAAAAAGATACATAAAGAAAGCCGAGACACTTCAATATTCTGATCATTATCAATTCACACCTAAAGATATTTCGGATATGAAGTCGAGTCTAAAAAGTATGGGAGATAAAGAAAAGGTAATTATTGTAACCGAAAAAGATGCAGCACGTTTTCGTTCGATGAGTAATCTCGATGAGGAAGTAAAATCGATACTCTATTATTTGCCTATTCGGGTAAGCTTTGTAAATGAAGAAGAAAAAAAACTATTTAATAATAAAATCATAGATCATGTTAGAGAAAATTCGTGAAACGGCCGATTATATAAAAAGCAGAGTCGGAGATATACCCCAGTCAGCTATTATTCTTGGAACAGGCTTAGGTGAACTTGCTAATGCCATTACGGATAAAAGAGAAATACCTTATACTGAAATACCGAATTTTCCTGTATCGACTGTAGAAGGACATAGCGGAAAGCTTATTTTTGGAAAATTAGGAGATAATGAAGTGATTGCCATGCAAGGTCGTTTCCATTATTACGAAGGCTATACAATGAAGGAAGTAACATTTCCCATTCGTGTATTTCAAGCTTTAGATGTGAAATATTTGTTTGTCTCTAACGCTGCCGGTGGAATGAATGGAAGTTTTGATATTGCAGATATCATGCTTATTGATGATCATATCAACATGTTCCCTGAGCATCCATTACATGGTAAGAATTTTAATGAGCTAGGAACTCGTTTCCCTGATATGAGTAATGCTTATGATAAAGATCTTCGCAGATTGGCGATGGAAATTGCAAAAGAAAATAATATAAAACTACAACATGGTGTGTATGTGGGAACGCAAGGTCCTACATTTGAAACACCAGCAGAATATAACTATTTCCGTATTATGGGTGGCGATGCTGTGGGAATGTCTACAGTGCCCGAAGTAATTGTTGCAAACCATGCTAAAATGAAAGTGCTTGCATTTTCTATTATAACAGATTTAGGGGTAATAGGAAAAATAGTAGAAGTAACCCACGAAGAAGTGCAGGAAGCAGCTAAAATAGCTCAGCCTAAAATGGCATTTATTATTAAAGAAGTTATCAAAAGATTGAATAAATAATGCAACAACGTACTGAAATTGCTTCACTTGGAGAGTTTGGTCTAATAAAGCATCTAACTGAAAATATTAAACTAAAGCATTCAAGCTCTGTTTTAGGAGTGGGGGACGATGCAGCCATTCTGTCATATGCTGATAGTGCAAATCAAAAAGTGTTGGTTACAACAGATCTATTGCTTGAAGGAATACATTTCGACCTGATATATGTTCCTTTAAAACACTTAGGTTACAAATCGGCTGTAGTAAATTTTTCGGATATCTATGCGATGAACGGACAACCTAAACAGATCACGGTATCTTTGGGTGTGTCGAAACGTTTCTCTGTAGAAGATCTGGAGGACTTTTATGCAGGTTTAGAATTGGCTTGTGAGCAATATGGGGTAGATATTGTAGGTGGAGATACCTCGGCATCTCTAACCGGTTTGTGTATATCTATTACTTGCATTGGAGAAGGTATAGAAGGCAAGATAGTAACCCGCGATGGAGCAAAAGAAAATGATATTATTTGTGTCTCGGGAGATTTAGGAGCAGCTTATATGGGGCTTCAACTTCTCGAAAGGGAAAAAGCTGTTTTTGATGGCAAAAGCGATTTTACTCCCGATTTTTCGGGAAGAGAGTATTTGCTCGAAAGACAATTAAAACCAGAGGCACGTAAGGATATAATAGAAGCTTTGGCAAATGAAGGTATTGTACCTACTTCGATGATGGATATTTCTGATGGTTTATCATCAGAACTTATTCATATTTGTAGACAAAGTAAGGTAGGTTGCAGAATCTATGAAGAAAGACTTCCTCTAGATTACCAAACAGCTGTGATGGCAGAAGAATTTAATCTGAACGTTACAACTGTAGCCCTTAATGGAGGTGAAGATTATGAACTGTTATTTACCGTACCACTACATCTACACGATAAAGTGTCGAAGATGAAAGGTGTGCGTGTAATAGGACATATCACAAACGAATCTTTAGGACTGGCTTTGGAAACAAGAGATAGTACTGAGATCGAGTTGAAGGCTCAAGGCTGGAACTCATTATCAGAAGAAGACTGATAAGTCTATCTATATAAAACAAGAAGAACCAATTTGAAATAAATTGGTTCTTCTTGTTTTATATCAGCAACTTTAATTGCTTTTAATCAGAGCTGTTTCTATAGCTCATGAGCAATATTTAGCTCTAACTCTTTCGTATAATCGTACATTGCGTAACTTATCCTACTTTACTGCCAGGAGTAATAGTTGCAGAGGGTTGGATGAGAGATAAACTACCATCGCTGTTCTCTGCTGAAAGTAACATTCCGCACGATTCAATTCCTCGTAATTTTCTAGGCTCAAGATTAGCTATAAAGCATACTTGTTTACCTACTAAATCTTCAGGTTTATACCACTGAGCAATTCCAGATATAATAGTTCTTTTAGAAATACCATCATCGATGAGAAATTGAAGTAACTTATCTGCTTTAGGAACTTTAATACATTCAAGAACTGTTCCTACACGAATGTCTACTTTCTCAAAATCAGGAAATTGAATAGACGGTTTTATAGGCGTAGCCTTATATTCAGAAGCTTCGTTTGCTTTTTTAGTATCTAGAAGCTTTTGTATTTGTTGTTCAACAGTTTCATCTTCTATTTTAGCAAATAGTAGCTCAGGTTGGTTTAATGTATGACCTACCGAAAGTATATCAGTGCGTCCCAATTGGTTCCATTCTAGATGCTCGATATTCAAGAATTCTTTTATTTTCTTAGCACTAAAAGGAAGGAATGGTTCGAATGCAATCGCTAGGTTGGCAGTTATCTGCAAAGCGATATTCAAAATAGTCTCAGTACGTGGCATATCTGTTTTAGCCGTTTTCCAAGGTTCGGTATCTGCCAGATATTTATTTCCTATACGAGCCAGATTCATAGCCTCTTTCAAAGCATCTCGGAATCTATAATTGTCGAGATATTTTTCTACGTTTTGTTTAACATCAGCAAACTCAGCAAGAGTTTCTTTGTCGTAGTCGGTCAGCTCATGAATTGCAGGGACTTTGCCATCAAAATATTTTTGAGTAAGAACCAGTGCTCTATTTATAAAGTTGCCAAGTATAGCTACTAATTCATTGTTGTTGCGAGCCTGGAAATCTTTCCAAGTGAAATCGTTATCCTTGGTTTCGGGGGCATTAGCTGTTAATACATAACGTAAAACATCTTGTTGACCCGGAAATTCTTCTAAATACTCGTGAAGCCATACTGCCCAATTGCGTGAGGTAGAAATTTTATCACCTTCAAGATTTAAGAATTCATTAGCAGGAACGTTCTCGGGAAGAATATACGAACCATCAGCTTTAAGCATCGCAGGAAATACAATGCAATGGAATACGATGTTGTCTTTACCTATGAAATGAAGAAGTTTTGTGTCTTCCGATTTCCACCATTTTTCCCAACTATCAGGAAAAAGTTCTTTAGTATTCGATATGTATCCAATTGGAGCATCAAACCATACATATAGTACTTTGCCTTCTGCGCCTTCCAATGGAATGGGTACACCCCAATCTAAGTCACGACTTACGGCACGAGGATGCAAGCCCATATCTAGCCACGATTTACATTGGCCATATACATTTGACTTCCATTCTTTATGATCTTCCAGAATCCATTGTTTTAACCATGCTTCATGTTTGTCAAGAGGCAGGTACCAATGTTTTGTTTCTTTCATGATTGGAGCATTACCTGTAATGCTAGATTTAGGATTCTTCAAATCGGTAGGACTTAAAGATGTTCCACAAGATTCGCATTGATCTCCGTAAGCATTTGGGTTTCCACAATGTGGGCATTCTCCGGTTATATAACGGTCAGCTAAAAACATTTTAGCCTCTTCATCGTAATATTGTTCGCTCGTTTGCTCTTCAAACTCTCCTTTGTTGTATAATTTAAGGAAAAAGTCGGATGCAGTTTCTTTATGTATCTCAGAACTGGTACGTGAGTATATATCGAAAGCAATACCAAAATCCTCAAATGATTTTTTGATAATGCCATGATACTTATCTACAATATCCTGAGGAGTTACTCCTTCTTTTTTTGCACGTATGGTGATAGGTACACCGTGTTCATCAGATCCTCCGACATGTATTACTTCTTCGCCTTTAAGACGCAAATATCTGACATATATATCAGCAGGAATATATACTCCTGCTAAGTGACCAATATGTACAGGTCCGTTTGCATAAGGTAGGGCAGAAGTAACTAATGTTCGGTTATACTTTTTATTCATAGAATATTAGTAGTTGTTATAAAATAATATGGATGCTTTTTCGCTGAAAAACATAATAAAATAGGTCTATGACCTTAGTTGATCTTTTTGTTTCGAAAAAGACTTGCAAATATACTAAGTTCTGTATAAAATAGGCTCTCTTAGGGGAATAAAAAACGGGTGCAATCTTCTGTTGAATGCACCCGTTTATATTATTTGAGTTCTATCTCTTGTTTGAGATCTATTTCCTCTTTGTTCTGATCAAAAAATCGGTATTCGAGGAAAGCCAAGCTTTGGTCGGGAATAATTTTCATCCCGAAGCTGTACTTCCACTTCCATCTCGATTTTAAGGATGGGAATCCTTTGTCTATAAACGCTGCGACATAAGGGTGTACATGTAAGGTGAATTTCTTCACATTTAGTTTTTGTACTAAATAACTTATCTTAGATCTTAACGAGTCTGTAAATAGTATAGAGGGCTTAATCTCTCCTTTTCCAAAGCATGTAGGGCATGTTTCGGTAGTGTCTACTACCATCTCGGGACGCACGCGTTGACGTGTGATTTGCATCAGTCCAAACTTGCTCAAAGGCAATATATTATGTTTTGCCCTATCATTAGCCATCAGTTCTTGCATTCTTGCAATCAGCTTGCTGCGGTGTTCGCCTTCCGACATGTCGATGAAGTCGATAACAATAATTCCTCCCAGATCGCGGAGTCTTAATTGTCGGGCAACTTCTTCGGCTGCTGCTGAGTTAACTTCCCATGCGTTGTTTTCCTGTCCTGCTTCTTTATTTTTTGATCTGTTCCCGCTGTTTACATCTATTACGTGTAAAGCCTCGGTATGTTCAATGATCAAATAAGCTCCGTTCCGGAAGGTTACAGTTTTTCCGAAAAGTGCTTTTATTTGTTTTGTGACAGCAAAACTATCGAAAATAGGGAGTTCGTCTGTATAAAGCTTAACAATATCTTTTTTCTCAGGATCTATAATACTGATATAATCCCTGATTTGGTTATGTACCTCCTTGTCATTTACATGAATAGCCTGAAACGATGGATTGAATACATCTCGCAGGAGACCTACAATACGCCCAGTTTCTTCATATATTAATGTAGGAAGTTTTTCCTTCTGAATTTTAGGAAGATTATCCTCCCAACGCTTCACTAACGTTTTTAGTTCGTTATCTAATTCGATAACTTTTTTTCCTTCAGCTACTGTACGAACTATTACGCCGAAGTTTTTAGGCTTTATACTTTGAATAAGTTGACGAAGTCTGGCTCTTTCTTCTTTGGATTTTATTTTCTGAGAGATTGATACCTTATCATTGAAGGGGATCAATACTAAAAACCTGCCTGCGAACGACAATTCCGATGTTAGTCTTGGACCTTTGGTTGAGATGGGTTCTTTGGCTATTTGAACCAAAATTTCCTGTCCCACTTTCAGTACATCACTGATACTGCCATCTTTGTCGATGTCCGCTTCGAGGGGCATCTTAGGTATTAGCGGAAATCGTTTTGTGTCGCTTAAGGCTTGTTTGAAAAATTTATCTACAGATTTAAATTGAGGACCTAAGTCTAAGTAATGAAGAAAAGCATCCTTTTTGTACCCAATGTCAATAAATGCAGCATTTAATCCGGGCATAAGTTTCTTTACTTTCCCGGCATAAATGTTACCAACTGCAAATGAGATGTCTCTTGCCTCTTTCTGAAGTTCGACAAGTTTCTTGTCTTCCAACACGGCAATAGAAATCTCTTGCGATTGAACATCAACTACAAGTTCGCTATTCATTTTCTATTACTTGTGACTATTAAAATTTGTACCAATACAGTTGTGAGGCTGTATTTAAAGAATCATGATGTTCTGAAATGCACAAAGAACAAACTTAAAATTTTATGATAGATTTAAGTTTGTTCTTGTTACTTCTTCTAAAATAAGACGTGAAAAAGATTATTTTTTCTTTTTATGTCTGTTTTTTCTAAGTCTTTTTTTGCGTTTGTGCGTAGACATTTTATGTCTTTTTCTTTTTTTACCGCTTGGCATATCTTTTATATTTAGAAATTAATACTCTACGTTATTCTACTTATTTTTTGACTTGATTTACAAAAACTTTAGCAGGTTTAAAAGATGGAATGTTGTGCTCTGGGATGATGATTGTTGTATTCTTAGAGATGTTACGAGCAGTCTTTTGAGCACGTTTTTTTACAACAAAGCTGCCAAAACCTCTCAAATAAACATTCTCGCTTTTACTTAGAGAGTCTTTCACTACTTCCATAAAAGATTCCACGGCTGTTAGAACGGTTGCCTTATCGATGCCAGTATTTTTAGCAATTTCGTTAACGATATCTGCTTTTGTCATTTTTGTATTTCCTTTTATTGTTAATTACTAATTTTTTGGACTGCAAATATATAGCTTTTTTATTTCCTTTAAAAATAATTGAAAGGCATTTTTCATTAAAAACTAATTATTTTCTCACTAGGCTTTAATAATGAAGTATCTTTGTCTTTATTTAACGATATTTTAAGTTTAATTTTTGACGATTGGAAACAGGTAATTTAATTAACGATAAAGAGGCTTTTTTTATCAGCCATATATTAATAAGGTGGTACGACCAAAATAAAAGAGATTTACCGTGGCGTGAAACTAAAGATCCTTATTTTATTTGGCTATCCGAAATAATTCTGCAACAAACGCGTGTGGTGCAGGGGTATGATTATTATATGCGTTTTACACAAACATTCCCTACAGTTGCTTCGCTTGCTAATGCTCATGAGGATGAGGTTTTAAAATTGTGGCAAGGATTGGGGTATTATAGTAGGGCCCGAAATTTGCATACAGCAGCTAAAATGATCATTTCAGATTTTGGCGGAGTATTCCCATCTGTTTATAAAGATATTTTGTCGCTAAAGGGTGTAGGCGAATATACAGCGGCAGCGGTGGGTTCTTTTGCTTTTGAATTGCCACATGCAGTAGTTGATGGGAACGTATTTAGAGTTCTGTCTCGTCTTTTTGGTATAGATACTCCAATAGATACGACTCAAGGTAAGAAAGTTTTTACCGATCTGGCAAATGAGTTACTGGATCCAGAGCATCCTGGAGAGCACAATCAAGCTATAATGGAATTAGGGGCATTGCAATGTGTGCCTGTTTCTCCCAATTGCGGAATTTGCCCATTGTCTGATATCTGTTTGGCGTATAGTCAGAATAAAGTATCTGCTTATCCTGTAAAGCAGGGAAAGGTTAAAGTGAAAGAGCGTTATTTTAATTATCTGGATATAAGAATTGGTTCTTCGATGTTTCTTAATAAACGTACGGGTAATGATATATGGAAAAATCTATATGAGTTGCCTCTTATTGAAACTGAGGAGAAATTAACTTTAGATCAATTGCAGGAGACAGAGGCTTTTCGCCGGATTTTTGAAAAGGCAGGAAATATATCTATCCATCCGATGGGTATGACATTGAAACATGTACTATCGCATCGTATAATTTATGCAAATTTTTATACTATTACGATTACTGATGATGTGGCTATTCAAGAGCAATTCTTGAAGATTGATAAAGCTAATTTATTTAATTTTGCCATCTCGCGGCTGGTAGATCGCTACTTAGAACATCAGAGTGAGGGCGATTTATTCGCGTAAGAGTTGTATATTTGTGTCATTTTGTAAATAAAGACTCAGATTTATTTAATGTCTTGGATTGATCTAATAACTGTAATCGGCTATTGCTCTAAACGTATCATTAAATAGGTTTGTTTACTCAAAATAGTATAAAATGGAAAAGGAAAAATATAAAATATTATTTGTTTGTTTAGGGAATATCTGTCGTTCTCCAGCGGGTGAAGGTATAATGAAACATATTATTTCAGAAAAAGGCCTAGAAGATAAGTTGGAGGTAGATTCTGCCGGAACATCAGGTTATCACGATGGAGATTTGCCCGATCATCGCATGCGCCGTCATGGGGCACGTAGAGATTATGTGTTTGATTCGCTTTCACGAAAATTTACTGTAAACGATTTTGATGATTTTGATATTATTCTAGCAATGGATGATAGTAATTATAGTAATATAATGAGGCTTAGTCCCGATCTTGAATCGCAAAAAAAGGTACACCGAATGGTTGAGTTTTCTCAAAAACACGGTTACGATCATATCCCCGATCCTTATTACATGGGGGCTGATGGCTTCGAGTTGGTTTTGGATTTATTGGAAGACGCCTGTGATGGGTTAATGAAGCATATAGAAGAAAAAGTAATACTTTAAGTAATGGTAGGTATTTAGTAAGGTGCAATTTTACTACAACTGTCAATTGCATTTATACTTGCCAAAAATAAATAAACAGGTCTGTGACCTTAAGAACACTCGTAGGAAGAGTTGAGAAAGAGATAAAGATGAATAAGTCACTAAAAGGTATTTTGCTTGTTGCGATTGGAGCTTCAAGCTACGGAATTGTAGCTACGTTTATAAAAAAAGGGTTAGCAGATGGCTACACAACTGCTGAACTGACATTTGCACAGGCGCTGATTGGAGCGTCATGTATGATTTTGTTGAATTTGATATTTAATAGATTCTCTCCTTCAAGTGTTGCCGATCGCCCCCATCGTAAGGATATTGTAAGATTGTTACTTGGAGGTATTCCGTTGGGTTTAACAAGTACGTTTTATTACCTATCGTTGAGATATATACCCGTTTCGGTATGTATTGTAATGTTGATGCAGTCGGTATGGATAGGTGTAGTTGTAGATCTGGTGGTAAATAAAATTAAGCCGACTCCTATAAAGTTGGTTTCAATTATTATTGTTTTGATTGGTACTGTTCTAGCAACAAATGTATTAAATGCAGAAGCCGATTTAGATTGGAGAGGTATTTTCTGGGGATTTCTGGCTGCGATTTCATATAGTCTCACATTTTTGGCTACGAATAATATAGCAACAGGCTATCGTCCGATGGTGCGTAGTATGTTTATGTTAATAGGTTCTTTGGTAGTTGTTTCGCTAGTCTGGGGGTATTCTCTGTTTGAGAAATTCGATCCGAGTGTGCTGTGGACTTGGGGGCTTATAATTGCTTTCTTCGGGACGATCCTTCCTCCTCTGCTTTTTACAAAAGGAATGCCATTGGTTGGTGTCGGTCTTGGGGGTATTATAGCTTCTGTTGAATTACCCGTTTCGGTATCTATGGCTTATCTTTTTATTAACGAATCGGTCAACGTTTATCAGTGGATTGGGATTGTCTTAATTCTTTTTGCGATAGCATTAATGAACATTTCCTTTATCAAAATGTTGAAACCTAATTAAATGTTAAGTTTTTAGTCAATTACACTATCTTTGATAAAGAATTAATTAATTTCGCAACAGATTGAACAGCAGAATACACAAGATATGAAAGTGAAAATTATAAATAAATCGGCTCACTCACTGCCTGAATATGCAACAGAATATTCGGCAGGGCTTGATTTAAAAGCAAATATAGATGCCGATATAGTATTACAACCTCTCGAAAGAACGCTTGTTCCAACAGGCTTGTTTCTTGAGTTGCCCAAAGGATATGAAGCTCAAATACGTCCGCGAAGTGGATTGGCTTTGAAACATGGGCTTACAGTCTTGAATTCGCCCGGAACAATTGATGCAGATTACAGAGGCGAGATACGTGTAATACTTGTAAATTTATCTAACGAACCTTTTACAATCCAGAATGGAGAGCGTATTTGTCAGATGGTTATTGCTGCTCATGCTACTATAGAGTGGGATGTTGTAGATGCCATAGACGAAACGGTTAGAGGAGCAGGCGGTTTTGGTCATACCGGAAAATGAAAATCAGCTAAACACTAAGCACATAACATATATGTCAAACTATAAATTCCCGATCCTATTTTTTATAGTATTTGTTTTAGGCATCAGTAATATATTTGCACAGAAAGCTAAGGGTGATGTCAAGCATCCGATTCTGAGCTTAGATGATCAACGTAAGTTTGATTATTATTTTTACAATGCTTTGAATGCTAAATCTATTGAGCAGTACGGTTCAACGTACGATTTCTTGCAATACTGCATGAAGATAGATTCTACAAATGCCAATGTTTTATTTGAATTGGGTAATTTCTTTAACTCTATTCAGAATAAAGATCGGGCATATACGTATTACAAAAGAGCTGTTGGCTATGATGTCGATAATTTCTATTATAATATGGCTTTGGCAGCTTCCTCTGCTGAGAGACAAGATTATAAAGATGCTGCTTTAATTTATCAAAAGCTGATCAATCAGAATCCGCTAAAAATAGAATTGTATATGTATTTGTCGGAGGTGTATCGCCTTGATGGGGATTTGTTGAACTCTATTCAGGCGTTGAACGATTTGGAGCGTACTATGGGTATGAATGAGAAAATCACTATCCAGAAGTTTAAACTCTATTCGGCTCTCAACGATAAGAAAAAGGCGTATGCTGAGGTTCAGAGGTATATAGACAAATACCCCGATGATATCAGATATTATATCTTGTTGGCAAACCTCTATTTACAGGATGGGAAAAATAAAGAGGCCTATGCTTCATTGAGTAAGGCTAAATCGATTGATCCCGAAGATCCTTATTTAATAACTTCTATGGCTAATTATTACCAAACGGTAAACGATCAGCCTAAAGCCGAAGCAGAACTTCGTGCAGCACTTTTTAGTGAGAAAACAGACATAGATACTAAAATTGGCATACTTAGCCAATATATTGGGATACTTCAACAGGGTCAACAAGATTTAGAACCTGCACATTTGCTTTTGGACTCTTTAATGGTGGAGCATCCACAAGAAGCAAAGTTCAACTTGCTGTATGGTAACTTGTTGATGTTACAAGACAAAAAGAAAGAAGCTAATTTCCAATATAGAGTTTATGCTGAATCTGACCCTACAAATCCTGTAGGTTGGGAGCAATTGTTACAATCGACAGATGTAGATAGTATAGATGCATTGATTGATGTTTGTAAGTCGGCAATCGTATATTTACCTGAAGAGCCTTTGTTCTATTTTTACCTTTCGGTAGGTCAATATCAGAAAAAGGAATTTAAAGAAGCTTTAAAGACTTTAGAGAATGGAATTGTTTTTGCAAAAGATAATCCTCGTTTATTGTCTGAGTTTTACGGACAGAAAGGGAGTATATATTATGAGCTGAAACAGCAGGATAGTGCTTTTGTAGAGTTCGATCAGGCATTGAAATACAATCCTCAGAATCTGGGAGTGCTTAATAATTACAGTTATTATCTGTCATTAGCTCATAAGGAGCTTGATAAAGCTGAAAATATGAGTAGCATTACTATTAAAGCTGAACCTACTAATCCTACATACTTGGATACTTATGGCTGGATACTGTTTATGCAGGGAGCATATACTACTGCAAAAATATATCTGGAGAATGCTGTAAAGTATAGCGAAGAGAAAGAAAAAGAGGTTAGTGCAGAAGTATTAGAACATTATGGTGATGTTTTGTATATGATGGACGATAAAGAGAACGCTGTTGTGTATTGGGAAAAAGCCAAAGAAAAAGGTAGCGAATCGAAAACTCTGGATCAAAAGATTAAAACAAAAACGTTTATTGCCCCTAATCCCGAAAAATGATGAATACAAGTAACGTAAGAAATGTTTATAAGCTAGTTTTATTCTTTTGTTTGGTAGCTGCGATTTCATCTTGTAAATCGTCGAAAACGATCGTAAGCAACGATGGGTCAGTAGTTTCTAAAACGCACGACCAAGTTGTGAAAGACGTATTGTCTGCCGAAACTGACTATAAAACGATAAGCGGAAAGATTTCTTTGGAAATGATTTTGGGCTCGAAAACATCGGGGATGAAGGTCAATAGTCAACTTAAGATTGTAAGAGACGAAATTATTCAATTGTCGATACGTGCCCCATTTATCAATTCAGAAGTTTTCAGAGTGAGCATTACACCCGACTCGGTGTATGTTATAGATCGCTTATCGAAGAAATATGCAGTCGAAAACATTAAAGATTTGGAGCAGGAACGTGGTATCCAATTCAATTATAATAATTTGCAAGCCTTATTTACAGATGCTTTATTTATTCCCGGAAAAAGCCGTGTAGTAGCAAGTGACTACAATACATACGATATTTCGATGAATGGAGGTAAATACCATCTGGAAACAAAAGATAAAACAGGATTATCGTATCGATTTGTTATCGATCCGAACGATAGAGTGTCAGCTACCCATATTACAGCTAAGGATGGAAAATATTCATTGCGATGGATGTATAGCGATTTTGTAAAAGAATCTGCATCTTTGTATCCTACTACGATGGAAGCGAATGTTGACATCAATAAGAAGAAAGTCAAATTAATTATGTCCAATTCAGGATTGGATTTTAATAAAGAGTTGACAGTAGATAATAGCCTGCCTTCTAAATATACTAAGGTTTCGGTCTTAGATATTCTGAAAAATTACATTAAGTAAGCTAAAATACTGTCATTAGATTGTTTAGTTATAACAAGCTTTTGGTGAGTGAGCTTACCTAAGCAACAAATAGGTCGGCGACCTTTAAGTGATAAGATGAGATCAGTACTTGTTGTATTTATATTATTTCTCTCGACTATAGTTGTCTTTCCCCAGTCAAATAAAATAAAAGACTTGGAGAATAAGAGGAAACTGGCTCTACGCGAAATAGAGAGTACAACCTTGTTACTGAATGAGACTAAAAAAAATACTTCCACATTACTAAGTAGAATCAATCTTTTGACTGAACAAATAAGTTCTCGTCAGCGATTGATTTCTTTGCTTAATCAAGAAGTTGCCGCTATTTCTGAACAGCAGGCAATGACCGAAAAAGAGATAGTTATTCTTTCTGCCAATCTCAAAAATCAACAAAAATCGTATGCCAGAGCAGTACAAGGTATTGTTTTGAGAAAACAAAGCGGTAATAAATTATTGTTTGTTTTGTCGGGGAGTTCTTTGGCTGAATCGCTTCGCCGTATGAAGTATCTAAAAGATTATTCGGAATGGAGAGATAATCAGATTTCTGACATCAAACAAAAGCAGAAAACTCTAGAGGAGAAAAAAGCGGCTCTTGAAAAATCGAAGGCCGAAAAGAATGCTTTGTTAGGTAATCGAGAGAAAGAACAAACTAATTTACAAAAGGAAGAGGAGGTTCATAAACAAGAGGTTTCGGATGCCAGTAAGAAGCAAAAGGAACTGCAAAGTATATTACAAACCAAACAGAAGCAAGCTAATAATCTGAATGCTCAGATTGAGAAACTGATTGCTCAGGAAGTTGAGCGACAAGAACGCGAAGCCAGACGTTTGGCAGAAGAACAAGCTCGTCGAGAAAAACTTAAAAGAGAAAGGGCAGAGCGAGCAGCAAAGGCTGAACGAGACAGACGTGAAGCTGCAAGAAATGCGAATAAGCCACCTGTAAAATCAGAGGAGCCAAAAGAAGAGGAAGTTGCTCCAAAGATAGAAAGAGAATCGCCAAGAGAGCGAGAAGAAGTTGCGATGGCTACACCTACGGTAACAGCTGAAAACTTCAAGCTTTCATCTAACTTCGCAGCCAATAAAGGACGCTTACCAATGCCCGTAACTGGTAGTTATAGTATTGTAGGACGTTTTGGTACGCAGCAGAACAGTAGGTGGAGAGTAACTACCAATAGTAATGGTATAGATATACAAGCACGATCGGGAGCCCAAGCCCGTGCCGTTTTTGGAGGAGAAGTATCACGTGTGGTAGCATTCCCCGGATTTAATAACTGTATTATTATACGACATGGAGGGTATTATTCGTTCTATGGAAATATTCAGCAGATTTTTGTCAAGCAAGGGCAAAAAATATCTGCTGGACAAGCTCTAGGGACGGTTTATACCGATTCGGATACAGGGAACTCTCAACTGCATTTTCAGTTGTGGCAAGGAACAACCAAATTGAATCCTGAGCCATGGCTTCAAAAATAAAAGTAAAAGAGCAAATCTTGGATCTACCAAAAGTGGAAGATTCAAGAGGCAATCTTTCTTTTATTGAAGAAGGCGGACAAATTCCGTTCAAAATAGCGCGTGTTTATTGGATATCCGATGTTCCTGCAGGACAGAAGAGAGGCAGCCATGCCTTTAAAACGCAGGAAGAAATAATAATTGCCCTTTCGGGAAGTTTTGACGTTGTTTTGAATGATGGCAAAGAAACGCGAACTTATCAACTCAATAGAGCCTATAAAGCATTGTATGTTCCTGCAAAAATGTGGCGCACATTAGAAAACTTTGCAACGAATTCGGTTTGCCTTGTTATTTCGTCCGGAGCTTATGATGAGGTTGAATATATTCGTAATTTCAAAAAGTTTAAACAATTTCTAAAAATAGAAGAAGGTCAGACAGAGGCGAACCCTTTGGAGTCTGAATCTATTCAAGAAAGTAAAACTATAGTCCAGGATAATACAGTTTTGGGATGCTCTCAGATTCAATTGCCTGCAATAAAAAGCAGGGCAGGAAATCTAACGCCAATACATTGTTCCTTGGATATTCCTTTTGATGTGAAGCGTGTTTTCTTTGTATATGATATTCCTTACGGTAAAACTAGAGGGATGCACGCACACAGAAAGTGTCATCAGTTTCTTTTGGCTGCCAGTGGTAGTTTTGACGTTGAGCTTGATGATGGAAAGAGTAAAAGATCGATAAGTGTAAACAGACCTACGCAAGGTATACATGTTCTGCCCGGAATATGGTCTAAAGAATATAATTATTCATCAGGAGCTATTTGTCTGGTACTGGCTTCTGAGGCTTATACCGAAGAAGATTATATACGGAAGTATAGCGATTTTAAAAAGATGTATGGGAATTGAGGTCACAAACCCCTATGATAACTCTAACGATTGACATTTGATGTTACTTAGAATAGAAAAATATAATATTGAATATAAGTCCGTTTGGGATGACTTTGTGTCTTCTTCCCGAAACGGAACTTTTTTGTTTTATCGGGATTATATGGAGTATCATTCTGATCGTTTCACAGATTACTCATTGATGTTTTTTGAGAAAGATAAACTTGTGGCATTGTTGCCTGCAAATATTCAAGAGAATGTATTTTATTCTCATCAGGGACTAACTTATGGTGGTTTGGTTCTGTCATGTAATACAAAGACTTCTCAAACTATTGAAATACTGGGTAGAGGTATTGAATATCTTCAACAATGCGGAGTAAATAAAATTATATATAAATCGATTCCCTATATATACCATTGTCATCCATCACAAGATGATTTGTATGCTCTCTTTCGAAGTAATGCGACATTGCTGTCAAGAACTATATCTTCAACGATTGATCTCTCTGATAGGCTTGATTATGCCGAATTGAGAAAGAGACAAATAAAAAAGGCCGATAAGCTGAATCTTACAGTTTGTGAATCTGAATCCTTTGCTGAGTTTTGGACTGTTTTGGAACAGAATCTAAAAGAGAACCATCAGGCAGTAGCTACTCATTCATTATCCGAAATAGAATATCTTAGAGATAAGTTTCGTGAAAATATCCGATTGTTTTGTACCTTAAAAGATGATAAGATAGTAGCTGGATGTGTAATATTTGAAACCGATACGGTAGCTCACACTCAGTATATATCTGCTTTGGAAGAAGGTAAAGAGAATGGTGCACTAGATTTTCTATTCGATCACTTGATAAATAACGTTTTCGATAAAAAGAGGTATTTCGACTTCGGTACATCTACCGAGGATAACGGACATTTTCTCAACGAAGGGTTGATATCCCAAAAAGAAGGCTTTGGAGCCAGAGGTGTCGTGTATGATACCTACCAAATAGAACTAACCAAATAAAAAGTGTTTAATGATATGTTTTAGAATCATAGCAGAGTTGTTGTGTTTCATGAAACGATAAAAAAGGTCTGAGACCTTAACTACATAGAAATGAATTTTAATTCCTTATTTAGAAGAAAAGATATTAGTAACGAAGGACATGTTGGAGAGATTCAGGATCATGGACTTAAAAGAATATTGGGAGTAAAAGACCTTACACTTTTTGGTGTTGCGGCAATAATTGGTGCAGGTATTTTCAGTACTATCGGTCGTGCCGCCTTTCATGGAGGGCCTGCCGTTTCGTTACTGTTTGTGTTTGTAGCCATAGCATGTGTTTTTACAGCTTTGTGTTATGCACAGTTTGCCTCTATGATTTCTACCAGTGGTAGTGCTTATACTTATACATATGCTACATTGGGCGAGATTTTTGCTTGGGCAATAGGTTGGGCTCTTATTCTCGAATATTCAGTATCCAATATGGTTATTGCTATTTCTTGGTCGGGATATTTCATGACAATGCTCGAAGGATTTGGAATACATTTTCCGCATTACCTGTCCATTGGTTATCTAAATGCTTACGAGTCATACCAGAAGGTGATGGCTGGTTTGCCCGATCTTCCGACCAATGTATTACAATCGGCTGAAATATATCGTAATGCTCCCGAAATTTTCGGATATAAGATATTAATCAATTTACCTGCAGGAGGTATTATTATACTGCTTACCTCACTAGTTTTTGTTGGGATTAAAGAATCTAAAACGGTAAATAATCTATTAGTTTATCTAAAAGTCGGAATTATTTTATTCGTAATTTTAGCTGGATTCTTTTTTGTAAAACCGGCAAACTGGTCGCCATTTGCTCCCAATGGAGTAGGCGGAGTATTAGGTGGGGTTGCTGCTGTCTTTTTCTCATTTGTGGGATTCGACTCAGTTTCTACTACTGCCGAAGAATGTAAGAACCCACAACGCGATATGCCTCGTGCTATGCTTTACTGTTTGGCAATATGTACAGTTTTGTACATTGCGATTACGCTAGTCCTGACGGGTATGGTAAGCTATAAAGAATTAGGTGTAGATGATCCTTTGGCCTATGTTTTTCAACTAGTCAATATGGATTTTATTGCAGGTGTAATATCTGTAAGTGCAGTAATAGCTATAACGAGTGCGATATTAGTATTTCAGATTGGACAACCGCGTATTTGGATGACGATGAGTCGCGATGGTTTGTTGTGGCCTAAGTTTGGAAAAATTCATAAAAAGTTCAAAACTCCTGCTTTTGCAACTATTATTGCAGGGATATTGGTGAGCGTACCTTCGTTCTTTCTGGATATGCAATTTGTCGTAGACCTTACAAGTGTAGGTACATTCTTTGCTTTTATCCTTGTTTGTTCAGGAGTTTTATATCTCGACTATAAAGGATACAGCAAGAAAGCTAAGTTTAAAGTGCCTTATGTGAATGGAAAATATATAGTGTCGATTTTCTTCCTTGTAGCTTTCGCTCTTTTTATATTGAAGTTAGACTATAAGACTATTCTAGAAGAAAAACCATTATTGATTGTTTTTTGGATAGCATGGGTTGGACTTTCTGTTGCAGCCTATAAATTTAGATTTTCTTTGTTGCCAACATTGGGTATCCTTACTAATTTGTATCTTATGACCGAATTAGGATGGTCAAATTGGTTGATGTTTTTAATGTGGTTAGCTATTGGTTTGACTATCTATTTCCTATATGGATATAAAAAGAGTAAATTAGCCACCATTATTAAGAGATAAAAAGGTCTGTGACTTTAAAAGGTATAAGCGTATGATTCCCTTTCTTGACCTCAAAAAAGTAAATGAAAAATATCAGTCGGAGATTGAGCAAGCCGTTTTGCGTGTAGTTCGGTCGGGTTGGTATATACTTGGTGAAGAAGTAAAACAATTTGAGAACTCTTTTGCAGAGCATTGTCAGGCAGAATATTGTATAGGGGTTGGCAATGGTTTAGAGGCTATTAAATTAATTCTGTGTGCTTATAAAGAACTTGGATTAATGAGTGATGGCGATGAGGTAATAGTGCCAGCCAATACATATATTGCTACAATATTAGCTATAACCGAAAGTGGACTGACTCCAATATTGGTAGAACCAGATATCAAGACATACAATATCGATCCGAAAAAGATCGAAGAGAAAATAACATCAAGAACTAAAGCGATTTTGCCCGTTCATCTCTATGGATTATGTTGTCCTATGGATGAGATTAATAAAATTGCTCAAAAATACAACCTGAAAGTAATTGACGATGCTGCTCAAGCTCATGGAGCAGTGTATGGAGGATTGCCAGTCGGAGGGTTGTGTGATGCCACTGCTTTTAGCTTTTACCCCACTAAAAATCTGGGAGCATTGGGTGATGCAGGAGCTATTACTACAAATGATAAACAATTGGCAGAAGTTATCAGAGCATTGGCTAATTATGGAACAGAAACTAAGTATATAAATAAATACAAAGGTTTTAATTCTCGTTTGGACGAAATGCAAGCAGCTATACTAGCTGTAAGATTAAAATACTTGAAAGACGATACAATATACAGACAAGAGCTAGCCTCAAAATATTTAAATGAAATAGTAAACAATCATATTGTACTGCCTTTTGTTAGCATTATTGAAGAGCATGCCTTCCATATGTTTGTTATACGTTGCCAAAAAAGAAACGAACTACAAAAATATCTATTAGAGCAAGGTGTCCAAACACAGGTTCATTATCCTATACCACCCCATAAACAAGAAGCTTATAAAGAGTGGAATAATCTTTCGTTTCCTATAACAGAAAGAATCCATGATGAGGTATTAAGCTTGCCCTTAAATACAGCTTTAACTTTTTCTGAAATAACTGAGATAGTTGATGTCGTGAATAAATTTTAATTATTCGTAAAAATAAGCTGTGCGATTGTAAGGTTGTAACTCGTAACTGTACTCATATTGGCACAAGGAACCAGCAAATTTTGGAGCTTAATAATGTATAACTACAGATATGTTCTGCTTATTTTATGGTTAAGAAATGTGTTGTGTTCGAAAAAAGCTATACATTTGGCTATTTTTAACGAATAAGGTCACAGACCTATTTATTGTCAATCGAAAGATAAGAACGACTGATGATTGTAATTGAGAAATGTGGCACTAAATTCTAATTTTTACTTAACTTATGAGTAGCAATAAAAGGCATAAAGTACCTTTCGGACCGATAGGTATAATTATGGCAATCGGAGTAGTGTTTGGCGATATAGGAACGTCCCCACTATATGTGATGAAATCTGTATTGGAGGCACTTCCCGACAATCAACTCTCTCGTCCTGAGTATATTATTGGAGCGGTTTCTTGTGTAATCTGGACTTTAACTATCCAAACTACACTTAAATACGTAATTCTTACTTTAAGAGCCGATAATAAAGGTGAGGGGGGAATCTTAGCTCTTTATGCACTCATTCGACAGAAATATCGTTGGGCTTATGTGGTTGCTGCCCTAGGTGCAGCTACTTTATTGGCTGATGGTGTAATAACTCCTGCTATGACTGTTATAACCTCCATGGAGGGGTTGAATAATATAGTTCCCGAAGTTCCTATTGTACCTGCTACTCTGCTTATTGTTATGGGTATATTCCTCATACAACCTCTGGGTACAAGCTCGTTGGGTAAGTATTTTGGTACGGCTATGTTAGCTTGGTTTGTTATGATTGGGGTTATGGGGCTCAGTCAATTCGTTTTAGATTTAAGTGTGATAAAAGCGTTTAATCCTCTTTATGCTATTCGATTTCTGATAGAAGCACCTCATACGATGTTTATACTAGGTGCGGTTTTCCTTTGTACGACAGGAGCCGAAGCCTTATATTCCGATCTGGGACATTGTGGACTTAAGAATATTCGTATTTCTTGGGTTTTCGTTAAAATAACTTTGATACTTAATTATTTAGGACAAGCTGCATGGATTATCGATAATCCATCTCTTGTACAACATGGTATCAATCCTTTCTTTAGCATGATGCCTTCATGGTTTAGCTTCATTGGTGTGGCTATGGCTACCGTTGCCTCTATTATTGCCAGTCAGGCTCTTATTAGTGGCTCATTTACGGTAATAAGCGAGGCTATCTCTCTGAATCTATGGCCTAATGTGAAGATAAAATACCCTACGCATATCAAAGGACAGATGTATATTCCGTCTGTTAACTTTACGATGATGATATTTTGTGCTATCATTATTATGATGTTCCAATCTTCGTCGCGACTAGAAGCGGCTTACGGGCTGGCTATTACTTTGAGTATGTTGATGACTACCATGTTGCTCTACTTATACTTTAAAGAAACGAAGAAGCCTATTTGGTTTAGTGTTCCTGTTTCGTTATTCTTCTTCATTATAGAGTTTAGTTTCTTTGTTGCCAATATGCAAAAATTCGCACATGGAGGTTTTGCATCTATCCTTATAGCCGGAATTATTTTCTTTATGATGTATTCGTGGTTCAATGGTCGTCGGATCAAACGCCACTATACAACTTACGATCAGATAAATGAGCCTTATTTAGCTCATATTCAAGAAATAAGTGAGGATACTACAATTCCTAAGACTGCAACTAATCTAGTATATATCACCAAAGCCAATAACAAACATGCTTTGGAGAGTAAAATTACCTATTCGTTATTTAAGAAATTTCCCAAAAGGGCAGATACATATTGGTTTGTCCGTATTAAAAGAACAGATGCTCCTTATGAGTTTGATTATGAGGTTAAGACTTTTGTTCCCGGTAAAATATTCAGAATCGACCTAAGGGTTGGTTTTAAAGTTGGGGTACATGCAGATAAATATGTTCGTTTGATATGCTACAATATGGAACGGGATAAAAAAGTCGATTTATCGTCTCGTTACCCATCTATGCATAAAGCAAAAGGCGATTTTTCTTTTATTGTAGTAGATCGTATCTTCCGTAATATTGAACTTGAACCACGCCAACGAATAACATTAGCTTGGTATAATCTGATTAAGAGATTTAGTACATCTGATACTCAAATGCTCGATCTTGACCCTTCGTTTGCGGTTGTAGAAACTGTTCCGTTAGTGAATGTGCATCATAAAGATGATATTCTGGACAGATTGATAAGTCAATCGGATCAGGCGGAGCAAGATCAAGAGGCTTAGTCCTTTTTATTACGAAGGATAGCAATGTAATCTGAGGTCTTAAATACTTAAGCCATTTAATAGTTTGTAATAATATTCTATTGCTTCCCTTATTTCATCGGGTTTAATGTATTCGTCCGCAGTATGTGAGCGAGCCGAATCTCCCGGACCCATTTTTACAGATGGAAACGACATCAAAGCTTGATCCGATAGTGTAGGAGATCCATAAGGTTCTCTGCCCATTACTATTGCCCGTTGAACAAAAGGATTTTCAATTGCAATTTTGGAAGAATTGAGACGATATGAACGGGGTGTAACTTCACACTCTGTATGCTTATTGATAATATGGAATAATTCTTCGTTGCTATAACATTCGTTACTGCGTACATCTACAACAAACGAACACTTGTCGGGAACAACATTATGCTGTGTACCTGCATTAACCATTGTTACAGACATTTTTACTGGGCCAAGTAAATCGCTAACGTTTGGAAATTCGAAAGTGCGGAACCATTCTATATCTTTTATTGCTTTATAGATGGCATTTACACCCTCATTACGAGCAGCGTGTCCCGATTCTCCTGTTGCTACGCAATCTAATACCATCAAGCCTTTTTCTGCGATGGCAGGATGCATTCCGGTTGGTTCTCCTACAATGGCAAAATTAGGAGTAGGTAATTCTTTTAAAGCCAATTCTACACCTTCTTTACCTGATACTTCCTCTTCACAAGAGGCCAGAAATATAAGATTATAGTCTTGGGCTTTTTGTGTCAATAGAAAAAATGTATGCATAAGGCTAACTAAACTAGCTCCGGCATCATTACTACCTAGTCCGTATAAGCGATCGTTTTCCTCTAGCGCTCCAAAAGGATCTTTGTTCCATCCCGAAACAGGTTTTACTGTGTCAATGTGGGAATTTAATAATATGGTTGGTTTCGTTTCCGAAAAATCGGGAGACTTTATCCATATATTATTCCCTTTTCGTTGAGGTGTGAAGCCCATATCCCGAATGTATGATTCGATCATGTCGGCTACTTCGTTCTCTTGTCTGCTATATGAGGGGATGCGGATCATATTTTTTAATAGATCTACTGCATCATAAAATAATTCGTCAATATCTTTTTCCATAACAAAAACAAAGATAAAATATTGACTTGAATATGCGAGATGGAACAAACGAAATAAAGAAGTATAGGAGAAATTTATCTATCAAAAAGACAAAAAGAATATCTTTGTGCTTATTCTTAACAAACAAATACAAAACTAAAAAATCATCTTATGAAAGTTTACTTCTTAACACTAATCACTTTAGTGTCTTTTTTTTGGGTGTCATGTAATGATGATCACAATGATAATGGACAATCTGAGACTATTTATCTGCCTGGAAAAATTATTAATAAATCGTTGGAAGAAGGCAATGAAGGGAGTGTAGCTCTTTATTTTCGTTATGATAAGGAAAATAGAGTGACTTATATAATTCAGTCTATGAATGAAGCTCCTGTTGAAAAAGGTGATACCCTTAGTTTCGTATACGATACTCAAGGACGTTTATCTTCTGTTGTGACTCCATTTGATACTACCAGGTTTACGTATAGTGGCAATAAAGTATTTTGTGTACAAAATAATGCCAACACTTATTATAGAGATACATTAGAGTTGGGAAGTAATGGTGAACTTCTTAAATTATATAGTGCAGAATACCTTTATACTTATGAGTATGACTCGAAAGGAAATTTAATGCAATATATTGGAAAAGAAATGCTTGGAGGGCAGACTTCTGTGACAACCTTAACGTACGATGATAAGAATGGCTTATTTAAGAATATAAAAATACCATCTTGGTATTTTATAAAAGGGCAAGGGTTCCCCTTATGTTTTGTAAATAATACTCTGCAAGAATTGCATGCAGATGGAAGTGCAGACATATTTACTTGCAAATACAATGATGTAAACTATCCGATAAGTGTAGAAGTGGATGGCGAAAATAAGTTTCTCTTGACTGTTGAATATATTACAGTGAAAAAATAGAAGAAGCTAAGGGCATCTCATTTTAAAAGCGCGGCACTTTATAGAGTCGTGCTTTTTTTGTAATTTTATACTTGGTCTAAATCTGATATAATTAAACATAAGAGATGGTTACTATTACAATTGAGGAGAGGGAATTTATTGAACGCACCATAAAAGAGTGTAAAGAGTGTTTTGCAGGAATGATAGATACCGATGGTTTACCCTATGTTATTCCAATGAATTTTGGATATAAAGATGATGTAGTCTATTTGCATTCAGGACCCGAAGGTACTGCCGTTCGTTCGCTCGAGAATAATCCGAATATCTGTATTACATTTTGTACACCTTCTGAAATCACACATCAACATGAAGAAGTTGCTTGTAGCTACCGTGTACAAGGAAGCAGTGTTATCTGCCGAGGTAAAGTAACTTTTGTAGAAGATTTTGATGAGAAGGTGGAGATTCTTAACATCTTGATGGAACAATATACAGACCGACCTTTTAAATATTCAGATCCAGCTGTTCGAAATGTAAAGATCTGGAAAATCCCTGTTGATAAAATGACCGGAAAAGTATTTGGTGTGCCTTATAAGGAATCTCATCATTATAAAAAAGATTAGAACATGAAAAAAATAGGATTGTTGTCGGATACCCATAGTTATTGGGATGAAAAATATAAGCATCATTTTGCTGATTGTGATGAGGTATGGCATGCCGGTGATATAGGTTCGTTCGATTTGACTTTGAAGTTTGAAGCTTTCAAACCTTTTAGGGCTGTATACGGAAATATAGATGGTGCTGATATAAGAGCTGCATACCCTGAATTTTTAAGGTTTACTCTTGAAGGGGTAGATGTCCTTATGACTCATATCGGTGGTTATCCCGGAAGGTACGATCCTAGGGTACGTACTATTTTGCAGACCGATCCACCGAAGTTATTTATCTGCGGACATTCGCATATTCTGAAAGTAATGTACGATAAAAAATACAATTGTTTGGATATAAATCCCGGTGCTGCCGGCAAGTACGGCTTTCATAAAGTACGGACTTTGTTGAGGTTTGTGCTTGATGAAGGAAATATCAAAGACTTAGAAGTAATAGAGCTCTCGGATTGAGAGCTCTTCTTTTGTAATGTGGTATGCTAAATATTATAGCAATATTTTATACTACCAAAGCAATTAAAATATCTACAGTCTTATTTTTTGTGCTTAGAATGTCTTCTGTCGTCAAAAGTAGATATAAACAGAAATACACTGCATGCCGATGTTATTAATATAAAAGGCATATAAAGTGAGGGAGATGTTAGAGCCTCACTTCCGTAAGTGAAATATACTCCAATACCAAGTATGGCTATCAAGGAGTACATTACTCCAAGTATAGACAATATACTTCCGAAACCCGAACGTGTCTTCGACGCTTGCTGTTTCGATAAAGCTTTTTCTGTTTCAATCTGTTGCATAATTCTGAATTTCAGATTGTCACTTGCTTCAAGCCTTGTTCCGGATAGTAAATCACGGAATTGGCTATCTTCTATGTTATTTTTAATATCCTTTTCCATATTATAAATGTACTATTTTTTTTATGTCCAATAAGGTCATGACTTTAAACTTTTTCATAATGCATCATTGTTCCTATAATATCAGCAAATCGCTTTCGTGCCCGATGTAGTTTTACTTTAATATTCGATTCACCCAATCCCGTTATCAGAACTATATCTTTAATGGAGTTCTCTTCCAAATAATATAGAGTGAGTAATAGACTCTCGTCTTTAGGCATCTTTTCTAAAGTTTCGTTGATAACGGCCTTTCTTTCTTGTTCGTCTATCCTCTCTAATGTATCCCATTCGGAGAAAGAACTTTCGGTATCCATATGTTGGTAGTCAACATATTCGGTGTTGAAGCCCGAACTGCTTATGTGGGTTAGGGCAGTATTGTATACTATTCGGTAAAACCATGTCGAGAATTTGCTGTCGGTTCTGAATGTATGCAAGTTATGAAAAGCTTTTACATAAGCATTCTGCACGATATCTTCGGCATCCTGCTTATTTCCGCAGATACGAAAGGCTATGGTTATTGCCATATCCTGATAGGTATCTACAAAATAGGCAAAGGCGGACGTATCCCCCTTTAAAACCTGTTTTATTTGTAGCTTTTCATCCATTGGTTTTATTCCTCTAAATCTTTATCTTTAGTCACAAGGTAGAATAAGACATAGGCTAGTCCAAGAAACAGAAGCACGCAAGCTGCCATGGTGTAACCTTCTTGTAAGGCAAGGAATGTTTCTGCTATATTTCCTATAATCAAACCTAGAGCGATACCAATGCATAGGAATCCATTTCTCAAAGACCTGTATCTGTTTGGCGTAGGTTTCGATTTAGGTGGAGGTACGATGCCTTGTTTGATCAACTCCAGATTTTCTTTGCTTCTTGTTCGTAATGCTACAAGTCCGAGATACATTCCAAATCCTATAGGAAGAGCAACTGCTGATAGGATTGCTATAATTGGTATTAAACCATCTTCTATAAAGTCCATAATTATTGGTTGTTTTAGTTGTTATTAATTTGTTTTCATGAATATGACTAGACGAACTTTGAAATGGTTACAAATTTGGATGATTTTTATTTTTTTCTCCCCATTCGTTCATTTGATCCAATATGTTTCTTAAAGATAATCCCCATTCACTTAATTGATATTCAACGTGTGGAGGCTTTATTGGATATACTGTTTTTGTAATAAGTCCATCAGATTCTAGTTCCTTGAGTTGTGCAATAAACATACGCTCTGTTATACCCGGAATTTTTCTTTTCAATTCTCCATATCTCATGCTGCCATTATCTAGGAGTACGGCAAGTATACTTATTTTCCATCTTCCGCCAATTAGGGATAATGTGAAAAACATTCCGCAATTTTCATTCAGATAGTTTTTGTTGATTGAATTAGTAGAGTTTTCTTTTTTCATTTTACGGTGTGTAGTACCTACAATTTTGTAGGTAATTGATTAGCGCTAAGTAATGCAATACATTTGTAAAAAAAAAAGAATATGGGAAAATTAATTAGTGTTTTACATTGGTGTGCTTACGTTTATTATATCTATATATTTGGATATGCCAGTCTTTACAAAGTTTTTCAAAAAAAGACAATGATGGATAGTATGTTATCTCTAGGATTCAATAAACCTTTTACAATAATAATAGGTGTAGCCGAATTAATTGGGGTTATATTGTTATTAGTGGGCTTTTGGCATCATGGGGTGAGAAATATAGGAGTTTTGTTTTTGACTCCCTTCGCAATTGGTGCACTGACTGCACATTTTGCTCATCAAGAGTATAATCATTATTATAATGCTTTGATATGTTGTGTTCTATCAGGTTTTCTACTGCTTACAGATAAGCACTTTCAGATTACAGTTTGATCTTGATTTTCAGATTATCTGTATAGCGATTATCTTAATATTAATAAATGAGGCATCAGAAATAACTTCTGATGCCTCATTTTGATTCTTAAAAGTGCGAGAAAGCGATTATCCTTTAATAACTAAGCAGATACTATCTTCTAATGCTGTAACTGAATGAATAACACCCGCAGGAATTGGAGTTTCTTCATATTGAGATAGCATTACCATTTTATCTCCTTCTTTATATACTACTTTGCCTTCTAATACTACCAGTTTGGCAGAAATATCGGTTTTGTGATCATCTAGAATCATATTCTTGATAAAGCCAATAGCTATTACTTTGAAATTTGTTCCGCTTTGCAACACTTTTGCAATAGGGCGTTTAGCAGACTCTAGGTCTTTTAGTATTTGTTTTATAGTCATGTCTTTATTTTTTTATAATATAAGTTTCTATTTTGTTATTCTCATTTTTGCTCCAGCAAACATATCCCTTGGTTTGTAAAATATCGATGATGGGAGTAGGTACAAATGGTGTTATCAATTTCAATATCTGCTCTGTTTGTAATGATTGAGCTTTATCAATAATTTGTTTCATGGGGCTTTTGCCTTCGTCTATAATAGGACAGACGTCGAATACCTCAACAATCGTATTCTCATTCACCCATTCTGGTTTAGGTGTAAACTTATCGGATTGAGTAATATCTATATTAGCTGGGCATAGATTTACTTTTTTCCTCAAGGTAGAAATCATTTCTCCCGGATTGAGCCCTGCAATCTCAGATATTTGCTTTAATGTTGCGACCCTTGCAATTGTTTTTCTGAGAATTGGATTCTTGAGCTTAGCAAAGGAGGGTGATAATTCTAATAATATTTCTTCTAATTGAGGATAATGATCGAGCATTTCCGCAACCTTTGTCTGAAGATTTATATCCAGTGGCTTTTCCATATTACTTCGACGTATAAGAAAGTAACCTTTGTTCTCCTTCCAGTTTACGATATTCGGTAAGATCCTGAGTACATTCTATAACTCCTAGATATTCTCCTTCTTCGTTTCTCATTGCAATATATTCGATGTATATGAAACGACCTTTAAAATTAATCCAGAATGCAGCGTTGGTTTCTTTACCACTTTTGAAATCACTTAATATCTGTTCAACTATATGAACACTATGTGGAGGGTGGCACAGTTGTACACTGCGTCCTATGATGGCTCTGTTTCTGTCAAAAATACGGTGAGGTCCTAATGAGAAGAATTTAACCTTGTCATCTTTATCCACAAATGTAAGATCCATCGGTAAGATATTAAATAGAGCAGTTAGTTCTTCTACCGAGAAACTTCCAGTTGGTAGTTGCATACTTCCGTTACCCGAATAAGTAACCTTACTTATTTCGATATTCTCGGGAGTCCATTTGTCCGTAGGGTCATAAAGACAAAATCCGAACTCAGTCGTCTGTTGATATACTTGATACCACTCCTCATCGGTCAGTGTATCCATAGACATGGGTAGGAGTATCTCTTCTTCCTTCATAATCATACCTTCTATGGCAGATAATGCAGGCTCTAACGTATAGGCTATGGCGGTGCATAAATCGCCAACAGACAGACTTTCGGGTATACTTAATATTTCGTGAGCCGCTTTGAGTAGGGCACGTGTTTCGTCATGTTTACCCCACATTACTTTGGGAGGACCTGTTATGTCGTGCTTTTCTAGAAAAGGAAATAGCAAGTATTCTTTTCTGAGGTAGTGTTTGTCAACATCCGATAAAGCGTTGAAGCATCCTTTCAACTCAATCAGATAGCTTTTTATCTCCTCTTCTTTTAAATTGGGGGCTTTTATAAATGACTCTCTGGTTTGAGCTATTACTTTTGCCAGCTCTTGATTTTCTTTCTTAAATGTATCAACAGGATGACCTGCCGGAACGGGGCGTGCTGCCGATTGGTCGATATGACCATCCAAGACGGCTGTATGTATATCGCAAAGTTTGAGTACCTCTTCAGTTGGTAATCCTTCATTTATAAGTTCTTGTTCTACTTGTACCACATCGTCGTAAGGAATGCTTCGAAGTAGTTCTTCAAGTCTTTTTCGTACAATATCAGGAGCTTCTCCTTTGTGTAATTGAAGAATTAGGTGTTTTAGAAGTTCTCTCTTTTTTTCTGAATTATTTATAAGTTCGCTCATGGCTCAATTGTATTTGTTATTTGAATGTATACAAAGCTAATACTATTGTTATCCAGAAATTTGTATCAAATGTTACAGCCTATGTTTTTACTTCGAGAAGCTACTTCTTATTATAGGTTGTTATGTGCCTTTTCTTTTTAGATGTTAGATACTTTTTTTTAGAAAGTATGGAATAATAACTCTTTTTAGTGAATAAATACAGATAAGTTTTATAAATTGCATGGTATTAAGTTCACTGAACGATTCATTATAAGAAGACCGAACTAAGATCAACTAAAACACGAAATACTATGTTACCCCCAAATTACGAACAGCTAGTAGGCGAGTTGTCGAAAAAGATCGACCCAAAACGCCTGATAACAAATCCTCTTCAACTTTTGGCATATGGCACCGATGCAAGTTTTTACAGGCTTATACCTAAACTCGTAGTACAGGTACATTCCGAAGAAGAGGCGGTAGAGGTAATCCGTCAAACAGGTAGACTCAATATTCCGGTAACATACCGGGCAGCAGGCACCAGCCTTTCGGGGCAGGCAATTACCGATTCGGTATTAATGGTAGCAACGCATCAGTGGAAGAAGTATTCTATTCTTGATGATGGCTTGAAAATAAGGCTTCAACCGGGTATTACCGGTTCGAGAGCTAATATATTTCTCGTTCCATATGGTCGTAAGATAGGACCCGATCCTGCTTCTATAAATGCAGCTATGATTGGAGGTATTGCTTCTAACAATGCTAGTGGTATGTGTTGCGGAACATCGCAAAACTCATATAAAACAATAGCTGATATTCGCATCGTACTGTATGACGGAACGATACTGGATACAGCTGATAATGAAAGTAAACAAGCTTTCATGCAGAAACATCCTGAGATCATCAGAGAAATAGAACAATTGAGAGATGATATAAAAGCGGACAGCGTTTTAGATGAAAGAATAAAACGAAAGTTTAAAATTAAAAATACAACAGGCTATAGTATAAATGCTTTAGTCGACTTCGAAGATCCATTTGAGATAATCAAGCATTTGATGATTGGAGCAGAAGGTACTCTAGCCTTTATATCGGATCTTACCTATCATACGGTAGTAGATGAGAAATACAAGGCTTGTACTTTGATGATTTTCGATACTATTGAGAAAGCATGCGAAGCAACTCCTTTATTAAAAGAAAGCCCTGTTTCTGCTGTCGAACTATTAGATAGAGATTCTATCCGTTCGGTAGAAAACGATCCCGACGCACCTGCTTATTTCAAGGAGCTACCCGAAACTACTTGTGTATTATTGGTAGAGATTCAAGCAAATACAAAGGAAGAGATGGATCAGAAGGAAGCTGCAATTCGACAAGCGGTTGCTCCTATTCCTACCTATCAACCCTATGTATTCACATCCGATCCTAAGGAATATAACTTCAATTGGAAAGCACGTAAAGGATTACTTTCTTCTGTGGGAGGTTTAAGAAAAACAGGAACAACTTGCCTTATCGAAGATGTGGCTTTTCCCGTACCTCGTTTAGCAGAAGCTTGTATTGCTATAAAAGACCTTTTCAAACGATTAGAATATACAGATGCTGTTCTGTTTGGTCATGCCTTAGAAGGTAACTTGCACCTTGTTTTCTCTCAGGACTTCTCTACACCTGTTGAGGTGGAACGATATGCTAAACTGATGGACGACTTGTCGGATATTGTAGTGAATCAGTTCGATGGTTCATTAAAAGCAGAGCATGGAACAGGTCGTAATATGGCTCCGTTTGTAGAAAAAGAGTGGGGAGAAGCAGCTTACAAGATAATGCTGCGCATTAAGAATATATTCGATCCTAAGAAGTTGATTAATCCGGGAGTTATTATAAACCAGAATCCGAAGATTCACTTAGAGAATCTTAAACCTCTTCCCGAAACTCATGAATTGGTTGACAAATGTATGGAGTGTGGTTTCTGTGAGCCGAATTGTGTTTCGGAAGGATTGACTCTTTCGCCACGTCAACGAATTGTAATTGCTCGTGAGATATCGCGATTGAAAGCCGCAGGAGAAGATCCTGATAGATTGAAGAAGATGTTACACGATGCACAATACTTCTCGAACGAAACTTGTGCCACCGATGGACTTTGTGCATTGGCTTGTCCGGTGAAGATAGATACGGGTAAATTTATCAAAGATTTACGCCATCGTGAGGCTAGCGAAACAGCCATAGATTTAGCTGAATATATTGGCGATCATATGCCGGGTATTACTAATATAGGTCGGGTCGGTCTTAATACCGTGAGCTTCTTCCAAACAATATTGGGTGATAGCTTGATGGGAGGAATTGCCGGAAGTATGCGTTATCTGACCGGAAATTCTATTCCAAAGTGGAATAAATATATGCCTAAAGGAGCACGTAAGATCAAGCATACAATAGCAAATCCAGGGCAAGAAAATAAGGTCGTTTATTTCCCTTCTTGTATTAACCGTACGATGGGTAAATCTAAGGACTATAAGAAGGAAGATGTTGAATTGACTCGTAAGACAGAAGAACTACTTCAACGTGCAGGCTTTACAATCATCTACCCTGAAGGACTTAATGCTCTTTGTTGTGGTATGGCATTTAGCAGTAAAGGGTTGAAGGAGGAAGGATCACGCAAGTCTCAGGAGTTAGAGGATGCTTTGTACAAAGCATCCGAGGGAGGAAAGTATCCTGTTCTATTTGATATGAGTCCTTGCTTTTATACCTTCCACGAAGCATACACCAATAAAGATATCAAGATATATGACCCCATAGAGTTTATGCTTGATTTTGTTATGCCAAAGCTTCCCGTTAAGAACCCTCGTGAAGTGGTCAGTGTATTTCCTGTTTGCTCGGTTAAGAAAATCGGCATGGAGCAGAACTTATATAAGTTAGCAAAAATGTGTTCTAACAAAGTTGCCATGGTAGAAAGTAATTGCTGTGGTTTTGCTGGAGATCGAGGATTCACATATCCTGAACTGAACAAACATGGTCAAAGGCATTTAGCAGAACAAATTCCTGCGGGTTGTAAAGATGGATTTTCAACTAGTCGTACTTGCGAGATCGGAATGACAGAGTATAGTGATGTAAACTTCAAATCGATATTTTATTTGATTGATGAGGTGACAAGGTAAAACTAGTATACACATTTCTCTCATATTGATAACAACTAATACACAAGAGGTAATACTTTTGCGTATTAGTTGTTTCCTTTTGTTATAGGATGGGTTTATTATCAATAGGTTATTACCTTGTTTTTCTTGTGTTATGTTCTTTTATCACTAAAATTTACTGATGTATTTCTGTCCTCTCAAAAGAAGCTTATCCCTTAAATAACTTGTAATAATATGAAATGAGTAATGTCGAATTTCGTGGATGCCAAATCTTGAATTATGAAATTTTTTATAAAAAGAGATTGGTATTCCCATTTTTATATAATTCGGGTAAATTGGGTTAAATCTTTAACAATGATTCTTTTTTTAACAGTATTGGTTTGTTAAAACTTCTCTTAGATTTGCAGCGTTAAAATCACTAAACCTAGATTTATGAAAACGTTTACACTACTAGCTATCTCGGGAATCAGTCTGTGCGCAGCTCCCGTAGTTAAGGCACAAAAGGCTGAATCACCATGGACATTCGGTGTCAAGGCAGGTATTAATGCATCAACCTTCAATGTTGATACTCATAGTACTCCAGGTAATACAGATGGGACTATTGGGTTTAATGGAGGAGTGACCGTGGAGTACGCTTTGCGTAAGGGCTTCTTTTTGAGTTCCGGTCTCGAATTTACGACTAAAGGAGCTGATAACCGGGTCTTTAATTATCCCGCTTATTACCCTTCAGAGGAGGGTGAAAGCTTCCTGACAACTGGCTTTTCGAAAGATTCGCGAAGGTTTAAGTACCTTCAAGTGCCACTGACAATAGGATATAGAATTCCTGTTTCTAAAGATGTGAATGTAACTTTTAATGCTGGAGCTTATTTTGCTTATGGTATCGATGCTAAAGGTACATATGAAACATGGACGAAGATTTTGAATACAGATGGAACAGCTAATACTTCTTATGAGAAGACTAAAGATTCCAAATCTGGCGATACTGATTATGGATTGATAGGAGGACTTGGTATTGAGTATAAGAAATTTTCACTTAATGCCAATTATGAGTTGGGTTTACGTGAACTATCTACAGGAAAAAATAGTTATACTGGTGGAGATTTTTCAACTTGGAAGAATAGAAATGCAGTATTCTCTATCGGGTATAAGTTTTAAATAAATTGTTTTAGCTTTTTATCGAAGTTGCATCTAGTCAGATGCAACTTTTTTATTTAAACGACTTGTCTTGTTATTTCATCTTTTCAATGTTATTTATGTGTTTGAAATATCTATATCGCCTTTTTCTGATAGAAATACTATGAGATTTGCCACTTATTGCTAACTTTAGGAGCTAAATAAACCGAATCTATTTTCTGAGAAGATGAAAAACATTTCTAAATATCTGCATATTAGAGTAATATCCGCATAAGATTATTTAAAAATGGACATCTCTGTTTCAATAAACGAGAGTGTGTTCGGGCACACATGTGTTGACTTTAGACAAAAACGAATGACTACTTATTTAAAAATAAAATTATAAAAGATGAAAAGAGTAATTTATTTATTATTCGCAGCGGTTCTGCTTGCATCTTGCAACAGTAAACCAAAAGAAATGACTGTAACAGTCGAAAACCCAAGTGATTTTGATCGAACTACCGATTTAGTAGAGCTATCGTTAGATGCAGTGAAAGCAAAAGTAACTTTGGCAGAAGGTCAGACTTATGTTGTAAAGAATACTAAAGGAGAAATCATTCCTTCACAAGTAACTTATGATGGAAAATTTATTTTTCAATCAGGCGTAAAAGCAAAAGAAACAGTATCTTTTACAGTTTCAGCAGGAGAGAAACAAGAATTTAAAGCGCAAACTTATGGTCGTTTCATTACTGAGCGTAAGGATGACTTTGCTTGGGAAAACGATCGTGTTGCTTTCCGTATTTACGGACCGGCTCTTATTGCTTCGGATGGACCAAGCAATGGTTTGGATATTTGGTACAAACGTACTAATGATATGAAAATTGACCAATGGTACAAAGACGATATTGCAGGAACAGCTTCTTACCACGAAGATCATGGCGAAGGCTTAGATGATTATAAAGTAGGTCGTTCGTTGGGTGCAGGTGCTATGGCTCCATTTGTGAATGGAAAACTATGGTTGAACGAAAATTTTGCTTCTCAAGAATTATTAGAAAACGGACCACTTCGTACTACATTGAAGTTAACATATAAAGATCTTAATGTAGATGGAAAAGCATATAGCGAAACACGTACTTTCTCTATTGATGCAGGTTCTCAATACTCGAAAGTAATACAAGAATATGGTGTAACTGAAGATATGACAGTTGCTGCCGGAATTGCAAAGCGTGCAGCAAATGATACTATCATTTTTTCACCTGAAAAAGACTATATCATTTATAGAGAGCCTAGCGAAAAAGCAGGTCCTGTTTACTTAGGACTAGTATTTCCTACAGGTATCGACTCTATGGTTATAGATACTTACAAAGTAGCTAATGCTAAAACTAAAAAAGAGGATACCTTCTCTCATGTTTTAGCTGTTGCAACGTATAAAGCTAACCAACCAATAGTATATTATACAGGTTATGGCTGGAGCAAATTTGGTTTTGCTGATGAAGCAGCATTCCAAACATATACAAGTAATTTTTCTAAAGGTTTAAAACAACCACTAGTTGTGAAGTTTTAAATTGAATGATATAAACACACAATATAAGATAACGTGAAACAAGAAATCTCCGTACATGGAAAAAGGTTGAAGGTGGCTGGAAAGTAATCGGAGCTGCATGCGTTAACTTGGTATAATATCGTTTGTTGAAGCATATTCAAAAGGATAAAAAAAATAGGACTTTAAATAAATTTATAACATGAAAAATCAATTTTGTTTAGAAGGAAAAGTAGCCCTTGTTACAGGAGCTTCTTACGGAATAGGCTTTGCTATTGCTTCGGCTCTAGCAGGTGCAGGAGCAAAAATAGTATTCAATGACTTGAAACAAGAGTTTGTAGATAAAGGCTTAGCTGCCTACAAAGAAGCAGGAATAGATGCCAAAGGTTATGTAAGCGATGTAACCAACGAAGATCAGATAAATGCAATGGTAGCTCAGATCGAAAAAGAAGTGGGAGTAATTGATATTCTTGTAAATAATGCAGGAATTATTAAACGTATCCCAATGATAGAAATGTCGGCAGCAGAATTTCGTCAAGTAATCGATATTGATTTGAACGGCCCATTTATTGTAGCTAAAGCAGTTATTCCTAGTATGATCAAAAAAGGAGCAGGTAAAATTATTAATATCTGTTCGATGATGAGCGAGCTAGGACGTGAAACTGTATCGGCTTATGCAGCAGCAAAAGGTGGTTTGAAAATGTTGACACGCAATATTGCCTCAGAATATGGAGAATTCAATATTCAATGTAATGGATTAGGACCGGGTTATATTGCTACACCTCAAACAGCACCATTAAGAGAAGAAGGACATCCTTTCAACTCTTTTATTATTGCAAAAACACCAGCAGCTCGTTGGGGAACTCCCGAGGATTTGGCAGGACCAGCTGTATTCCTTGCATCAGATGCTTCTAACTTCGTAAACGGACACGTTCTGTACGTTGATGGAGGTATTCTTGCTTATATCGGAAAACAACCTTGATTTCGTAAAGTATTTACGAGCTAAAATAGAAAAGAATCCCATTGTAACTCTTTGTTACCATGGGATTCCTATATTACCTAAAATAGCAGTCTTAAGAACTGCTATTTCTGTATTGAATAGATGCAAGTCTCTAATGAGTTGTATCTCGCCTTATAAAGATTATAATTGCTTTGCTGTTTCTTTTTCTACTACCCACGATTGCAAGAGTTCTTTGTGTTTATTATAAAAGAGCCGAGCACCAATAGTTGGGTCGTTGTCTTTTAAAACATCACTCATCAGTTCATTGAGCATTTTCTCATCCATACTGAAGTTTGTGAAGAATTTGGCAAGTTCAGGTTTGTCTGTCGAGAATCCTTTTCGTGCAATAATCTTTATTTCATCTTTCGGATAAATATTCTTAGGGTCTTTCAGAGGTTTCAAGTCATACTCGGCCCACATAAAGTGAGGTTTCCATCCTGTGATAACTACCCACTCTTTATGAGCAATAGCCTTTTTTAGAGCTGTAATCATTGATGTTTCGGAAGATGAAATCTGAGTCAGTTCCAGATTATATTCTTTGATTGCATCTTCTGTAGTTCTGTAAATACCAGCGCCCGATGCAATTCCGTATATCTTTCCATTAAATTTGTCTTTGTTGGTGTTTAATTCTTCTATCGAATTAATGTCTACATAAGTTGGAACAACAAGGCCTGTTATACCATCGTCGAAGGTAGTGCCTAAGATGTCAATCTTGTTGCCATAGCGAATCCAATAATCTTTATGAGTATTAGGTAACCAAGTGTCCATACATACATCGGCATCACCGCGTGATAGCGAGGCATAGATCGGACCTAACTCCAAGCGCTTGATAGTGACTGTATATCCTTTTTCTTCCAGAATAATCTGTGCGAGATTAGTAATGGCTATACCTTCTGCCCAATTGGGGTAGAGTAATAATACGTCTTGTTTTTTTATACGTTGGCAAGAGGGCATAACGATAAGGCAAGCCAATAATATAAATAGTATATTCTTTTTCATTATTTTGCTACCTCCTTCTTCTGTCCTATTGATTGTGTTGTTCTATCAAGTATAATAGCCAGAATTACAATACATAACCCAGCTTCGAAGCCAAGAGCTACGTCTGCTTGCTGAATACCTGCATATACACTTTCTCCTAACCCTCCGGCTCCTACCATAGACGAAATAACAACCATAGATAACGCTAACATTATCACCTGATTTACTCCTGCCAATATGGTTGCCATTGCTAATGGTATTTGTACTTTAAACAAGGTTTGTCTACCTGTACATCCGAAAGCTACGGAAGCTTCTACTATTTCCTTAGGTACATCACGTATACCCAGAGCAGTCATACGAACTGCGGGAGGTAGAGAGAATATTACTGTAGCTACTACTCCCGGAACGTTTCCTACCGAGAAAAACAAGATTGCGGGAATGAGATATACAAAAGCAGGCATCGTTTGCATGAGGTCGAGTAGGGGTCTAACAATAGCATTCACATTTTTATTACGAGCACACCATATTCCTAAAGGAATACCAATGAGCAGAATTATAAATGTGGCAACTATTACTAACACTAAAGTATTGATTGTTTCTTCCCAAAATCCCATCCAATAGATAAGGAGGAATCCCAAAATGCAGAAGATAGGCAGATCGAATATATCTTTTGCATTTGCTTTTGTTACATTAGACTTACGACAGCTTTTGTTTTTGATAAAGAATGTAAGTAGTGCAAATAATGCAATGAGTATATAAAAAGGGATGGATAGTAATGCCCCTTGCATCACATCTACACAATTTTCTATGATGATGGTAATTTGTCGGAAAATAGGCTCTCCAGCATCAGAAAGCCAATCGACAAAGTGTTCCACATATTTTCCTATATTTAAATTTTCCATATTATATTTTCTTCTTTTTAGTATTGTAAATATTGATTCTTCTTATTCCGATTAAGTTGTAAATTGGTCTGAGACCTTAGTTGGCACTTTCTATAATAGATTGTACCTTATCATCGTCATAACCTGTTACCATGGATACGACATCCGAATGTCGGATATAACCGACTGGACGGTCTTTGTGATCAACCACAGCCAAAGGGTATTTCTGATTAATAAATAAGGGTAATAAGTCAGTTATAGAAGTATCCATCGAAACTTTAGGTATATCTGTTATGATAGAATCAATATTGTTTTCTTTATTGGTAATCTTTTTGCGTACATCTTTCTCTCCTACATATCCGATAAGACGTCCTAAGTGATCGACAACAGGGAGAAATTTCAGTAAATGACGTTCCATCAACCTGAGTGCAGATGCAGGACCATCTTTTCCCTGCCATATTCGAGCTTTGAAAGGTTCGTTTATAGCTGAGGCCGTAATGATTTTTGCCATATCCACATTTCCAATGAAAGCTTTCACATAATCATCAGCAGGATTAAGCAATATATCTTCAGGTGTGCCTTGTTGTACTATTACCCCATCTTTCATTATGGCAATTGTATTACCTACCTTGATTGCCTCATCCAAATCGTGAGTAATAAATATGATTGTTTTCTTTAGGGATTGTTGAATCTCGACCAACTCATCCTGCATTTGTGTCCTTATAAGAGGGTCTAAGGCACTAAATGCCTCATCCATCAATAATATCTGCGAATCGGTAGCAATAGCACGGGCAATACCCACACGTTGCTGCATACCTCCACTTAGTTGGTGTGGAAATGAACTTTCGTAGCCCGAAAGTCCTACCATATTAAGTATCTCTTTTGCTTTGTTATGTCTTTCTTCCTGAGGTAGACCTTGTATTTCTAACCCGAAAGCAACATTATCTAAAATGGTACGGTGAGGGAGTAATCCGAAATGTTGGAAAACCATTCCAACCTTTTTTCTGCGTAGATTGAGGAGAGCATCTTTATCCATTTTTGTAATGTCTTCTCCATCTATAACTAATGAGCCAGATGTTGGTACATTCAGCATATTGAAGCATCTTAAGAGTGACGATTTGCCGCTCCCCGATAACCCCATAATAACAAATATCTCACCTTCGTTTATAGATAGGTTTGCATTGTTTACTGCAATGGTACATCTTGTTTTTGAATGAATTTCTTTTTTGCTTCTTCCGCTTTTCAACATTTTGATTGCCTGTTTTTTGGCTGAACCAAATACCAGATACAAATCTTTTATTTCTATTTTACTCATATTTTAAGAATGTAATTGAAGGTCTGAGACCTATTGATTATACTTTCTGCTTGTGTTTCTATTTTATATTTTACCTGTTATGTAAATGAGGATGATACCTTAGAAGTAGTACCCTATATTTATATTCAGACGGCTGTTCCAACGTGCATCGCTACTGCCTTCTCCCAAGCCTTCACCAAAATCGGATGTTAGCCATGGATGATTCTTGCCCAATGCATAATCTACGTATGTATATATGGGACCTGATGTGATTAGCATTCCCGGTACGAACTGTTGAGTATCGTGAAACCTGTTCTCGCTTTTGTGTACAATTGAGTAGTCGAGATAAGGTTGTATGCTCGAAATAAATCGTCTGTTGATGGGTATTGTATAAGCAAGACCGGCTACATAAATAGTACCTTTTGCGGCAACATCGTATGCTGAGCCGTATGCTCCCATTTGCACAATATCAAGACGTTCGTCATTATCCGACTGTGCATTGTAATTATAGCTTATAACTTCTCCTTTGAAATTCCATCTGTCACAATTTATTAAGGTATGTGCAGCCCAGCTAAACCCCCAATTTCGTCTGTTTAGTGTTTCGTTGTATATACTACCCATTTCTCCGGAAAAACCTAATTCTACCTCCGGTGATATTTGATAGCGTACGCGTCCGTTGAATTGATCAAGCTCTCTGATATAAGCATCTAGCTTCTTTCCATTACTATAACCATATGTTGGAACTATGGCGTACGAATATCTACCGTTTCCTACCGAGTTGTCTTCTGCATTGGATGATACTGATCCTTTGGGTGCGGCTTGTCTGAAATAAGCTGCATCGATGGTCAGTTTGTCTCGTTTATAAAAGAATCCGATTCCTGTATTATAGGTATCTTCCCATCCCATATAGTAAGGTACTTGAAACCACCATGAGTGTGATGCAAAATCTCCAATTCCAAATGGTTTCTGAAATACTCCTAACTTGACATACCAATCGCTATCGATTTGATAACCGATATAAGCATGATGTAGAAAATGGGTCTTAAATTCGGGGAAGAAACGGTATTGGAAACTTAGGTCGAATCCCTTTTGGTGAGCTTCAGTAGATAAAAACCACGTATCCATCCTTACGTATGTATCTAAGTCGTTGTTACTTGTTTCGTAATTTTCCATAACTGCATTGAAACGTACAGCTCCACCAAGTTTGAAAAAATCTTTTTTTATACTGTCATTTTCTGCACATACAGCAGATGCACAGAAAACAAAGAAGCAAGTAATATTAATACATATTTTATACATGTAATTCGAATGTTTAAGGTCTTATACCTTATGTTTGGTCTAGTATTTGTTTAGACCAAAGCTTATTATGATTAAATTATACGATAATAGACTTGCCATTATAGCCAAATAACCAACTGGAACCTTATTTGATAAGGATCTTTAAATAATTGGTTCGGGTGTTAATAAAACAACTATTATACATTAGGCGCATAACAACACATGTTAGGACAAATCATGTCAAATGATTATTAGAGTCCAAAGATGCTATGCTAAAAACAAATAGAATTCAGATTTTCGAATGGTCTTTGTCAAACGATTTTTTGACAAAAAATACACGGCTGACCTAATCTGAATAATGAGAGAATACTCTCTCCATTAATGCAAAGATATAAAAAAACAATTAAATATCAGGACTTTAATGTCTCTAATTGAAATTTAGTTAAAAATATAGGTGTGCTTTTATTTCGTTAAAACGGTGGCACCGTGCTGTTTTTTAGCGTGTTATGGTGAACTCTGAAATGTTGACTTTTTTTCAATAAAAAAAGGTGATAAAATTCAATTTTACCACCTTTCAACTACGTATTGTATATTTTATTTGTAGACTCGGTTTTACTTGAAATGAGTCAAGATTGTTCTATACTTGAAGTCCTAAAAAGGTCTGTGACCTTATTTCAAATTATGTAAAAAGTCAGAGAGATTGAGATCCTTATCCAGATTCATTTTCTTTCTCAATCGATATCTGCTGACTTCTACTCCACGAATCGAAATATTTAGAAGAGGAGCTATTTCTTTCGATGTGAGATTCATCTTCAAGTAAGCGCATAGAATTTTATCGTTTCTTGTCAGATGAGGATATTTGTTATCTAATAATGTAAAGAGGTCTTTATGTATAAGGTTAAAGTTCGATTGAAATACCTCAAAATCTTTATCGTGGTCTATATTGTTATTAATTTGAGTAATTAAACGTACTACTTTCTGTTTTATAATATTGGGCTGTTTATTTTCGTCGAGAGATTTAGAAATACTCATCACATTTTTTCTGACATCTTCCAGCATTTCATTCTTACGCACAATATTCAATATATAGCCCGATAGTTCTTGAGTCTTATAATGAAGTTTGGTTTTTAGATTCTCATTCTGTAATTCATATATCTTCTTATCCTTAAGCATACGTTCTTCTTCATATTGTTTGCTTTGAGCAATAAGCAATTCACCCTTTTCGTTGATTATTTTTTTCTGTTTTCCTATCGTTCTTTTATATATAATGTATGATAGTAACAGTAAGAACAAGCCATATACAATCCATGCCCACATAGATCGATACCAGGGCGATAGTATTTTGAATTTAATGTAAGTCGTTTCCCCTGCTTTGCTATCTCCTTTTATAATAGCTTTAACCTCGAAGGTATATTCCCCTTCTATTAGATTGGTGTATTCTTTAATAGTTTTGGGTGCGGGAGTACTCCATTTATCATCTATTTCTTTGAGGCGGTATGAATAAAGAATGTCTTCGTTCTTAGAGTATTCAGTCGCTGCAAAATGAATGTTGATTGAGTTAAGTGAATAAGGTATTGTGATTGGTTCGGACGAGTTACCATAAAAAAGAGTACTATCATTGCTTGTTGCCACAAGTTTACGTATGGCTATATTCAGGCTCGTATTCCTATTATGATCTGATGATAAGTCTACTTTGACAAAAGCTTTATCTACAGCTACAATCGCAGATACTGAATCTAATAAGGTAACATTTTCATAACCACTGATAAGGTCATTTGCCAGTCCGATATTAAAGGTGTTTTGATTGTATCCATCCTTTCCGTATGGTAGTAGTTTAAGGCTTTTATCTGATACGTACCATATGTTTTTCAGTTCGTCAACCTTTAGGTATTCATAATACCTACTTCCATCAAGTAGCTTTTCAAGTTGTGCATAACGGTCGAAGTTATCGGATATACGACTGTATTGATAAATGCCGTCCAAGGCACATATAACAAGGTTATTATCGATCTTTCTGAAAGTGGTATTTTCTCCTATTATTATATCTTTCAGATTATATTCTTTACGGTTGATCAGAGAATCTTGAGTGCTATTCAATGTAATTCTTTGTATGGAAGTACCCATGTTTACTACCCAGAAAGTATTATTTATCTCATCTTCAATAAATCCTCTGGATGAATTAAAGAAATTAGCGACATTATGAGAGAATTGCCAAATACCGTTTTTCTTTTCAAGAATCCTGAATCCCGAATAAGCCCCTGCAATCATACGATTGGGATTAGATGCCAAAGGATGTATTTCCCATATGCCTGTAAGATTTATCTTATAGGTTGATTGTGCCGAAATAACAGTAATGCCATTATCGCCTCCACAGAATAAAGTATTGTCATAAATTGTTAGTGACCATATTTGCCCTTCCGAATCTTTTATGAGTTGATAGTTTCCATTCTTGTCCATCTTATATAATCCTTGATTGGTACCCAAATACAATTCGTTATTAAATAAGGCGGAACAATATCCTGTACCAATAGGTGAATTTATGGCAAACATAGGGCGTATGGGTGATTGTAGATCGATGTAGCTAATACCTTTATCGAGCCCTAGCCAGAGATTGTTATTTCGATCGAAAGTAGAGCTTAAAACGGTATTGTTGCTCAATCCGTTTGCCAGATTAAACTCTTCATGGTAATCTTTCTTTTGCAAATCGAATAGGAATACTCCATTCTGAACTGATCCTAGTGCCACTTGCGACTCTGCAAGTGATGCACAAAATAATTGATTTTTAGCAATAAAGTTATCTGCTATTGAGTGTATATTTTCACACCACGAGTTGTCAAGCAAATACAGCCCACTGCGTGCGGTTACTACTAATATTTTATTATCATAAGGAAGTAATTCTACAATCTTTTTTCCTTTTAAAACTTCAGATGGAGCAAGAAGTTCGATCTTATTTCTATGGTTTAGAAAAAATATACCATCGGTTGTTCCTAAGTATACCTTGTTGTTTATAAGTGTAGAACAATCTATTTTGTAATTAGTGGCTATCTTCTCAATTGTATCTTTTGAGTTATTATAGATGAGAATATTTCCATCATCTAGAAAATAGGTTTGATTATCTATTGTGTATATGCTCCAAACTTCGCCCCACCAGTTAGAAAGTTTATCCGAAAGAGAATGATAGGTGGGTAATCCAATACTATTTGCCTCAAAATAGCCAAATTCGGAGCTTCCGCCTACATATATTCTCTTACCTGCGATTTCTACTGATCTCACAATCTTATTCTTTATGGGATATAAGTTCCAATTTACCCCATCAAACTCAAGTAATCCGTTTGTATTGGCAAAATACATCCATTGATTGTCTGCCTGCTCAACCATCCAGTTCTGAAAACCACCTTTATAGGTATTTCTTTCGTGGTTAATTATGTTCCGTTGCCAGGATGCAAAAGTTGGTAATGAAAACAACAATAAGCCGTAAATTATATATAGTCGATATCGCATAGTTTCTAATAGTTAAAAGCACACTAAGTTATAAAACATTTTTAAATGTAAAGAAAAGTTTTTTGAAGTATATTTTTTATCTATAAAAAATTAGTTGTAAGCTAATTATGTTTAGTGTGTAGTAGTCTTGTCGTATATAAGATTTTGATTTTTGAGTTTTTGACGTAGTTAATTTTTTTAAGAAAGATAGATGACACAATATCTTCATCCACCGAAAAGAAGTTTTCTGCAGATTATCAATATCTGCCCAACCTTTAAAAAATCAAACCATGAAGAAAAAAATGTTTGCTATCAATCGGCAATTATTAGGACTTACTATGTTCCTAATCTTTTTCCCGATGATTGCTTTCGCACAAAGCAATCAAATCAAAGGAATTGTTACAGATGCCCAAACGGGTGAAGCTCTAGTCGGAGTATCTGTTATTCAGAAAAACACCACTAATGGATCCGTAACCGATTTGGATGGAGCTTTTCAAATAAATGCACCTATAAATTCGGATCTTGTATTTAGCTATCTAGGTTATGAAAATCTGGAAGTTAAAGCCTCTTCACAATCTTTAAATGTAAGACTAAAAGAAGCCACAAAACTTATCGATGAAGTTGTTATTGTAGGTTATGGCGTTCAAAAGAAAAGCGTAGTAACTGCAGCTATCAGTAGTGTAAAAGGAGACGATTTAGCATTAAAAGCTCCTACACGTATTGATAATGTTCTGAAAGGAATGGTATCAGGGGTGAACATTACTCAAGCATCAGGACAGCCCGGCGACGGATCTAAAGTTCGTATCCGTGGTATCGGTACTATCAACAATAGTGACCCTCTATACATTGTAGACGGAATGCCTATTTCGGGAGGTATCGATAACATCAATCCAGCTGACGTACTTTCGGTAGAAGTACTTAAAGATGCGGCTTCTGCTGCTATTTATGGTACACGTGGAGCAAATGGTGTAATCTTGGTAACAACTAAGCAAGGTAAATCAGGAAAAGCTGTAGTTAATTACAACTTTACATACGGATGGCAAAATGCAGCTAAGAAAAGAGCTGTACTTGATGCTACTGAATATGCTATCTTGATGAATGAGCAGAATATGAACTCGGGTAAATCTCCTATTTATAGCGACCCTCAATCATATGGTAGAGGTACCGACTGGCAAAAAGAAGTATTTAATGCTGATGCTCCGATGTACGAACATCAAGTGAGTGTAGCAGGTGGTAGTGACAAAGGAAACTACTATTTATCATTGGGTTATTTCAATCAAGAAGGTATCGTAGGTGGTAACTTCGGAAGATCTAATTACGAAAGGTATTCTATTCGTTTGAATAATAATTATACTGTATTCGACGAATCGAAAACACGCAGTATTCTTTCTACTCTTAAGATAGGTAGCAACCTTACATATGGTCGTATTAATTCTACCGGTATTGGAACAAATAGTGAGTTTGGTTCGGTCTTAGGTAGTGCTTTATCTATTTCTCCAATGTTACCCGTATTGGCACAAGACCCCGAAGCTACATTAGCAGCTCATCCAACAGCGGTAAGAGATAGAAACGGAAACGTATTTACAATTGTTGGTGATCAGTATAACGAAATTACTAACCCTCTGGCATATTTGTCGTTACCTCCAGAAAGAAATAACTCAGATAAAATTTTAGCTAATTTTTGGGGAGAACTAGAACTATATAAGAATCTTAAGTTCAAATCATCTTATGGTGTTGACCTTGCGTTTTGGGGTACTGATGGATACATTCAACCTTATTATTTAGGAAAGAGTAATCATGTGGATGAATCAAGAGTTTGGTCATCTATGAACAGAGGATTTACTTGGCAAATAGAGAATACATTATCTTATCAAAAACAAATTGAAGATCATAGTTTTACAGTATTGTTAGGTCAATCAGCTTTATCTAGTAGATCTCGTTCTTTGTGGGGACAAAGTTATTTATTGAGAGATACTAATCCTGATAGAGCTAATATTGACTTTACAGATCAACCTCAAAAAGCTAGAGAGGCAAGTGGTAGAATGAGTCCTTATTATAGACTTGCTTCGTATTTTGGTCGTTTAAGCTATAATTACCAAGAAAGATATATGGGTGAATTTACGTTCCGTAAAGACGGTTCAACCAAATTCGGACCAAGTAATAAGTGGGCTAATTTCTATTCTGTTTCACTGGGATGGAATATTACAAATGAAAAGTTCATGGCTAACAGACCCGATTTTATTACATCGTTGAAATTGCGTGGTAGCTGGGGACAAAATGGAAATGACCAAATCGGAGATTTCAGATATACTACAATGATTGATGGTGGAAACAACTACATATTAGGTAAAGAGGGGGCTATTATAGTTGCTCCGGGCTCTAAACCGAATGGGTATCCTAATGAAACTATTGGTTGGGAGGAGTCAGAACAAACCAATATAGGTATTGATACTCGTTTCTTTAATGGTGCTCTATCATTTACTGTGGATTGGTTTGATAAAAGAACCAACGGTATGTTGATGCAAATGCCTTTACCTGCTTATATTGGCGACACCCCTCCAATGGGTAACGTAGGTGATATGAAAAATACAGGGATTGAGTTTGATGCTTCTTATCAATTTAAAGTTGGAGATGTATCTCTTCATGTAGGTGGAAATGCTTCTTATATCAAAAATGAACTGATAGAATTAGGTAATAGCAATGGATGGGCCAATTATGATGCTATACAAAGTATCGGAACAATAACCAGAGCTGCAAACGGAGAGCCATTCCCTTTCTTCTATGGACTTAAGACAAATGGAATATTCCAGACTCAACAAGAGATAAACGAATATGTAAATAAAGATGGGAAGCTGATACAACCAAAGGCACAGCCCGGTGATGTGAGATTTGTGGATATTAATGGAGATGGAGTAATTAATGATGAAGATCGTACAAAATTGGGTAAAGGTATGCCTGATTGGATGTTTGGATTTAATGTTGGAGCGCAATGGAAAGGTTTTGATCTTAATATAATACTTCAAGGAACATCGGGTAATGATATTTTCGATGGTACTCGAAGAATTGATCTTGCAAGCATCAATTTACCCGGATATATGCTGGATAGATGGACAGGACCTGGATCTTCAAATAGAATACCACGTTTAACTTTAACCGATGATAACGGCAACTGGCAATCTTCTGATCTATACGTGAAAGATGGATCTTTCCTTAGAGTAAAGAATTTGCAAATTGGTTATAACCTACCTGCAACTATGGTGAAAAAAGCATACTTAGGAGGTGTAAGAGTTTATGTTTCAGCTGAAAATTTATTGACTTTCACTTCTTATGACGGTTTTGAACCTGAAATTTCATCAGGAGGTACCTCATTAGGTGTAGACCGAGGCGTATATCCTCAGGCTAGAACAGTTTCTATAGGTGCAAACATTACATTCTAACTATTAAAAAGAAATTACAATGAAAAAGATATTGATATTTGGCTTGACTTCACTATTAGTGTTAAGCTCTTGTACAGACTCTTTTCTGGAGTCTTCGCCAACAGCACAAATACCCAAAGAAGAATTTTATAATTCGGAAGAACGAATCACTCAAGGTTTAATAGCAGCTTATGCTCCGCTTCAATGGCCCGATTGGGCATTCGGGCAGTATAACCCCCTTCAGTTTGTATCAGATGTAATGTCTGATGATGCACGTGTAGGAGGTGGAAACGCCAAGGATAACGAGCATTTGCAACGTATGCGTTTCTTTAATGCAACGCCCGTGTATGTATGTGATGCGCTTTGGACAGTATTTTACTCAGGTATTAACCGTTCGAATATTGTAATACAACGTATAGATGATGTGCCAAATCTAAACCCTGCAACAAAAGATAGAATATTAGCAGAAGCTCATACTTTGAGAGCATACTATTATTTCTGGTTATGGAAACTATGGGGCAATGTACCTTATTATGATGTAAATCCATCAACACCACCTTTCCTTGTACCTCAGATAACTGCTGACGAACTGTATACTAAGATTATTCAAGATCTGGATTTTGCTCTGGATGGCGATAAACTTCCGGCAACAGTTGCTAGCAATCAGATTGGACGTTTAACGAAGGCTGGTGCTCAAATGTTGAGAGCTAATACTGTTATGTATCAAAATGATGAAACCAGATATGCAGTTGTTTTGAAAGATATGCAAGCAATCATTGGAACAGGATTATATGATCTTACCGCATCTTTTGCTGATATATGGGAAGATAAAGGAGAGTGGAATAAAGAATCGATTTTCGAGGTTAATTATTCGGATGATTTGAGTGGACGTAGCTGGGGTAATCCTTTAGCAACTGGTGGTAGCGTATATCCTACTCTAATAGGTATTAATAGCTTAAAAAGCCCTGAGTTTGCAGGAGGATGGGGTTTTGAGCCTGTTGAAAAAGCATTGTATGATAGTTATCAAGAGGCTGACCAACGTAAAGATGGAGGTATTTTGAGCTTTGATCAACATAAAAAAGAATTTCCAGAAGCAAGTTATGATCCACGTTACGATGATACCGGATTTTTCAATCGTAAATATCTGCCTCGTCAAGGAGGAAACAGCAAGAGTGCGGGGGATAAAGATTTGAATTACAGAAATAATTATCGTGTATACCGTTTCTCTGAAACATTACTGATTGCTTCGGAATTACTTGTTCGCACAGGAGGAAGTCAAACTCTAGCTGATGAATACCTAAATAAAGTAAGAGGTAGAGCGTATAATAATACAGGTAATTATAAAAAAGTAGCAACGCTTGACAATCTATTAATGGAGAATCGTTTGGAGTTTGCATTGGAAGGACACCGCTTTTGGGATTTAGTTCGCTTTGGCAAGGCTGAGCAAGTATTGGGAGAAAGAGGCTTTACACCCAACAAAAAACATTTACCTATACCTCAATCAGAAATTGATAAGGCTCAAGGTACATTAACTCAAAATCCATACTAATCGGTTATATACTATATAATTGCCAAAGTATTAAAAAGGTCTCAGACCTTAATTGAAACTTTAATTTTAGAAAATCATGAAAGCAAAAAAATATATATTAGGTCTTCTAGGTATGGCTCTGTTTTTTACGGCATGCGATCCCGATGTAGGAGATAAACCAGGTATTGGCAATGCACCATCGGTGGATGATATTAAATTCACGATGACACCTAGCGCTCAAGATGCCAATACAATTCAGTTCGACTTCACGAGTGATCTTATTTCTCCTTATTGGGCAATCAAGAAATTGGATGGCTCTGTAATGTCAACAAACAAAAGATCATTCTCTATGAAGTATATGTGGGCTGGAGAATATGACGGCTCTATACAAGCATTTGGTAGAGGCGGTTTAAGTGAACCTAAGGCATTCAAAGTGAGTGTTCCTAATAATGATCCGATAATCTATATATTGACAGGAAAGGATACACCTAAAGTTTGGATATGGGATTCTTCTGTTGCGGGTCACTTAGGATGTGGAGAGCCAAGCACAACTACTCCTAATTGGTGGAGTGCGGGTCCTAACGAATTAAAAGGCAGAGGTATTTATGATGATGAATTGACATTTATTCTTAATTCAACACGTGATTATTCTCTAAAAACCAACAACGATATTTATGTGAATGAGGCTGCTGCGAAAACAATGGCTCCCGATTTATTTCCTAACGGATCGGACGTTGCTGTAACAGTTCCTTACACACAGCCTAAGGGTCAGACTTGGTTTATGGATAGAGATGCTGATGGCAAGCTTTATTTGACGTTCTCTAATAAAGGTTTTCCAAGTTATGTAGCGCATCCTGATGTATTGGGTAATGTACGGTACGAAATATTAGAGCTTACCGAAAATACATTACAACTGCAATGGAAAGGCTCTGGTATCAATTGGTATATGAGATTTAAAGTTAAACAGTAAATCATTAAGCAGGAGAGCAGATTACCTGAATTAGTATAAAAGGTAATCTGCTTCACCTAAAAAAAATAGTATGCGCATGAAAAACAAACATATATTTATAGGTATAGTATTCTTGTTTTGCAGCACATTACTTTGCAAATCACAAGCTCCGACAGGATATGATTTGGTGTGGCAGGAAGAATTTAATGAGGCTCCCAATTCTGATGGCTCTTTGCCTCTTCCGGGGGATAAATGGTGGTTTGAAACCGGAGGTAATGGTTGGGGAAATAATGAGCTCCAATATTATGCAGACCGTGTTGCAGGAACCGATACTGTTGCCAAAATTAAAGGAGGTAATCTAATTATTACAGCCATAAAACGCCCGAAACCATATTATGGAATGAACTATGTATCGGCACGAATGAATACAACCGAATCTTGGAAGTATGGATATTTCGAAGCTAGAGCAAAAGTGCCGGGAGGTAAAGGTACTTGGGCTGCATTCTGGATGATGCCTAAAAACTTTACTGCATGGCCACTTGATGGCGAAATTGACATAATGGAATATGTAGGTTATCGTCCTAATGTAACACAGACTTCAATCCATACCGATTTATACAATCATAAAATAGGTACTGAGAAAACAGCAACAAAAGATATTCAAAACGCAGAAACAGAATTTCATGTTTACGGACTGGAATGGACAGAAGATCAGATTATAGGGTATGTTGACGGTGTTGCATATTTTACATTCAAAAACGATCATTTAGGAGACAAAAGAACATGGCCTTTTGATGCACCTTTCTATCTGAAATTAAATTTGGCGATAGGTGGTGACTGGGGCGGATTGCAAGGTGTTGCAGAAGATATATTTCCGTCAAAATATGAAATAGATTATGTAAGGGTTTACCAGAAAAAAGCGGTAGCCTCTATCGAAAAGGAGGAGGTTGAGAATATACCTTTTACTTTTAATAAAGAGAGCAAATCACTTTCACTCCATGCTAAAAACGGAAATATAACGAGTTTCAATATAACAGATATGCAAGGTCGGTTGTGTAAAACAAAATCGATAGAAGAAGATTATACTAGCATCGATTGTTCTGATTTACCTCGAAACAGCGTATACATACTAACCTTGAAGGGTAATAAAACTCAGGAGAATTATAAATTCATAAATTAAGGTTTAGTTCTGTTAGATAGGTCATTGTTAGCTCTGAAAGAATGCTAAGTCTGGGAAAAGATTATTATTCAAAATCATTAATATAGAAAAAATGAAGATCAAATTATTAAGTGTATTATGCTTATTAAACCTGTTTATGGGATATTCACAGCAAAAAAATTACGATAAAGAGATCGAGCAGTTATTATCAAAGATGACTATTGAAGAGAAAATTGGTCAGATGAACCAGTTAAACTTCAATGGTATGAGTGATAATCTTGTTCAACAGATAAAAAATGGGGAAGTAGGATCTCTACTCAATATAATTAATCCTAAGGAAGTAAACGAATTGCAAAAGGTCGCTTTAGAGAATAGCCGTTTGGGTATTCCTTTGATTATTGGGCGTGATGTAATTCATGGCTTTAAGACTATATTTCCTATACCTCTAGGTCAGGCAGCGTCATTTGATCCCCAAACGGTAGAAGATGGAACCCATGTATCGGCTGCTGAAGCTCGCGAATTGGGTGTTAATTGGACATTTGCTCCTATGTTAGATATTTCTCGTGATGCACGTTGGGGGCGTATTGCCGAAAGTTTGGGTGAAGATCCATACCTTGCGGGTCAACTGGGTGCAGCTATGGTAAAAGGTTTTCAAGGAAAGAACCTATCAGACCCTACATCAATTGCAGCTTGCGTGAAGCACTTTATCGGTTATGGTGCAGCAGAAGGTGGTCGCGATTACAACAGTACTAACATACCTCCTCACTTATTGCACAATGTATATTTAGTACCATTCAAAAAAGCGATAGACACAGGTGCAGCAACATTGATGACCTCTTTTAACGACAATGATGGTATACCAGCTTCAGGAAACGAATATTTATTGAAAGATGTACTTCGTAAAGACTGGAAATTCGATGGATTTGTAGTTTCAGATTGGGCTTCGATGACAGAGATGCTTGCTCATGGATTTGCTAAAGATGCCAAAGAAGTAGCAAAAATATCAGCAAACGCAGGTCTTGATATGGAGATGGTAAGTGGTGCTTATTCACAACATTTGAAAGCATTGGTTGAATCAGGTGAAGTTTCTATTGCTGATGTTGACAACTCGGTACGTAATATCTTGAGAGTTAAATTCCGCATGGGATTATTCGAAAATCCGTATGTTGATACCAATAAAGCATCTGTATTATATTCGGCAGAACATTTGCAAGCAGCAAAAGAAGCAGCTATCAAATCTGCAATTTTGTTGAAAAATGACAATATATTGCCTCTAAAAGAAAATATCAAAATAGCAGTTATAGGACCGTTGGCTGATGCTCCTCACGATCAAATGGGTACTTGGGTATTCGATGGTGACAAAAATCATACAGTGACACCTCTTAAAGCATTGCAGACTACTTATAGTAATATAAACTATGTTTATGAACCTGCATTGACTTTTAGTCGTGATAAAAGTACAGCAAACTTTGATAAAGCAAAAGAAGCAGCAGCTTCGGCTGATGTTGCGGTCGTATTTTTAGGTGAAGAAGCTATTCTATCGGGCGAAGCTCACTCTTTATCGAATATTAATTTGATAGGAGTGCAGTCGGAACTGTTGAAAGCTGTAAAAAGTGTTGGTAAACCAGTTGTTTTGGTTATTATGGCAGGTCGCCCATTGACTATCGAACGCGATTTGCCGTATGCAGACGCAGTTCTTTATAACTTCCATCCTGGAACAATGGGGGGACCTGCTATCTTAGATCTGTTGTTCGGGAAAGCTAACCCAAGCGGAAAACTCCCTGCAACATTTGTAAGAGAAGTAGGACAGATACCGATGTATTATAATCATTTCAATACAGGGCGTCCAGCTCCTGAGAATGTAATGACACTAGATCAGATACCTACCGAAGCCGGACAAACATCATTGGGTAATACTTCTTTCTACCTTGATTCGGGAAAAGATCCTCTATATCCATTTGGCTATGGTTTATCATACAGTACGTTTGATTACTCTAATCTGGTTTTATCAGCATCATCTATTCCAATGGGTGGAGAGTTGACAGCTAAGGTTACAGTTAAGAATACGAGCAATGTAGACGGAACGGAAGTAGTACAACTTTATACAAGAGATTTAGTTGGTTCTATCGTTCGCCCTGTAAGAGAGTTGAAAGGTTTCCAAAGAGTAGACTTGAAAGCTGGAGAATCTAAAACAGTGGAATTTAAATTGACAACTGACGATTTAGCTTTCTTTGGTAGGGATCTTGTGAAAAAAGCAGAAGCCGGAGATTTCGACTTATGGATAGGTTCGAGTAGTAAAGATGGTTTGAAAGCTAAATTTTCGATTCAATAATCACTTGAAAAATAAAAAGGTCTGAGACCTTCGTTTATTCTTACAGCATTTCGGAGGAAATGTTCTATAACGCCATATAATTTATTAAATGTGGATCTTAGATGAGTTATCGCGGTACTCACTTTTTCGAGTAAACTTCATAGCTGAGACTTTTAATCATGGATTCCGAATCATTACTGTTAATTCTTTTTCAATAGAGTAATTGAAGTGATTCTCATCTAATGGTTCACAGAAGAAATAAATATGTAGGGATAAACTGGAAAACGGTCTAAGCTAGAATTAAAGATATGGCTTAGATCGTTTTTATTTAATGACTAACAGGTCTTATGACCTCAAAATAATGTTTTATGAAAAATTTATTGTATTTAATTTTACCTCTGGTATTATTTAGTTGCTCACCAAAAGAAGTCCAGAAAACAGACGCTTCGAAGTTTATTCGTGTAGAAGGTCCTGATCTGATAAAATCAAATGGAGAGAAGATTCTCATTCAGGGTACTAATCTTGGTAATTGGCTCAATCCCGAAGGATACATGTTTCATTTTCAAGATGTAAGTTCTTATCGGTTGATAAATGAAGCTTTTTGCGAAATGGTAGGTCCCGACTTTACTGCTTGGTTCTGGCAAGAGTTTAAGAAAAACTACATTACTCAAGATGATATAAAGTATATCAAACAAACAGGAATGAACTCACTTCGTATTCCGTTTCATTACAAAATGTTTACGGACGAAGACTATATGGGGCTTACTGCCAATCAGAACGGATTTGAAATGATAGACCAAGTAGTAGAATGGTGTCGTCAAGAAAATCTATATGTGATTCTTGATATGCACGATGCTCCAGGTGGACAAACAGGCGATAATATAGATGATAGCTACGGATACCCTTGGTTGATGGATAGCGAACCAAGTAAGGTTCAGTTCTGTGAAATCTGGAAAAAAGTGGCTCAACACTATGCTAATGATACAATCATATTAGGTTATGACTTGTTGAATGAACCTATTGCCCATTACTTTTTGGAAGAGTATGCACACTTGAATGATTCGCTCGAACCTCTTTATAAAAGATGTGTAGATTCTATCCGTACCGTAGATAACAATCATATCGTATTGTTGGGAGGTGCACAATGGAATGGTAATTTCAATGTGTTCAAAGACTCTAAGTTTGACGATAAAATGATGTATACCTGCCATCGTTATTGGTGCGATACATTACAAACCAATATTCAGGATTTGGTAAATTTCAGAGACAGTGTAAATCTTCCTATGTATATGGGAGAAACAGGAGAAAATACAGACCAATGGATTGCAGCTTGGACTCGTCTGATGGAACGCAACAATATAGGTTGGCATTATTGGCCTTATAAAAAGATGGATTCTGAAAGAGGTATGGTTTCTATAAAAGCGCCTGAAAACTGGAACCTGATTATAGACTATACTACTAAAGATAGAAGTAATTTCACCAAGATACGCACAGTAAGACCCGATCAAGCACTTGTGAAAAAAGCAATGATCGATTTTCTTGAAAATATGAAATTCGCAAATTGTAGTATTAATAAAGGATATATTTTAGCTTTAGGTATGAAACCTTAAGGTTTAAAAAGATATATATAGAAGAGATTCATTGAATCTAAAAGCCTATAAGTGAAAAGATTTTAACTCTTACATTTATAGGCTTTTCATATATATAATGAGGGGCGTTTTAAGATTAATATAGAAAAGCATTCATTTGAAATTCTATTATGTACCAATAGATAAGGATATTAAGCTCACTGGCGTATATTGCGATTTTCTTCAATTATATTATCTTTGTGTACACACATATGCAACACATACCGTATACTACTTAATAAAAGGATTAAATCATAAACTAACACCTAATGGGATTAAAAGACTTTATTACGAATTTTAAATTCAATAATTTGTATGAAAAAGGTTTGAAAAGCCTTAACGAGAATGATTCAGAAAAAGCTATTGAGGCTTTTGAATCCTTACCTGAAAAAGAACAAAAATATGCCGAAGCAATGTTGTATTGTGCAAAAATATATAAAGCTCTTGATAACTATGATAAGGCTGTTGAGAGTTACACTAAAATACCTGCACATGATAAATTATATGAATCGAGCTTATTTAGTTTAGCTAATCTGCACGCCACTTACCAGAATTATGATAAATCTATTGAAGTGCTAAGAAGGGTTTCTGTAAATTCAGGAGAATACATGACAGCTTTGCTTGCCATAATTTCTAATATGATTAGAAAAGGCGAGGTTGACGAAGCCTTAAAGTTAAGTAAACAGATACCCGAGACTTATGAACATTATGGCGAAGTATTATATGCTATAGGCTACGGTTTAGAAGAATTAGGTGAACTTGATAAAGCTATTGAAATGTATTCATCAATAGATAAAATAGATGCTGCGTTTGGAAAAGCTTTGATTAGTAAAGCATTAATTTATTCCAAAAAGAAAGACGATATAAGTACAGCACTTACCATATTGAGTGAAATACATAAGACCTCTGATGTGTATGCACGAAGTGTTACGGAGAGAATATCTATTTTGAAAAATTTGAATAAAGAAGACGAAGCGTTGGAGTCGTATGATTTGTTGCCACAAAATTCGGATAATTATTGTTACTATGTATTTGAGAAATATCGTGCGCTCAACAAATTGGAACGTTATGAAGAAGGTATAGAGTATATTTCTAAAGCATTGAATGAAAGTCATAATGAAGATTATCTAGATGGTCTACGTTCCATTAGTGGTTTATACTCAAAATTAGGAAATAAGGAAAAAAGTGAAGAGTATATAACTAAAGCCAATGAATTATCTCAAAAATGGTTCTCTCAAGGGCGTATTGCTTCTATGATAACTACATCAGCTTCATCTTCTCAAGGAAGTGAGGATTTAACTAAAGCAAAACGAGCATTTAGAAACAGAAATTATGAGAAAGCTATAATGCATTACAAAAAATATGCAGAACAAGAAACACCTGATGCCAATATATATAATGATTGGGGACTTGCGTTACTTCGCTATGGATGGAATATAGAGGAGAATGAAAAACGGAAATGTTTATTAGAAGCTATTGAGGTAGGTAATAAAGCAGTAGAACTAGATCCGAAAGAAGGGTTGTATTATGCTAATTTAGGTATATACATATGTCAACTAGGAGTTTTGGATAATAATCTAGAGGATAAAAAAGCAGAGGTGATTCCGATATTGATGCGTGGAGAAGAGCTGCAAAAAGGTGTTTCTTCTTATACTATGGCATGTGTATATTCTTTAATAAATGATATGGAAAATGCTTTTAAATGGTTTGAAGTAATGCTAAAATATAATCCATTAGACAGATCATTTATTGAATCTGATGAGGATTTTATAAATATGCAGAAAGATAATCGTTTTGAGGAGCTGTTAAATACATATTTATAAATAATTGATCTAAAATAGAAAAAAGAGGCTATCCATATCTAGGATAGCCTCTTTTCTTATATAAATAGATAATCTCGAAAATAAATGAGATTTAACATAGGGTTTTTATTTCCTGACCGATCATATTAGTACAAGCAAGTATTAATGCAATATTGTTAAATATAACTCTCAGTTGTAATTATACTAGCCAAAGCAATAAATAGGTCTGCGACCTTAGTACAAGCAGATGATTATATCAACAATTAAATAATACCAATATGAAAACGACAGGTAAACAAATAGCAGGATTTCTGATTATCCTCTTTTTGGCTTTGAGTGTTTCCTCTGTATCGGCACAAAATGAATCTCATTATACATCGGTAAGTGGGGTGGTAAAGGATAAGAAATCGAAAAAGAAACTCGAGTATGTGAATGTCTCTATTCCGGGAACAGGCATAGGAACAATAACAAACGAAGACGGCGAATTTCTGATTAAGATAAATGATTCTATCAATGCAAAGGAATTGGAAATATCGCATCTTGGGTATTTTAATTACAAATTTCCGATTGACAAACGTGGAACTCCGAAAGCAGAGATATTTCTAACTGCCAATGTCAATTTGCTGGATGAGGTTATAGTAGAATCTATGGATCCTCTCGAATTGGTGAAGAGAGCAATTGACCGGATTGGTAATAATTACTGTCCAGAGACTAATCTTATGACAGGATTTTATCGTGAGACGATTAAGAAAGGACGTAACTACATCAATATTTCGGAGGCTGTGATTGACATCTACAAAACTCCTTACGACAAGGGTGCCGTGGATGACGATCGTATACAAATAGAAAAAGGACGTAAACTATTGAGCCAAAAATCAGGGGATACACTTGCGGTGAAACTGATAGGGGGGCCTAATCTTTCGGTATATCTTGATATAGCTAAAAACAAGGATCTTTTGCTTGATAAAGAAGCGTTGGCAAATTACAAATTCAAGATGGAAGAATCGGTTATGATAGACGAGCGCCCGCATTTTGTAGTAAGCTTTGCTCCGCAAGTAAACTTGCCTTATGCCTTGTATTTTGGAAAACTGTATATTGATAAGCAAAGCATTGCTTTTACACGTGCAGAGTTTAGCTTAAGTATGGACGATCGTAACAAAGCAACTCAGGCTATTCTGAAAAAGAAACCATTTAATCTACGGTTCAAACCCGAAGAGGTTTCGTTTATGGTAACTTATAAATTGCGTGATGGTGTAAGTTATTTGAATTATATAAGAAGTGAATTCAGATTTAAATGTGACTGGAAACGGAAATTATTTTATACCAATTACAGTATTGTTTCGGAGATGGTAGTAACAAGTGGAAAAGTAGGTAATGTTGATAATATTCCGTCGAAACTAGCATTCAAACAAAGTCAGTCGTTATCTGATAATGTGAGTAGCTTTAGAGATGCCAACTTCTGGGAAGACTATAATATAATAGAACCTTCGGAGTCTTTGGAATCAGCAGTAACCAAATTGAAAAAACAGCATTGAGAATAAATGCAAAGAGATATTTATTACTATATTCACCTTCTCCCACTCTTTCTATAACGGAAGTAATAATTGCTTCAATGAAAGAAAGATAGGGAAGACCGAAAAGAATCAGGCTAGCAATCTGATGTTTGTAACAATCTCTTATCTACTGCCTTTATGTTAAACGATTTTTTTATAGTTAGAAAGATAAAAGAGGGAGATATAAAAGTCTTTGAGCAAGTGTTCAGACGCTATTATTCTCCCCTTTGTCTCTATGCTGCCGGAATAACAGGAAGGACAGATATTGCAGAAGAAATTATACAAGATTTATTCTATGTATTATGGCGAGACAAGGAGAGTCTTCAAATATTTACTTCTCTAAATGGATATTTGTATGGCGCTGTCCGTAATCGCTCACTTCAATATTGCGAACATCGGGGTGTTCGAGATCGTCACAAGGATAAAACATTCTCAGAAAGTGTAGAGATTTCAGACGCTACTCCCGAAGAACAATTGGAGTACAAAGAATTGGAAGAGCTAATAAATAAAACTCTTGGAAAAATGCCCGAAAGACGACTTCGCATATTTAAGATGCAGCGTTTTGAAGGGAAAAAATACGCTGAAATAGCGACCATACTCTCTATATCGATTAAAACAGTGGAGGCTGAAATGACAAAAGCACTTCAATCGTTACGTAAAGAAATAGAGAATTATACTCAGATATTATGACTCAGATAGAAAAAAAGAAAACACATACTGATCAGGCTTGGGATCTGCTTTACAATCGCTTGGAGCAAGATGGGTTATTGCCTGACACAGAAGGAAACAAAAGAACCTTTTTACGTTCAGCAACGTTTAAATGGGTAGCAAGTATAGCAGTGCTTTTAATGAGTATGGCTGTTGCTTCTATTGTTATCAACAACAATTTGAAAGAACAACAATTACTCTCTTTGCACAACGAAAAGGATGAGGCTACGCTTGTGACAACTTTAGAAGATGGGTCAATAGTATATTTGGCAGATCAAACCTCGTTACATTATCCGAAGCATTTCGAAAAGAAGAAACGAGAGGTCTTTCTTGAAGGAAATGCATTCTTTGATGTAAAGGGAAACAGAGAGCGTCCGTTCGTTATAGAAACAGACCAGATTCAAGTAGAAGTACTCGGAACAGCTTTTAATGTAAAAGGAAAAGATGTAGATAATTTTTCTTTGTCTGTAGATCGTGGAGAAGTAAAGGTGACATTGAAAAAGACGGGACAAAGCATTCATATAAAAGCAGGAGAGACAGGCTTACTTCATTCTAATCAATTGGAAACTGTCGCAACGAAAGATATGAATCAGTTCCAAAGATATACCAAACAAATACAATTTAAAGATGAACGTTTGGTGGATGTCGTTCGGGTAATCAATAAGAATGCAGATGGCGTAGAGTTAGAGGTTGCTCCGGGTCTTGAAGACAGATTACTTACTGTAACTTTCTCTAACGATTCTCCATATTCAATGGCTCAACTTATATGTATGGCTCTCAATTTGGAGTGCGTGCAACAACAAGATAAAATACGCATTTCGGAACTAAAATAAACCGTAAATATGAAAAGGACGACTCAATACCTTTTTCATTATGTCATTCCTTTGTTGTTGCTGTTTTCTATAGCTGCAACCGCTTTTGGTAATGATGGTGATATTTTGAGTCGTAAAATTGAGTTAAGCAAAAATAAGGGAACAGTATATCAACTATTAAAAGAAGTCTCCGATAAATCGGGCTACCTGTTTATCTACGATAGTCAGATTGTAAATAATGACAAGGCAGTAAAAGTTCCCAAGAAAGAATACACACTTCGTGAGGCTATCTATGCAATAACGGGTAATAAAAGCCTTAATATACGCATTGTTGGAAACCATATTCTTTTGAATCTGCAACCTGTGGAAGATGTGGTTATTGAACCCGTTGTAAAGTTGCAGGCAGAAAAGAAAGACAGTATTATACAATATATCACCTTAGGCGGAACTTTGGTTGATGGTATTAGTGGAGACCCTATTCCTTATGCTGCTGTGGGCATTCTAACTTCAACAATAGGTACTATCACAAATCAGAATGGAGACTTTAGGCTCATACTTCCCGATTCGTTGAGGCATTCTAAAATAAAACTATCACATGTCGGTTATCAATCTCAAGAGGTCGAATTATCCTTTTTAGCCGATCAGCATATAATATTTACTCTTGACCCAAAGGTTATTCCATTGCAGGAAGTGGTTATACGTATCGTAAATCCAGCAGATGTTTTGCGTAATATGTGGCTTAAGCGGAGCGAAAATTATTCATCTTCACCTGTTCATATTACAGCTTTTTATAGAGAAGGTATAGAGCACAAAAATACAAATGTTAGCCTTACCGAAGCTGTTCTTGATATATACAAGATCGGTTTCCAAAGTGGAGAAAAGGGCGATCAAGTGAAGTTGTTAAAGATGAGGCGAATTATAGATAGGCAGAGCCCTGATACATTGATAACCAAAATGAAGTCGGGTATAAACTCCAGTTTGCTACTCGATCTGATAAAGAGTGATACACCCGGTTTTCTGAATCCTATAAATAACGGGCATTATATATACAGACATACGGATATAACGGTGCTTGATGGGAGGCGGGTAAATGTAATTTTTTTTGAACCAACATCGGGAGCAGAGCCTCTATACAAAGGCGAACTGTACATAGATGCTGAAAGTTATGCCTTGGTTCAGGCGAATTTCGAAATTCTACCCGATTATGTAAAAAAGGCTACTGATATGTTTATTGTTCGTAAAAGCCGCGATATAAATATTACTCCTCAGCATATTACTTATGTGGTATCTTATAAATCGTTAGATGGTATTTATTACCTAAGCCATGTTCGTGGCGATTTATATTTCAGAGTAAGAAAGAAGAAGCGAATTTTCAGCACGCCTCTTCATATGTGGTTCGAATTAGTGAATTGTGAAACCGATACCTCTGATAATTCACGTTTTGCACGTAACGAAAGGTTATCTACCCAAAATATATTTTCGGATACTTCTTTCGAATATGACCCTAACTTCTGGGGACACTTCAATGTTATTATGCAAGAAGATAAATTAAAGGAGTCAGTCTTGCAGATTCTCAAAAAGAATAAGTAGTAGCTGATAAACTATTCGGCAATGAGCTCAACCCTATTGTTATCTACATCAAGTACAACACTTTCGAAGTAACCATCTCCGCTTGTTCTGGGCTCGCCTACTATTTTATAACCATCGGCTCTTAAGCGTTCGGTCAGCTCCAATACCTGATCTTTTGTACCTACCGTAAAAGCGAAATGACATAAACCAAGAGATTCAACTTCTACTTTGTTGGTTATATCCTTACGTCTCATTATTTCGAGAGTTGTATCACCTTCGAAAGTGATGAAATACGATTCAAATTTTTTTACAGGATTGACATATTTTGCATTCGAAATACCTCCAAAATAAGTAGTGTAAAATGTTTTCATTTCTTCCAGATTCTCTGTACAGATGGCTATATGTCCTATTCTCATATCTATTTAGTTGTTAATTTATATTTTCTATTTCATCTGCTTATTGAGCTGAATGAAGTCCTAACTTATTTCCTTCTGTATCCATAAACAGTGCAAAAAAACCCATTTCAGGACTGATTTGGGTTTTCTGTACAATGATTTGCCCTCCATTTTTGCTAACCTTTTCGAGCATTGGTTGTAGGTCATTTCCTGCATTCAGATAAAGAACCGCTCCATCACTTGTCGGTTTGTAATCGTCGCCTTTAACTAAAGCTACATTTACGGTTTCTCCGTCACTGGGAAACACTCCCATTTGTGTTCCGTCCATATCGACTTCTTCGATTGTAATGCCTAAGATCGTTTGATAAAAATAAACCGCTCTAGAGAAGTCTGTTGTTGGAATTTCTACGATTGAAATTAAATTACGCATAATTTTATTATTTTAGTTAATTAAATTGATTATATCTTACAAAGATAAAATACAGTTAATCTTCAAAATTGTAAAAATACGACAGCCTTAATCTTTTTGGTAGAAAAGGGATGAAAGCACATTTTGTTTGTCTCCTAAAAACTTTTTAGGATTGGTTCCCGTAAATTCCTTAAAGTCTTTAATAAAGTGGGCCTGGTCGTAATATTCGTTTTCGTAAGCGATTTGAGTGAGTGTTTCGGTTTCATGGTTAAGTAACATTTTTAGGGCAGTTTGCAACCGGATTACTTTTCCTAATTGTTTGGGGCTGATTCCGATTTGCTTCATAAAATTTCTTTCCAATTGTCTGCGTTTGGATAAATTTTCTTTGAGGATTGTACTGATCGATGAATTTCCATTTGTTAAGAAAAGTGTATCAATAGTTGATTTTACAATATTGTCGATTGTGATTTTTTCGTTGATTTTGTTCAATAAAAAAGTTTCGACAATCTTAATTCTTTGTTGCGTACCGGTTGCGTGAATGATGTTTTGTTCCAACTCGTTTGCTTTTGTTGCTTCAAAAAGCTCAGTGATCGGGGTTTCCTTATTTGCAAGATTTTTGATAGATGTTTTTACAAAATTTGCAAAACCATAAGGATAGAAACGAACAGCAAAAGTATTTACATAGCCTGTTGGTTGAATGTAAAAAGGGTCGATGGTCTGACCAAGAACCATTGCACGAGGTTGAAGGATAAATTCACATTCGGAAGTAAAACGTCTAATATCGTCTCCGAGAATGAAAGCCATTTCCAAACAGCCGTCGGGTACAATTCGTTGTTTGTCTGTGTTGTTTTCGGCAGGAACTTCCAACGTCCAGTAACATTTAACTAATGACTTAAGGAGATTGCTTGGTTCAAATATTTCGTATTGCATTTTTTCTAAGAGCTTGTTTAAATTTTATTGAATTGTCGTAAACTAGCTGTTCGTTAGTTGTTTAAGTTATGGTTTGTTCGTGGATTTAAGGATGTCAATCACTTAAATTAATTATGAGTAAAATTTATTCAATCTCTAAGTTATTATGCATTATTTTTTCATGGCCTCAATTTTCAAATGCTGAGGCATTTTCTCTATCGCATATCGTAAAGCCGTTCGGGGCATAATGGTTTTCTTTGATATCACATAATCGAATACTTCGTTTTGATGTGCTTCGCTTGCTGCTTTCAGCATCCATCCGTATCCTTTCTGTACCAAATCGTCGTTATCAAGGAGTAGTATATCTGCGATCTCAAAAATCTCATTCAGAAATAAACCTTTTCGGGCAGGAATTATGAGTGTTACGGCAGCAGCCCGTTTCACCCACCGATTATCCGATTTTGCCCATTCTTTTAACTTGGTTATATATTGAGGATACATTTCTACAAATGTTCCGATTGTATGGTTACACAACATATCACACGAAGCCCAATTGTTTACATATGTATTTACCCATTCTTCGAAAATGTCGAAGTCTTTAGTTTCATAATTGGAACGAATGTTATACGACCAATTGCAGGCAATAAATGATTCTTCCAAATACTCCGATTTCCATAATTCACTGCATAATCCGAGAATGTATTCTTTAGGCTTATCCTTGATAATTGCGAATGACTCTTTGCTAATCTTATTGACCAGAGGTACTCGTATCCCATAGAACTTTATCTTCTCTTTGAAGAAGTTTTGACTATTGCTTTTAGTTTTCTCGTCAACACTATCTTTTAAAGCTTGCCGAATCTCAGATAATATATTTTCCATCTAGCTTTTGCTTTATTTTATAAGTAATATGCAATTTTAATATTACATTTTATAAAGTTCACAGGCTCTGATTTTATACTAACCAAAGCACTAAATAGGTCTTAGACTTTAAAGGTAGGGTTAAATTGCATAGTAGACAAAAATGAAAGAAGGAACTATTCCTATAGAATAACTCCTTCTTTCATCTATTTATAAACCTTGATGTTTTAATATTCAGCAGGTAAAGCCTCTAATTCAACCTTAGAAAATACAGGACCGTCTTTACATACATATTGACTCCCAACATTACAGCGTCCGCATTTGCCGACTCCACATTTCATACGGTTTTCTAAAGTGGTATAGATATTTTCGTCGGTAAATCCTAACTTCTCTAATACTGGAAAAGTAAATTTTATCATAATTGGAGGACCACAAACAATGGCTACTGTATTTTCGGGAGAAGGATTCATTTTCTCTAAAACAGAGGGGACGAAACCTACTTCACCTTTCCAGTCGGAAGTTTCACCTCCCGGATCGACAGTTGTAACCAATCGTACATCAGGTCTTTCTTCCCATTCCTTTAGTTCATGTTTATATACCAGATCGGCTACCGATTTAGCTCCATATAGAATACTTATGTCACCAAAATTTTCACGTGTATCTAAAGCATTCCATATCACGCAACGCATCGGAGGTAGAGCAATACCTCCTGCAATAAACAGAAGGTTTTTGCCTTTCCATTCATCCATCGGGAAAGTGTTACCAAAAGGACCTCTGAATCCCATGGTTTGACCTTCTTCCAGTTTAGCTAAGGCTGATGTCACTTTCCCCGTTTCACGGAAAGTACATTCAATATATCCTTTGCGGGTGGGGGAGGAGGCTATACAAAAAGTACTTTCCCCTTCACCGAAGGCAGAATATTCACCGAATTGTCCTGCTTTAAACTCGAAATTATTTCCTGCTTCTTCATCTTTAAATTTCAAACGGAAAGTTTTTACTCCGGGAGCTTCCTGAGTAATTTTCTCGATGAGCATCAGATTTGGAAGATATATATTAGAATTATCCATATTAAGTAATTTCAGCTATTTAATGAATCATTTTAAAAGCATAAGTATCCATTGTCGTTTCACTAGTCAAAGTAATAAAAGGTCTGCGACCTTAGTCAAAAGGGTTATGATTTACAGGGTGGCTATTTCACTTAAATGTTCTGCAATATTCATATCCACAGGACAAGCACGTGAACATCTGCCACAGCCCGTACAACCTCTTACGGAAATACGTTCGGGCATATATGAGAATTTATGTAGCAGGCGTTGTCTCCATCGCTGACTTTGTACCTCTCTCGGATTGTGCCCCGAAGTATGCATTGTAAATAGTGAGAAACCGCATGAATCCCAGCAACGAAGTCTATTTCCTGAACTTCCGTGAGCATCTTCTTGAATATCAAAGCAGGCACAAGTAGGGCAGACGTAGGCACATGCTCCGCACCCTAAACAGCGTTCGGACTGTTGTTTCCAAACGGGACTTTCGAACATATTGGAAATCTTTTCATGTAATTCTTCTAAGCTAAACTGAACAGGTACTTTTGCGAGATATTCTTCTTTATTTACATTCGGATCAGCTTCGAAAAAGCTGATGTGTTTATTGACCAGATTCTCTCCTTTTTCGGTAATTATTTCCACTAGATAACCCTCTTTTATGGGCGTTAATAGAATATCGCTTCCCTCTGTATTTCCGGGATTACCATTTACAGATGTGCAGAAGCAAAACTCATCGCATTGAGTACAACTAACTGCAATTAGTGTAGTGCGTTTCATCCTCTCATTGAAAGGTAAATCGGGAGTATCCCAATTGAAAATACCTGAGAGAGGTTTGAATCCTGCCGCATCACATGGATGAATGCCAAAAACAACAGTTTCGGGAATAGTAGTTGTGTCAAAATTTTGAAGCGTTACATCACCCTCTTTTTTTGTGTAGGAGAATAATTTCTCAGTACGAGGAAATGCTATCGCTTTAGCCGATTGTGTAGTTTGTATATGATCCATAGAAATTTCTTCCACAGACGTTATATGTTTGTAGTCAGTTTTATTTCCTTTAGCAACAGGAGCATAAATCTGACTTCCTTCATCATTCAATTGGGTGAGCCAATTCATTAATGAATTGTGGCTTATGTATTTTCTTTCCATAGCTTACAGTATAAAAGATTCTTTATCCTCGGGTTTGAATGTTGACAGTACATTGCCTTTTTCACTCGAATCGCCAAAATTGACTTTTACAGTTTCCGACATTTTGTGTGTCAATAGATGTATTGGAATGCCGATCGGGCACGCTGTTCCACATGAACCGCAGTCGGAACAACGACCAGCCATATGCATTACACGATTGATCTGCCATTCCATATTTCCCAGAGTACTTGCCCATGGCTGAATCCATTGAGGGCGATTTACCTCCACTATACATTTAGTACAATAACACATCGGACAAGCTGCACGGCAAGCATAGCATTTGAAGCATTTCGATAGCTCGTCTGACCAAAATGCCCAACGTTCGGCAGACGACATTTCATCTATTTGCTTGATCAATTCATCATCTTTGAGCTTGGGAGGTGGAGGAGTATCTTTGAGGTATTGTTTTATTTCTTCTAATGAATTAAGAGCTTGAATTTTTCTATCACTCGATAATCCAAATACTTTTAAGCTCTCTTCTTTTAGCTGATTTTCGACAAAAAGTTGAGCTATACTTTTCAATGCATAATAAGATGCTGATATTCCGACTCTCTTACCCTTTACTAAATCTTTTCGGGTTAAATAAACAGCGAGATTTCCGGTACACATATCATTGAACACCAGTTTTTGAGTCTCATCCGCATTATTCGCAAAAAGAGGTCTTGGATTTCGTGTGCCTTCTTCATATCCGATAAAAATATCAATCTCTCCTTTTTCGAATAGTTCTTTGGCTTTGGTTCTCAATTCATCCATTATTCACCTCCATTTCTTTGGCTAATTCTTCCTCGTTATTGGCTAGAAAATCACCAGCTCTTTGGTATTCGGTATAGGGTCCAAGTTCACGGATAGATGCAACCGTAGTATTTACAATGTCTGCCCATTTTGCTCCTTCGGCAGCCGATACCCACGAAAACTGGATTCTGCGTATATCTATTCCCATAAAATCGAGTAGACTCCTGAAAAGTATCCAACGGCGTCGGGCATGAAAATTACCCGAAGTGTAATGGCAGTCATTAGGATGGCATCCCGATACTATTACCCCATCCGAACCATTCGCAAAGGCTTTGAGCAACAGCATGAAGTCGATACGTCCTGTACAGGGAAAGCGAACGATTTTTACATTAGAAGCATATTTTATCCGGCTTGTACCTGTTAAATCTGCTCCGGCATAGGTACACCAGTTACAGACAAAGGCTAATATTTTAGGTTCAAATTCGTTATTCATATTGTTTGTTTTTTCAAATACAACAAAGTCTGTTTTGTGACTTATGCTTCTAATACAGCCATTACTTCAGCATACATCTGCTCGTTAGAGAATCCCTGTATATCAATAGATTTAGAGCGGCAGAAAGAAACACATGTACCACACCCTTGACATAATCCGGGATTTACCTGAGCTACTGTTTTGATAACTTCACCCGCTCGGTTTTTAATTTCCTCGTGTACTATTGCTTGATAAGGGCAAGCGGTTTCGCATAAGAAACAACCGACACAAGTAGATACTTCGTGCGACGCTATACGGTTCACAACTGCAACCACGGGTTCACGTGTTAATTCGCTATTCGAGAATAATCCGATTACTTTGGCTGCTGCTCCTGATGCCATTCCTACTGTTTCTGGAATGTCTTTTGGAGCTTGACAAGCTCCACACAAAAATATTCCTGCGGAGTTAGTTTCTACGGGTTTTAATTTAGGGTGAGCCTCTGCAAAAAATTTATAGGGATCATAAGAAATGTGCATCTTTTGAGCCAGTTCTTCTGCTCCGTGACTGGCGACGCCCGCACTGGCAAGCACTACCATATCGGCTTCTATTTCAACGGGCTTACCTCCTAAAAGAGTATCTACACCTTTTACAATCAGTTTACCGTCTTTTTCATACACACGAGCTACACGACCACGGACGTAGTTTACTCCATCGTCTTCAATTGCACGGCGAACAAATTCTTCGTAATTCTTACCTGCTGCCCGAATATCCATATAGAATACATACGATTCGCCATCGTGTACTTTATGTTGATATAACATAGCATGTTTTGCAGTGTACATACAACATATCTTAGAGCAATATGGCAATCCTTTAGCCGGATCACGTGAGCCTGCACAAGCAATAAATACTATTTTCTTGGGTTCAGTACCATCCGAAGGGCGACGGATTGCACCCAAAGTAGGACCTGATGCAGATGCCAAACGCTCGAACTGTAATCCTGTAATTACATCTTTGTATTTACCGTAGCCATATTCGGGGAAGAAATTGGGTTTCAGAACATTGAATCCTGTTGCTGTAACTACAGCACCAATATCTTCGGTTATAAATTCATCGGGTCTGTCGAAGTCAATTGCTCCTGTAGGGCACACTTTCTGGCAAACCTTACATTTTCCTTTCGTATAATAAGTACAATTTGTTTTATCAATAACAGGCTTATTAGGTACAGCCTGAGGAAATGGCGTGTAAATAGCTGTGCGTAAACCAAGTCCTTCGTTAAACTCACTGGGGATTTTCTTTGTGGGACATTTCGAGTAGCAAACACCACAGCCTGTACAGAGTTTAGGATCAACACTTTTTGCTTTAAGACGAATAGTTGCTTTGAAGTTTCCGATGAAACCTTCTAACTTCTCCAGCTCAGCATAAGTATATAGTGTAATATTAGGATGTTGAGCTACTTCCACCATTCGTGGGGTAAGAATACACTGCGAACAGTCGAGGGTAGGGAATGTTTCCGATAACTGAGACATGTGTCCCCCAATAGATGGGTCTTTTTCTACCAGAATAACTTGATGCCCTGCATTGGCAATATCCAAACTTGATTGAATACCTGCTATACCTCCACCTATAACAAGAGCTTTTTTATGAATCGGAACTTTTATCGAATTGAGAGGTTTGTTGAGTTTTGTCTTTTCAACAAGCATTCTCACCAGATCAATTGCTTTTTCTGTTGTTTGATCTCCTTTTTCGTGTACCCATGAACAATGCTCACGCAGGTTGGTCATTTCGCACATATATGGATTTAGTCCTGCTTCGGAACAAGCTTTCCGAAAGGTCGGTTCGTGCATACGGGGAGAGCATGCAGCAACCACAACTCCTGTGAGACCTTTTTCTTTAATAGCCTCTTTTATCATTGTTTGTCCGGGATCCGAACACATATATTTATAGTCAACACTGACTTCTACCCCTGTTATTTTAGAAGCTTCTTCGGCTACTTTCTCACAATCGACAGTGGCACTTATATTCTCTCCGCAGTGGCAAACAAATACTCCTATTTTTGACATAATTTCTTCTGTTTTGGTCGTTTATGCAAACGTTGGTGCTACAAATAGTTTCTTAAGTCCAACCTCCTCTTTACTTAATCCCACGGCTAAACCCATAGCCTGAGTGATATACATAACAGGCGTTTTGATATTCATCTGTAAGTAACTATTAATCTGAGGGCGGCGCATATCCAGATTCGATTGGCACATAGGGCATGCAACAATTATCGCTTCTGCTCCTCTATCCGAAGCATCTTTTACAATCTTACCTGACAGTTTGGCTACAATATCTGTTCGTGAAACAGAGAATCCTGCACCACAGCATTCGGTTTTATAGCCCCAATCCATAGAGTCAGCACCTATCTTTTTCATTAGTGTATCCATTGATTGCGGGTCTTCTAAGCGGTCAAATTTCAATATGTTTTGAGGGCGAACAAGCAGGCATCCATAGTAGCATACTACTTTATGCTCGAAAGGTTTCACTACCTTTTCTTCTATTCTATTGGTAATGTATTTGTCTATAAATTGCATCACATTGAGAATCTGAAGATTTCCCGGAAGAGGCATTTGTAAAATCTCGGAAACTTTATCTCTTAATTCTTCGCTTTGATTTAGCTCATGCTGAGTAACTGTCAGTCGGTTATAGCAAGCAGCACAAGGCACAACTATTTCGGTCATACCGTCTTTTTCAGCCAGAGCAAGTACCCGAGCAGGAAGCGCCATTGCCAATTCGTGATTTAGATTGTGAGCAGCAGTTGCTCCGCAACAATTCCAGTCGGTAATCTCCTTTAAGTTGATATCGAAAGCTTTAGCGAGAGCTAATGTCGATTGGGCGTACTCTGAAGAAGTCCCTTTCAGAGAGCATCCCGGATAGAATCCTATTTCCATAGTTTATAATTGATCTTGCCAGACTTCCGAATCATTGAAAGTCGGCGTGTTTTCTTAGTTAATCTTTGGCCTGCTTATTTCTTCGTATTGGAGAAAATAGAAGCAATTTGTTTTTTGTCTTCGACCATTTCGGGTAGGATAGGAAGTTTTCCTTTCGAAAACATTTTAGGAGCTATGTTCATGTCTTGTAATAGATTCAAGGTGCGAGCTTTATAACCTGCAACCAAACCTATTTCATATAATCGTCCGGTAAATTTTACCGAGTCTAGAAAAGCTTTGTGGAAAGAAACTATTTGACTTGATTTTTTATTTATGGATTTCTTCTCAATAGATTTCTCTCTCATATAATCCATCAATTGAGGAATATCTATTTCCATAGGACAGCGGGTCAAGCAATTTTGACAAGATACGCATAGCCATATAGTTTCGGATTGTAGTAAGCTATTGTAATTAGAAATGTCATTGGTTTGCAGCATTCTCATTACCAGACTGGGCGGATAATCCATATCTTCAGCTAAAGCACAACCCGCCGAGCATTTGCCACACTGATAACAGCGGTTGACATTCACTCCCACTTTAGATCTGATTTCAGATATATAACTTTCTTTTTCCATAGAATAGTATAGTTTAGGTCTCTTATCTCTATATTTAGTTTTGTGGTGTTTTATAATCTTTAAATATCACAAAATGGGTATTTTGATAAGTATGGATAGCAAAGTACGGGAAAATAAATTTAACTAAAACTATTTATACCCTTTTTATTTTATGTTGTAGGGCATAATTTAAGGTTGAAATTCAGTTTTTAATCTTGTATGGCTTAAGTATGTATCTGTTTACTCTGCGAGAAATTCTGGTTTTATATCTCGAATTATATAGTATCGAATCTAACTGTAGAGTTGTTTAGGCAGTCCTTTGTCTTAGTTTAAGCCCTCTTTCGGCTATGTATACACCAAAGAGTATAAAGACTGAACCAAGTAGAGCTATAGTTGTAATTTGCTCATTTATGACAATGGCAGAAGTTAGCAAAGTTACTAGTGGAACAAAATAGATATAATTTGAAGTTTGTATTACTCCCAGTTCTTTGACCGCACTATTCCACATGATATAGCATAATAATGATGCGACTACTCCAAGGAAAAGTAAATTTGCAATTATTGTAGGATCAGTTAGTAGATGCGTGTGAAAAACATCAGAACTGAATAAAATAAAAGGCAACAAAGTTATAATACCATAAAAGAATACCTTACGGGTAATAAAAAGTGTAGAGTAATGACCGTTAAGTCGTTTGAGTATTATCCCATAGAAAGCCCATGATAATGCTGCCAAAATTGTAAGAATATCTCCTAATGGATTGATCTGTAAAATAAAACTACCATTGAAAACAACCAGAGCAACACCTAATAAGGCTATTATAGACCCGAAAATAAGATGTGGTTTGATATGCTCTTTCCTATAAATGAAATGCGATAAAAATGCTGTGAATATAGGAGCTGTGCAAATGATAAGAGATACATTAGATGCAAGGGTGATTTTAAGGGCTGTATTTTCGAGGACGAAATACAGTGATCCGGCACTTAAACCTGTACCAACAAATAGTAATTCGTCTTTGATGTTTTTCGCAAAGAGCTTGCGTGGACATATAAACCAAATACAAACGTATGCTAAGAGGAAACGATAGAATAGAATCTCAATAGGAGATAGTCCATATCCAATAAGGACTTTAGTGGATACAAAAGTAGTACCCCATATAGCTACTGTTAAGATTGTTATTATGTGATACCAATATGCTTTGGATTTTTGCATGATAAGTCTTGTGAATTTCTATATGCAAAAATAAGATCTATTATTGTAATGTTGGTATCTCCACAGCTTTTTATTCGAATAAAATCTATTCCCTCAATAATCTGAGGATATTATAAGAAAAGAAAGATAAGGAATGATTAATTGTGATAGAAGCTATAAATAGATCGAATTTGAAATTGATTGCTTCTGAGAGTTTGCACAGATAAAAAAGGGCGAATAATTTATTCGTCTTTTGAGTTAGGTCAATCATCTTACTTTAGATGCTGAATGTAGATGAAATAAAAGGTAACTATTTAATCATTGTCATCGTCGTCATCATATAGATTGTTCAATTCAAAGGATAAACTGTCATATTCTTTTATCCACAACTCGCGTATCTCTTTTGGTGTAGCGGCTGGTGGATTATCAATTTTGTCTTGTAGTATCTCAATTTCTTTTTCAAGTTCATTACGCCTATTAGTCATTGGTATAGATATTAAGTTCGTAATATAGATTTAGTATAAGCAAATATTGTCTTATCCTTTCAAAGTACAATAAATTCTTTTTATGCAGGTTCGAAATTAAAGGATAGCATATTATCCTCTACTTTCCATACTTTCCTCGTCAGGGTTTATTTTATTTGTGGCTGCCTTTACTTCCTTCTTTGTTGCAGGTTCGGGAGCTTTACTCGAATCTTGAACTATTCTGGCAGTTTCATAAGACTTAAATTCTTTCGCTTTAGTTGGCTTGTTGATTATCTTCATAATAGTCAGGTTTTTTATATAAACGTATAAGTAAACGATAAAGTTTTAAGAAGATATTGTTAATCCTTATTGTATAACTAAAAAAAGAGGACGAATAATTTATTCGTCCTCTTTCAATATTATGATGTATGAGTGATTACTACTCTACACTGTCAAAGTCTACAACAGTTTTTCTGTTAGCCATTACTCTGTCAAAATCTTCTTTAGTACCTACAACAAGCTTATCAAAATCTCGTTGACCAGTACCTGCAGGAATCAAGTGACCACAGATAACGTTTTCTTTTAGACCTTCTAATCTGTCAACCTTACCATGGATAGCAGCATCGTTAAGAACCTTAGTAGTTTCCTGGAACGAAGCAGCCGACATGAAGCTGGTTGTTTGAAGAGCTGCACGTGTAATACCTTGAAGTATTTGGTTAGCAGTTGCTGGGATAGCATCACGAACCTCTACGATACGAAGGTCACGACGTTTCAACATCGAGTTCTCGTCTCTAAGTTTACGTGCTGTAACAATCTGTCCTGGTTCGAATGTAGAAGAGTCTCCTGCATCTACAACGACTTTTTTACCCCAGATACGATCGTTCTCTTCCATTACAACATGCTTGTCAATAACTTGTTGTTCAAGGAAACGAGTGTCTCCCGGATCAACCACTTCTACTTTACGCATCATCTGACGTACGATAACTTCGAAGTGTTTATCATTGATTTTCACACCTTGCAGACGATATACATCCTGCACTTCGTTTACGATATATTCTTGTACTGCGGTTGGTCCCATAATTGCAAGAATATCCGAAGGAGTGGTAGCACCATCCGATAGAGGCATACCTGCACGGATGAAGTCATTCTCCTGTACCAGAATTTGTTTAGAAAGAGGTACCAGGTATTTCTTTATTTCACCTGTTTTAGATGTAATAATTACTTCTCTGTTACCACGTTTGATCTTACCAAACGAAGCCTCTCCATCAATTTCAGATACAACAGCAGGGTTAGAAGGGTTACGTGCTTCGAATAACTCGGTAACACGAGGAAGACCCCCCGTAATATCACCGGCTTTACCTACTGCACGAGGTATCTTAACTAGTACATCTCCGGCTTTCATTGTATCGCCATCTTCTTTGATAACGTGAGCACCAAGAGGTAAACTGTATGTTTTGATTATGTTGCCTTTCTCATCCAGAATGTGTGCCTCAGGAGCTTTAGTCTTATCACGCGATTCAATAATGATCTTTTCTTTCAAACCGGTTTGTTCATCCGATTCTACTTTGTAAGTTACATTTTCGATAACGTTTTCAAACTTGATCTTACCTGTTGCCTCTGATACGATAACAGCATTAAATGGATCCCATTCGCAAATTACATCACCTTTTTTAACCGATGTGCCTTCTTTGAAATAAAGTTTAGCACCATAAGGAATATTGTGAGTAAGTAATACGATTTTAGTATTAGGATCTACAACACGTATTTCTACAAGACGGCTTACTACGATTTGTACTTTTTTGCCTGTTTCGTCGATAGTCTCAACAACACGCAAGTCATCAATTTCCAAAATACCATCGTATTTTGTCATGATGCTGTTTTCAGTAGCAATATTCGAAGCAATACCCCCTACGTGGAACGTACGAAGTGTAAGCTGTGTACCTGGCTCACCGATTGACTGAGCAGCGATAACTCCAACGGCTTCTCCTTTTTGAACCATACGACCAGTAGCAAGGTTACGACCGTAACACTTAGCACATACGCCTTTTTTAGATTCGCAAGTTAATACAGAACGGATTTCAACACGCTCAATTGGTGAGTTTTGAATAATTGTAGCAGCTTCTTCTCTGATTTGTTCACCAGACTCTACAAGGATTTCTCCTGTTAGAGGATGTTGAATATCATGAACAGAAACACGACCCAATATACGTTCGTATAATGAAGCTACAACTTCTTCGTTGTTTTTAAGTTCTGTACAAACAAGTCCGCGAAGTGTACCACAGTCTTCTTCGTTGATGATCACATCTTGTGATACGTCAACCAGACGACGAGTAAGGTATCCTGCATCGGCTGTTTTCAATGCTGTATCGGCAAGACCTTTACGAGCACCGTGGGTAGAGATAAAGTACTCTAACACTGACAGACCTTCTTTAAAGTTAGAAAGGATAGGATTCTCAATAATTTGAGCACCTTCCGCTCCACTTTTCTGAGGTTTTGCCATCAATCCACGCATACCTGACAACTGACGAATCTGTTCTTTCGATCCACGAGCTCCAGAGTCAAGCATCATATATACAGAGTTGAAACCTTGGTTATCTTCTGAAAGTTGTTTCATCAAAATGTTCGACAACTTAGAGTTGATGTGTGTCCAGGTATCAATAATCTGGTTGTAACGTTCGTTATAGGTGATGAATCCCATATTGTAGTTTCCTAGAATCTGCTCAACTTCATCATATCCTTGTTTAACAAGCGTTTCTTTTTCTGCGGGGATAATTACATCCTCAAGGTTGAACGACAATCCTCCACGGAATGCCATTGTATATCCAAGATCTTTAATATCGTCAAGGAACTGAGCCGTTTTAGCAACTCCAGCCAATTTGATGATATTACCGATAATATCTCTAAGAGATTTTTTAGATAAGATTTCGTTGATAAATCCTACTTCGATTGGAGTGTTTTGGTTTACAAGTACACGTCCTACCGTAGTTTCGCGCATAATTGTAGCCACTTGTCCATTCTCATCAAGGTCTCTTACATACACTTTGATAAGGGCATGTATATCAACTTTCTTCTCATTGTAAGCAATGATAGCTTCTTCCGGTCCGTAAAAAGTAAGACCTTCACCTTGTGCTCCCGGACGTATTTTTGTAATATAATACAGTCCTAATACCATATCCTGAGAAGGTACTGTAATAGGAGCACCGTTAGCAGGGTTCAAGATATTATGAGACGCAAGCATCAACATTTGGGCTTCCAATATAGCGTCATTACCAAGAGGTAAGTGAACAGCCATTTGGTCACCATCAAAGTCAGCATTGAAGGCAGTACATGAAAGTGGGTGTAACTGAATTGCTTTGCCCTCGATCATTTTAGGTTGGAATGCTTGGATACCCAAACGGTGCAGGGTAGGGGCACGGTTGAGCAATACTGGGTGACCTTTCATCACATGCTCAAGAATATCCCATACTACAGGCTCTTTGCGATCAACGATTTTCTTCGCAGATTTTACCGTTTTCACGATACCACGTTCAATCAATTTACGAATCACAAATGGTTTGAATAGCTCAGCAGCCATATCTTTAGGAAGACCACATTCGTGCATCTTCAATTCAGGACCAACGACGATTACCGAACGAGCAGAATAGTCAACACGTTTACCTAAAAGGTTTTGACGGAAACGTCCTTGTTTACCTTTCAAACTATCAGAAAGTGACTTAAGAGGACGGTTTGATTCTGTTTTGATTGCACTCGATTTACGAGAGTTATCAAACAATGAATCTACTGCCTCTTGAAGCATACGTTTTTCGTTACGTAAAATTACATCCGGAGCTTTAATGTCGATCAATCGTTTCAAACGGTTGTTACGGATGATAACACGACGATACAAGTCATTTAAGTCAGATGTTGCAAAACGACCTCCATCCAAAGGAACCAGAGGACGAAGTTCGGGTGGTATTACAGGAACAATCTTAACGATCATCCATTCGGGGCGGTTTTTCGCCTTCGAACCACGGAAAGCTTCAACAACTTGAAGTTGTTTAAGAGCTTCGTTTTTACGTTGTTGAGAAGTATCTGTATTAGCTCTGTGACGAAGTGTATTAGCTAATGAATCAAGATTCAAACGAGCCAATAAATCGTAAACAGCTTCAGCTCCCATTTTAGCAATAAACTTATTGGGATCCATATCATCCAATAATTGATTGTCTTTAGGAAGTGTATCTAAATGGTTCAGATATTCTTCTTCAGTAAGTAAGTCTTTGTAGGCAACGCCTTCTTCTTCCTTTACTCCAGCTTGTATTACAACATAGCGTTCGTAATAAATGATCATATCAAGTTTCTTGGTTGGTATACCAAGAAGATAACCCATTTTATTAGGTAAAGAACGGAAATACCAGATGTGAGCAACAGGTACCACTAAATGGATGTGACCGGTACGTTCACGTCTAACTTTTTTCTCAGTAACCTCTACACCACAACGGTCGCAGACGATACCTTTATATCGGATACGTTTGTATTTACCGCAATGACATTCGTAGTCTTTTACCGGACCAAAAATACGTTCGCAGAACAAGCCGTCACGTTCGGGTTTGTATGTACGATAGTTTATAGTTTCGGGTTTCAAGACTTCACCGCTTGAACTTTCTAGAATTTCTTCAGGAGAGGCAAGACTGACAGTGATTTTTGAAAAGCTACTCTTTACTTTACTATCTTTTCTAAAAGCCATATATCAAATTATATAAAGAGTTAAAGTATATTGTAAGTATGTGGAGTATTCCATCGAGAAATACTCCACAATCCTATATTTTATTAATCAAGAGTTACGCTCAAACCAAGACCTCTCATTTCATGTAGTAATACATTTAATGATTCAGGTATACCCGGTTGTGGCATTGGTTCGCCCTTAACAATAGCTTCATAAGCTTTAGAGCGTCCCATAACGTCATCCGACTTGATTGTAAGTATTTCTTGTAAGATGTGAGCAGCACCAAATGCTTCAAGTGCCCAAACCTCCATCTCTCCGAAACGTTGACCCCCGAATTGAGCTTTACCTCCAAGAGGTTGTTGCGTAATAAGTGAGTATGGTCCGATAGAACGAGCGTGCATCTTGTCTTCAACCATGTGACCTAGTTTCAGCATGTAGATAATACCTACAGTTGCAGTTTGGTCAAAACGGTCTCCTGTACCACCATCGTGCAGATATGCTTTACCGTAGCGAGGCACACCAGCTTTGTCTGTCCAATCATTAAGATCATCAAGACTAGCACCGTCAAAGATAGGAGTTGCAAATTTCACACCTAACTCTTTTCCTGCCCAACCAAGTACGGTTTCGAATATCTGTCCAAGGTTCATACGAGAAGGTACACCCAGTGGATTCAATACGATATCAACAGCTGTTCCATCTGCTAAGAATGGCATATCTTCTTGACGAACGATACGAGACACGATACCTTTATTACCGTGACGTCCTGCCATCTTATCACCAACTTGTACTTTACGTTTTTTAGCTACGTATACTTTTGCAATCTGTACAATACCCGATGGAAGTTCATCTCCGATTGTAAGATCGAAACGTTTACGTTTCAGTTCAGCGTCAAGTTCTTTATACTTACGTAGATAATTTACAATTACGCTCTTTATAAGCTCGTTTTTATTATCATCAGTAGTCCAGTTACTAACTTGAATCGATTCGAAGTCGATGCTGTCAAGTGCCGATTTTGTGAATTTAGCACCCTTAGCGATAACATCTGTATTCAAATAATCTTTTACTCCTTGAGATGCTTTACCTTCAGTAAGAACCAATAGCTTATCAACTAAAATAGTTTTTTGTTTAGCCATTTTTTCTTCGTACTCTTCGTCTAATTTAGGAAGTAACGCTTTACTCGAAAGTTTTGTTTTTCCTTTTTTAGCCGCTTTAGAGAACAAATTGGTTCCAATAACAACACCTTTCAATGATGGAGAAGCTTTCAAAGAAGCATCTTTCACATCGCCGGCTTTGTCACCGAATATTGCACGAAGTAATTTTTCCTCAGGTGAAGGATCAGATTCTCCTTTAGGAGTAATCTTACCGATAAGAATGTCACCAGGACCTACACGAGCTCCTATGCGAACAATTCCTCTTTCATCCAAGTCTTTAGTTGCTTCTTCGCTAACGTTAGGAATATCAGAAGTTAATTCTTCAACCCCACGTTTAGTATCACGTACATCAAGAGAAAACTCTTCTACGTGAACAGATGTAAATACGTCTTCACGAACGATACGCTCATTCAATACGATAGCATCCTCAAAGTTATAACCTTTCCAAGGCATGAAAGCAACCTTAAGGTTCTTTCCGATTGCAAGTTCACCATCTTCAGTAGAATAACCTTCGGTAAGAATATCACCTGCTACTACACGTTGTCCTTTTTGACATGTTGGTCTAAGGTCAATAGTTGTATTCTGGTTAGTCTTTCTGAATTTAGGTACTATATATGTCTTAACAGCACTATCGAAGCTTATAAATTCTTCGTCATCTGTACGGTCATATTTAATTTTGATTGTACTCGCATCCACATACACAATTTCACCAGGACCTTCGGCCACGATTTGTGTACGAGAATCTTTAATAAGCAAACCTTCGATACCTGTACCCACAATAGGAGCTTCAGTACGAAGTAAAGGAACTGCCTGGCGCATCATATTAGATCCCATCAGTGCACGGTTGGCATCATCATGCTCCAAGAAAGGAATCAAAGATGCTGCAATAGATGCAATCTGAGTTGGTGATACGTCCATTAATTCGATTTCCTCAGGACCAACTACGGGATAGTCGGCATCCTGACGAGCTTTTACACGAGTATTAATGAAACTACCGTTATCATCTAAAGGAGCATTTCCTTGAGCGATAATTTTTTCTTCTTCCTCTTCCGCAGCAAGGTATATGATACCATCTTCAGAAAGATCTACTTTGTTATTAGTAACCTTACGATATGGAGTCTCAATGAATCCAAGCTCGTTGATTTTTGCATAAACACAAAGAGAAGAGATAAGACCGATATTAGGTCCCTCAGGAGTTTCAATAGGACACAAACGACCGTAGTGAGTAAAGTGAACGTCACGCACCTCGAAACCTGCTCTTTCACGAGAAAGACCACCTGGTCCAAGTGCCGACATACGACGTTTGTGAGTAATCTCAGCTAGAGGATTGGTTTGGTCCATGAACTGAGACAAAGCATTCGTTCCGAAGAATGTATTGACAACAGATGAAATTGTTTTCGCATTGATCAAGTCAATAGGAGTAAATACCTCATTGTCGCGGACATTCATTCTTTCACGAATGATACGAGCCATACGGTTAAGACCAACTCCAAATTGGTTGTAAAGTTGTTCTCCTACAGTACGTACACGTCTATTACTTAAGTGGTCAATATCATCTACAATTGCTTTAGAGTTGATAAGCTCAATTAAGTACTTTATAATTTCAATTATATCTTCTTTAGTCAAAACACGAACATCTACGCTCGTATTTAAACCAAGTTTTTTGTTTATTCTATATCGACCTACTTCTCCTAAATCGTAACGTTTCTCAGAGAAGAATAAACTGTTGATAACTTCGCGTGCGCTAGTATCATCAGCAGGCTCAGCACTACGCAGTTGTCGGTAAATATGACGAACCGCATCGATTTCTGAGTTACTAGGGTCTTTTTGTAAAGTGTTATAGATTATTGTATAATCCGAAGCATTTTGATTGCTCTTATGCAATAGTATCGAACCTACACCAGAGTCAAGAATAGCATCCATATGGTCTTTCTCAACGATGGTTTCACGCTCAATGATAACTTCGTTTCGTTCAATAGAAGTAACCTCACCAGTATCTTCATCTACAAAATCTTCCATCCACGTCTTAAGGATACGAGCAGCAAGCCTGCGTCCCTCTATCTTTTTTAGATTTTGCTTATTAACTTTAATTTCCTCGGCAAGGTCAAATATTTCGAGAATATCTTTATCACTTTCAAAACCGATAGCTCTAAGCAGAGTAGTTACCGGTAATTTCTTTTTTCTGTCGATATACGCATACATGACACTGTTGATGTCTGTAGCAAATTCTATCCAAGAACCCTTGAATGGAATGATACGTGCAGAATACAGTTTAGTACCATTGGCATGTACACTTTGTCCAAAGAATACACCTGGCGAACGGTGAAGTTGCGATACAACTACACGCTCAGCTCCATTGATGACAAAAGTACCTTTCTCTGTCATGTATGGAATTAGTCCAAGGTATACGTCTTGAATTACTGTATCGAAATCCTCGTGATCGGGGTCCGTACAGTAAAGTTTTAGCTTTGCTTTAAGAGGAACACTATACGTTAAGCCTCTCTCAACACACTCATCAATAGTGTAGCGAGGAGGATCGATATAGTAGTCCAAAAATTCTAGTACAAAGTTGTTGCGAGTATCAGCAATTGGAAAATTCTCAGCAAAAACTTTATATAAGCCTTCTTTCTTTCTTTTTTCAGGAGGTGTATCAAGCTGTAAAAAGTCTCTGAAAGACTTTAATTGTACTTCAAGAAAATCAGGGTACTGAAGAGGATTTTTTATTGAAGCAAAGTTGATTCTTTGATTTGTTGTAGTTGAAGACATGGAATACTCTTTTTTTTGAACTAATTACTTTTGACGCAAAAAGGTCAAGAACCTCCTTTCAAAGAAGGTTCTCAACCAACATCCTGATTAACAGGATCTTTTTGTTTTATTTAAGTTCAACTTCAGCTCCCGCTTCTTCCAGTTGTTTTTTCAATGCATCAGCTTCGTCTTTGCTAACACCTTTTTTCAATTCTGAAGGAGCAGCATCTACTAGATCCTTAGCTTCTTTTAAACCTAAACCTGTAAGTTCTTTAACAGCTTTTACTATAGCTAGTTTGTTTGCACCTGCAGATTTCAAAACAACATCAAATGCTGTTTTTTCTTCAGCAGCCTCTGCAGCAGCAGCAGGAGCAGCAACAGCAACAGCTGCAGCAGCTGGTTCGATACCGTATTCTGTTTTAAGAGTTTCAGCCAATTCGCTAACTTCTTTAACTGTCAAATTTACTAGTTGTTCAGCAATAGCTTTTACGTCTGCCATTTTTGTATGTATTAAAATTGTTATTACTTCTTTTGTTTAATTTATCTTTTCGATAGAGTCTCAAGTACTCCGTGGATGGTGTTACCACCTGATTGAAGAGCAGATACAACGTTCTTGATTGGTGATTGTAACAATCCGATAACTTCACCAATAAGTTCATTTTTACTCTTAACATTTACTAATGCCTTAAGATTTTTAGCTCCAATATAGAAGCTTTCTTGCACGTATGCAGCCTTAAGACTTGGTATACCTTCTTTGCTATATTTATCTATTAATTTAGCAGGAGCATTTGCTACGTTAGAAAGCATGATAGCTGTGTTACCTTTCAAGACAGGAGTCAATTCAGAATAATCAGTATCTAATGATTCTAGTGCTTTTTGCAACAAGGTATTTTTTACTACCATTAGTTTGATATCACTCTTGTAGCATTCAGCTCTTAAAGCGCTGGTTTTAGCTGCATTTAGTGTAGAGATATCAGTTAAATAAAAGTAATCATATCCTTTTATCGTAGCTGCAATGGTATCTATAATGGTGCTTTTGTCTTCCTTTCTCATAATTCCGTAGTTTTAATTAGTTTTCGTCTACTGATTTAGGGTCGATTTTAATACCCGGACTCATAGTGCTAGAAAGAAATACACTCTTCACATAAGTACCTTTTGCCGAACTAGGTTTCAATTTGATAAGCGTATTGATAAATTCTTTAGCATTATCTTTGATTTGATCAGCAGTAAATGATACTTTGCCTATAGATGCATGGATAATACCTGTTTTATCAACCTTAAAGTCAATCTTACCTGCTTTAACCTCAGTAACGGCTTTCGCTACGTCAACAGTTACAGTACCGCTCTTTGGATTCGGCATAAGACCACGAGGACCTAATACACGACCTAAAGCTCCGATTTTACCCATAATGGCAGGTTGAGTGATGATAACATCAATATCAGTCCAGCCACCTTTTATTTTTTCGATATATTCATCAAGACCAACATGGTCTGCACCAGCTTCTTTAGCAGCAGCTTCGGCGTCTGGCGAACATAATACAAGAACTCTAACTTGTTTTCCTGTTCCATGAGGAAGAGATACTACACCTCTTACCATCTGGTTAGCTTTACGTGGATCTACACCTAGACGTACATCTACGTCAACAGATGCATCAAATTTACTTGTAGTAATTTCTTTTACAAGTTCAGATGCTTCCTTAAGTGAATAAGATTTCCCTGCTTCAATTTTGCTAAAAGCTAACTTTTGATTTTTTGTAAGTTTACCCATTTCTCAATTGAAGTTTATTATTTAACATCAGGGAAAGCCCCTTTTACAGTGATCCCCATACTTCTTGCTGTTCCAGCAACCATTTTCATAGCCGATTCGATTGTAAAACAATTCAAATCACCCATTTTATCTTCTGCTATAACTTGTACTTGATCCCAAGTTACTTCAGCGATTTTTTTACGGTTAGGTTCAGCAGAACCACTTTTAAGCTTAGTCAGCTCAAGTAGTTGTATTGCTACAGGAGGATTTTTGATTATAAAATCAAATGACTTATCAGCATAGTAAGTTATTACAACTGGTAATATCTTGCCTGCTTTGTCTTGAGTTCTGGCATTAAATTGCTTGCAAAAATCCATGATGTTGATCCCTTTAGAACCTAAAGCAGGTCCTACGGGAGGAGATGGATTTGCTGCACCGCCTTTAATTTGTAATTTTAATTGTCCAGCAATTTCTTTAGCCATTTTTGTTTTAAATTTTTTTGTTTTTGTTTAAAACTTAGTGGAAAATCAATAAAAAATGCGTAACCAAATTTATTGTTCTTTTTCGACTTGTAAGTAATTCAATTCGAGAGGAGTTTTCCGTCCGAATATTTTCACCATCACTTTGAGTTTCTTTTTCTCTGCGTTCACTTCTTCAATAATACCTGAGAAGCCATTGAATGGTCCATTATTGACCTTCACTGTTTCACCAACGATATATTGAACATCCATTTCTTCGGCTTGCTCATCTAACTCATCCATTGTTCCCAAAATGCGGTTTACCTCAGATTGGCTCAACGGTTGCGGATTAGTGGCATTTGGAAGAAAACCGGCAACATAATTAATGTTGCGAAGTTCATGCACAACTTCACCCACCAAAGCAGCTTCTATCAAAATATATCCAGGGAGGTAAGCTCTTTCTTTAAGAACCTTCTTCCCGTTACGCATGATATAAGTCTTTTCGGTAGGTATAAGAACTTGAGAAATGTATTTTCCTAACTCGGTTTTCTTTATTTCCGCCTCAAGATACTCTTTGACCTTATTTTCTTTTCCGCTAACAGCACGCAATACGTACCATTTCTTTTCGATTTCAGTCATTTTAATAAATTAAAGAGGATTATTATACAAGATTGTAAAAATACTTAAGTGCCCATTCGAAAACAGAGTCTATCCCAAATACTATTAGTGCCATAATAAAGGAAGCTATCATAACAACAACAGCACTGCTCGTGAGCTCTGTACGTGTAGGCCAAGAAACCTTGTGTACAAGTTCGTTATATGAGTCTTTTACGTATTGAATTATTTTTTTCATTACCCATTAAGAGATTTGCACGGGTTGAGAGACTCGAACTCCCGACACCTGGTTTTGGAGACCAGTGCTCTACCAACTGAGCTAAACCCGTAAATAAAGTCGGCTATATGGTTATAGCCGACTTGGCTTTATTTTTTGATTAAATAATTAATCAATAATTTCTGTAATCTGACCAGCACCTACTGTACGACCACCTTCGCGGATTGCGAAACGTAGACCTACGTTACATGCTACTGGGTAAATCAATTCTACATTGATTGTTAAGTTATCACCAGGCATTACCATGTCTGTTCCTTCTGGAAGAGTGATTTCACCTGTAACATCTAATGTACGGATGTAGAATTGAGGACGGTATTTGTTATGGAATGGAGTGTGACGTCCACCTTCTTCTTTTTTCAAGATATATACCTCAGCTTTGAATGTCGTGTGAGGTGTTACTTTTCCAGGGTGAGTTATAACCATACCACGTTTGATATCGTCTTTGTCAACACCACGAAGTAATAAACCTACGTTATCACCAGCTTGACCTTCGTCTAGGATTTTACGGAACATTTCAACACCAGTTACTACTGATTTTTTTCCTTCAGATCCAAGACCGATGATTTGAACTTCTTCACTTGTTTTGATGATACCTGTTTCGATACGACCTGTTGCTACAGTACCACGACCTGTGATCGAGAATACGTCCTCAACTGGCATAAGGAATGGCTTGTCAACATCACGTGGAGGTAATTCAATCCAAGTATCAACAGCGTTCATAAGCTCCATAACTTGGCTAACCCAAGGCTCAACACCGTTTAATGCTCCAAGAGCAGATCCACGGATAACTGGAGTATTGTCACCGTCGAAATTGTAGAATGAAAGAAGTTCTCTCATTTCCATTTCAACTAGTTCCAACATTTCTTCGTCTTCAACGATATCGCATTTGTTCATGAATACAACTAGACGAGGTACGTTTACCTGACGTGCTAGAAGGATGTGCTCACGAGTTTGAGGCATAGGACCATCAGTTGCAGCAACTACAATGATAGCACCGTCCATTTGTGCAGCACCAGTAACCATGTTTTTTACGTAGTCAGCGTGACCTGGACAGTCAACGTGAGCGTAGTGACGATTAGCTGTTTGATATTCTACGTGAGAAGTATTGATAGTGATACCACGTTCTTTTTCTTCAGGAGCATTATCAATTTGGTCAAATGATCTAGCTTCAGAGAACCCTTTATCTGCTAATACTTTAGTGATAGCAGCAGTAAGAGTAGTTTTACCGTGGTCAACGTGACCGATTGTACCGATATTAACGTGTGGTTTCGACCGGTTAAAATGTTCTTTTGCCATAATAAAGTGTACTTATTATTAATTAATGATTGCTTTTTAAATTCTTTTCTATAAGTGACAATAAATCACTTTTTATAACATTGCCTGCCGCAATCTCTAGAGCCTATGACGGGACTTGAACCCGTGACCTCTTCCTTACCAAGGAAGTGCTCTACCAACTGAGCTACATTGGCGATGAGAGCGAAAGACGGGGCTCAAACCCGCGACCCTCAGCTTGGAAGGCTGATGCTCTATCAACTGAGCTACTTTCGCGATAAAAAGAGTGGGCAGTGATGGATTCGAACCACCGTAAGCTTACGCTATCTGAGTTACAGTCAGACCCATTTGGCCACTCTGGTAACTGCCCTTTCTTTTGAGCCTCTTGTCGGATTCGAACCAACGACCCCGAGATTACAAATCACGTGCTCTGGCCAACTGAGCTAAAGAGGCATAGGCTTGATTATTCTTAAAAAATAATCGCCGCTTCGCAGATGTGCTTTATGCGAAACGGCGACAAAAATAGAAAGAAATTTCTTAAGTCCCAAGAAAATATCAGTAATTTTTACTTAGACTGCACTTTTTCTTTGTACTTGATGAGTTGTTTCTCTAAAGCCTCTGTGCATAAATCGATTGCTTCTTCGAAACTTTCAGCTGTTTTGTTAGCGTAAAGCTCATCGCTCTTGACGTTTAGCTTTATTGAAGCGTCTTTGTTATTGCTAGTTTCGGGCTTTACAACTTTAAGTATAATATCTGCACTTAATATGTCGTCTGAATATTTTTCAAGTTTAGTAACTTTCTTTTGGATAAACTCTCTAAGTTTATCAGCAGCATCGAAATGTAGAGCTTGAATTTTAATGTCCATCATGATTCCTCCTTTTGTTTTAATAATTTATGCTCGAGGATGAGCTTTATTGTATATCTTTTTCAGTTCGTCAAAAGACGTATGTGTATAAATTTCTGTTGATGCTAGGCTCGAGTGCCCTAGCAATTCTTTTACAGCATTTATGTCAGCTCCATTATTAAGCATTCCTGTTGCAAAGGAATGACGTAATACGTGTGGACTCGCTTTCGCTAAAGTGGGAATCCATTTGAGGTGGTTGCTGACTACCCGGTGGATTAGCATGGGGTAGATTGGCTCTCCATCTTTCTTAACAAAGAAGGCGGCGGTTTGGTTCTCGAAATTATTATTGCGAATTTCTATATAGGAGTCGATCAATGCTATTGTGTTTTTACTAATAGGTATGATACGCTGTTTGTTGCGTTTTCCGGTGACTCGTATGTTTCCTGTGTAAAGATCCACATCTTTATCTGTTAATCCAATAAGTTCGGCTCTCCGCATTCCTGTTACATAGAATAGTTCAAGAATTACTTTATCTCGGAACGATTCGTAATCATTGTCTTGAACTTCGAGATCAAGCACTTTTTCCATATCCGAATAGTTTACGAACGAAGGTATCGGTTTTTTAGCTTTGGGTCCGCTAATCTTCTTGAGTGGGCTTATTGTTATTTGCCCCATTTTTTGGAGATAGCGATAAAATGACTTCAAAGAACTAAGTTTCCTATTTACTGATCGGGCAGATGTTTTGTTTTCCATTAAGGAAATAATCCATGCCCTAACAATATCTCCGTCTACGGATTCTAATTCTACTTCTGGATAATACGTCTCTATAAAGTTTTTGAGCTGGACGAGGTCTGTATAATAAGAAATCTCCGTATGAGAAGAGTAGTTCTTTTCATAACGGAGATATTCTATATATTTATCGACTGTCGCCATTCTTTTCCTTTATGGGATGAGTGACGAAGTTATACAATCGTTGTTATAAATACAAATGTTTTAATCTTCGATTTGGTGAAGCTTTTGTACGTATGCAGCGTGTATTCTTTGTTTTCTATTTGTAATAGAAGGCTTTTCGAAAGCTTGACGACGTCTCAATTCTTTTACAACACCAGTTTTTTCGAATTTTCTTTTGAATTTTTTAAGTGCTTTTTCGATGTTTTCACCTTCTTTTATAGGAACAACTATCATAATTTTTTGTTTTAAATTTCGATTTGAGAAAAATTTTGTTTTGATTTTTTAAAATAACGAGGTATTCATCATTATTAATGAATAGCCCTAGATGTGCTGTGTTTCTAATGCACTTCTATACCTTATATTATATGTTACTCTAAGTATTAATCAAAACCTCCTTTCTTTTTCGGGAGGCAAAGGTAAGAGTTTCAATGATAAAAACAAAAAAAAGATCAATTTATTACATTTCGGAAATTGTTAAGGTGTTTTGAGTTTTATCTCCTGATAAAGCTTGAGTATATCCGGTTGATTGATAAATTGTTATTTTCAAGGTGCCATTTTGAGCCAGATAATGAAAACTTTTACAGGATATGGTCAATGGTACACCGTTTACACTGCTTGTATATCCTACAAGAGTGGAAGCGGTAGCAGAAGCTCCTCCATCGTGAGAAAGTTCGACTTGGCTAGTTGGTCCTGCGGTGATATTACCGATTTTGAAAACTAGAGACGATGATACAGAGTAAATTCCTGACCTTCTAGCTGTAAAGATGCCGGTTGCGGCGTTAAAATCATTGTTTTGGTCAAATGTTTTTGTCCAATTTGTAATAGGAACACCTGCTGTCCCTAAATTAATGAAGGATTGCTGTGTGCTATTTTGAGCAATAACCAATGCTTTAGGTGGTTGGTTTTGTAATGTTATCCATTTGTTGCCATCGGAGTATTGTATTGCTCCATTAGTTATTAAGGGGTTGTATCTTATTGCGCCTGCCATCGCGTCGCTGGCTGTCATTGTTGTATAGCCAATGCCAATTGCATTGTCTATTCGTGAGGTTGATCGCAGATCAATTTTTGTACTAGGATTATCAATGCCTAAGCCTAAATTTCCTTCATCGGTTAATGTTAGAATATTCATATTGTTAGAGTCAGTTATTTTTATGGCCTTTGTTGTGGATGTATTTCCTTGTGATACAATATTTATTGTTGCAGCAGAAATGTCTTCTGTGTTTATCCCTATTTGAGCATTAATATTGAATGCTATTATAATGACTATGATAAAAGAGCAAACTAATCGTTTCATATTATTCTTTTAATTTGATTATTTCTTTCGGACTGTCTGGTTATTCAGCAACAATAGCCAAGTTTGTAAATCGCTCATTAGTCCATATCTGGCAAGTGGCGCCAACATTATGAGATACATTTATGCGTAAAGTTTCACCTTTTTGCAGGGCGAATGAGCCTGAGCCTACTATGCTTGGGTAAATACTTCCGCTAGACGAGTATGCGTTGATCCATTTCAAACTACTTCTTTCAGATATCAATGTGGCTTGAATATAACTATTGGCATTCACAGTTATTGTTCGGCACAATATCATAAAGCAGGCAGTGTAAACACCATCTTTTGGTGCAGTAAATATGCCGGTCGTTGGATTGAAATTATTATTGGCGTCGTATGTTGTAGTCCATTTAGTGATAGTGGTAGAAGTGTTATTTGGAAATTGTACGGTCGCATTCCCATTGTTAGCTATAATGCAGGTTCTAGCTTCTGATGTAACTAGCGACATCCATTGTACGCCATCTGAGTATTGTAGCATTTCTGTGCTAGGGTCATATCTTATAGCTCCTGCACCAATAGTAGCGGCTGTGATTGATGTGGTGCCAATACCTATGCTTGAGTTGTTGGAAGGGTTACGAATGTCGAGTCGTGTAGCTGGTGATGAATTAAGAGAGCCAAATCTACCTAGATTAGTGGTAGTCGCTATTTCTGTAGCATTCGAATTGGTTACTTTTAGAACTTTAGCAGAAGCTGTCTTCTCTGTAGATGCAATAATGTCTAATGTTGCTAGTGGATTGATTGTGTTGATGCCTACAGTTTGTCCTATTGAATTAGTTGCAATTAGTAGCATTGAGGTTGTGCTGATAATAAAAAGGAAGTGTCTCATATTAATTTTCTATTATGGTTAAGTTGTTGTAGCCACTCTTTAATGATTTGCTTGCTGCAAGATTTTGCCAAATAGATGCAGTTAGAGTTTCGTTAGTCGTCAGATGAAAACTTGCCGAACATAAAACACTTCCGGGTAGACTCGTTGCTGCTGTGTTGAAGGTTGTGATACTTTTCATGCTCATGCCATTTGATGCTAGCCATTGTGCTTCGATATAGCTTTTGGCAGCAATAGCTCCATCGTTCAAGGTTAGAATAAGGGTGGCCGTGTAGATTCCAGTTTTGGAAGCCGTAAACACTCCAGTTGTTGGATTGAAGTTGTTGGTGTTGTCTACTGATTTGTTCCAATATTGAACTTGTGTTCTTGTATTTTGAGTGAAAGTTTGGGTTGAGCCATCAAGGTTGGCTATGACATAGGCTCGAGGAGCATTTGCGGAAAGATCATTCCATTGAGTGTTGTTTGAATAGGATAGAGTTTTAGCGTCGGATTTATACATCAAAGCTCCGGCTTTGGCATCAGATGCGCTTTGGTTTGTTTCTCCTACGGCGATTATGGGTGCAATTCCTCCATCTCTAACATCTAAGTGGGTTATAGGATTGGCGACTCCTATCCCAATTTTTCCATCGTTGAAGATTGTTAGGATTTCTTTTTCATCAGAATTTACAACTTTTAGAGCTTTGCTTGAAGCAGTATTTCCTGTAGTGATTACGTCAAGCATTGCTAGAGGGGTGTTAGTATTAATCCCCACTTGAGCTTGGCAAAGCCCAGTGAGGAGCAAGCTGAAGATGATTGAAAAGAATGTTTTCATTTTTATAATGTTTTTAGTGTGAGTTGAATACGAAAGACAGCAGCGTGTAATCGCTACACGCTGCTGTCGAGCATAGTTGTGACATGGGTAAACGGTCGATTCGTCTTGATTTTGAACGACAACAAAAAACAAACCAGCTAAACGAAAACGTTTACCGAAACAACTTGAAATGTATTTATTGGGGAGATATTGTAAAATTTGAAAGGATGCGCTATTTTTATGCGCAAACAAAAAAAGACGAAAAACTCCGTCTGTAAATTTTTTATAGTAAACCTGTTTGTTATCTAGTCTCTCTCTCTCTCTCTCTCTCTCTCTCTCTCTCTCTCTCTCTCTCTCTCTCTAGTATTTCGACGCAAATATCCAAATCTAAAAAGTTAAATTCCAGATTGCTGTTGCTTAATATATTTGTTAATCGATATTTCATTAGTAGCGTAAAAAGGTATTTTACAGAGACAAAGATAAATATTAATTTATTGCATATGCAAATATATCTATTGATTTCTTTTGTAGAATAGAGCGAATTATGTTCAGTCTATGCTAGCTTATTTGGAGTAGATATATCAGGATTTGTGTCTGTCATTAAGTTTGTTTCAGTTGGTAGCTTTTATTCTAAGGATTGATAAAAACTGCTGCTGCTGATTGATTAAGAGTATATGTTTCAATTTTGGATAATGCCAATAAGTGACTCTTCTATTTTTTGAAAATATAAAATATTCACTTTCCTCTTATGTATAATAGAGAAAGTAAGAACTGATATATTAATTATTGTAGCTTTTTTAGCTCGTAATATAAGTATTGAGATATTTTATTTTTAGGATGACTCTATTGAATAAAAATTGATTCGAAACTTACTTTCTCTTTTTCTTTAATAAAAATATAGATTCTCCTTAATTGCAATGTAATAATATATATGATATGTACATATATTGTGGGTGTAAGATGTTGATATGTATTTGTTTATGAAATTTTGTAAAAAAAGCAATCTATAATTGCACATTTTTAGTATTTTTGTGCCATTCAACAATCAAAAAAGAATATTATTCACTAATAGAAAAATAAAAATGAGTCATAACTTATTAAAGGGCAAAAGAGGTATCATCTTTGGAGCTCTAAATGAAATGTCAATAGCATGGAAAGTTGCAGAAAAAGCTGTAGAGCAAGGAGCAACAATTACATTATCAAATACTCCTATGGCTATGAGAATGGGAGAAACTAATGCGTTGGCTGACAAGTTAAAAACAGAAGTGATTCCTGCTGATGCTACAATTGTAGAAGATTTAGAGCAAGTTTTTGCTAGATCACAAGAGATTCTTGGTGGTAAAATTGACTTTGTTCTTCACTCAATAGGTATGTCTCCAAACGTACGTAAAGGACGCGATTACGATGATTTAGATTATAAGTTTTTAGATAAAACATTAGACATTTCGGCTGTATCATTTCACAAAATGATGCAAGTTGCGAAAAAAATGGATGCGATTGCAGAAGGCGGTTCAGTTTTAGCTCTTACTCATATTGCTGCACAACGTACTTTTGCAGGATATAATGATATGGCTGATGCAAAATCGTTGCTAGAATCAATCGGTCGTAGCTTTGGTTATGTATATGGACGTGATAAAGGTGTACGTGTGAATACTATCTCGCAATCTCCTACAATGACTACTGCTGGAGCAGGTATTGGAGGTATGGGTGGATTTCTTGAATTTGCCGAAAAAATGTCACCTCTAGGAAATGCTAATGCTGAAGAGTGTGCCGATTATTGTATCGTTATGTTCTCGGATTTGACTCGCAAGGTAACTATGCAAAATCTGTTTCACGATGGAGGTTTCTCTAATATGGGATTAACTGCTGCCGTGATGGACGAGTTTAATGCAAACAAATAAGCTAGGATTTATTCCTTCCTATAAAAAGAATAAAAGGCTGTAAGCCTTAAGAGACAGAAAACAAGCGTTTTCTGTCTCTTTTTTTATTATATTTGCGAAGTTGTAAAGAAATGTAAAACAGTCTGAAAAGGATTCCTTTTCGGTAATAAGAAAAAGTTTAGTAATAATTATGTTAATAAAGATATATCCCGAGAATCCGAATCAGAAGGAAATCGATAAAGTTGTGAAGGTGTTGCAGGATGGAGGGTTGGTTATTTATCCGACCGATACTGTTTATGCTATTGGGTGCGACGCTCTGAATGTAAGGGCTGTAGAGAAAATTTGTAAAATGAAAGGTATCAATCCGGCAAAGAGTAATTTGTCTATTATTTGCTATGATTTAAGTAATATCAGTGAATATGCCAAAGTGGATACCTCTACATTTAAGCTTATGAAGAAGAATCTTCCTGGGGCTTTTACTTTCCTGCTTAATACAACTTCATCATTACCTAAGATATATAAGGATAAGAAGACAGTAGGAATAAGGATACCCGATAATAATATAATCAGAGAAATTGTAAGGATTCTGGGTAATCCGGTTTTGACAACATCTGTTAAAAATGACGATGAAATTATTGAGTACTCAACAGATCCAGAACTTATAGAAGAAAGATATGAAAAAATAGTAGATCTTGTTGTTGATGGGGGATATGGAGGTTTAGATGCTTCAACCATAGTTGATTGTACTGATGGAGAGCCTACTATAACCCGTCAGGGAAAAGGGGAGCTAATTTGGTAGGGATAAATAAAATACGTATTTTTACACCCAGCATTAATTATAATACGTAAAGAAAATATGAGAAAGAAACTTTTTACAATACTTACTATTGTTTTAGGGACTATGTTTATGGTGTCTTGTGGCAGTGATGAGCCAAAGACAGAACCAATTACTCCAGTTGTTAATGAAGACATTTTGAAGATAATGACCAGAAATTACCTTTGGGCATTACCTACTGAACCTAATCTGTATCAGGCAACAGAGCCTTTCTTTGGGTCATTGCTAAATGCAAAAGATGTTTACACTGATAATGGAAATAAATATACATATTCAAAAATATCACCGGTAAGTGGTCAAGTAGGTACTGTTTATGATCCAGGGTTTGAGTATGCGATTAACAATTATAGAGATGATGCAAATCCAGGTAAAGTAATAACTTATTACGTAATTTTATATGTAAAACCACGTACTGTTGCTGCTGACTACCTTTTAAGAGGGTTGTATATTACAACTGTTAACGGCGTAGCTGTTACTGCTGCTAATGCACCAACATTATTATATGATGCATACAAAGATGGAAAAGACGTTGATTTAATGATCAGAACCCCTCAGATTGTAGCAGAGAGAAAGATCACTATAAAACCATATGGTAATTATGTTGAAGCTCCATTGCACACTGCAAAAACATTAACTGCAGGGGCTCAAAAAGTAGGTTATGTACTATATAATCATTTTTCTTCGGGAACAAAGACTGGAGATTATACTTATGATAATGCTTTAGCCACGCAGTTAAATAAATTTGCAACAGATAAGGTTACCACTCTTGTATTTGATGTTCGTTATAATTCAGGCGGAAGTGTTTCTGCTATTCAGGCTTTAGGAAGTGCTTTAGTAAAGAATCGTGATACTAGTAAAGCTTTTATAGAGCAATTATTCCGAGCTGATTTAGCTAACCCAAATATTCCTTTAAAATTTTTAGAGAAAACAGGCGGAAATACTGCTATACCTAAGTTGGGCGATCAATTAGAAAAGATATATATAATTACAGGGCAATCTACTGCAGGTGCATCGGAAGCTCTTATTAATGCTTTGAAAGCATATAATAAAGAAATTATATTGGTTGGAGAGCAGACTAAAGGACGCCCTGTTGCAACTAGTAATACTCAAGATGTTACAAAACAGTGGAATCTACGAATTGCTTTGTCCTATTTAGCAGATGTAAATAAGACCTACAATTATGCGAATGGTTTTACTCCAAATCATATCATTAAAGAGGTACAAGCAAATGCTGATTTAAATGAGAATACAACTCTTTTAGGAGAATTGGGTACCGACAAAGAGATTATTCTTTCTCAAATCCTTAATATGATCAAAGGAAATCAGTTTGAAGCTGCTTCAGGTACAAGATCTGCAGGAATTGACAAAGAAGTGAAAACTTCATTATCTAGAAGACCAGGATCTAATGAAACTTCAGTAGAATTGATCGATCTTAATTAATAAAATAAGACTTAGAATTTAAGTAATATAGAAAAGTGGCGGAATCTTTATTGATTTCGCCACTTTTTGTGTTTCTAAGTGTATCGTTTTCTTAATTTTGTAAACAAAGATTAAATCTTTATATTTGCGATAGTCTGTAAATCACAAGACAGCAGATATAATCAATCCGAAGAGTCATTCTAAAAAAAATATTTATGAAGATCAGATATTCGTTATTATTAATGGCTTGCATGAGCCTGATCACCTTTACTTCTTGTGAAGATAAGGATGATGAAGACAATAATGAAGGAGGAAATCCTTCATTGTCAGATAATGAATATGTCAATAAATGGATTTATGAGCAGATGGATGAGTGGTACCTGTGGCGTGATCAGATGCCGAACGAAAGTAAGCTTAATTTAGATCAGGATCCGACTGCTTTTTTCAATAGCCTATTATATGCCCGTGAAAGTACAAAGGGGTATACATTTTCGACAATAGAAAGCACTCATGATAATATGTTGAAATCAGCCAGTCTTGATAATAACGGAGTATCATCTGATCTGGGTTTTGAATATATTCCGGCTAGAACATCTTTAGCTGATTCTCCAATTGCTTTTATTGTGGTTTATATAAATAAAGGAACCAATGTGGCGGCTCAAGGAGAGCTCAAGAGAGGAGATGTTATTTTTAAAGTGGATGATCAGGCAATCACGATGAATAACTATCAGACAATCTTGTATCAAAATAAGTCTAGTTATAAATTGGGCTTTGGCAATAATTTGCCAGCTAAAACAATAACGATAACTTATAATTATGAAGAAAATCCGATATTTTTGGATTCTATTTATGTTGAGAATAATAAAAAAATAGGTTACTTGGTTTATAACTCCTATAAGATGGGAGATAAGTCGTCTCGCGTTTATGATGTACAGATGGCTCAGATATTAACTAAGTTCCAGCAACAGGGAGTTACAGATTTAGTATTAGATTTACGTTACAACTTAGGAGGCTATCTCGAATCTGCCAAAGTTTTGTGTAGTGCATTGGTTCCTAATAGAAGTACTAAGAATATACTTCAGATAAGTGGTTATAACTCGGTTAAGCAAGCACAAATAGAAGCTATGTCTACAGCTGCAAAAAACAGTTATTTATGTGACTATTTTACTGATAATGTTGTAAATTTCAATACCGGAGGCACTTTAACTTCGATACCTAAGCTAGGAGACCAATTGAAGAATATCTATATCATCGGAACGGGTAATACAGCATCAGCAAGTGAGATGACTATAAATGCACTGACTCCGTACATTAAAGAAGCAGGTAAGAAAATTGTTCTTGTAGGAGAAACAACAATGGGTAAAAATGTAGGTTCATCTCCTCTTTCTAAAGATAATGATACTCGAAATACTTATGTGTTGCATCCAATTTCATTTAAAACATATAACAAAGATAAGGAGTCTAATTATGATGCCGGATTTGATCCGGATATAGATGCAGATGACTTTGAGTTGTTATTTACTCAAGGAGGAATGAAACCTTTAGGTGACAGGAATGAAACCATGCTAAATGTTGCAATTTCGAGTATTACAGGAGCTAGCAGAACTCGAACGGCAGCAGCAAGTACCGGTAGTTATAAAAAATTACCAGGCTCTTCCTTAGAGCATAAACCAACAGCTTATCAACTGATAAGCAATAAAGGGAATTAAATAGAATCATTTAATACTATATTTTAGAGTTGTAACAATACAATTGTTATACCTCCTTAGAAATAAATAGGTCTGAGACCTTTTATCAGAATCTTTGAAAGAAAAAAGAATAAAATTTTAGACAAGACAGAGCTATGAAAGTAATGAAATTTGGCGGAACGTCTTTAGGTTCTGCTCAAAACATATTGAATGTAAAGAAGATAATAGATGCCGAGAAAGGCTCTTTAGTGATTGTCGCGTCTGCTTTTGGAGGAATAACGGACAAGCTGATGGCTACCTCTTTGCTTGCTGCAGATGGTAATGCCTTGTATGAGACTAGCTTTAAAGAAATAATAGAAAGACACCTTACGATAATTCAGGAGATACACTTTGATAAGAAGGTTGAGGCTGATTTGGTATCGAAAATTAACGTTCTATTGGATGAGCTTAGTAATATATTCAAGGGGGTTTATCTGATAAATGATTTGTCGCAACGTACATCTGATAAAATAGCAAGTTATGGAGAGAGACTTTCTTCTCTGATTGTGAGCTATGTTTTAGGTGATTTTGAATATCTGGATGCTATTCAATTAATAAAAACGAATTCAGCTTTTGGAAAACATACCCCTGATATAGAACTTTCGAGTTCTTTGATAAAGAATGCCTTTGCTACTTCGTCGGGTAAAGTATTAGTTGCCGGTTTTATCTCAGCATGCAAATCTCGAAATGAGATTACCAATCTGGGTAGAGGTGGTTCAGATTATACAGCTGCTATATTCGCTTCGGCTTTAGATGCTGATGTGTTGGAAATATGGACAGATGTGGATGGCTTTATGTCTGCTGATCCTAAGGTGATTAGTGGGGCTTATGTGATAGAACATCTGACATTTACCGAAGCTACAGAATTATGTAATTTTGGTGCAAAGGTGATATATCCGCCTACAATATTTCCGGTCTATCATAAGAATATCCCTATTCGTATAAAGAATACTTTCCATCCAGAATTACCTGGAACATTCATATCTCATGATGGGGGTGAAAATAAGCGTAAGGCATTAATAAAGGGGATTTCTTCCATTGATGACACCTGTCTGCTTACGGTTCAAGGACTGGGTATGGTTGGTATCATTGGTGTCAACTACCGTATATTTAGAGCTTTGGCTAAAAATGCGATTAGTGTTTTTTTAGTATCACAGGCATCATCCGAAAACAGCACCTCAATTGGAGTTCGTTCTGTGGATGCCGATTTGGCGGCACAAGTGTTGGAAGATGAATTTGCGAACGAGATAGCTTTGGGTAGTATCAATAGAGTACAGTTGGAGCGAGATCTGGCAACGGTTTCTATTGTTGGAGAAAACATGAAATATACTCCCGGTATTGCAGGGAAACTATTCGAAACTTTAGGTAAAAGCGGTATTAGTGTAGTTGCTTGTGCTCAGGGAGCTTCGGAGGTAAATATCTCTTTTGTTATTAAAAATAAATATTTGAGGAAAGCTCTGAATTCTATTCACGATTCATTCTTCCTATCAGAATATAAGGTTTTGAATTTGTTTATTGTTGGAGGTACGGGTATTGTCGGAGGTCATTTAATTGAACAGATAAAAAAGCAGCAACCTAAATTGAAACAACAATATTCTCTCAAATTGAATGTGGCTGGTATAGCAAACGGACGTAAAGCATTGTTCTGTCGTGAGGGTATTGATCTGGATAATTATAGAGAACTTTTGGATAAAGAGGGCATAACCAGTTCTCCAAGTATCTTACAGGATAAGATATTGGATATGAATATTTTTAATGCCGTATTTGTTGACTGTACAGCAAGTGAGGCTGTTGCGTCGTTATATGATGGTTTGTTGGCAAATAATGTATCGGTTGTTACTGCAAATAAGATTGCCGCATCTTCTCCTTATGAGAACTATTTGAAATTGAAAAATACGGCTCGTGAGCGGAATGTGAAGTTTTTATTTGAAACAAATGTAGGAGCAGGTCTTCCTATTATAAACACAATGAATTCTCTTACCAATTCGGGAGATAAGATTATAAAAATAGAAGCAGTATTATCAGGTACGCTTAATTTTATATTCAATACTATAAGTAAAGATATTCCATTCAGTAAGGCTGTAAAGATGGCTAAGGAGGCAGGATATGCCGAGCCCGATCCTCGTGTTGATCTATGTGGACAAGATGTAATCCGTAAATTGGTTATTCTGAGTCGTGAAGCTGGTCATAAAGTGGAACAAAAAGATGTAAAAGTGAAACTTTTTGTGCCTCAGAAGTATTTTGATGGAACACTCGATGAATTTTGGAGTACCATCAATGAAGTTGATAAAGGCTTCGAAGAAAGACGTCAAAATTTAGAAGCTGAAGGGAAACATCTTCGTTTTGTAGCTAAATATGAAGATGGCGAATGCGAAGTTGGTTTACAAGAAGTAGATATGAGCCATCCGTTCTATGAACTGGAGGGAAGCAACAATATAATTCAGATTACAACCGAACGTTACAACGAGTATCCTATGATTATAAAAGGATATGGGGCGGGAGCAAGCGTTACTGCTGCCGGAGTATTTTCAGATATTATAAGTATTTCGAATGTGAGATAAATGCTTATGTATCTTTTTATTCCTTACCTAGGTGAAAGAATAATTATAGATTGTGAATCTAATATATAGTTATTGCTTCATAATAGTAATAGCTGAATAAAGCCTCAAAATTGTTTTATCCGATCAAAAGGATAAAGCAATTTTTTTATTAATATCTTTGTATTCTCAAATAAGTTATAAATAAAAAATGATAGAAATACATAAAGTACCCTCGCCATGTTTTGTGATGGAAGAGGAATTGTTACGTAAGAATTTATCGTTGATAAAATCGGTAAAAGATCGTACAGGTGTCAATATAATATTGGCATTTAAGGCTTTTGCTATGTGGAAGTCTTTTCCTATTATCAGAGAATATATACCATATTCTACTGCTAGCTCGGTGTTTGAAGCGCAGTTGGCTTATGAGGAAATGAAGAGTCCGGCACATACATTCTCACCTGCTTATACAAATGAAAATTTTCCAACATTTCTAAAATATAGTAATCACATTACATTTAATTCTTTAACTCAATTTGAGAGATTTTATCCTCAGGTTGAAGCTGATGGAAATAAAGTGTCGTGTGGAATACGTATCAATCCCGAATATTCGGAAGTTGAGACAGATTTGTACAACCCATGTGCTCCCGGCTCTCGTTTTGGTGTGACACCTGAAGCTTTGGGTGATTGTTTACCTGAAGGTGTTGAGGGATTGCATTTCCATACACTGTGTGAGTCTTCTTCTTATGATTTGGAAAAGACATTAAATGTAGTGACAGCTAAATTTGATAAATGGCTTAAGCAAGCTAAATGGTTGAATATGGGTGGTGGACATTTAATGACTCGTGATGATTATGATGTAGAGCATCTTGTTAAGTTGTTATTGGCTTTAAAGGAGAAGTACCCGCATCTTGAAATCATAATGGAACCGGGAAGTGCTTTTGCTTGGCAAACCGGTGTTTTGGTTTCAACGGTTATAGATGTAGTGGAGAATCAAGGAATTAAAACTGCAATTCTGGATGTTTCTTTTGCGTGTCATATGCCCGATTGTTTAGAGATGCCATATAAGCCAAAAATCAGAGGAGCATACCACGATCCGGTTGAAGGTAAGCCTACTTATCGAATGGGAGGTAATAGCTGTTTAAGTGGCGATTTTATGGGTGATTGGTCTTTTGACGAACCTCTGGCAATAGGAGATAAAATTGTATTTGAAGATATGATACATTACACCATTGTTAAGACAACAATGTTTAATGGAATATCTCATCCGGCTCTAGCTTTGTGGCATCAAGATAACAAACTTGAGATATATAAGGAATTCGATTATACAGATTACAAGAATAGAATGAGCTAATTGGGACGAAAGTCTAAAATCCGTATAATTTAATTATATGTATATCTTCTATTTTCTGATTATCTGGAATATCGTTGTTTTCTTTCTATATGGATCGGATAAACGTAAAGCAAAGACTAATAAGTATAGAATTAGTGAAAAAACATTGCTCCTTAGTTCCTTTTTATGGGGAGCTATAGGAGCTTTTTTAGGAATGTATGTCTTTCATCACAAGACTAAGCATGTGAAGTTTAAAATTCTTGTTCCAATATTCTTAATTCTCAATTGTATCTGTTTCTACTATTTCCGAGATTACCTTTTGATCAAATTATAAGATTAAAGATTCAGAGCTTTGTTTTCTTCTCTGATTCTTAAAGCTAACATTAATCCATTGAGCAAAGTAAAGATAATTGCTGTGTAATACAGATGAAATATAAGGGGTATAATTGCGATTTCGGCAATGACTATAATGTAATTAGGATGTTTAATATATTTATAAGGACCTTTCTTTACCAAAGGAAAATGTGCTACTCGATAGATTTTTGTATTCCAGAATTTACCCAGTGAAAAAATAACCCAGACTTTTAAAGCCAAGAGCACAAAAAATAAAATAAGCAGCGGCAAACTATAAGATGACACTCCAACAATGGAGTATTCAATAATTAAAGAGATAATAAAAAGGATGTGAAGTGCTACAATGAAAGGGTAGTGCTTTTGTCCATATTCTATTGCCCCATTTTGTAACAACCATTGTTCATTCTTTCGGGCAAGAAGTAGTTCTGCAATCCGTAATAGGATAATAAATAAGATAAAAAAGGTAAATATCATACTGTAAAGTGTAGTGAAGTTTATTTTCTCATTTGAAGTAAAACCATCTCACAAGAGAAGCCAGGGCCCATTGACATCATTAAGCCATAACCATTCTCAAAACCTTCACTAAAGAATTTCTCTAATACATACAATACGGTCGAACTTGACATATTACCATAACCTTGCATTATCTCTCGTGTGGTTTTCAGAAAATCGCCCTCTATGGCAAGTGCTTCCTGATAAGCTGTGAGTACTTTTTTACCTCCCGGATGGAAGATGAAGTTCTTAATATCCGCTAACTCTAATTGATTCTTAGCCAAGAATGAAGTGGCGTCGTTTCTTACATTCTGAGCAATAATAGAGGGAATGCCGGATGAAAATAAAACTTTAAAGCCATTGTTCCCAAAGTCCCATCCCATAATATCAAGAGTGTCAAAATACAACTTACTTTGATTATCTACGAATGTAATTTCATTTTCTATTTTTGTATGGTTGTCTCCCATGATGAGGCAGGCTGCAACTCCATCAGCAAATAAGCTGGCTCCTATAAAGTTACTTTTACTAAAATCGTCACGCAGAAAAGTCAAAGAGCATAATTCGGCAGTAACCAAAAGTACTACAGCATCGTTATTGGCTTTTGCTAAAGTACAAGCTTTTGCATACCCTGAAACACCGCCTCCACAACCTAACCCAAAAACAGCCATATGGTTGATATGCTGATTAAGTCTCATTTTGTTGATTATAAGTGCATCCATACTAGGCGTGGCTAGGCCGGTGGTAGACACAAAAATAATATCGGTAATATCATCTTTGTTGATTTGTGCAGAAGATATACATTTTTCAATGGCATCAATGGAATATTCGAGGGTTAGCCGAATATATTCGAGATTCTGATCTTGAAAAGTATGTACTTGGGAATAGTAGTCGAGTGGTTTGCAAAGATTTCTTGTTGCAATTTCTGTGTGATCGAACGTACTCAACATTCTTTCTACTTCGGGAAAGGACACTGCAAATAATTTTTTCGCATATTCCTTTACGTCTTGCTGATCTGTTTTGAAAGGGAAATCTATTTTGGAGATTGCTGCTAATGAAGGCATGGTTTTCTTATTTTATATTAAGTAACAGTAAGTATTAATGCAATGTTGTTGTATTAAACAAGTAACAAGAGAGAATAGTTCTGTTTTTTGTCTTTAAGATTCTTTTAGTCAGGGTGTTTCTTTTTGTAATAAAGAGTTGATGTGGGGTGTGTTATATTTGTTATTGCCTAAAAAATAAAAGGACTTCGGATAATAAGCCATTATATCCGAAGTCCTTTTATTTTATCTTTTGCTGTCGGTCACTTGCGTGGCTTGCAGCGAGTTGAATTTATTTTGTTTTTTCTTTAGTCTTTAAATCCAATATAGTCAAGTATTCATTAGTAAGAAGCTCCTTGATCTTAGCGTATGGTAAGCTTACTTCTACTAGACCATCTGAATAAGGAGCTACTTCGTAACTGTTATAAACATATACAATTCCTCGGTTGTCGAAGTAGAAGTTTACACTGGGTACTATTGCTTCGGGTTCAAGCAATGTAATAGTGTCACCCTGCGAATTTAAAGTTTTGGCTAACTCATCTTTGATGTATTGAGTTATTTTTTCCTTTGATCCGCTTTTGAAGAGTTTATCTTCTTTTATAATAGAGCCGTTTCGAGTATCAATATTATAGTAAGAAATATATTGAGAGCCATGTGCACCTCCCATATATTCGTTCGTTTCGGTTCTGGCTGTTATTGTAATATCTGTGGTGTCGAATACCGATGTTATTACATTCTTGTAATAGTCAGAGAGGTCGCTTTTGTCCCTTGTGGCCAATTTGGCTATATCGATACTCTCTTGGATAGATCTCTTGGTGAGCGTATCAAAGGCGCTTTGTGGTGTGAGATTTTTATAATCGTCACCTGCAAAAGCGGTTGCAAATTGAGATTGTATAATTGTAAGAAGCGAGTCATTCCCCACTTTTGATGGGTAGTTGAATTCGAAACTAAGTTTTATACCTCCTTTTGTAGAATCGTTATCCAGGAATATTTTTTTCTCAAGACTTAACTTGTCAAATTTCCATTTTTCGCTGACAGGAGCGTCAGGTTGTGTTTTTTTACAAGAGGTGATCGCAATAATTACTAATAAAAGAGCTAAGCTTATTTTTTTCATGATTGAGATGATTTATGTTTTATTAAGAACAAATGTAAGATAAAAACGTAATCTATACATAATAAGTTCAATTAAGTAACGTTTATAAAGAGTAATTAGTAATAAGGGAATCAAAAAGTAATAAAATTGGGGAAAGCCTATGGATGAAAAATCTACACAAGTAACGGGCGATGAAAAGTTAGTGGAAATGTTGGAGAATAAAAAAGGACCATCAGAAGAAACTTTGAATTTTTTGAGAATGTTTGCGCATAGCTATTATGTGGAACCATCGTTGCCGGAATCACTCAACGCTACATGTTTAAATTAAAACAGTAGCTAAGAAACAGAAGCTAGCAGTCTTTCCTCTAAATGCAGGAAAGACTGTTTTTTTATTATCTTTGCTTACATAAGATAGATAAGTAATTAAAAAGTATTTAATAAACTGTTTATAGCTATAACAGGCTATGGTTTTTATACTTAACAAAACATTAAACAGGTCTGAGGCCTAATTGCATTATGAGTCATAAAATATCACCCTCACTTCTTTCTGCGGATTTTCTGAATCTTCAAAAAGATATTGAAATGTTAAATAATAGTGAAGCCGATTGGTTGCATTGCGATGTAATGGATGGTGTATTTGTTCCTAATATCTCCTTTGGATTTCCTGTTTTGGAGCGAGTTAAAGAAATCGCGAAAAAGCCTTTGGATGTACATTTGATGATTGTACAACCCGAGAAATTTATTCAGCAGGTAAAAGATATAAATGCATATATGATGACTGTTCATTATGAAGCATGTACGCATCTTCATCGTACGGTTGGTGCAATACATGAAGCAGGAATGAAGGCAGGAGTTACGCTTAACCCTCATACACCGGTTGAACTTTTAGAGGATATTCTAGAAGATATTGATATGGTTTTGATTATGTCAGTAAATCCTGGGTTTGGCGGACAGAAGTTTATCGAACATTCGTTGTCTAAAGTATCACGTCTTCGAAAAATGATTAATGAGCGTAATCTTTCTACTTTGATAGAAGTGGATGGAGGAGTAAATCTTGAAACTGGAAAACGTTTACTTGATGCCGGAGCCGATGTTCTTGTTGCAGGTAATGCGGTATTCTCTGCACCGGATCCTACTCAGATGATTCATCAATTGAAGAATTTATAAGACTTGTTTCTGAGGTTGAGGTATGGATAAAATGATGAAATCACCGTTTTTCCGATTGTTATTACCTCTACTCTTAGGTATTGTAATTCAATATTATTATCATATAGGGAAATGGAGTATAATTCCGATAGTTTTAGGACTTGGAATTATGCTCTATTCTTATTTTGTACCCCAAGTCAAAAGGCTAAGTTCTCAATTTGTATTTGGTTATGGTGTTTATATGATATTGTTGGGCATAGGAATAACTTCTACTATGTTGAGGCAGCAAATATCAGCTTTTACTTTTCCTGAAGTTAGTGAATCCTACACTGCTACTATTGTTGATCTACCTCAGAAAAAGCCCCGATCATATGCCTATAAAGTAAAGCTAAAAGATTCAGGTAAACTTATTGTGTGTTATTTTTCGGAAGATAATCTTCCTGAAAATCTCAAAGTAGGGGATACTTTTACTTTCTTTTCTCAAGTGCAGCCTTTCAAAAGTAGGGGTAATCCCGATGAGTTTAATTATGCACGTTACATGTATAATAAAGGATATTCGGGGGTGACTTTTGTAAGATCCGATAGATGGGAAAAAGGAGAGGTCTCTTCTAATAGCTTATTTATTAAAGCAACGCAATGTCGCCAATATATTCTTAGTATATATAAATCGCTCGACTTGACGATTGATGAATATGCGATGCTTTCTGCTCTTACATTGGGATACACGGATGCCTTGTCGGATGAAGTCGTCGAATCATTTAGAGCTACCGGTGTTGCACATATTTTAGCTGTAAGTGGTATGCACGTGATGATTATCTTTACAGTCATTACTTCATTATTGGGTTTTATTTCGCGACATTCTAAATACCATTGGCTAAAGCAGGCAATTATTATCTTGCTTTTGTGGATGTATGTCTTTGTGATTGGTTTTCCACCCTCGGCTCTTCGGGCTTGTATTATGCTTACCGTGTTTTGTGTCGCTTCTATCCGAAAGGTAAGGAGTTATTCGTATAATACACTTTTCGTAACAGCTTTTCTGATGCTCGTATGGAATCCTCTCTGGCTTTTCGATATGGGATTTCAACTGAGCTTTCTTGCAGTATTATCAATGCTCTTCTTTATGCCTATATTCTCTAAAATAATACCAGTTAGAAATAAGTATCTAAGATACTTCCGAGATATATTTAGTGTGTCGTTATCTGTGCAATTGGGAGTATTTCCTCTATGTTTATACTATTTCGGAACTTTTCCTGTGTATTTCTTTATAACCAATCTCATTATTATACCTCTCATAACACTTGCTATTTATGATGCAGTTCTTGTTTTGTTTTTATCTATAATAGGGCTTTTTAATACTTCTGTGGCTAGTTTTCTGTGTTATCTGCCGATTCAATTCTTCAAATTATTTGTAAAGGGTACTACTGCTGTTGCTTCATTCTTTGAGCATTTACCTTTTGCTTCGTTGCAGGGGTTAAAGCCGTCTTTTATAGGTCTGATTTTGTTATGGATTATAGTTATATCAATGAGCTACTTTTTAGTAAAGAGAAAATCAAAAGCCTTGATTACATCTTTGATCTGTGTTTTAGTCCTTATAGGTTTAGGAATCAAGCGTACTATTGATGATAAGAATACGTTAGTTGTATATAATAGAGCAAAATCAACACAAATAATATATCATATTGGATATTCAGCAGAAGAGATAACCGGTGTAGACGGTCATCAACTTATATGTTTGAATGGATTGAAATATTTGATAGTCTCAAAAAATACATGGAAAAATAAGGTGTCTTCTCAAAAAATGAGGGTGGATTACCTGCATCTGGTCGAAAATAATTCTTTGTCTTTATATTCTCTGAATCAGGTGTTTGCTTTTGATAAGGTTATATTGGATAGTTCCTTATCTGAGAAAACTTTAAAAAGATTTGTGTTAGAATGTGAAAAATTACGAATTCCGTATTACGATGTAAGTAATAATGGAGTTTTACGGATATTTTACAATATACAATCTAAATAAATAAGACCAAGTGGTCATCTTAACAACGCTTGGTCTTATTTATATTATTTATTGGTATTAATTACTTATTTCCCAATTATAGCAGAGCTGGCTTTATCGTTCCAATTATCACCACCCATAGGAACTTCTTTTAGGCGTCTTACTGCATCTTCAAGGCTTACTGTATTATTTGCTAACATCTTTGTAGATGTAAAAGTAATTGATCTACCTTGATAATCATTATGCTCAAATAAGGTGAAAGAAGGGATTAAAGCCCATGGGTATCTATCAGGCGAGAGTGTAGAGTTAATTTTTGTAACTCTATATTTTAAAGATGATATTTTATCATTCATTCCATGTGCTCCTAATGATGGAATATAAATTATAGCTTTATTTTCATCAATTGTAAAGCTTATCTTTTTACCATTATAGCTTGAATCCTCAAACATGTCTACAGAAAAGGATGTTGGTCTAGGTAAACCATCGCTACTTCTTAGGCTGGAATGTGTTGATGTGGAATCTATGGAATTTGAAAAAGGAATTTCATTATAGCTATCATAATAAGTTAGTATGCCATTTTCGTTAACAACTACGGCTAGATTTGGTCTCAAACCTAAATCGCGATACACTTCATTAGCTATATTGTCATTTAGAACAATCAAAGAGTCTGGGGTTAAAGAATATGTCGATGAATACAATTTTCCCATATAAATAAATTCAATTGATCCATCTCGCTCTGTGTGTAGTGAATCGGGTTTTCCAGAATCTAGATCCTCATTTGAGCACGCAGCTAAAAATAAGAGACTTAAAAGGTACAAAAAATAATGATTTTTTTTTCTCATAATAATAGTTTGTTAATAGTTTGTTAAAAAAGACTAAGAGGCAAATGTATAATAAAAATCTTAATTACAGGAATTTTATAGCAATAAATCTTAATTGTTTCTTTTGAACTTATAATAATAGCACATTATCAGTCTGGAATTAATTGGAAATGTATTAGAATGTGAAAAATTATGAATTCTGTATTACGATGTAAGGAATAAAGGAGTTTTACGGATATTTTTTTAGTATTTTTGCACAATTGTGTTTTAACTAAGGCCGTAGGCTATTTGCTATTTTAATAAGTATAGCAAACACAGTTTGTTGTAGTTGAATTTAAGTAGCAAAATATATCACTTTACTTGCAATGTTTACAAAAATAATAGATCAGGATAAGATAACTAAAGTCGCGGATTTAATTGATAAGGCAGACAAGGCTATCATTGTGACACATGTTTCGCCGGATGGAGATGCTATCGGCTCTTCTTTAGGGTTATATCATTATCTGATCGATCAGGGATTGGATGCAACCATAATAGTGCCTAACGAATTTCCTTATTTCCTGAAATGGCTTAAAGGGGCAAAGGATATTCTTATTTATGAGAAATATTCAGAGTTCGCAGAAAAACTGATTAGCGAAACTGACCTTATCTTCTGTTTAGACTTTAATGTTTTGAGCCGTATCAAAAATGTTGGAGTTGCTATTGAGGTTTCTAAGGCGAAGAAAGTATTAGTGGATCATCATCCATATCCATCAGAATTTAGTGATGTATGTATTTCTCATCCTGAGATTTCATCAACCAGCGAATTGGTTTTTAGGTTGATATGTCGTATGGGCGATTTTGAAATGATGAGCAAAGATTCGGCAGAGGCTATTTATATGGGAATGATGACCGATACGGGTGCATTTACATATAATTCGAATGATGCGCAGATATATTATATTATAGCACAGCTTCTTAATAAAGGAATAGATAAAGATTATATTTACTCTAAAGTATATCATAGTTATACAGCCGATCGCTATCGTATGATGGGGCATATGCTGTCGGAACGTATGAAGATTTATGAAGAGTATGGTGCTGGGTTAATATGGTTAGATAATGAAGATCAAAAGCGATTCAATTCTCAAAAAGGAGATACCGAAGGCTTTGCCAATCTTCCGTTAAATATAAAAGGAGTAACTTTCGCCGTTTTTTTACGTGAAGATGATGATATGATTAAAGTCTCGCTTCGTTCGCAGGGTGATTTCCCTTGTAATAGATTTGCTTCACAGTGTTTTAATGGTGGAGGACATTTAAATGCATCCGGTGGTGAATTTGTCGGTTCATTAGTGGAGGCAATGGATCTTTTTGAATGTACCTTGCCTGAATATGCAGAATTGTTGATAAATAATAAGAATAATCTAGAGAAAAAATGAGAAAAGTACTAGGTCTGGTTTGCTTTATTATCGGATTGTGTGTTGTTTTTGGGGCTTGTAGTAGTACTGAGACATACGCAGATAAATTAAAAAATGAGCGTAAAAATATTGCTCGTTTTATCAATGAGAATAATATAACTGTAAGAAGTGACTATCCTGCTAGTGGAGTTTTTGCTGAAAATGAGTTTTTTAGAGATCCTCTTACTGGAGTATATATGAATGTTGTAGACTCAGGTAATGGCAATAGAGCAAGTACGGTTAAGCGCTCAGAGGTGAATGTGAGATTTTCTGGGGCAATGACAGTGCCTGTAAACGAATTGGATACTTCCACTAATAACCTGCCAAGATTACAGCCTATGATATTTAATTATGGGATTGTTAGTACTTACACGAGTGTTAACCAGAATCTACCCGATTATTTTTTCTTATCCACCGGAATAACTGCTCCTTTGCAGTATGTAGGTGAAGGTGCGAGGGTGCGATTGATTGTTCCTTTTGCAAGTGGTTCTACTTACCAACTAGCTGCGTTTAGAGCTATGTATTATGCTCAAGTGCATTATACGAGAATTATTAACAACTAATCTATAGGTTATTATGGCATTAATTAAATCAATATCAGGTATCAGAGGTACCATTGGCGGATATGCTGGTGAAGGACTGAATCCTCTTGATGCTGTTAAATTTGTGTCGGCTTATGCCACTTTTATTCGGAAAAACACAACAGCTATTAGTAATAAAATAGTAGTTGGCAGAGATGCCCGTATTTCGGGAACTATGATGGAGCAAGTCGTTGTAGGTACGCTTATGGGAATAGGCTTTGATGTTGTAAACATAGGGTTGGCAACAACTCCTACAACAGAATTGGCTACTGCAATGGAAGGTGCTTGTGGTGGGATTATTCTTACAGCGAGTCACAATCCACGACAATGGAATGCTTTGAAGCTTCTTAATCAAAATGGAGAGTTCCTTAATGCTGAAGAAGGTGCTGAAGTGCTGCGCATTGCTGAAGCTGAGGAATTTGTTTTTGCAGATGTTGATCATTTGGGGAAAATAACCCAAAAAGACTATACGGATGCACATATTAAGGCAGTGCTCGATCTAAAATTAGTAGATGTTGCTGCAATTAAAGCTGCTAACTTTAAAGTAGCTATAGATTGTGTAAATTCAGTTGGAGGAATAGTTGTACCTAAGCTGCTTAAAGCTTTAGGTGTAAATGATATAGTAGAGCTCAACTGTGAGCCTACAGGTGATTTCGCTCATAATCCTGAGCCTCTGGCTGAAAATTTGACTGAAATATCGGGTTTGATGAAGTCTGGCAAAGCGGATATTGGTATCGTTGTGGATCCTGATGTTGACCGTTTGGCATTAGTGGATGAAAAAGGTGAAATGTTTGGCGAAGAATATACTTTGGTTGCTGTTGCCGATTATGTGTTGAAGCATACTCCGGGTAATACGGTATCCAATTTAAGTTCAAGTCGCGCATTGCGTGATGTAACCAATCGCTATGGTATGCAGTATAATGCAGCCGCAGTGGGAGAAGTGAACGTAACTACAAAGATGAAAGAAACCAATGCTGTAATTGGTGGAGAAGGTAATGGAGGGGTTATATATCCTGCTAGCCATTATGGACGTGACTCTTTAGTCGGTATTGCATTGTTTTTAACTCATTTGGCTCATGAGAAAAAAACGGTAAGCGAGTTGCGTGCAACTTATCCCGAATACTATATTGCAAAACAAAAAATAGAGTTAACTCCCGAAATTGATGTTGATGCCATATTGAAAGCTGTGAAAGAGAAGTTTTCGTCTTATGATGTAACTGATATTGATGGGGTGAAAATTGATTTCCCTGATAAATGGGTGCATTTGCGTAAGTCGAATACCGAACCGATTATTCGTATTTATTCAGAGGCTTCAACAATGGAGGATGCGGAAATTGCTGGTGCTGAAATTATTGAAATTATAAAATCGTTAGCGAAATAGACTTTCGATAAAGTAAATAGAATCGGCTTGTATCATTACAAAAATGATACAGGTCGATTTTTCCGTCTGAAAAGACAGGCATATTATTACAAATACTTACTCACTCCATAAGTTTTTAATGTTATATTTCGGATGTAAAAGGAGTATTGAATGAAACTTGCAGAAACATAATAGGTTAAATTAGATGAAGGAGAAACTAATCAGTGTCGACGAAATTCGCAACATACATCCTATCTTTAGAGGACGCTTTGGGAATATTCTTATTAAGATAGCGATGAGCCTTACAGGTTTAAATAAGGTTAATCGAATTTATGATACATCTAAGCAATATGAAGGTGTTGATTTTTGCAATCATCTTTTAAAAGATGTTGGTGTAAATATAGTAGTTGAGAATCCCGAAGTCTTGAATCAATTTGAGGGGCAGGCATTTATTACTGTATCTAACCATGCATACGGACATATTGATGGAATTACAGCAATTGATGTTGTGGGTTCTATACGACCAGACTACAAGATGATGGTTAATTTCATTTTAGGGATGATAGATACTATGTCGATGCACTTTATTGCGGTTAATCCTTATCAGAGTGGAAAGCTTGCTAGTAAGTCAAGTCTCGATGGTGTAAAGCAATGTATAAGCCATATAAAAGGAGGTCATCCACTTGGTTTTTTTCCCGCAGGTGCAGTATCAAAGACTAAGATAAGAAAAGGTAAAATGATTGTTAGAGATAGAGAATGGCAACCATCAGTTATAAAGCTGATTAAGGGATCTAAAGTTCCTGTTGTACCTATGTATTTTAGTGGGGAGAATTCTTGGTTTTTCAACATTCTTGATCTTATTGATTGGCGATTACGTAGTTTGCGCTTAGGGCATGAGGTATATAATAAGAAAGGAAAAACAATTCGTGTTGTTTTTGGAGAACCCATTATGCCGGATGAAATAGCTAAGCATGCCGATTTGGAAGAGCTTGGTAACTTTCTAAAGGATAAAACTTATGCTTTGGCTAAAGACGGAGAATAAATATAAAGAGTCAAATGTTTTATTTTTCATATAGAAATATAAGGTGATACTCTGATGAAACAGGAATGGATTATCATCTGTGATGTTTTCCGATAAATATTCTGCCTTATTTAAAGAAGCTTCTTTTTAGGAGGTTCGTTTGTTTGAGATCAAATTAAATATGTAAATTTGTCAGTATAGCTGACAAAGCACTTATAATTATACGATATGGCAAAACCCGATATGCAACAGGTAAAGCAACGATTTGGAATTATTGGCAATAGTCCCGATTTGAACAGAGCTATTGATATAGCTTTGCAGGTTGCGCCCACAGATATGTCTGTGTTGGTGACAGGAGAGAGTGGAGTCGGAAAGGAAAGTTTCCCGCAGATTATCCATCAGTTTAGTCGCCGTAAGCATGGTACTTATATCGCAGTAAACTGTGGCTCTATTCCGGAAGGAACAATCGATTCAGAGTTATTCGGGCATGAGAAAGGTTCTTTTACAGGAGCTACAGGCGAACGTAAGGGATACTTTGAAGTTGCCAATGGAGGAACTCTATTTCTGGATGAGGTAGGGGAGCTTCCTTTATCTACTCAGGCTCGTTTGTTACGTGTTCTGGAAAGTGGAGAGTATATGAAAGTAGGCTCTTCGAAAGTGGAGAAAACCGATGTGCGAGTAGTTGCTGCAACCAATCTGGATATGGTGACAGCTACGGCAAACGGAAGGTTTCGCGAAGATTTATATTATCGTTTAAATACTGTTCCGATTCGTGTACCAGCATTACGAGAGCGTAAGGATGATATTCCTCTACTATTCAGGAAATTTGCGAGCGAATGTGCCGAAAAATATCAAATGCCATCTATTGCTTTAACTGCTGATGCACGCGAAGTTTTGAAGAATTACAGATGGCCGGGAAATGTGCGTCAACTAAAAAATATAACAGAACAAATTTCCATTATCGAACAGGTGAGAGAAATTGGCTCTGATATATTAAAACAATATCTTCCTGCAAACGAAGTAGGTATCGTACCCATAGGGACTATCAATGCAGGCGGAACTGATAATAAGTTGTTTAATAGCGAGCGTGAAATTCTCTATCAAGTGCTTTTTGATATGAGAAAAGATATGAATGAATTAAAGAAGGTTGTGCATGATCTGATTGCCGGTAAAGATTCTTCTCATTTAGGAAGTGAATCGGTAATTCCTACATCATCTGCATTTACTGTGATTGATAAAGATACAAATACGAACATAACAGTTCCCGTTAAATATAATGAGAATCCATCTGTAGCCTCTCTTCCTATATCGAAAGATGCAGAGGATATAGACTCCAACGATTATGAAGAGGAAGCTGTTTCGCTTCAGGATGTGGAGAAGGATATGATTAAAAAAGCTCTTGAGCGCCATAGTGGAAAACGTAAATATGCGGCTCAGGATTTAAAAATATCGGAGCGTACATTGTATCGAAAAATCAAAGAATACAATTTAGAGAATTTATGAGAAAACTGATTTCTTGCTTATTAATATTAGTAGTTGCTGTATCGTGTCGTATTTCGTACCAGTTTAATGGTGCATCGATTGATTATAGTAAGATAAAGACTTTAGAAATTAAAGATTTTCAGAATCAAGCCAGACTAGTATATCCTCAGTTGTCACAAGAGTTTAGTGAGCATATGAGAGATGTGTTTCTTCGAAATACAAAACTTCAGTTAGTTACAAACAGAGTTGCTGACCTTGAGATAGAAGGAGAGATTATAGGTTATGATCTTATGCCTTTGGCCGTGCAGGATGGTCAATTTGCATCGCAAACGCGTTTGACGATGACCGTAAGGATGCGTTTTCATAATAACGTAAATCCTCAAGAGGATAAAGAGGAAACTTTCTCTGCTTATCAGAATTTCGATAGTAATAAGATGTTGACGGACATAGAGGCCGAGCTGGTAGAAGAATTGAATAAGGAGATTGTAGACCAGATATTTAATGCGACAATGGCAAATTGGTAATATATATAATACCTGAAAATACGAGAAGGCTATGAATATAAAGGATTTTTATGAATTGGTTGAATTGAAGAAAGAGCCAGATGCTTCTATGCTCCTTAAATTGCAACTATTGACGAAAAAATACCCCTTTTTTCAAGCCGGATTATATACTTATATAAAGTGTTTGCATGTTTGCGAATCGGATAATTTTTCCTCGGAACTAAATAGATTAGCTCCTTTTGTAATGGATAGGAAGGCGCTGTTTTATTATGTAATGAGTGCCGAATATAAAGAATTTCAGAAACAAACGGGGCATACCTTATCCGAGAGCCGTACCAATGTGCTAATAAGCGCATTTTTTGAGACTCTGGATAACGTGGATGAACAACGAGAGTTGGAGCATGCTATAATAAATTCGAGCATGGCTTCTCTTGATTACTTTTCATATCTCGAGTCCTCTGAAGATACAGCACTTGATGAGAAGGTTAATGTTGATAGTATCCCTTCGTTTTCGATAGAGGATATAGATATTCATAATAAAGGAACGGAAGAGGCTATTGTATCTGATAGTATAGAGACAGAACTTGAAATTGTAGAGGAACTTGAATCTTTTGAAGATACTGTTCAACTGAAGCATCAGAGTATTATTGATAGCTTTATGACTAAAGCTCAGGATAAAGAAAGCCTGCGAATCACTTTTGATCCATCAATCGAAGATAATTTATATGATGGAGACGATGTGCCTTTACAGGATGAAACAGAGGAGGAATTGGATGATGATTTCTTTTTTACGCAAACTCTTGCTAATATTTATATTAAACAGAAGAAATATAACCGTGCATATGAAATTATTAAGCGTTTGAGCTTGAATTATCCCGAAAAAAATATTTACTTTGCAGACCAATTATCATTTTTAGAAAAAGTAATAAAAAATTCGAATAAAAATAAATAAAAGATATGGAAATTGTTCTTTCTATTTTGACCATTATAGTGTCTATTGTTTTGGTCTTGGTTGTTTTAGTTCAAAAATCAAAAGGTGGAGGTTTATCTTCTAATTTTTCATCGTCTAACCAATTTATGGGAGCTCCTAAAACAGCTGACGTTTTGGAAAAAACTACATGGGTTTTGGCTGGAACAGTTATTCTTTTAAGTATGGTAAGTACAAAAGTGATAACTAGCAATACTCAAAATAGACAACCACTTCAGATAGCAGCACCAGTTGATAATACTGAAGCTCCTGATATGCAATCGCCACAACCAACAGCGGTTCCTCAATTGCCACAAGCGCCAGAGTCAACTCCAGAGCCAGCTAATTAATTTTAGTCTAAGCTAATAAGAGTCCTTAAATATATAAAGAGAAAAGCTTCGTAACTGTTGCTTTTCTCTTCTTTTTTGTTTGTAGTTGAGCGATTTTAAAAAAGGAAGATATGAGTAATTTTAGTGAAACTAATGAAGATAGTAAACAGCGCTGGGAAACTAATGCTGATTATTGGGATTCAGTCATGGGGCAGCAATCTAACTATTTTCATTGCAATATAGTACGACCATCAGTAGAAAAGCTATTAGATAGTAAAGAAAATGATCTGATTTTGGATATTGCTTGCGGTAATGGTAATTTTTCTGAGCGGTTAGCCGAATCTGGGGCTTATGTTATTGCTCTTGATTATAGTGAAAAGCTCATTGCTCATGCTAAGAAAAGACGCGCTGATTGGTTGTCTAAAATTAGCTTTCATGTTTGTGATGCAACTGACTATTCTCAACTATTATCATTAAGGGGAAAGCGACCTTTTGATAAGGCTGTTTCTAATATGGCAATAATGGATATCTCTGATATAGAACCATTACTAAAAGCTGTTTACGAAATGTTGAAAACAGGAGGTGTATTTGTTTTTGCTACACATCATCCTTGTTTCGAAAGACCTGAAGGGAGGTATATGACAGCTTATGCTCACGAAGATATTGCAATAGAAGGGCAGCCTGTATTGCATTACTATTATCACAGACCTTTAAATGACTTACTGCGACAATGTTTCGAAGTGGGATTTGTAATGGATGGTTTTATAGAAGAGGTGGATAAGAATAAAGAATACCCGATCATTGCTATTGTTAGATTACGTAAAATATAAGTAATAGATTAAAAACCTCGTTGTCGCATAGCCTCGAAGGTTATAACTGCCGTAGAGACTGATACATTCAGGGAGTCAATTTTACCCCTCATCGGAATTTTAATCCTACGATCAGCATTATTCAGCCAGAAGGAAGTGAGTCCATCAGCTTCTGTTCCCATAACAATTGCAGAAGGTTGTGTGTAGTTTTCTTCGTGATACCAATTTGATGCTTGTAATTCGGCTGCAAACGATTTGATCTTGTTCGCTTTTAGCCATATTAGAGCCTCGTCAGAGGAGCAAATGGCAGTGGGTACGGTAAAGATACATCCTACACTCGATCTTATTGCATTGGGATTATATATATCTGTCAATGGGTCACAAATAATTACTGCATCTACTTGCGCTGCATCAGCACTTCTAAGTATAGCCCCTAAGTTTCCGGGTTTTTCTACAGCCTCGAGTATAATAATAAAAGGATTGTCGTTCAGCTTAAGGTCTGATAAAGTATGAGACTTTGGTTTAGCTAGTGTAATGAGTCCATCCGAGCCTTCACGGTAAGCTATTTTCTCAAATACTTGTTCCGATACCTCATATTTAACATCATCATTGATAGTGTTCAAAACTTGTGGATAGTCTGTTTTATCAAATAATTCAGGACAAATAAATACCGAATCTATTATGTAACCCACAGAAAGTGCGAGGGAAAGTTCTCGTGCACCTTCTAATATAAAAAGGTTCTGAGCTTTGCGTTCTTTAGCTTTACTCAATTTTACTATATTTTTTATACGATTATTTTGCAGACTAGTAATTCGTTCCATAACATAAAATAAATGAGTTGCAAAGGAATATAAATTTCTCGACCTATCCGAATAAAATAAGAAAAACAAAAGAGCTTGCCTTTTCGGGCAAGCTCTTTAAGTATATAGTGATTGAATTAGCTTTTCTTATTCAGCTTTCTCAATAGTTCCGTATTCAGATACTCTTTGGATATATTTCCATTCTTTATTTCCTACACATTGAAGAGTGTATGTCCAGTTTTCGTTAGAGTTATTACTCGAAGGATTCGAATAGATAAGTCCTGTGACTTCTGCCATTTGATCAATTCCATTTACCTGAGGTTGCGCATCAGGGTATTTAAGTGTAAGAATTAACTGCATAGCTTCAATAGTACGTTGATCCATAAACGCAACTTTCTCCTGAATGGTTCCCGATGCTGGATATGCAGGATCTATAGATCTGTCCTTATCGCGATAGGTTATATTACCATAGTTAGCATTGAAACCGTAATAAAATTCAGAATCCCCGTAACTACTTACTAATGCTGGATTTGCTATTGCTTGATGAGCTGCTACATAATTTACTACCATCATATAACCATCTGTTGGTTCTTTTCCCTTTTTCAAAAGGAAATGAAGAGTAGGATCGAATACCCATCCTTGGTTCGAAAGAAGGAACTGATCTGTTATTGTAAGAACGAAAGTATTAGCAGACCATGTTCCTTTAGAAAATATGTATTCATCGGCATAACATGCGGTTGCAGATGTTTTGTATACAACTGTTTTAGTGAATCCTTCTTGTGCAAAAGGAAATTTAAGTCTCAGGAATGCAGGTAAGAAATTGGGTGCTTGTGCTGTAGTTAAGAACTTCAGACCCATAGCATCATAATCTGCTGGCTGAAGGCTAACTACCGAGTCGGCAGCCGATTGCCATTTAGCATTTCTGTACTTGTAAGCTGTATATTGTAATTCTTTGTTTTTTACATCTATGCCCATTATCTCATCAAAGGCTCTTACATTATCTAATTGATAAGTTGTAGTTTTCTTTGGAGTTGAAGTATCATCTCCCGAATATTTGAATGAGATATAAACTTTCTTGCCCTTGTATGCTTTCAAATCTAAGGTGCCCGCACTTGCCCATGTAGTGTAACCACTAGCAGGTTGAGGTATGGTAAAGCTGCTTGTAACATCTTTCCATGTTGCAGCTGTTATATTAGATTCTTTTCCATCAAAATTGTCAGAAACTTCTATTGATAAACAGCTGGCAGTAAAATTACCAACAACAATGTCGAATGTAAATTTAGGGCTATTCATTCCTGTCAAATCAATAACTTTGGTGATTAATCTAACATCATTAACAGCTTTAGTATTGTAAGACGAAACTTGAGCATAATTATTGTTAGAATATGTTCTGTTTTGCCAGCCAATAGAGCCTTTCAGGTCTTTATTAATCCAAGCGTCGATAGCTACTAATACTCCCGATCCGGCAGGATGGCTATCAAAATCTTCTTCGAAAATTTTACTTTCTACGATAGTTGTTACTGGTTCTTCTGCTGAATAATAATACTCTACATTTTTGAACATTCCTTCTTTAGGAGAAGCTACATTCTTTGTTAGAATTACAGGTATCGATTTTTCAGGAGATTTGCTAGGTGTAAAAGCTGTTACAAAATTATCACCCCAGATTAGTTTGTAATCGCTCTCTGTAACTACATAAGGAGCAGTAGATAGGTTGGTCACAACTTTGTTTCGTCCTTCTTTGAAATCGTAAGTCACTTTTACCGACGATTTAACGTCTGCCGAGTAGTACCTCGCTGCTAGCAAATAGGGCATAAGTAGTTTTGCATCAGCTGCTTCAGAAAACATCTTATCAGCATTCAGAATTTTTGCGGTTGCCGAATCTTTTGCATTCTTATTCGCATTTAATGCCTTTGCAATGGTGGCAATATCTTCCGCTGCAAACGTATAGTTTTCTTGCAATACATTTTTAGGTCTCGAAAGCTCGTCGAATCCGTCGAATCGATCATTATAATCACAAGATGAAAATATACCTGTGAGTATTATTACCAATAATAATATATATTTATTCATTTTCATTTTCTATTTCCGATTAAAAATTCACTTTCAAGGTAGTAGTATATGTTCTTCCAAAACCATACATCACAGCAACCTGTGTCCAGTCATTGTGAGTTCCCGGATTTCTAGGATTTAAATCTCTGGAATCTGAAATGTATACCTGATTTAAAGCGTTATTCACATTACCCATCAAATTGGCATCGAAAGGTCCCATCTTGAATCGGTAATTTGCTCGTAAGTCCAATAATCCTACATCTGGCACTTTAAAAGGAGTATAGTATTTATATGTTCCGCCAATATCGGGAACTTCTATTGCATAATCAGCGTAGTTATTAGCCAAGAATGTAAAGTCTGCTCCAACAGTAAGACCATCTAATAATTTGTAGCTTGCTCCTGCAGCAAAAGTTGTTTGAGCAGAGTTACCTACTTTAACGCCTTTCATGTCGATTGTGATCGGAAGTTGCTCTTCAGGAGTGATTACATTCTTTCCATCACTTGGTTGTCCATATGCGTCATAAACTAACCCCGAAGCTTTACTATCCCATATCCAATCTCCAAGAGATACCATACCGGTTAGTTCCAGATTATGTGTTGGTTTAAACACCATATCAAGTTCTATACCTTGGTGACGTGCATCAAGTCCTCCCAGATTGACAAATGCATTCTGATCATTACCAAACGATCTAACAGAAGTTCTGTCCATCCATTTTGTGTAATACACGTTCAGGTTAGCTGTGAAGATTTTAGAGCGATATCCATATCCAACCTCTGCTGAGAATAGTTTTTCGTTAATCGCATTCTTATTCACAGCATTGCTGGTGTGTATAGATGTAAAATAACCACCACTCATAAATGGAGCACGAGATACATATCCTGTATTAAAGAATACGTTATGTTCTTCGCTTATGTTGTAGTTGGCTCCTCCTTTGATGTTGAATCCAAGGAAGCTTTTTACTTCCGATTTCTGATTTCCTTTGCTGTAATAGAATCTGTCAACTTTCCAATAGGTGTTGTTTGATACAGATCCAGAGATAAATACACTTAATGCGTCTTTGTTATATTCTGCTTGAGAGAATACTCCTTCTTGAACAACATATCCTGTGTTATCACGATACACAACATCTCCAACTTTTAATTTATCATATTTATTTACAGTACTGTTGGGATCCTTGATGTTGGCACGAGCAGGGTCAATGTAAAATTGTCCTCCCATCAAATCTACAATCTTACCATCGTGCAAACCTGCATAATAACGTAGGTCTATACCTCCGTAAAAATTAATTTCGTCGGTAAGTTGACTTGTATAAGTTGAGATTAAACCTGTCCAGATATGGTTGTTACGAGATTCAGTTAATATAGCTTGTGAGCCATTCACATTCTCAGAGTTATCTTTTTGTAGTTTGGTGTAATCCATATAACCGGTAAGCGGATTACGGTAAGCATGGTTTAATGTCCCTGTTGCTGTTGTTGTTCCATAAAGGTTCGAATATACAGCAGAATTACCTCTCCATGCATTACCTGCTCCATCACCGATAGATAGATAAAGTGCAGATGATAAGCTCGATTTTTCATTGATAGACCATGAGTGGTTCAATGAAATTTGAGGTTTGTGATAACGGTTGCGGTTAGCATTTACACGTTGTCCTTGAGCATCGAATCCGTAAGTTGGATTGAATTGGTATTTATCTTTTTGTTGTTGCCATTCTGTAATCAACATTTTGTCATTATTATAACGTTGATTGTGCCATTGAGGCGATCCGAAAGCAGTGAAAGACAATTGATGATCGGCATTTATTATCTTAGAGATATTAGCGTACCATGTATATGCTTCGAATTCCGAACCTACTACATAACCGTTACCCCAGTTCTTACCTCCAACAAAACTCATTGCCCATCCGTTTTTGCTAAGACCTGTTGATATGCTGAAAAGAACTTTGTTATATCCGTCATTACCTAAGCTATATAATACAGATCCTCCTTTTTGAGCATCGGTCGATTTAGTAAGGATATTAATCGTCCCTCCAACTGATGGTGCAGCTATTTTAGATGCTCCAAGACCACGTTGTACTTGTAACGAGCGTGTTACGTCTGAAAGCCCAGCCCAGTTAGACCAGTAAACGCCTCCCCATTCCATGTCATTAACAGGAACGCCATTTACCATTACGGCAATATTAGCTGATTCGAATCCACGTAGAGTAATACGCGAGTCTCCGTAACCTCCACCTTGTTTAGTGGCATATACCCCCGGTGTAGATTTCAAAATTTCAGGAAATTCCTGAGAGCTTAATTTAGCTTCTAGCATTTCAGGTTCAACTACCGACATTGCTACCGGAGTTTTACGTCTGATTGCAACAGAAGATGTAACCACCACGTCTCTAAGACCTATGGAGCTACTTTCTAATTCAACAGTACCTAAATCGCCTTTTGCATCTAGCTTTAGAGGACTGTATCCAACATAAGTGAATGTTACTTTACCTTGTAATGTTGAAACATTTAAACTGAACGATCCGTCAAGATCTGTTGATGTTCCAACTTTGGCTCCTTCAGAATACACCGATACGCCAATTAAGGGTTCTTTGGTGTCTTTATCGACTACTGTACCTTTTATCACATTTTGCGAAAAGGCCGAGATCGAACTAAATAAAATAGTGAAAAGCAGAAAAAGCAGTTTTCTCCTCATGATAAAATTTGATAGTTTAGGGATTATAAAAAGGAATAGATTTTCTTTACGCTGTAGGGGGGATAGCTGAGGCTTGAGTTGCTCAACTGTAAGGTTCTTATTATGTTTCCACAAGTAATTCATTCAGTAGAGATATAATGATGGGACTTGTGTTTATCCAGATTAGTTTGCAGGCGACAAGGCTTGTAGACTCGCAAAACTAGAGATCTAAACAATAAAAAAACGCATTTGTTGGAGAGATGGCTCCACATAACGATACAGATAACTTAAATGAGTAACAAAGGTAAGGTATTTTATAGTTAATCCTGAACAAATAATAAAATAATTACCCATACGCTAAAATAATTAACATTTCAAATGCTCCGAAATTGAGTCTTATTCGTGATGGTAAGGTTCGTTGTTTAGTATAGTCATTGCTCTGTAGAGTTGTTCTATAAAAACCAAGCGAATCATTTGGTGGGAAAAAGTCATCTTGGATAATGAAATTTTTTCGGAAGCTTTACCGTATATTTTTTCAGCAAAACCATAAGGTCCTCCTATGATAAATACAAGGCGTTTTGCAACTGTGTGTGTCTTCTTCTCTATGTACGAAGCAAATTGCATAGAGGAGAGCTCCTTGCCACGCTCATCTAGTAATACAATATAGTCTCCTGCTTGTAAGTTTTTGATTATTAGTTCTCCCTCTTTCTCTTTTTGTTGATCTTCGGTAAGGCTTTTTGTGTTTTTGATGTCAGGTATTACTTGCATTTCGAAAGGGATATAGTGTCCTAATCTGTTTTCATATTCACGAATGGCATCCACAAAATATCCGGCATCAGTTTTACCTATAACAAGAAGACTTATTTTCATATAAAAGAGAATTTGAACACAAAAATAAGATTATTCCAGTGACTTTGTTTGGCTGTCATAGTATATTTTAGGAAAACTTTATTTTTTATATTTTATATCATTGTGTCATTTTTTTAATCTCTAAAAGTTCTCTTTTTTCTTTATTTTTTACTCATTTGTGTTAATTAAATTATTGTTTGTTATTGTGTTGTGTGTAAATTGTTGATAGATTGTGATTTGTGTAGTTTTTGAGATGTTTTTGTCATAATGATACAATTTTTATTGAAATATTCCGTAATTTGTACTCGTTGACTTACGTAGTGATTTTTATTTCTTAATATAATTCAAACCATGATAAACACTTCTTAAAGCTATATTCTGTTAATCAGGAATATATTTCGGATAGCTATTACTTTATTTCTAATAACTCCGAAAATTTTGAAAAACAACGTGTAAATAAACTCTAACTTTTCATCTTATGATGCACAAATTTCAATTATCCTATCTTCATTTAGGAAAAAGTTTTCAACGGACCGCATTTGCAACCTTAGCATTATCCGTCTGTTGTTCAAGTAATCTTTTGTTTGCTTCATCGACTGCCCCTGTAAATTCTTATGAGGGTAGTCTGATAGTTGTTGAGCAGCAACAAGCAAAGACCATACAAGGGCTGATCGTTGATAAGACGGGAGAGCCTTTGTCGGGTGTAACAATCACTGTAAAAGGCTCTACCAGTGGAACTATTTCAGATCTGGATGGTAAGTATTCTATCAATATTCCCGATCAGAATGCAATTCTTGTGTTTAGTTATCTAGGTTTCAGAACGCAAGAAGTTGCCGTTGCTGGAAAAACGACTGTCAATGTGACGTTGAATGAGGATAGCCAAGTCTTGGGAGAGGTTGTAGTAACAGCTCTTGGTATAAAACGACAAGCCCGATCTATAGGTTATTCTACTACACAAGTTTCAGGGTCGGACTTTACCGAGTCTCGTGATATTAATCTGGGAAATGCTTTGACCGGAAAAGTTGCAGGGGTAAGTGTATCCAATAATGCAACAGGGCCAGGTGGTAGTAGTCGTGTAGTAATTCGTGGTAATGCCTCATTAACCGGAAATAACCAACCTTTGTATGTTATAGATGGAATTCCGTTTGATAACAGTACACAAGGTAATTCAGGAACATGGGGTGGTGCCGAAATGGGCGACGGGCTATCTAATATTAATGCCGATGATATTGCCGATATTCAAGTGTTGAAAGGGGCTGCTGCATCTGCCTTGTACGGTTATCGAGGAGGTAATGGAGCAATTCTGATTACAACCAAATCGGGTTCGAAAGCTGTTGATGGAATAGGTATTGAGGTTAATAATAACTTAACTTTCAATTCTATTTATGACCATCGTGAATTTCAAAAAGTGTACGGACAAGGTACCCAAAATAATAGACCCATGTCGCAGACTGCTGCGATAGAATCATATTCGTCAAGTTGGGGAGAAAAAATGGATGGTGGTAAAGCCATCAACTTCCTTGGAAATGAATATGCATACAATCCTGTTGATAACTGGAAAAAGTTTTATAATACGGGTATTACAAATCAGACATCGGTAGCTTTAAGCGGAAAAGGTGGAGATAAAATAGTATATCGTATTGGTTTTTCTAATATTACGGATCAATCAATTATACCTAATTCAGGCTTGAGGCAACAAGGGATTAATATGAATACAACATATAATATAACCCCTAAATTACACCTTAATGTTACAGCGAACTATATTTTCGAAAAGGTTCGAAACAGAGCCAACCTTTCGGATGGTAATGCCAACGTAAATGCCACATTGCTTTATTTAGCAAACTCTTATGATGTAAGATGGTTGAAGCCTGCTGTTGATACAGACCGTTCGGAATTGTTGCCTGGTAATAACGTATATTTCAATAATCCTTACTTCTTGACACATGAGCGTAGTAATTCTACCCGCCGCAATCGTTTGACTACCGGTGCAACTCTTAAGTATGATATAACCGATTGGTTGTATGCTCAAGGACAAGTAACTCGCGATGGATATATAATGGATTATCAGTTGATAATACCAACGGGGTCGGGAGCCGATCCAGGTGGTAAGATTGAGGAGTGGGAAAGAAATTACTATGAGTTGAATGGTAATTACTTACTTGGATTTAATAAAAAAGTGGGTGAATCGTTCTCTATTAATGCTACATTTGGAGGGAATACACAAAGAACCGTAAATAAATCGTTCGGTACAGATGGTTCAATAGGCCCATTTATTATTCCTTTTTTCTATTCAGCTAATAATGTGGCAAACCGACCTTATACACAAACTTACTCCGAGTATCGTGTAAACTCGGTATATGGAACAGCCGATTTCGGCTTTAAAGATTATCTGTTCTTGAACTTTACAGGTCGTAACGACTGGTTCTCTACACTTAATCCTAATAACAACCACTATTTCTATCCATCGGTAAGTACTAGTTTTATGTTTAGTGAAGCTTTTAAATTACCAGACTGGGTTTATTCAGGTAAAATCAGAGCATCTTATGCAGAGGCGTCGAATGGAACTATTCCATATCAAAACTACTTAACGTATTCATTGGAGACATTCAAAATTCAAGGACAATCGGTAGGTAAGGTAACTAATCGTAATATTCCGAATGCGGATTTACGTCCTGTGAAAATTCAGGAATGGGAAGCAGGTCTGAATGTTCAATTCTTAAACAATCGCTTAGGTTTTGATATGGCTGTTTATAAAAAGAAAACAACAGACGATATTACAACAGTATCTACAAGTTATACTTCGGGCTATTATGGTGCTGTAATGAATATTGGAGAGATTCAAAATAAAGGGATCGAAGCTATGGTACATGCTGTACCCGTGAGAACGAAAGACTTTATGTGGAATACGTCTTTTAATATTGCTTATAACAATAGTGAAATTAAATATCTGGGAGGCGTTAAATCGCTGTCGATAGATGGTGCACAGGCTCGTAACGGTACTGCTGTGGTTATGAATATTGTAGGAGACCCATATGGACAAATTGTTGGGTACAAATACAAAACCAACGAGAATGGAGACAGAATATACGATAAAGATGGTTATGCAGTACGTAGCGATAACCAAGAAGTGCTAGGCAATGGTATCTTTAAAGTGACTGGAGGTTTCCGTAACGAATTTAGTTATAAAGACTTCTCTATGGCATTCTTGTTAGACTATAAATTTGGAGCTAAAATATTCTCAGGAACAAATCTCAATTTGTATTCCGCAGGTTTACAGAAAGAAACTCTGGGTGGACGCGAAGGTGGTTATGTTGGTAAGGGTGTTGTAAATACGGGAACAACAAGTAATCCTGTTTGGACTCCGAATACTAAAGCTGTGGATGCGCAATTGTATTGGAGACGAATTTCGTCAGAAAGTCCAATTGATGAGGAATTCGTATATGATGCAAGTTTTATCAAATTGAGGGAATTATCTATTGCTTATCGTGTGCCTCAATCTATGATTCGCGGTTCTTTCGTAAAAGCATTGAGCTTATCGTTGGTTGGTCGTAATATCTGGACACTATTGAAACATACTCCTAATATTGATCCTGAATCTGCTTATAATAACACAAATGGACAAGGTTTAGAATTGAATGGTTATCCACCAACAAGAAGCATTGGTTTTAATGTGAATGTGAAATTCTAAGAAACAAGAATAGCAGATTTTAAATGAAACAGTTTTAAATTGAAACAATATGAAAAGTAAAATATTATATATACTGACCGCTGTAACTTTGTTGTTCGGCTCATCGAGTTGCGGAGACTTTGGTGATGTAAACAGCGATCCTCAGCACGTTACAGGAGATAAAATGAAGTTCGAGATGATGTTTACAGGTGCGCAGGTGTTTGTTGCAGGACGCGATTGGGCAGCTTGGCGTAACAATCTCATATATTGTAGTACCATGATGCAGCACTTGTCTTCTACACAAGGATATTGGGCAGGAGATAAATATACGTTTGATGCAGGTTATAATGCCGCCTATTTCGATTCGTATGATTCAGGAATAAAAACATTGATGGAGGTGTACTTTGCATGGAAAGATGATGCAACAAGAGTGAACGAATTTCAGATGACTCGTATTGTGCGAGTGCTTTTGATGCATAGAATGACTGATATGTATGGTGATGTTCCCTATTCGGAAGCAGGTCAGGGGTATATCTCAGGAATTAAATATCCGAAGTACGACACTCAGCAAAGTATCTATATGGATATGTTGAAAGAGTTGGATGAGGCTGCTCAAACATTGGATGCTTCGAAACCCAACAATATTAAAGCTGCTGATATTATGTATAAAGGTGATGTTGATGGTTGGAGAAAAACAGCTTATTCGCTAATGCTTAGATTAGGTATGAGATTATCGAAAGTAGATCCTGCGGAGGCTCAGAAATGGGTGAAAAAGGCAGTAGATGGTGGTGTGTATGCTAATAATGCCGAAAGTGCAACTATAGAGCATGATGCAACAACGGATGATGCAGCACAAGCTTCGGGTAAAGTGCTTTGCCATCTTGATCCCGATGCTTCTCGTGTAAGCTTAACCTTTCTCAATCATTTGAGAAATACCAAGGATCCACGTCTTATTTATACTACAACAGTTTGTGAAAATCCTAAATATGGGGTCTTGGATTCGAAATTTGAATTCGGAGACACTACAGCTGTGGCTCAATTGGGTATGCCTAATGGATTCGATCAACTGGGAGGTGCAACAGATATCTCAAAAGCTCCTAACTGGCCAGGTGATATCAATAAATACTCGGTTGTAAATCGTTATACTTATTCTCGATTGGATGCACCAACTTTGGTGATTACCCATGCCGAAAATTTATTGTTGATGGCTGAGGCTGCTTATCGTGGTTGGATTGCCGGAAGTGCAAAGACTTATTACGAGGCTGCTGTTAAAGCTGCAATGGAACAAATTTCGGATTATGGAGTAAGGGGAATCAGCTCAGAGCAGATTGCAAAATATTTGCAGGACAATCCTTATAATGATGCTGATGCTTTGAATCAAATCAACACTCAATATTGGGTTGTTACCTTTATTGATGAATATGAAGCTTGGGCTAACTGGAGAAGATCGGGTTACCCAGTGTTGAAAGAAATCAACTATTATGGTAATGCTACCAATGGAACTATTCCACGTCGTTTTACATATCCAATATCGGAAGCAACTATCAATGCTGCAAACTATCAGGCTGCAATTGCTAATCTTGCGGATGGTGATAAGATGACATCAAGAGTTTGGTGGGATAAATAAAATAGAATATATATTTTAAGGATAAGAAAAAGGCTGTCGATTTATTTTCGACAGCCTTCTTTATTAACTGTTTATTGGTCTTTTGTTTTGTTAAAAACGTTTAGCTCCAATATTAAGCTCTGCTAATTGTATTGTGCTTCCAGTCTTAGTATCCCAAAGACTGTATACTACTTTAATATACCTATACTTAACACTGGTTGGCAGATTTAGCTTGTACTCAGGTTGGGAAGGCTCTCCGACGAGGTTCTCTTCTATGGTGCTGAATTCTGTTCCGTTATTACTTCCATAGATAGAGAATCCGTAAGGTCTTAAATACTCATTTGTATTACTTGTGCGGTGTTGTATGCCCAAGTAATCAAATTCGACCTCTTTTTGCATATCAATTACAAAGAATACTTGCTCATCGGCAGAAACAGTTACTCCATCGTAAGACTTACCGGGTTTTACCATAGACATGCATGTTTTTAAATCTCCATCAATGAGGCTTTCGGCAGCATTGTTTATAGAAGCATCCTTAGGCAGTTTATGAGATGGTATCACAATCCAGCCCGCTCTGTCAAGATCGGTATAAGTGGCTTCCTTTACTGTAATTTTGCATTCAATAAACTTGGAGCTACCATCTGTTGCGCTGATTTTTACTGTTGATGCTCCATTCTTTAAGGCTTGTATGATGCCTGCTTCTGTGATAGAAACCACTTCGGTATTAGATGACGAGTAACCTAGTTTTTTATTTGTAGCGTTTTCGGGTTTAATATTGATTTTAGTGCTGAAATCAATAGTTGTACCTACGGCTATAGTAAGATCTTTAAACTTATCGTCTATAATTATTTCTTCAACATCAAAAGTTCGATCAGTAATACTTACTATGCTTTTTGTCTTTAAAGCAGGGTAATTTGTTGAATTGATATACAAAACCGCTTCACCAACACCTATTCCGGTAATTAAACCCTTGTCGGATATGGTAAATACCTCTTCATCTCCCGATATGTACTCATATAATGGCGGATCTTTAAACTCAGCATCTTCGGGAAGTACAGCAAGTTCTACCTGATATGTTTCGGTGGTATGTATCGGTATAATGTTATCTGTTATATTGAGAATGGTGATACTTTGCGGCTCTTTCGAGTCTACATACTCTACCTTGTCATCGCAGCTTATAAGTATTGAGCATAAGATGATAGATATACTTAATAGATAATTTGGATATTGTTTCATATTTATATTCTAGTGGAATTTATACTTTGTTATCTAATATATTGGCGATAGTTTAAATCGGTAAGGTCTTGAACAACAATCGCTGGTTTTGGATAATTCTTGGCAACGATTTCAGCTTTTAGATCATCAATCTGTTTTTGTGTAACTTTCATTGTCTTGTTACCATAATCATTAACAACAACATCTACCGGTCTTAAAAAACCCCAAGCTTCGAAGAAGTCAATCATATTCATTTTTCCAGTATTACATACTTGTCGTACAAAATCAAGCTGAAGCATACCATGGTAATTATCTCCTAGTAATGCCTGACTCAAATCTTCTGTAACTCGGTAGTGTTCGAATAAGTTATGATAAAAATGTTCTTGTTTTAGGATATCTACAAAATATAGTTTTAATTGCCAGAATGGGGGGAGTTTTAGCATGTGCTTATTGTAGTCATTAGGTAGTATCCATGGTTGTTGATCTTGGATTATGGCTTTAAAAGCATTCTCATAACTATCAGCACCCGTGTTGAGGCGAACGGCGTCTCCCAATATTTGCTGTTGATTATACATTGCATACATATTGTTGGTTACTTCTGTTGTCCCAGCCCATTTTACCCCTGGACGGGTTTGATTCACGTGACCTATTTCGTGACCTACAACCCACATTCGGGATAAGAATCCTTCCTCTGTACAAAATACATTTATATATCCTAAGCTATAAGCAGTTCTATATGATGTTGCATAAGCCGCCGGAGCAGAATAGTCGACATGTATAAAGGCTCTGTTCTTAAATTCCTTTTTGTAGTAAAATAAACCCATAATCTCGTTTTGCTGTTTTATAACTGCATCCAGATAATTGGTCATTAGTATAATATCTGTATTGTTTGTCCGATAGTCGGATGTTCTCCATGTGATATGAGAGTGTTTTCCTAAAATGTCTATTTCAGTATGTTTACCATAATTAGTAAGAATTCGAGTCCAGTCATCTGCGGTGTGTTTTTGTATATCAAAATATCCATTGATTTCGCCCGTAGCAATATGTATTTTCACTGTCTTTGTTGCAGCTTTTTTCTTTTCTGCATCTGTAGTCAATAGCAATGGAATATCCTCTTGAGTATGGTTGTAAATGTATATTAATCCCGAAATAGATGGATAAAATACGTTCAACCCTTCTTGGAGAGAGAAAGAGGTTTCAGCATTTGTTTGATAATCTCTAATGTTCAAGGTTAATTCTTGTCCTTTTGCATCTCCTACAAAAACAACTAGTTCATCTCCTGCATTTGCTACATACATTCCGGTGGCGTTATCTTTTAGGCTGTATTTTTCTGTTTTATTTATTTTAGCTATTATATCGGGATGTTGGTAGGGTCTGTATTCCTGAATTCTAAATTCTTTATCGTATGTTCCTTTAAATATTGCAAGGGCTATATTTTTGTAGAATAGATCGGGTATTTTATTTAAATCATCTTCGGTAATACCTTCTTTAATCTCAGAGCATGATTTATCGGCGAATATTTGGAGGTAATCATAATCTTCTTCGGTACTTTTTTGGAAGAATTGCATTTCTGCGCAACTTACCCTGTCTTCGTATCCCGACATTATTCTAAATTGAATCTGTGTTGGTTTTTCGATAGGTTGCTCTAAGGTTATTATTGATGGCTTTATTAAAACTTTTCCGAAATCATATTCCCCATATTTTTTCAATTCGGGTGCCGATTCTGTCGCAATCCATAATTCGAGTTTACCTATGGCTCCCCATTTATTTCCGCTATCTTGGCGAGGTGTATGTATAATATAGTCTATCTTCTCGGCTTTCTCGAAATAAAAATCGAATAGAAATGGCCATGTTGTAATTGCCCCTGATTTCGAGTTGAAATAGGTGCTAAAGTCGCCATCTATCATATCTTTAGCTTCGTGTTCGGTGGCCATTTCCGAAGTTGTGGTGACACGGGTTACTTTAACCAATTTGTCTTTTACAAAACCGGTGGCTCTTTGCGTTACAATAATATCTTGCTTTTGACTTTTTCCTACTATCGTTACAATTGTAGTTCGTTCTTTTTCCGAATTGTTGTCTTCTACTTCTATTGTTAACGCTTTGTCTACAACAGTCGCTTTGCACCACGACTTGCCTTGAGAAGCTACGGATGTTGCTAGCTCTGAGATTTCTATATTCGTCTCAAGTTTCAATTCGGTAGAGGACGCTCCTGATCCGAAAGAAACATTTTCAGATCCTGCAACTAAACTGTTGGTAACTGTCATCGTGCTTGTGTCTTCACAAGAGGGTAATGATGCAAATAGGGAAAAGATCATGGATAGGTAAAATACCCTTATACATGTTTTACGTGAAAAATTGTGTTTCATGTTGGATTAGTTTAAAATGGTGAATAATTATGATGTTTTGCCGTTTGTTGTTAAATGGTTTAAGGTTGTAGAGAAAAGATCGAGAATTTAATGCTTGGATGCATTCGTAAGGCTTTTCTGTTTGTATTAGATCTTATCTGAAAATATTCATCAACAAAAGTAAATAGTAAGTAATGTAGGTCTGTTGCTCTATTTGCTTTAAGTTTTGCCTCTTTGGGTTTGAAGTGGTATAATGTAGTTTCTAGATTTTAAAGGGCGAAAATTATAAGGTTAGGTGAGTGATAGGTCTACAACTGCCGTTGAATAAAATTATATTCCATATATTTGTATTTAAACGTATAAAAAAGAATAGATATGAGTATAATACCAGAATCGGAACTGATTATCAATAGTGATGGGAGTGTATTTCACTTACATATAAAGCCAGAGCAACTGGCGGACAAAATAATAATGATGGGTGATCCTGATCGTGTTACACTTACCGCTTCATTTTTTGATAGTATAGAGTGTGAGGTGCAAAGTCGCGAATTTCGTACCATTACCGGAACTTATAAAGGCAAGCGTATTACGGCTTTGTCTCATGGAATAGGTCCTGATAATATAGATATTGTAATTACTGAACTTGATGCGCTAGCAAATGTAGATTTTAAGACAAGGGAGGTAAAGAAAGATTTCAAACAGCTAATAATGGTGCGTGTTGGAACGTCTGGTGGCTTACAGCCTCATTGTCCTATCGGTTCGTATGTGGTTTCTGAAAAATCAATAGGATTTGATGGTGTGTTAAATTACTATGAGGGTCGCAATTCGGTAGCTGAACTAGATTTTGAAGAAGCCTTTAAGAAATATGTAAACTGGTCTCCTTTACATTGTGCTCCTTATGTTGTGAAAGCAGATGAGGGATTAGTACAGCAAATTGGTCACGATATGATTAAAGGAGTAACTATATCGGCAATCGGATTTTATGGACCTCAAGGACGTACTGTTCGTATTCCTTTGGCAAATCCAGACCTGAATAGTCGTATCGAAAGCTTTAAGTTTGGCTCGGATGTAATTACCAATTACGAGATGGAAAGTGCTCCTCTTGCAGGACTAGGTCGTTTGATGGGGCATAAGGCTATGACTGTTTGTACAATAATTGCGAATCGTTTGGCTGGAGAATCAAACTCTAATTACAATGGTTCGATAGAAGATCTAATTAAAACAGTACTTGATCGAATTTGATGAATAAACGGAAAATTAAAATAATAATAAAAAGAGTAGCCGTTTGCTTAGCGGTTGCTCTTTTGTCTATTGTGGTAGTGCTTGTTTTTGCCAATTGGAAAATACCTCACGATACAAAAGAATGGCTGTATAATGATGTAGATAGTATTCCTCCTCAAAAGGTAGCATTGGTATTGGGTGCATCTAAGTATATACGCGGTGGATTGCCTAATCCGTACTTCGATAATCGTATTGCTGCCGCTCATGAGTTATATGTTGCCAACAAAGTGAAGGCTTTTGTGATGAGTGGCGATAATGGTTATGAAGGATACAGTGAGCCCGAAGATATGCGTGATGCTCTTGTTGCATTGGGTGTTCCCGATAGTATAATCTATCTTGATCATGCGGGATTTCGTACATTGGATTCGGTTGTACGGATCAATGAGATATTCGGTCAGGATTCGTTTATTGTGGTATCGCAGAAATTTCATAACGAGAGGGCTGTTTTTCTAGCTCAATATTATGGATATACTGCGTATGGCTATAATGCTAAAGATGTAGCTTTGGGGCGTGTGTCTTATAAAACGATTGTGAGAGAAAAATTTGCACGAGTAAAAGTCTTTGTTGATATTATATTGAATAAGCAGCCTAAATTTTTGGGTGAACCGATAGAGATAAAATAAAAAGCAAACTGGATATGGATATAGAAAGATTAGTAGATGTGCCAGATGAAGTTGTTGAGTCTTTAGGAAAGCTGATGATTCAATTGGCTGAAGATTGCCAGCCTCCAACAAAAGAATATCTTCAAGATATAGTGAACTCTAATACTTATCTTTTTGTAGCTAAGGAAGAAGGACTAATAATTGGTACTTTCTCTTTGGTGCTTTATAAAATACCAACAGGGCGTAAGGCCTCAGTTGAGGATGTGGTTGTAGATGTAAGTATGAGAGGAAAACAAATTGGAGAGAAGATGATCCGATTTGCACTTGATTATGCTCGTGCTGAGCTTGGGGTTTCTAAAGTAGATTTAACATCTAGCCCTTCCCGTATTGCCGCTAACGCATTGTATCAGAAAATAGGATTTGTAAAAAGAGACACTAACGTATACCGTTTCCAGTTGAAATAACTAAACGATTTTTTATAATCTAAGAATTAGCCGCTAACTAACAGCCTCAAATGTGAAATTAAAAAATTGGTATTCTGAGGGGTAAACTAAATAAAGAGTTTAGTATTCCTGATAGAATTGTCTTGTCTTATAATTAATACTATGAAAATGTTGAAAATTATTTTGGTTGTAATTGTAGTACTTATAGCAATTGTTGTAATAATTTATATCTACTATGGCGGATTAAGTAAAGTGGAAGTAAAAGAAGAAATACAAGGCGGCGAAGTATTGGTCTATGAAGAGGTTATAGGTGATTATGCCCAAACAGGGAAATATACGGATAAAGTATATTATAAGTTGCTTAATAATGAAGGAATTTCAACGACTAAAGGGTTTGGAGTCTTTTATGATAATCCACAGCAAGTAGAAAAAAGTAAGCTTCGTTCCGAAATTGGCTGTATTGTTGAAGGCTTAAATAGTACCCAAATAGCAGACTTGGCAGGTAAATATAAAGTGCGTACATATTCAAAGGTAAATTATGTGACGGCAGAGTTTCCTTTTAAGGGACATATGTCTATAATGCTTGGTTTAATGAAAGTTTATTCTCAGATTGATAAGTATATAAAAGAGCATGGAATAAGTGACAAAGGAGCTATTATGGAAATATATGATGTTCCGAATAAGAAGATAATCTATCGAAAAGAGATTGTGAAAGAATGAACTTTAGAGATATAGAATATCTTAAAGCAGGAACTGATAAGCAAAAGCTTTGTTATCGGATTCTTAAAGAGATAAAGGTGCTTGATGTTCTCTATGACTACAATCCTATCGCTGTAGGAACAATTCCTATTGCAATAGATGTTGATGAAAGCGATATTGATATTGTTTGTTGTGCAGAAAATTTGCCAGAAATTAGAGATGTAGTCCGTCTGCATTATTCTACATATAATATGTTTTCAGATAAACTAAGAGATGTGTACGTCGCTAATTTTGAGCATTCGGGATTACCGATCGAAATATATGCAGAATCCAGACCTACATTAGATCAGAATGGATATCGTCATATGGTGGTTGAAGATCGGATAATGAAATTAGCAGGTGATGGGTTTCGGCAAAAAATAATCAGATTAAAAGAACAGGGTTATAAAACTGAGCCTGCATTCGGCAAATTATTGAATTTAGAAAACCCATATTCGGATTTACTCGAATTCGAGTTGTTGACTGATGAAGAATTAAAGCTTTTGATAAAAAATAAGCACGTACCTGAATAGATACGTGCTTATTTTTTTATAACCGCCTTTTATGCTAACTAAAGTAATGAGAGAATATCTGTAAACTTAATGATTTGTGTATTTAAACTGTTCGTCATTATAACGATCACCTACTTCGGGATATTTAGCTAGTATATCGTCAATTGTTTTCAGATCGATATTGGAAAGTGTAACATCTGCTGCTTTCGCATTTTCTTCCAAATATTTTATTCTTTTCGTTCCGGGAATCGGAATAATATCTTCTCCCTGAGCCAATATCCATGCTAAAGCCAGTTGTGAAGCTGTAATGTCTTTCTGTTCGGCAAATTGAGCAAATGCTGCTGCAAGCTTATTATTGTTCTCAAGATGCTTACCCTGATATCTGGGAAGGTGCTTGCGGAAGTCGTCGCTGGGATCCATTTTCGAAACATCCAGCCTATTTGTAATTAATCCTCTGGATAATGGAGAATAAGGAACAAGTGAGATTCGCAGTTCACGAGCAGTAGGTAGTATTTCGCGTTCTACATCACGGGTCAATACCGAGTATTCATATTGTAGAGCTGAGATTGGATGTACTGCGTTTGCCTTGCGTATTGATTCGGCTGACGCCTCGCTAAGTCCTAAATAGCGTACTTTGCCTTCTTTTACTAGCTCAGCCATTGTACCAATGGTTTCTTCAACAGGAATATTAGGATCTATACGATGTGCATAATAAAGATCTATTGTATCTATTTTTAATCGTTTCAGACTTTTTTCAATAGCCTGTTTGATCCATTTTGGAGAGCAATCTACATCGGCTGCTCCAAGTTTGGCTTCCTTGTCGTATCTGAATCCAAATTTGGTTGCAATAAATACTTTACTTCTGTTCTCAACTAATACTTTGGAAATAAGCTCTTCGTTTGCTCCTGCACCATAGACATCTGCCGTATCCCAGAAGTTAATTCCTAAATCCAAGGCTTTATGTAAAGTAGCTAAGCTTTCGGTTTCGTTTGTAGGTCCATAAGCATAGCTCATTCCCATGCAACCTAATCCTAAGGATGATAATTGCTCGTCGGTCTTTCCTAGTTTTCTGTACTTCATAATCTTCTGTTTTTAATTATTTGATAAGTCAAAAGTACAGATGAAGTACCTATTCGTTGTTGCGAAATTCAAAGAAGATGTTATAAAATTCAAACAATAGGCTTAAGTCTGTTTATTATGATTTCGCAATGATCCGGGAGAAAATCCTGTATTCTTTTTAAAAAAATTGTTGAAATAACTGGGATGCTCAAACCCCAGGCCAAAAGCAATTTCAGATACGGTCATATCTGTATGGTTTAAGAGCGCGGAAGCTTCTTTCGTTATTCGTTCAGAGATATGTTCAGAGGTTGTTTTTCCTGTAATCTTTTTGACGGTGCGATTCAAGTGGTTGACATGTACCGATAATTGACGGGCAAAGTCGTTCGCCGATCGCATGTTGAGGGTGTGTTCGGGTATATCTATAGGAAATTGCCTTTCGAGAAGTTCCATGAATAAACTTGATATTCGTTCTGATGCACTGCCTTGAAAGGATTCGTTGTTAGGTGCTTGCATCTTCATTGCCTCGTGAATAATCAAGTGGAGGTAATTACGCAGTATATCATATTTATGTGTGTATTCGGAATTAATCTCCTCTATCATCTTACGATATATGGTACTTATCTCTTCGACTTTCTTGTCATCGAGAAAAAATATTTTGTTGTCTCCAATCCTAAACAGGGGAGAATCTGCAAGGCTATCGTTACGCTCGGATGATTGTATGAATTCTTCGGTAAATAAGCAGTAATACCCATCTTGCTGCTCACTGGTAGCCTCCCATGAGTAAGGAATTAACGGATTGGAAAACATCAGTGCAGGGCGGTCGATAAGAATCCATTTATCAGCATAAAATAGTTTCCCTTCTCCTATTACCAGAGACACTTTATAGAAATCTCGTCTGCTATAGGTCGAATTATTATTACTACAATATTTTCTCTCAAAGACATTGAAATGCCCATGTTTGGGAGATAATCCTCTATTTTCTGATGAAAAATCGGTTTGCTGCCGAGTATAGAAATCATTAATGTTTTCAAATATTTTCATACATGTAAATATAGTGTGTTTTTCTTTTAAATTGATAAATAGATGTATTTTTGAAATGGGAATAGGAGTATTCTTGCAAACGATTGCAAGAATTTTATATGTGAAAAATAAAATTTCACACAAAAGTTTATCTTTTATTCTCTAGTTTTGTTAACATCAGATACTTCGTGTTTTCTAAACTTCTATTCTGAGAGGTTTAAGTTATACACTGATCAAAGCAATAAAATAGGTCTGCGACCTTTATAATACCAAGAGAGAATGAAGAAATCGTATTTAATTTTACTTTTAACAGTTTTGATTTACGGAACAGCTAATGCCATTGACGTAAAAAAACTAGAACCTGCATTTTGGTGGGCAGGAATGAAAAACACCGAGTTGCAAATACTGATGTATGGCGATAATATTGCCAAGTGTGATGCTACAATAACTTCTCAAACTGCTACAATAAAAGAACTAGTACGTTTTGATAATCCTAATTACTTATTAGTGTATGTAGATTTGTCGAATGCAAAACCAGAGAAATTTGATATAGTTCTGAAAAGAGGCAAGGAAAAGAAAACTGTACCTTATGAATTAAAACAACGAAAAGAAGGGTCAGCCGAAAGGGTAGGCTTTAATACTAGCGATGTTTTGTATCTTATTATGCCAGATAGATTTGCAAATGGCGATCCGTCGAATGATGTAATAAAAGGAATGATTGATAATAAGGTTGATCGTAATGACCAATATGGTCGTCATGGTGGAGACTTTAAAGGTATTACCGATAATCTGGATTATATTGCAGACCTAGGCGTTACTGCTATTTGGTTGAATCCTACACAAGAGAATGATATGCCTCATGGTTCGTATCATGGATATGCAATAACAGATTATTACAAGGCTGATCCTCGTTTTGGGACGAATGACGAGTTTATCTCGTTAGTAGATAAAACTCATGCTAAAGGCATGAAGGTAGTAATGGATATGATCTTTAATCATTGTGGTAGCGAAAACTTCTTGTTTAAAGATATGCCTGCAAAGGATTGGTTTAACTTTCCCGATAAATATGTACAAACTACATATAGAACCACTACTCAATATGACCCTTATACCTCGGCTCATGACAAGAAGATGGCATTAGATGGATGGTTTGTAGAGCCTATGCCCGATTTTAATCAGAGAAACCCTCATGTTGCTAAATATCTTATTCAAAACAGTATTTGGTGGATAGAGCATGTGGGGATAGATGGTATTCGCCAAGATACGCATCCATATGCCGATTTCGATATGATGGCGGAGTGGTGTAGACAAGTTACAGAAGAATATCCTGACTTTAATATAGTTGGAGAGACTTGGTTGAATAGTAATGTAGCTGTTTCGTTTTGGCAAAAAGACAGTAAGCTGGCTTATCCTCGTAATTCACATCTAAGAACTGTGATGGATTTCCCTTTGATGGGAGTTATGAATTCTGCTTTTGATGAAGAATCGGATTGGGATAAAGGTGTAGCTCGTATTCATGATTATTTAGGTCAGGATATTGTATATGCTGATCCTTCGAATTTATTAACGTTTTTGGATAATCATGATACTTCTCGTTTTTTCAAAACCGATGAAGAGGCTGATAATACGAAAAAATACAAGCAAGCTCTAACCTTTTTATTGACAACTCGTGGCATACCTCAAATCTATTATGGAACTGAGATTCTTATGGCTGCTGATAAAGCAAATGGAGATGGTACTTTACGTGAGAATTTTCCCGGTGGATGGGCTGGTGATAAGCAAAATGCTTTCTCTCGTGAAGGTAGAACTGATAAGCAAAATGCTGCATACGATTTCACTCAAAAGATGCTTCAGTGGCGTAAAGGTAACGATGTAATAGCTAAAGGTTCTTTGAAACATTATGTGCCGATTAATGGAGTTTATGTTTACGAACGTAAATATAATGGCAAATCGGTAGTTGTGTTTTTAAGTGGTTCAGATAGTGAGAAAACATTAGATTTGGAGAATTATAGAGAGGTGTTGCCCAAAACTCAATCGAAAGATGTTATAACCGGAAAAACGGTTGATGTTAGTGGAGCTTCATTGACTATTGCTCCGAGAGATGTAATGGTTCTCGAATTTTAAAATTCAAGATTGAAAATCATTTGAGAGAATACTATTTCTGATAGGTTGTCTCAAATAGTAAAGATAACTTTTAGGTTCAGGAAAATTTTAGGTAATTAGATTATTTGGTTACGGAGGAAAAGAGGAGCGAGAATATTCGTTCCTCTTTTTTATTTTTAGAAGTTCTCGACCTTTGCTCAGAGGTTGTTCGGTATTAAGTACATTATACTTTCCTTAAATTACCAGAATATTTCTATCTTTGATAAACAGTCTTGATTTGATTAGAGGCATTCAAAGTGGGTAGGTTTAAGGATATTCATCCTTTCTAAAATAGAATAAATCATTATTCTATCTGTGTGGTTTTATTTTGGGTGTTTTCAACTTGCTCTTAATTATTTGTTTATGTCTATTCTTTTTAAGGTTGTTGTTTCTCTTTTGAATGTTTTGTGTTATTCTTTTCTAGAGTAATATAGTTTTAAAAGTCCGAAAAAATGAACGTAATATAGTAACTCTAAAGATTAAACTTATGATGCAACAGTCGGATATTATTGTAGCTATTTCTACTCCAGCAGGGGTAGGGGGGATTGCTGTTATTCGTTTATCAGGTAAAGGGTGTATTGGATTAGTTGATACGGTTTATCGCTCTCCATCGGGGAAGAAATTGATAGATCAGAAAGCTAATACAATTCATTTTGGCACTATTGTAAAAGATGATGCTGCACTTGATGAGGTGTTGGTCAGTGTGTTTCACAATCCAAGCTCTTTCACAGGAGAAGATAGTGTTGAGATCTCATGTCATGGGTCTATTTATATACAGCAAGGTATTTTGCAGTTGCTTCTTGAAAAAGGAGCACGTTTAGCAACTGCAGGAGAATTTACCCAAAGAGCATTTTTGAATGGAAAGATGGACTTGTCTCAGGCTGAATCGGTTGCCGATCTTATTGCCTCGACATCTGCTGCGACTCACCGTTTAGCATTAAATCAAATGCGAGGAGGGTTTAGTAACAAGTTGGTAGAGCTTCGCACGGACTTACTTAACTTTGCATCATTAGTAGAATTAGAGTTAGACTTTTCAGAAGAGGATGTTGAGTTCGCAAATCGAGATAACCTCAAGCAACTGGCTAGTCATATTCATGAGGTGATAGAAAAGCTAGCAGATTCTTTTTCTTTAGGTAATGTGGTGAAAACGGGTATTCCCGTGGCAATAATAGGTGAGACAAATGCAGGGAAGTCTACATTGCTCAATCTGTTGTTGAGAGAAGAAAAAGCGATTGTCTCGGATATTCATGGTACTACTCGTGATGTAATTGAAGATACTATAAATATTGATGGACTTATATTTCGCTTGATTGATACTGCAGGTATTCGTGATACGGATGATGTAGTGGAAAGTTTGGGTATAGAGCGTACTTTTAAGAAACTAGAACAGGCTAATATAGTCCTTTGGGTTATAGATGCCGAAACGGAAGATGAACGTACTATTGCGTTATCACAAAAAATACTACCACTAACAGAAGGCAAGAAGTTGATCTTGGTATTCAATAAAGTAGATATAATTCCAGCTGCTCGTAAAGAATATAAAGAGCAATTGTTAAGTGATTTGATCCCTGATCGAATTTTTATCTCGGCAAAGTATCATCAGGGTACTGAAAATTTGCAGGATGTTCTGATAGAGGCTGCGAATATTCCCGAATTTGGAGAGCAAGACGTTATTGTTACTAATATGCGCCATTATGAAGCCTTACGAAATGCTTTGGCTGCTATTACTCGTGTTTCTGATGGAATGGAGTCTGGTCTATCTAGTGATTTTCTTGCTCAGGATATTCGTGAATGTATGCATTATTTGGGTGAAATTACTGGCCAAATTTCCACGGATGATATATTGGGTAATATTTTTAGTAAGTTCTGTATCGGCAAATAATGACTAATCAACATTGATCAATAATACTTATAAAGTATAACTAAGTCGCTATTTTATAGCGATTTTTCTTTTCTGTTTTTATCTTTGAAGATCAATACTAGTGAATGATGTGACAATTTTTGTGTCACAATTGTACCGTTTTTGTCAAAATTCAAAATAGGCATAATTTTTGTTAATAGATAATGTATGATTACAACGCTGTGCAACACCATGCAACATAGTGCAACAAAAACAGGGAGAAATAAAGGAGAAATTATGAGTAGTAAAATGCAAATAAAAAAGAAATGCGAGTGCTGTGGAAAAACTTTCACTGCACAAAAAACGACTACACGTTATTGTTCGCATAAGTGCAACTCCAAAGCATACAAGCAAGGTAAGAGACAGTTCAAGATGGTAGGTATAAATTTTTCTACCATGCAGGAGATAGAAAAGATAAGTGATAAATACGATAAAATAAAAGATAAGGAATATCTCTCGGCATCAGAGACAGCCTTTCTTCTTGGTATTGAGCGAACAACCGTTTACCGTTATTTACACAGAGGTAATCTTAAAGCTGTACAAATGGATGGAAAAACATTTATCCGAAAAGCGGACATAGATAATATGTTTGATAATATTGAGGAGTATGAATATAGAGCCAAGCCTAGTCAAGAGCCAAAACCATTAACCGAATTATATACAGTAGCCGAGATTAAAGATAAATTTAACATCAAAGAATCATGGCTCTACAAGATTACCCGAGAAAACAATATCCCTAAAACATTGATCCGAGGTAAGTCATATTTCAGTAAAGAGCATATCGATAAATATTTTGAAAAGAAAGTATTTAATGAAAGTCAGGATATAAAAGAATGGTATTCAGTGGAAGACATTCACGAGAAATATAATCTCTCAACGGCAGCCATATACAGTTTTGTATCCGAGCAGAATATTCCCCGAAAGAAAGACGGACGCAAAGTGCTGTATTCAAAAAAAGACTTCGACATAGCCAAAGGTTATGAGCAACCCAAAGAAGCCGAATATTATACCACAGAAGAAGCCATGCAAAAGTATAACCTCACTCGTGATGCTCTCTATCATTATGTGAAATATCATAATATACCTAAAGTAAAAGAAGGACGATATGTGAAAATATCCAAGCCTGATTTAGATAAATTGTTTCAACCTCAAATAACACTGTAACTATGGGAGTAAGCAAAGTAGCACTTCGACAGCGTGATATTACAGCAGGAAGAAAAAGTCTGTATCTCGACTATTACTCTGCCATTCGTGACCCTCATTCGATGAAGATGATACGAAGGGAATATTTAGGCATCTATATTTATGGACGACCACGCAACGAAATAGAAAAGGAGTATAACAATGAGATGCTGATGAAAGCCGAAGTAATCCGCAGCATGAGAGTACAGGCAATAATTAATGAGGAGTATGGTTTTCTGGATAAGAATAAAAAGAAAGCTGACTTTCTCGCTTATTACAAACTGAAAGCTGAAAAGAAAGACCAGAAGTGGATGAAAGTCTATCAGCACTTTTCTAATTTTGTGAAAGGCAAATGTACCTTTGGTGATATAAACGTTGATCTCTGCAACCGCTTTCGGGATTATCTGATGGATGCAAAACAATTGAAGCACAAAGACCTTCGCATATCACAAAATTCAGCATCAGGATATTTTTCTACATTCAGAGCCTTACTGAAAGTAGCATACAAAGAGAAGTTCTTCAGGGAGAACCTCAATGAATATCTGGATTCAATCGATACCACAGATGTAAAGAAAGAATACCTGACTTTGGATGAATTAAAAACATTAGCCAATACACCTTGCGACTTCCCTATATTGAAATCTGCATCTATATTTTCGTGCTTCACAGGCTTGCGGATAAGTGATATTTTAAAGTTGGACTGGAAAGAAATACTTCCTGCCTCCGATGGTGGTTACTGTATGCGTTTAAGAACCGAAAAGACAGAAACAGAAACCACCTTACCCATCAGCGATGAAGCATTGGAATTATGCGGGGAAAGAGGTAAAGGCAAAGTATTTAAAGGATTGACAAAGTCCATGACTCAACAACCTTTGAAAGATTGGGTAGCCAATGCAGGGATAACAAAGCACATAACCTTTCATTGTTTTCGCCATACTTTTGCTACCTTGCAGGTTGCTTTAGGTACAGATATCTATACTGTAAGTAAGATGCTTACTCATAAAAATGTATCTACAACACAGATTTATGCTGATTTGGTGAATGCTAAGAAAAGAGAGTCAGCAAATAAAATAAGTTTAAAATGAAATACTATGAATAAGGGAGAAATTATAATATATCAAACACCTGATGGTGATACCCAATTAGATGTAAAGCTAGACAATGAAAATGTGTGGATCAATCGACAACAAATGTCTAAGTTATTTGACAGGGATATAAAAACAATTGGTAAACATATTAGTAATGCATTAAAGGAGGAATTGAACGACATTTCAGTTGTCGCAAAATTTGCGACAACTGCCACTGATGGTAAAACCTATCAAATGGAATACTACAATCTGGATATGGTTATCTCAGTAGGTTACAGAGTAAAATCTAATAGAGGTATTCAATTCCGTATTTGGGCAAACAGCGTTCTAAAAGAATATCTTATCAAAGGTTACGCTATAAATCAGTATGCTAAAAATGAGCAATTGGAAGACTTAAAGAAAACAGTCAAACTTCTTTCTAATGTGATAGACTCTAAGGCTCTGTCGGCTGATGAAGCTACTGGACTATTGCGTGTGATAACAGATTACACCTATGCTCTTGATACATTAGATAGATACGATTTCCAAAAGCTCGAAATAGAAAAGACTACTACAGAAGAACCTTTCAAAGCCAACTATGACAATGCGATGGAAGCTATTCATGTGTTGAGGGATAAATTCGGAAGCGGAGGTTTATTTGGAAACGAAAAAGACCAATCATTCAAAAGTTCGATCAGCACCATTTATCAAACCTTTGGAGGAGAAGAGCTATATCCTAGCATAGAAGAAAAAGCAGCAATGCTACTATACTTGGTTACTAAAAACCATTCGTTTAGTGATGGCAACAAGCGTATTGCCGCATTTTTGTTCCTGTGGTTTTTAGAGAACAACGGTATTTTATACAGAAGCGACAGTACCAGACTTATCGAGAATAATACACTTGTTGCGCTTACTTTGATGATTGCCGAAAGCCGAACTGAAGAAAAAGACATGATGGTAAAAGTGGTTGTTAATCTTATCAATAAGAATAACTAAATATGAATTTTAAAGCTAGGCTTTCTAAGCGTATCGGAATGGAAGATATCAATGATATACTTCGTTTAACACATGATAGTGACAGCCGAAAGCAAGAGTTATATAATTTAGTTATTGGCGAAGATGAAATTATTGGATACCATGCAGCTTGGATCTTTACACATTTTTCGTCACAAGATAACGAGTGATTATATAATAAGCAAGACCAATTGATTGATGAAGTACTAGTCTGTAAGCATGGAGGAAAACGAAGAGTCATGCTCAACCTACTTTATAGACAACCATTCCCGAATCCACCAAGAGTAGACTTTCTGGATTTTTGTTTAGAGCGAATGATGTCTGGCGAAGAATTGCCCGGAGTACAATCGCTTTGCATGAAAATCGCTTATGAATTATGTCGTCCTATTCCGGAATTGATGCAAGAGTTAAAAACAATGCTTGCAATGCTGGAAGGCGATTTAGTACCGTCTATACAAGCTGTCCGAAAGAATATCCTGAAAGCAATGCAAAAAGGAAAGAGTTTACAGAAATATTAAAGTTGACAATATGAATTACAAAGACCCTGAAAATATATTACTCATCCTATGCGGAAGCACGGGAATAGCAGCACTTGCATTGATATTTCGCTATCTTTTTATTGTGAAATGGGGATTTGATGCTTTCGGGGCAAACCTTGTATTCCTTATTATATTTATAGTCGGATTAGTCTTTTTTATTTCTTATCTGGAAATCATTCAGAAAGTTATCCCTCCATTATTCAAAAGGCGAAAACAAACAATAGAAAATCAGGATATAATACCCGAATCCGATACGGTTGAAGATATTGAACCCATCATTGAGTCAGAGCCAGAAGAACCTATTGCAAATGAAACACCTGTTATCAATGATCTGGATGCAATAAGAGAAAAGCATCAACAAGATGAAATTACAAGAAAACAAGAAACACTAGAAGTTGCTATTCAATATACCAGAACAACCTTTGCTCCCTTTGCGGATGACCAGAATATAAATCGCTTATGTGAATATGTCATTCAATATTCCACAGGAACAGAACTAAAGGATGTAGAACCAGTCAAAGTGAAAGATTTACAGAACATAGATTTATACCATTTCGGGTGGAATATCTGGAATCATTTTCGGATGAATAAACAAGAGGATATTGCCTTATTTCTTAAAATCGTTTTTGCTGAAAATCTTAAAGATGTTGATACAGATACTATAAGAAAAAAGTTGACTTTTAATGAAGGGAAGGTTAAGATTGGATTAGAAAAGGAAATTGTTCTTATAAACAGCATCTGATATATAAGTTATCCTTTCTTCTTTCTTTTCCAAGAAATCTTTGGAAGGATATGCCTTAAATTAAAATTTCGCCAAAAGCTTTTGCTACTCTTTGTACATTGATTAATTCTTACCTGATTTGCTAAATGTTTACATTTCTTTGTCTTATAATCAATTTTTCCAAATTTTTTGGAAAGTTGATTAATGAGAAAAGTATCAATATCATTGAAATATCTTTCAATATCTAAATAGGAATAAATGGAAACCCATTTGTTTATTGTTTGATATATATCATCAAAAAGATTAGAATTTAAATTCCCGTTTTTTACTATATCCGTAATTATACCCTTTAGTTTTCTTACGGCTTCTTTTGATGGATATATATTTATTCCATCAAATTTTATTGATAAGAATGACATTTCTTTTTTTGTAGGGTCAATAATTTGCGTCTTGCCATTATTGGCTTCTAATGGGTGAATTTGTAATGAAAATTTATCTTTTAAGTAAGTTGAAATTACTTCATATCCTTTTATTGCTTCTTCTTCAGATTTAAATATAACCACAAAATCATCTGCATACCGAATTAATGAATAATCTGATTTTATAAGATATCTGTCAAAATCAGATAAATAAATATTTGATAGTAATGGAGAAAGTGGATTTCCTTGCGGAATTCCAGTACCAGCATTTTTAAACAACTGTTTTTGCTCTGTATTAAAATAATTTAGGCCTCCTAATTTCTGAGTTATCGATTCCTTTATTAATTTATTTAATGAGTTGTCTTTTAGATTTGGATATATATGTTCATTTAGCAATTTATCTATTTGTACTTCTTCAAAGAAATTTATAATATCAGCTTTAAGTATAACATTTCCTTGTTGATAACAAGATTTCATTTTTAGTACTCCTTCTCTAACTCCTTTATCCCTTTGGTAAGCAAAGCTTACATTATCGCTCTCTTTTAATATTTCAGCTAATTGCTCTTCTAATAAAATAGAGATTGTCTTTAAAACAACTCGATCTCCAATTTCAGGAATCTGTAAAGGTCTGTATTTACCATTACCTTTTTTTATTATCGCAGCTCTTGTTTTTGAAAATTGGAAAGTACCCTCTTTGATTTTTTTATTTAAATCATCAATATTTGACTCTAGATTTTCTCTGAATTTTTCTATTGTTAATCCAGATAAACCACGGGAATATTCATTCTCCTTATTTAATAGTTCCCAAGCTTGATATAAATTATCTTTAGATGATAATTGCTCAAGTAATGATTTTTCAGTTTCCAATATTTGTCTTTTAATAGAATTTAAGTCTAATAAATACATTCACTCCATTTCACCATACTCCCCAATCTTCTCTTCACAAATCCTCTTTGTAATATCTCTCAACAACTCCACTTTGGGAATAAGAGCATCAATATCCTCTTTCGTTACCACAAAATCAGGATCGTAGCGACCATTTACATAAGCAGCCTTGATAAGTTCAAAAAGCCGTTTTTCTTCAGGTGTGTTTTGTGGAAAGACTTTTATAAACTCGCTAGAGTATTTCTTTACCGAGTTTAATAGTTTTGTGAGATTATGTTGTTTGGGATTTTCTAATGTAAAAACCAAACGAATAGCATAAATATAACTTTCGCAAGCTTGGTGTAATAGAAAAGAAGCCAAATTGTAATATTTTTTCTCAGAGGTAAGTTTTGCAGTTTCTAAAAACTCATCAGCATAAACAAATTTACTATCAAAATATTCCTGAGCCTGTTGCTTTATTTCTTCAAAGCTAAGTTTTCGTCTGCGAGCAAGCTTAAACTTTCCACTATCATACAATATAACCCCCTCCTGCTTTATCTGCGTATAGAAATATCGACCTTCATTCAGGTACTTATTTAGCTTTTTCATATCATCGCTGATAAACTGAACAGGTGGTTGCCTATCGGGATCTTTCGCCCTGTCATAGTACAAATCTTCTATATTACCGAGGGCTTTTATTGCTACTCCGTCCGAAACTCCGCTTGTAACAACTAATATATCGTAATCGCTTACATAGAACTGTATTTTGCCAAACTCATATTTCTCATCATACGCTACATAATCGTTACGGGCATAGCTTCCAAAGAGGATTATCATTTCTGTCTGCTTGATGCGTGTCAAGATAGACTCAACAAGGAAATGCAAATCCCGCTGATTGGTTGATGGTAAATATGATATTGACTTTTTCATTCGGATTTTATTTATAACCTTAAAGTTAAGAACATAAAGATATACAAAATAGGAAAATAGAAATTAACTTTTCATACTTAATTGTATATTTGTGTCAACATCCTGTTATTGTTGGTTGGGTTTTAGATGCTGACTGACGAATGAAAACCGCAGAGATATAAATTAATCATTTAATATTTATATCGGCTTGATTCACTAATCAGGCTTAAATGTGGACATATATATGACAATACAAGAAATAACCTCAAACGAATATTGTGCAATATTGATAAACTGCGCTCATTTAGTCTTACGACTATCACATGACAAAATAAAAGAAGATTATTCAGATAATCCGATGTATGTTAAGGAATACATTGCAAAAGAAGTGAAGGAAAATATAATCGATATTCTGTTCGATGATGAGAGGGCGACTTTATCCTGTACTTTTGATGAGAATAATACCTGCAATGCTTCTTATATATTCCTTGACAATCTGGACGAGTTGGGCTACTATATTACTTATCTCAATGATAAGTATGAATATGACTATATTCGGAACCGCTGGGTATTACCTGATTCTTTCGTATCTATAGAAAAGACAGAAGACGATATTTGCTTTAAGTCCTTCTACTAATAATAGATTTTCTACTATAATTCAGGCAAGGTTTTTAAGAATCTTGCCTGTTTATGTTTATCATCATAAAATCACAAGTGTTACACCGTTGATTATCAACGCATATTTTGAGATAATTACAAAATAAAGGAGACTTTTCGGTGATATTTTTCCCCATAATATCATCATCTAAAATTGCACATCATTAATTAAAACCCATTATTATGATGTACAATGACATTACTTTTGATAAGTTACCCGAGGCGGTAGCCTATCTTATTGAGAAAATTGCAGAGGTTAAAACCTTAGTCGAAAACTTCACGTCAAAACCTACCGAAAGACGACTCCCTATCGGGATCGATGATGCTTGTCGCATTATTCAAAAAGCCAAACCTATAATTTACGCCCTTGTCCGAAAGGGATTAATCCCTAGTTACAAGCGAGGCAAAAAATTATTCTTTTACGAAGAAGAACTTCTGGACTGGATAAAAAACGGAAAAAAGAAAACCATTCTGGATATTAAAGCCGAGATGGAAGCCGACCTGTATTCAAGAACCCGAAGGAAATGAACCTGTTTGAATTACAAAACAGTTTTTGGCGGATAGATGAGTATGAAAATTTTAGCGGAAATGAAACACGCTTATACTTTTACCTTATTCATCTAGCCAATCGTTCCTTCTGGGCAGAGTGGATCGAGTATGCTGATAAAAAGATGGTAGCTAATGCCAATATCTCTTTACAGGTCTTGAAGTCTGCCCGTGAACGGCTGAAGAACGCCAACCTTATTGACTTTGTCGCAGGAGGTGGATTCAGGGTTAAAACTAAGTATCAGATTTTAATACCTAGCTCCACATCTAAACCCTCTCCCTATACTAATATAAAGACTAAAGACAAAAACATTAATACAAACACTTATGGAAAAAAGAAAGGCTTTATCCATTCAGGAAGTGACTTCGACTAACAGAACACTTTATAATACGCTGAAAGATGGTATTCAGAATATCGTTGCTGGTGAAAAAGAAAAAATAGAGCAGCAGCGTTTCTCATTACCTGTTAGCTATCCTGACTTTTGCGATCTGTTCATCGCTTTCGGAACCTATTGTATATTTCGGCGGAACCAATCCCACGGTTTTGTCATTGACGAAAATAATGAATGGCTGATTCAACAGCTTTACTATTATGTTACGAATGCCCCATCCTTTGACGGAGATCTGGATAAAGGAATTATGCTGCAAGGAAAATATGGCTGTGGTAAAACCGTCATTCTCGAAACCTATTCACTATTGCATAATCATATTGTGAAGAAGTTCGGATTGAGATTACCGCTATTCACTTTTATAAAATCGGTCACTCTCCAAGAGCAGATTATCAAGCAGTCGGTTCAGTCGTTTACTCAAAAAACATTGCTCATCGATGAGTTTGGTCGGGAGTTGAAAACTGTACAAGACTATGGGAATATCTCCCGTCCGATATCCGAATTGCTGAGTGTGCGAAGTGACCTCGGTGTGATTACTCACGGCACTACAAATTTCACTTTGGAGACTCTTTCTTCAGATGAATTTTATGGTGGAATGATTGGCGACAGGCTTAAAATGATGTTCAATTTTATCACCCTAAAAGGAGATAGCAGACGAAAATAACCTGTAAAGATCCGACTGATGAGACAATGCACCTACCCATCCAAAGTTAGCGGAGCAAGTTTATGTTTTGGTATGCCCAAAACCACTTGCTCCCCACTTCCGATGGCGTGGTGAGGTTCATCCCGTTGGTCTGTTTGTATAACTTTTTAAAATATGTATTATGGCAGAATATAATAAAAAAGGAGGTCGCCCTAAAAAAGATTTGGGGCAAAAGAAGACCTACCGAATCAATATAAAATTGATAACAGAAGAGTACTATTCTCTGGTTTCAAAAGTAAAAAATGCAAGGGTAACAATCAGCGATTTTGTTCGTGATTGCCTGAAAAAAGGATATGTGAAAGAACGAATCTCAGTAGAGCAAGTGGACTATATCCGTAAACTTTGCGGAATGGCGAATAATCTAAATCAGATAGCCAAACGAGCAAATACCGAAGGATATAGCAGGGCGAGTTCCGAATACCAATCCTTAGCAAATAGAATTGACGATGTAATAAAACTGATTGAGCGATGATGGCGAAAATAGTTAAGGGTGCAGGTTTTAAAGGAACTGTCAATTATATTCTCGACCCAAAGAAAGGAACAACCATTCTTGATGCCGATGGAGTGAGACTGAAAAGCAAGGCTTCTATTATTCAAAGTTTCGTTGCTCAGGCAAAACTAAAGCCTAGTTTAGGAAAGTCGGTCGGTCATATCTCTTTGAACTTTTCCGTACAGGACAAAGATAAATTGACCAATGAAATGATGGTAAAGGTTGTTCGGGAATATATGTTGAGAATGAAAATTACAAATACCCAATATATACTTGCCCGTCATTTCGACAAGGAGCATCCGCACGTTCATCTATGCTTTAATCGTGTGGATAATAATGGTAAAACTATATCAGATAATAATGACCGATATCGAAGTGAGAAAATTTGTAAGGAATTGACTGCTAAATATGGCTTATATCTTTCGTCAGGAAAAGAGAATGTAAAAACTCAGCGGTTGCGAGAACCCGATAAAACGAAATATGAGATATATTATTATCTCAACGCTCTTGTTCCTAAATGTAAGACTTGGAATCAATTACTGCATAACCTTAATAGATATGGTGTTGATTCTCAATTTAAATATAAGGGGCAAACAGGTGAAATACAAGGAATAACTTTTACGAAGAATGGATATTCATTTACAGGCTCTAAAGTTGATCGGATGTTGAGCTATTCCAAAATAGACTATCAGTTAAAACAAAATGTATTCTCACTGAATCAAACCCAAAACAAGAGCCAACAGCAAAGTCCAACGAAAGATATCATCGAATCGACTTTGGATGCTTTATCTGGAATTGGCAGCATGCAAGTTCACGGTGATGATTATGAAGAAGAAGCATTCAAAGACAGGATGGAATATGAAGAAGAGAAACGTAAGAAGAAACGACAATTCAGACCTAAGTTTTAAACCTATAAATTAAAACATTATGAGCGATTTATCCACTATAAGTGTCATGTTTGAAGAATTAAAACAGATACTAAAACGAGTAGAATTTAATTCTACAAAACCAGAGAGTTCTGTAAAGCAAGATATAATCAGTACATCCGATCTGGCAAATATAACTAATAAAGTCAACCAATCGGAAGAACTGATTATACAGAAATTAGAGCAAATTGAGCAAGCTCAAACAGCTCCAAAGAAAACATATCATAGGATTTCTATAGATATTACTTCTTCGTGGGTATTTATTACAATTATCGTAATAGGGCTTATGCTACTTATTTCCTTGTTCTTCCATTATAAGCAAAGAGAGGTTATCAGTAGTTTGTCAGATAATGATCTGAAATACCGTTATGTCAAAGCCTTTAATAAAGCAGATTCTGTCAGTATTTATAAACTAGAAGATATCTTTGAGTATAATCGAGACACTAAGGTTATTAAAGAGATCCGCCAATCTGTCGAGCAATATGAGCAGGACGTCATAGATAAAGCCAGACGTATGGAGCAGGCCAAATTAAAAGAGGAAGAAGCTGAAAAGCTTCAGGATGAGGCGAGCAAACTAAAATCAAAGTAATCTTTCTCTATCTGCCATACAAATGTATATACCAAGAATAAATCTGCAAGACCAAGCCTGACGGTTTTCCTGAAAATCTTCCTTTTTTCAAAAGAGTATTTTCAGGAAAAGTCTTGCATTTTTTATTCTTGTTGTATGGGAGGTGTATAACAGTTTTAGAAAGGGGAAGATTATTTAGATAATTCTTCTGCGATAATTTCTGCCTGCCTTAATATAGTTTCTGTAGCTAGCATCTGCATATCAGGGGGATATCCATATTTACGAAGAAGTCGTTTAACTGAAACCTTAAGTTTAGCTTTTACGCTTTCCTTTATGTTCCAATCGATAGAAGCGTTCTGGCGAATTGTATCTGTCAAAACGACTGCCAACTCTCTTAATTTATCCTGTTGCATTAGTTCTTTGGCACTATCATTATTGGCTACAGCCGTATAAAAAGCATATTCGAAATCAGTTAGCCCCATCATTTTTGCTTCATTATCCATAGAAACTATATCTTTTCCGAGTGAGATAAGTTCCTCGATAACTTCGGCAGCTGTTAGGATTTTGTTATGATATCGTTTGATAGACTCTTCTAAGTTTTCCATTAACGATTTACTTTTTACTAGATTCTTTTTAGCTCTATCTCGTATCTCGTCATTCAGAATCTTTTTAAGAACTTCAACAGCCAAGTTTTTATGATTCATACCTTTTAATTCTAACATAAATTCTTCTGAAAGAATAGATATGTCCGGTTTTTTTATTCCGGCTGCATCAAAAATATCAACAACTTGTTCGCTGACTAATGCTTGATCTATCACTTGGCGAATAGTAGTCTCTATTTCTATATTTGTTTTTCCTGATCCTGTGCTGTCAAATTTAACTAATCGGGCTTTTACTGCTTGAAAAAAGGCAATCTCTTCTTTGGCATTGATAGCCTGCTCATGAGGTACGGCAATAGCGAAAGCTTTAGAAAGAGCATTGACTTCATTGATAAAACGTTTTTTTCCATCATCTATGCCTAAGATATGCTCTTCGCATTCCAGTATTACACTTAACTTTATGGATGTATCTTCTTCAAAATATGTATCGTATGAGAAACCATCCAATATATTAGATACTACCTCTAACTTTTCAAGCATCAAATCTACTGCTTGTTCCTGTGCTATCGCTGGGTCTCCTTTCCCTCCTGAGTCGGAATAGAAAGATAGTGCCTGTTTTAGATCGGAAGCAATACCCAGATAATCGACAACCAAACCTCCCGGCTTATCTTTGTAGACGCGATTTACACGAGCTATGGCTTGCATCAAGTTGTGCCCTTTCATAGGCTTATCTATATACAGAGTGTGCATACTGGGTGCATCAAAACCTGTGAGCCACATATCTCTCACTATAACTAACTTTAATTCATCAGTCGGAGATTTCATTCTATCAGCCAATCGTCGTCGCTGTTCTTTGGTCGTATGATGTTTCGATATTTCAGCACCATCAGACGAGCTGGTAGTCATCACTACTTTTATTACACCTTTGTTCAGATCATCGGAATGCCATTTGGGTCGAAGTTCTATAATAGCTTTGTATAGTTCGGCTGCTATTCGCCGACTCATGCTTACAATCATTCCTTTTCCCTCAAACACTTCTTGCCGTTGTTCGAAATGTAAAATGATATCGTGAGCTATATTTTTTATTCTATTTTCGCTACCGATAAGTGCTTCGAGTTGAGTCCATTTGGCTACAGCTTTCTGTGTGTCGTCCATGTCCTCTTGCTCCAAATCTGTATCCAGAGCCTCTATCAGTTTACGTCCTTCTTCACTGAGATTTATTTTTGCTAATCGGCTTTCGTAATAGATGCGTACTGTTGCACCATCTTCTACAGCCTGAGATATATCATAAATATCTACATAGTTACCAAACACAGCTGGTGTATTCACATCCGAACCCTCGATCGGTGTGCCTGTGAAACCCAAATAAGTGGCATTGGGCAATGCGTCTCGCATATACTTAGCAAATCCATACACAGTCTTTTTTCCAATAATTTCGCCAGCTTCGTTCTTGTCATCGATTGTCTTAGCTTTGAATCCATACTGGGTGCGGTGTGCCTCGTCAGCTATAACGATAATATTTTCTCTTTCAGAAAGCAGATCATAAATATTTCCTTCTTCGGGGCTGAATTTTTGTATTGTAGTAAATACAATACCCCCTGAGCCTACAGTCAATAATTCTTTGAGGTTGCTGCGACTTTCAGCTTGAACAGGTGTCTGTCGTAGCAACTGCTTGGATGCAGCAAAGGTATCGAATAGCTGATCGTCCAAATCGTTACGGTCTGTTATCACCACAACGGTAGGATTGTCCATTTCCAAAACTAATTTGCCAGTATAGAAAACCATCGATAGCGATTTTCCACTGCCTTGGGTATGCCACACCACGCCTCCTTTGCGGTCACCAATAGGTTGGGATTGCGTATCTTTCAGCCCATATTCGGCGGGAGGCTCGCTTACTATATCTATTTTTTGAGTCTTTACATACCCCGAAGCTCGAAGTGTAGATTCTACGGCTCGATTAACGGCATAATATTGATGGTAAGCAGCGATCTTTTTTACTGTACTAATAGTAACAATTCCTGTTTTAAGGTCTTCGTTTTTCGTTTTCTCAAATACTGTAAAGTGACGGATCAGGTCAAGCAGGGTTTGCTTATTGAGCATACCCGCAATCATGGTTTCTAACTGACTGACCAGATGTGATGCTTCGGCTCTCCCATCAGCCGATTTCCACGCAAGAAAACGACTCATCCCTGCCGATAGCGAACCCGAGCGAGCTTCTAATCCGTCGGAGATGATGAGAATATTGTTGTATGTGAAAAGGCTTGGTATCTGAGCCTTATATGTCTCTATTTGCCTGTGGGCTGATGTGAGCGTTGCGCTCTCGCTGACTGCATTTTTAAGCTCTATGAGTACCAGCGGAATACCATTGACAAAGAGTAATATATCGGGTCGGCGATTGTGATCGTTTTCTACAACTGTAAACTGATTGGCAACTACAAATTCGTTGTTGAGCGGATTGTTGAAGTCTATCAACCATACCAAATCGCCCCGTTCGTTACCATCTTGTACACTGACAACTGTAATACCCTCGGTGAGGTAGCGATGAAATGTTTCGTTATTGGCTATCAAGTCGGGCGAACTGATGCGTTGTATCTCCTTGATGGCCTCCTCTTGCTGATCGGGCGGAATGGTGGGATTGATACGTCTGACTGCATGGCGAAGCTTTTCGATGAGCAATACCTGATTGTAACTATCGCGTTCGGGTGTTTCGCCATCGGGCGCAATATCCGGTGCATAGACGTATTGGTAGCCTTGTTTTTCGAGCAGTTTTATTGCAAACTCTTCGATATGATTTTCTGTAATATGTATCATTATTTAATCCTCCATCACTTCTTGTTCCTCTAAATAACTTTTATACTCATTAATATAAGCTTCATTATCTACATTATATAGAATCTCACTGGCAGGATAAGAATATCTTCCCATTTCGAATTCACCAAACAAGTCATCAAAATACTCATTAAATCCTTCACTGTCCTGATAATTAACGTGCTTATTATTATCATGATTCTTTATTATCTGACTTTCAAATATTCTGATGAGAAAACAACATAGGATTTCAACACTTCCTAATAGAAATTCTTTGGTTAACTCGTTGACATTATCATTTCGCTGTTCTAATTCCTCTAATGTTTTTCCATGTGAGGTAGATCCAATCTTATTTCTTAAATCACCTAAATGTTGTCCAATAGTCCCTAAAGATGCAGAAATATGCAATTCGAAATCTTGATTTTTAAATCCCAATACTTTAGCTGCATTTTTGAGTACTCCATTGATTGTTGATTTATCATTCAATTCAACTCCTCCAGATTTACATATTTCTTTACCTACACTTTCGAGTAATGCTTTTGAATTTTCAAAAGCCATACTAAAATCAGAATCAACATATGCTTCGATACGAAAAATATAATCAGATAAGATATTCCATCTACTATGTTTTTCTATTATCTTTTTTAATTTTTCCATATCATTTTTATATTCTAACTTGTGCTTCACCACTCATCAACTTAGGTAATAGTGTATCACGAAGTGAAGTGAGAGTTTGGATTTGTTTGTTGTTAGTTATAAGTTTTTCAAACAATGGAGAGAAAAATAAATCCATTGTATTCATCTCTTCATTTGTGGGTATAGTCACCATAGCATTATCCAAATCCTTTCTTTTAATATGTCCCATTGTAGTAGCATGACTTGCTGCTATTGCTATAAATTCATCTAAATGATATTTACTCCATAAATAATAGAACCACTTGGGATAATCAGCAGAAGTTACTTTGAATAGATGTTGATTTAATACACATTTAGAACCATTCCATATTTTCACCATTAAAGATGCAGACCATGCAAAGATAACATCTCCTCTTTCTACTATATATTCAGATGGTATATCTTGCGTAGCCCAATCTGAATTTTCTGTAAAGCCACTATTCAACTCTTTAATTTTCAATACAGGTAATCTTTCTTGCAAGTTCTTAGGTGGATATTTTTGACATGCTAAACCATTTAAAAATGTAGCTATTGAACTTAAAGGTTTTTCTTCCCAATCCTCTTTTACTTCCTCTATAAACCATTGACGAAACAACGTCTTAGCCTTTTTTTTGAGTATATTGTTTTGTCGGTTCAGCAGGTCTATTTTATTATCTAAACTACTTAATACATCGGCTATTGCTTTTTGTTCGGGGAGTGAAGGAAGAAGGATTGGTATATTTTCTATATCACTTTTGGATATATTTGCTTGATTTGCACTACCTGACGATTGATTTGCAAGATAGTCTTGTGTATCCTTATCCCTTAAGAAATAATATAGAAACTCTTTATTTAAAGAGTCTTCTGTATCTATTTTAGCAACTCGTTGATTTATTACAGATTTCTTCTTTAATTTATATTTAGAAGCACTACCAACAACTTGGCTCATCGCATCTGGATGATTTCCTGTCAGTGCCATCAATATATCACCTTGAGTAACTAGATATCTAGCAAGTGATTCATTATATAGATGATATTGTACATTATTGATATTAACATCCCCATTGGCTACATTTTTAATCTTTATAACAGGAAGTGCATCTACTATTTCTGATTCTAAGAAATTATCAGATTTGAAAGCATAACCATTTGTTACTTTTATATAATTTTCTAGTGTTGTTTCTTTCCATTCCTCCATTATTGTACCTCCTTGCTTTCAGGTATAACAATTTTCGCCAAGTTTTCGACGATCAGCTTGTTTAAGCGTTCTTCTTCTTGCAGTTGTTCTGCAAATTCTGTTTTTAGTGTTGCGAATCGTTCGGCAAAGTCGAAGTCGTCGTCTTCGTCGGACAATCCCACATATCGTCCGGGAGTGAGTACATAGTCCAATTCTGCCACACGGGAGATAGGTACCGAAGCACAAAATCCGGCTACATCTTCGTATTTCCCATCGGGGTTTCGCCAGTTGTGGTAGGTATCTGCTATTTGCTTTATATCGTTATCCGTAGGGTCTACCGATCCATCGGAAAGCTCACGGGTACGTCTATTTATAAGATGTCCCAAATTGCGAGCATCGATAAAGAGTATTTCTTTGCTCCTATTTCTGAATTTTCCGTTAGTCCTATTACGACTCAAGAACCACAAGGCAGCAGGTATCTGTGTATTCAAAAACAGTTTGGCAGGCAGATTGACAATACAATCTATCAGTCCTACTTCTATTAATGCCTTGCGTATTTCTCCCTCGCCCGATGTTTTGGAGGTCAGAGCCCCTTTTGCCAGTACCACACCAGCTTGTCCGCTGGGCGATAGGTGATAGATGAAGTGTTGCAACCACGCGAAGTTGGCATTTCCCGTAGGAGGAACACCGTGTTGCCAACGCCCATCGGTGCGGAGTGTGTCGCCTCCCCAATCGCTAACATTGAATGGCGGATTGGCTATCACATAGTCAGCTTTCAGGTCTTTGTGTGCATCGTTGAGGAAAGAACCTTCGTTGTTCCACTTCACTTGCGAGCTGTCGATGCCACGTATGGCAAGGTTCATTTTGCAGAGTCGCCAAGTGGTCTGGTTGCTTTCTTGTCCATATATAGATATATCGTTAACTTTTCCTTGGTGTTGCTCCACAAACTTTTCGGATTGTACAAACATTCCTCCCGACCCGCAGCAGGGGTCGAAGATGCGTCCCTTATATGGTTCTAACATTTCAACTAATAGCTCAACTACGCTTCGTGGTGTGTAGAACTGTCCTCCTTTTTTACCTTCTGCCAGTGCAAATTCGCCTAAGAAATATTCGAATACATGCCCCAAGACATCTGCACTTCGAGCTTTGGCATCACCTAGGGCGATGTTCCCGACCAAATCGATCAACTCACCCAAAGAGGTAGGGTCTAAATTGGGACGAGCATATACTTTAGGCAAAACACCTCTGAGCGAAGAGTTCTGCGACTCTATGGCATCCATAGCCTGATCTATAGTTTTACCAATGGTTGGCTGTTTGGCTTGAGATATAAGATATGTCCATCGCGCCAAAGGTGGTACGAAAAACACATTTTCAGCTTTGTATTCATCGATATCTTCGGGGTCTGCTCCGTTTTCCTCGTCCTCCTTTAGTTTGTTGTATAGTTCTTCGAAAGCATCTGAAATATATTTCAAGAAGATTAGTCCTAAGGCAACATGTTTGTATTCAGCTGCATCTATATTTTTACGAAGTTTGTCCGCAGCTTTCCACAATTGCTTTTCGAGAGGTTCTTCTTTTACTATTTTCTGTTTAGCCATTCTTTTAGTTATTTTACATTTATTTAAACCTCGAAGATACAGATTTTTTGAGTTATAGGCTTTCTATTTTATTTGTTTTATTATCGAAATATGATACTCTGTTTGTCTCTCATGTTGAAATAAAGTCTATTTTATTCCGCCACCCATTTATCCTTCATTTCCTGCACAATATCCTCATCATGCAAATGCGTATAAATATCTTTAATATCATTCCCTTCGGCATGCCCCATAATACGTTCTGCAATACCATTCCTAATACCTTTTTTGCAGCTAAAGTTCGGAATGTGTGAACCTAAAAAGCAAAGCATAGCAAATAGAGGTAATTGGCAATAAACCAAAACATTGAGTCTCAAGCTGTCTTTTACTGACTTCAAGCTAAAATACAGAAATGAGCAGATATAAGAAACAGTTCAGTTACTTATCCATTACCTGTTTTTGATTAAGCAAAAGTCTGTAAAACACGGCAGTTGAATCAATTTAGGGTTTGTCGTTCAGGATTTGATTTTAGCTGACCTTATTAGGCTTCTTTGTTCCTTGTCTGTCTTATGTTTGGCTACACTCAAATAACTCTGTTAGAAGTAATTTTATCACTTAAAGTAACAGAGTATGAATACAGAATTGAAACTTCTCTTCTACATCAAAAAGAGCGAAGTAAAACAGAACGGAACTTCTCCCATCATGGGACGTATTTCCATCGGCAGAACGATGGCACAGTTCAGCACGAAATTAACCGTATCGGTATCCCTTTGGGATACCAGAGCAAACCGAGTATCGGGTAAAAGCAAACAAGCTGTTGACATTAACAGAGCGTTGGATAAAATCAGCCTGTCAATTAACAAACAGTATTCTCGGCTTGTTGGATTGAAAGGTAACATTGTCTCTGCAACCGAAGTCAAGAACACTTTTCAAGGAATAGCGTCTACACAAGAAACCCTTGTTCGTTATTTCAATCGGCACAATCAAGAATTTAGTAAACGTGTTGGAGTGAATCGGGAATTATCTACTGCCGAACAATACGAAATCTCTCTAAAACATCTTACCAATTTTCTCGACAAAAAATATAAGATATCAGATATCCCTTTCTCTAAACTGGACTTTTCTTTCATCGAAGCCTTTGACTTCTACTTGCGTGTAGAACTACAACGTATGCCCAATACGATTCTCGGGATTATGCGACATACTCGCAAAATGATAAAATTGGCTATCAATGAAGGCATTATCAGCCGTGACCCATTTGAAGGATATACACCCGAAAGACCTACTCCGAAACAGAAGTACCTGACAAGAGAAGAATTAGGCAAAATTATGACCACTCAACTAGACCATCCGTCCCGATACATAACCAGAGATATGTTTTTGTTTTCGGTTTTTACAGGTTTGGCATATCGAGATATCTGTAATCTCACTCCCCAACATATTGTAAAAGCGAGTGACGGTGTCTTATGGATTAGAACAAGTTGTCAAAAGACCGGTACACCTTGCGATATCCCGCTGTTAGATTTACCCAAACAAATTATAGAGAAATATAAGGGACTTGGCAAAGGGGGAAAATTGTTGCCGATGTTGAGTTGTGGCAGACTCAACAAAAATCTGAAAGTAATCGCCAAACTGTGTAATATTGAGCGACATCTGGTCTACCATTGCGGAAGACATACCTACGCCACGGAAATCTGTCTCTCACAAGGAGTTCCGATTGAAAGTGTCAGCCGAATGCTCGGTCATCGGGATTTACGTTCTACTCGGATATATGCCAAAATAACCAATCACAAGATTGCCGAAGATATGGAAGCATTGGAAGAACGTATCAAAGACAAATTTCAAATTGTAGAATAAATTTATCTTAAAATATTTATGTCATGAAACAAATAGCAAAACGAAGTACATTCGCTGTACTTTTCTATATCAATAAATCCAAAGTGAAGAAAAATGGTATGTGTCCAATAATGGGACGTATTACGATAGACTCCGAAATTACTCAATTTAGTGCCAAATCAGAGGTAAATCCTGCTCTCTGGGATGCCAAATCGGGCAGAGCAACAGGAAAGACTAAAGATGTCACAGCGATTAATCGAAAGTTAGAAAAATTGGAGACACAGATTAGAGAACATTACAATCGCATGGTATTGGAAGATGCTTTCATTACAGCCGAAAGTGTGAAAAATGCCTTGAATGGTGTCGGGGCAAAAGCAACCAATCTACTACAGTTGTTTAGAGAGCATAACGAAGAATTTAAACTTCGGGTAGGTGTAAACCGTGTATACGACACTTATTATCTATACCTACTGACTTATAAACATTTGGAAAATTTCATTCAGCAACATTACCAAATGGATGATATAGCTCTGTGCCAATTGAACCAACGCTTTATCGATGATTTTGATTTTTACCTGCGTGTGGATAAACGAATGACAGCATACACTGTACTAAACCATATTATCCCTCTTCGAAAAATGATAAAGAGGGCAATTAGCCAAAACACACTCAAACGTGACCCTTTTATCAATTATGTACCAGAAATGCCAATAAAGAAAAGACGGCATTTAACAGCGGAGGAATTTCAAAAGATGCTGAATACTTCCATTGAAAACAAATCATTAAGTCGCACTCGTGATATGTTTCTCTTTGCTTGTTTCAGCGGATTGTCGTATGCGGATATGAATAATCTGTCAGAGAAGCATTTGATAAGAGAAACAGATGATTCTTTGTGGATTAAGATAGAACGGCAGAAAACTAAGACCGAATGTAATATCAGACTGTTGAGTGCTGCTGTCCAAATTATTGAAAAATACAAATCCGAACGAAAAACGGATAAAATATTCAATATGATAACTCTATCAAATATTGAACGGAACTTGAAAAAGATTGCAACTGTCTGTGGCATAGAGTCTAATCTGTGCTATCACATGGGGAAACATACCTATGCGACCCAAGTCTGTCTCTCACAGGGAGTTCCGATTGAAACACTCTCTAAAATGATGGGGCATCGGTCAATTACGACTACTCAAATTTATGCTAAAATCACAAATCAAAAGGTCAATGAGGACATGAAAATCCTGTCTAATCGGATTGAGAATAAATACGAAATGCCAAAAGATGATATACCCGAATTTACGCATAATCAGTATTATTTTGACAAAGAAGCTGGAAGGGTTGTCTATATCGAAAGGGGCGAAGGAAAAGATTATGAAAGACGAAAGAAGCAATTATAATCAAATAGCTCTTTTATCTACACTACAAATTTCCTTTTTGGTTGTTATTATTTCCAATATTAATAATGTTGTTGTTCCCGCTATTATTAATTATATTTTGAATTATACTGTTCGCTTCATCTCGCTTTTTTATCAATTCATTCAACTCTATTTCATATCCAAATTCATTTTCTAAACTTAGTATTAAATCTAGAGCAGTGTTTCGGATATTAGTAGTTATTTGTTTTATCTGATCTATTGTAACGCTTTTGTATACAGAATAGGCAGAAAAGTAAGGATTCCCTTTTTGTCTGTATAGATCATTTATTAGTTCAAGAACCTCTGTGGGAACAGCTATTTGTAAATTCTCATTTTTCAAAACAAATGATTCTAAAGCTCCAATACCATTGAAAAAGTCAACATGCTCTAATATGTCTTTAATCTTTGCATCTAGACCGAGTAAGGCGAAAGGATGATTCTTGCATTCTGTATTTCCATTCAAATAGTTACCCATCAGCAAACTTGTACAAATTCTATATTCAGGTATAGAATCTCCCTTATTATAGCCTGATAACTCTTTATTGACCCATTCTAACAATTGAGTATTTTGTAGCCTTGATGCCAGAACTTTAATTTGTAAAAAAGAAGATGTCAAAGGCTTACTATCATCAGATAATAGATTAATGATATTTGTTAATATATTCATCCTTTATTCATAGTTATAGTCCATAATATTTCATTAGTGAATCAGCAAGTAAAGTACCTGCTGCACCAATTCCTATTTGCCAAGTTCCATCTACAGCTTTTCCAACCATTTTTTTTATCCAATCATTAACTTTCGTGCCAAATTGATTATTAGAGGACACAGTCGGCTCTTCAACTAAAATACATTCTAGCTCTTCGATATCTTCATCTTGAATTCCATTATTCCGAAGGGTTTCTTTGAGATGTTCAATGTTAGACTTGGTAATTGTTACGGTATTTTCTATCTTATTCTTATTTCCTGTATTTATAAGATTACCATCTCCTGTATTTGTTATAATCGTTTGATTCATAATATTATTTATAGTTTTATTAGCAATGTCTTTTTTATTTATCAACTCATTCATTTCAATTTCATAACCTAAAGTTTCTTCCAATTTTAATACTAAATTTAAAGCATAAAAACGTACCCCTGCCAATAATTCTTTAACGGAAGTAATACTCGTTTCTGCCCATACAGAGTATGTTGAAAAATAATGGTTTCCTTGACCTATATAGTAATTATCAATATATTGTCCTATAGATGGTGGAACTGAGTAACGTATAGACTTTTCGTTAGAGACACTTTCTAATGATGCAATATCTTGAAAAAACTTAATCTCCTTCACAATATCTCTAATACTTTTAGGAAATACAGATAGAGGAACATTTTGATTGGTCATCTTCCAATTACCATTCATATAGTTACATTTTATAACGCAAGAGTGTTTACGGTATTCTGGAAGTTTGTCTCCATCAGCATAACCATTAATTTCTTTGTCAATCCATTTTGACAATTCACTATTATTCAGTCTAGATGATAATACTTTCAATTTTAAGAGAGCTGAGGATAAGGAGTTTTGTCCATCAGAAAGCAAATCTACTATTTCAGTTAATATGTTCATGTTATGAATGATTATTGATTTTGACAATTGCTAATCAATTTATTACAAATATAGTATTTTTGGCAACGACTTCATATATATATATATTATAATACTAAGTGGCTTTCTCGGCAGAAGTTATTATCGGACAAGCGGTTATTCTGCGGGCTACCGCCCCTCAAAACGGCAGGGTAGCTATAAGCGGAAATAACCGAACTTGGACGGTAAATAACTTTTGAAGCAGTCGTACTAATATCCCTGCTTGGGGGCTTTAGATACAAGGGTTGCTTCTTTTCTAATCTTCAGGAAGTTTTGAAATAAGGATAATTTGGTTTCCAAATTCTTTATCTAATCGTCCCAAAGACATATTTCTATTGTTTACTATAGAAAGTACATTCTCACCTTCGTTTAAAACAGTTAACGTTTGTTCTATTCTCACATCAAAGATCCCATAATCACTGAAATACAACTCATGGAGTGCTTGATTATGAAAGTCTTTAATAAATAAATCTGTTAATTTTTGGACAAACATTTGAGTATGCCCCTTATCTACATTCTCAGCGATAGTCGTTCCATTTGGTGACCGATAACGAGTTAAATCTTCATCAGGATGTATAGCATAGGCAAGAGCAGAGGGTGAATGTTTTATTAAAAAAAGACATTCTCTTCTTTGTTTTTCAGACACTTTTATCTTACACTGAATATCCAAAACTTTAGTAAATAATTCTTCATTAATTTTTTCTGAAAACCACTTTCTCCCGAGCAATCTTACAGGTAATATCTCTGAGTATATATATTTGAAGAACTCAATTAAGCTATCTATATCAAACTCCTTCAAATAATATTTCTCTTCTGATTCAATCGCAAAACTATTATTCCTAAGTGCATTTCCTATTTCATCTTTGGCTGCTTTCTCATTTGACTTTTGTGTAGTTATATCTTCATATTGTGCAAAAACTTCATCTATACTTAGTGGTATTGACGCATCCATAAGAATACTTAATGCCACTTTCTCAATATTGATACGCCTGTTACGTGCCTCATTCTCCTGTTCAATATCAATATAACCTGTATATTCTGTGTTTTTATTCAATAATTCTACAATGATCTCTAATTCTTTGCTATTTAGCTGGGTAGCATTTTTCTTCAATACGGTAAACCCTCCTTCAATGAAACCTACAATCCAGTATATAGCTTGATCATAATACGCCAAGCTTATGATAGAGATACTCTTGTCCGTAAATCTTTTTACATATGATTCTATAGACTGTGCAGAAGTTAGGTTGTATTCCTTTGTTAGAAATTCTATTATATCGTCACCGACCATCAGATTAACTAATCCTCTATCTTTTATTTCATTATAAGAACCTATAACATTGCCATTTGCCCCAGATAATGCTATCATTAACCCTGTAGTGTGATCATTTTTTAATTTTTCAACATAAACCTTTCCTATAAATTTCATCCAATCAGTAATATTTATAGGGTTACTATGTGCTTTACATTCACATATAACTTGATATTCAATATAATTTGTAGCAAGTGGCATTTTATATGAGGCAACAGCATCAAATTCACTTCCTCCTGAAACAATTACATTTCCAGCAATATTGCTGTACCCTTGTTTTTCAAGCATTTCCTTTGTAAGAATTTCTAATTGTGTCCCTTTATCGTCATTGGTGTTACCAAGGATATATAATTTCATAGCTATTACTCTTTTATAGAATCTAAAAGTAACCATATTTTTCATCCTTTTTAGAGAATCTAAGACTATTCTTCTCGTTACATTTAAATTCTGATCAAATTTGATATTCCTCTTCAAAGCCCTCGTTTTGGATTCTGTTTTTTCTCTTTTTTCTGTTTCTTCCGCTTTAAGTTTTCATCCTTGCCTACCTGCACATCTGCATTCAAGCCAATCTCCATATTCTCTTTTTCACGGGTAAGCATTTTTTCCTGTAAGGCTATCTGCTCATCTATACTGCCGTTCTTCATGGTATTGCAGTATTCAAAAGTTTCTGTAAGCTGTCTATCATAGTTGAATAAGCTATCAAAGCCTTGTTCTGCTTGTCGAAATAGGTTTGTCCTGTCAAAACCTCCCTTAACCGTTCCTTTCTTGGTATTCTTATGATTAGTGAGCGGAGAAAGTTTTATTTTATTGGATTGGTCTTTTCGGCTCACAATCAAATGGCAGTGCATATTATTCTCGCTATTTTCTGACCTGTCTCTATCAAAATGTATCTTCCCGTAAAACTTTATATCTTCTGCCGATAAGCCTTTATTGAAGTTCTTGGCATATTCGGGTATAACCACTTCTCGGATATAATGCTTCATAGCTTCGGCTTGCTCCTGTTCGGTATTACCCATCGCTTTGAGTTCCTTTTCCGATGGGCTAACATGGATAGCGTAAAACTTAGCATCCGTTTTAAGAAGCTGGGCTTTGTTATTGTCAATATCCTTAACTACTTGCGATTTATAAAGGTTATCTTCCGTGAGATTGAAAAAGCCCTCTGTATAGATTCCTTGCTCCATACGTTCCATATCCTCGTGTTCGAGGTACGATGCCAATCTTCGGCTACTGCCTGCATTATTGTATGTGCCTTTGGATGGTGGCGGAAAATCTATATTCATGGCTTCGTTATTGGGTTTCGTTAATCAGGTCTATAATCTCGCTTCTTAGGTTCTCTTTCCGCTTGCTGTCCATTACTCCGCAGGCTGCCAAATCTGCATACAAAGCGATTAGCTTCAATATTTTCTTATTATCCCTTTGCCCTGCTTGTGATAGGGAATTGATAATTTTGGAATGGTTTGTTACAACATCCGCAATTTTGCCAAACTGTTCATCTAACTTTCTCAATACGTTTACAAGCGTATCTTTTGAATTGGCTATTTCAGAATCCAGTCTTTCGGATATAGTTTTGGCAACAGCATCAAATTTGACAGCGATTGAATTACTTGTGCGTATCATCGGATTGAGCTGTTCCTCTTCGTAGTGACGAATGAAACGGATTATATCATCCTGCCGTTTATTGATTTTGGAAAGTTCCGATTTGACAGATTCGGGAGCATCGGCAGGATTGATGTGTGCCTTGTCAATATACCGAAATACCAATTTTACAACTTCACTCTTTTTCAGCGAATAGCGTTTACATATTTTATCTATTAAACGTCCTGTTTCCTTGTCTATGGAAACGGTGGTATATATGATTTTTCTATCTTGATTTTGCATAATAATTACTTTTTAATGGGAAACCATACTGTTAAATTATTGATTGTCAAAGATTAACTAAACACGCTTATTAGAAGTGTAATTACAGTGCTTATTCTTAAAGCACTAAAGCCGAAGGCTTTGCCCCGAAGGGCAAGAGGAGAATAGGACGATAGTCCAGTTCCCTCTTGCTTAATTCAGCAAAAACAAAAAGAGCGGTAAGCGATGTTGTTTTAAGCTGAATGCGGAGCAGTAATGCAAGGTGCTTGACCAAGCATAGCCTTCATTACTTTGCATCAAACTACACAGATGCATCATTTGGGGTTTTATCCTTCGGATGCTTCTCTTCGAAGCTTTTGTAAGTACCCAAATCCATATGCTCATGAACAAATGAGCGAACATCATTTATTCGATAATAGGTTTTATGACCTATCATAAAATAAGGAAGTTTCTTTGCTGATCTGTATCTTTGGAGAGTCCGATAAGATACTTTGAGTAGAAACGCTAAATCTTGATTATCCATAATCTTCTCGTCCTCTTCCAATATATCTTTGGTTTGGGTAAAAGATTTGAGGTCTTTGCCTATCTCATTGAGCTTGGAGGATAATTTCTCCATCCAAGACACAAAATCGTTATTGTCTAAATACATAATACGTTGTTTTTGAAATTAATATTCTGATTAATTCCAATCGATTGGTAAAGCAAAGCTCGGACAATAGATGACACAAAAATAGAGGAGTAGTTAACTACTCCCCCAAAAGTTTCTCACAACATATTAATATTTAATATATTGCAAAACGATTATTTTTCATTTTGTCTATTTATGCCCTCTTTATCTTTACGGATGATGAGATTTTTCAAGAAATCGAGGGCTTTCGTCCGATTGAACGGCTTACGGTCAAATACCTTTTCCTGTTGGTCATAGATACTCCCGAAACTACAATTAAATATCTTTTGAAAGACATCTGCAATTTGGTTCAAGTGTGCGGGTTTTCCGTTCCGTTGAAATACTTTCTTTGATAGAAACAGGGCGACTATAATTTCCGCTAAAGCAACAATCCCCAAGTCTTTCGACTTAGGGATTATGTATAGCTCGGATTCAAATGTAGGTTGGTCGAATTGGTGGAACTGTTCGGGATGCCGAATTTTGAGATTAAGCAGCTCCCGTTCAGAATTAGCAAGGGCTAAAGCTTTTTGGATATAGGCTAATTTTAGCGCATTTTTCCCCCTGCTCGTACCGATAAAGCGATTTTAGGAATGCCAACTCAATACGAGTAGTATCCAGCACCCGAAAGACTCTTGAATAATCTTGTTCGGATTGGCTGACTGCTCTTATTTGCTTCATAAAATCCCCATAGGCGTCTTCCATTTGGTTGTTAGATACAGGTGAAGTTTCAGTTAATAAACTGAATAACTCCGTTTTTAGAATCTCATTCATAAGCATAAATAATTAATTATTAATAAATTAAAATTAATTTTTGTTATGCCTTCGATTAAGAGAATCTTAATCAGATGTTTTTGTATCACTGCTTTTCGATAACATATTTTTAACAATGAAAATAGATGGTATAGCAAAGAATATTAATAAAATTAGAAACATAGCTTGGAACTTTTCCTGTGATAATCCTCTGTCTGAAAGGACTATTACTTCAAAAAACAATGTTGAACAAATATTTATTGTGGAATGTAAAATGATACAACTTATAATATTCCCGTTTGTCTTCTCATACAACCATGATGTAATGAAAGAAAACATAAGGACAAGTCCGAGATAAGTTATGAATACTAAAAAAACTAATTGGATATTCAGATGCCACACTCCCCACAATAAACCAATAATTACACTGCTCACAAATAAAGAATGTGTTTTATGGAGCTGTGGTAATAGAAAACCCCTCCAACCAATTTCCTCCCCAATGCTTCCTAAAATCACAAATAACAGCATCAAGCAATAATCTTGCAAAGTATGATTGATTCCAAAAGGTACAATCTGTTTATATTCTATGTATGAGAACATAATATAAGAGAGCCAGCAAACGCTTATTGGCAATACAAGAGCTACAATGTTCCATTTAACAAACTCTTTCCTGAAATATAGCCTCTTGAATAGTTCTAAAAGCCCAGTTTTTCCTTTAACCACTATTACAATGATAATTGCATACAAAGCTGGTGACCATTGAGGTATATCGCTAAAAGAAAAACATAACACCATAAAAATGGATGTGATTAAATTCGCAATGGAAAATAGGAGAACAGGATATTTCTTTATTAGGTACTTCATTATTATGTATCTTTTTACTTTAGAATTTTAAAAACCTATTTTCAACCCGATGGATGCATAAGGTGCAGCCTGAAAATAATAATCATCGTTGCTGAACATTCCTTTTAAGCTTCTGTCACTAAAAAAGCCTGACCTGATTAGATGCATTCCTGCGGTTATAGGTATTGAAACTTTATTTCCTAATTTAATATTCGGTCGCAATCCTGCTATAAAATATTGGTGTCCGAATACCATCTCTTTATCATCTTTTTTTACATAAGCAGATTGTCCCGACATTTCGACAATGAGAGATAAATCAATGTATTTGTTAATGTTATATCCTGCTGAAACTTCTAAGCCGTTCACTACCGAGACTTTGAAGTCGAATTTACCTTCGAGATTCCAATTAAAATAAATTGCAGGAAAAACCATAGGGTAGCCAAACGAGTTATTTACTGCAATACCTCCTCCAAGTTCAAGGTTTGGCTTTATTTGCCTGACAAATATAACAGCACCATTTCCCATCAACTCTTTGCTTCTCATTTTTGAGAACTTAGTAGTCGGTGTAAATAGTCCAATACCAACGCTTGCTATCAAATTCCATTTTTCTCCTATTGGGCGAATATGAGAAATACCGAATGTCCCATTCAATATTTCATCTATAACCATTCCTTCAAATTCGCCTGTGAAATTCTTATTATCAAGTTTTGCATATGAGCCACTAATACCAACACCCCATATTGAAGGTCTATTATATTTCGTATTTTTAATTGACACCGGTAGGTTTATATCCCCCTGATAAACGATTGCACTTCCTTTGCAATCTCCAATCCTCTCTCTCGAATCTCCTCCTGTTTCATGCCAATAACTTGATGAACCGAAATATTCAGTTTTAAGGGAAATTTGTGCATTCAATTTCGTTCCTATTACCAATAGGAGCATAACTAATAAAAATGGTGTAACTTTCATTTTGGTTTTAATTAAAAAGATAAATACTCTAATTTTTGAGTAAATATCCTTTAATTAGAACTCTCAGAAAGAATGTCTTTGATTAGTGGGTAACTGTTTTGATAAATGGGCATTTGCTTTTGACAAGTGGCAATAACTTAATAGGGTAAACCGTTATCTTTGTAGTATGAAAAAGCATGAATCAAAAGATTACAATCGATTTATTATTATATTATGGATAATATTAGCGGTTTTCGTTTGGATAAAGTTGCTTAATAAAGCTCCATTATCCGAAGTCATATTGGTGACTATTGGTTATATTACTCCAATAGTTATCGTAAATCTCATTTTGTGCAATTATTTATTGCCAAAGGCTATTAAGACAAAACGAATCAATGCTTTTGTTATTCAATTTATTGTATTAACTCTTGTAACGGCACTTATTCTTACATTAGTCCTCTTAGGAATCAGACATCTTGAGTATATTGGTTTTTTTGCACCTTCTGCTTTGGTATCTCCTTATGATACGTTCTTTTCTGATTTTGTAGATCAATGGCTTACTGCAACTATTATAAATATAGCTTTCTGTGGTATGCGGTTTTATTATGAGCATAATAAATTGGAGAAAACCCACTTGGAATCGCAGTTACATACTCTGCAATCTCAAATTAATCCTCATTTTATGTTCAATGTATTGAACCATATTCACTATTATGTGGCTAAAAAGGATGACTTGGCAACTACATTATTATTGAAATATTCAGATATATTACGTTATCAGCTTTATAGCGGGAAAAAGGAAACGGTTTCCTTAGACGAAGAGGTACAATTTCTAAAGAACTTTATTGATATTGAGAGAATGAGATGGGAAGATAAGATAAATATTAGTTGCTCTTGGAGTATGGGAGATCCAACAAAAAGGCTTCCTTCCCTTATGCTAATTCCATTGATCGAAAATGCTTTTAAGCATGTATCCAAAGGTCTGAAAGAGAGAGGCTATATCAATATTCTTTTGGAGCAAAAAGAAGATCGGGTTTATTTAGAAGTGGAAAATTCTAAATTGGATTCTCGGCGAAAGAAGGAGGATGAAAATTCGGGCTTAGGCTTGGAGAATTTAAGGAATCGTCTTGATATCTTGTATAGTGACAAATATGATTTACAAATACAGGAAACAGATAATGTTTATAACTCTAAACTACTAATTCATATATAGATGGCAAATATTGTATTGAAAAAAGAGACAGATGTTGCTTTAAAATGTTTAATAGTGGATGACGAATCGATTGCTATTAGAATCATTATAGATTATTTGGAGCAATTGAATTTCATTGTCATTGAAGATACTTGTTGCTCTGCCATCGAAGCTGCGGAAGTTCTAAAGAAGAAGGAAATTGACTTGATGTTCCTTGATATTAATATGCCTTATTTGTCGGGATTGGAGTTCTTGGAATCTTTAGAGAACACCCCCTTGACAATCTTAACAACCGCATATTCTGAATATGCGTTAGATGGATTCAGGCTAAATGTAGTGGACTATCTGCTAAAGCCGTTTTCTTTTCAACGTTTCTTTCAGGCAGTTCAGAAGGCTCAGAATTTGTTTCATTCTCAGATTCTGCTCCAACAGGATGAAAAAGAAAACATTGGGAGCTTATATATTCGTCAACTTGATTCATTCCAAAAGATAAATTGTGAGGATATTCTTTTTGTTGAAGCTATGCAAAACTATCTAAAGTTGCATTTCAAAAATAATACATTAGTCATTCATCAAACAATGTCCTCCTTGGAAGCGCTATTACCAAAAGATTCTTTTTTCAGAATACATAAGTCTTTTCTAATTAATAGTAGCCATGTAGATAAAATCTCTGGAGGGAGACTTTTTATCAATGGAGTTGAATTACCTATTTCAAAGCACAGGAGAGTAGATTTTCTCAATTCAGTAGTATATAAAAAGCTAGCAAGTAAATAGACTATAAAATATTTGTTTATCTTTGTGTTAGAGTTATTTGAATCAATGGAAATACAAAGCAGAGCAAAGAACTTCGCTCGTTTCTATGTCATTACCTATTGAGGTTTGCACTCTTTTCAATAGCCTGTTTTACAGATAGATACTTTCGAAAGTCATTGTAGTACGGAAACTGTGGCGAGCAACATGAAAGGTTATTCTCTTGTTAATTTTTAGGTTTTTCATTATCAATTTAGGGTAGTTAACAGGGTAGTTTTATTGGGTGGTACTACCCAATAAAGAAACTAAATCTAAATATTAATTTACGAATGAAATTCTAGATAATATTTTAAAAACTTCTCAACTAATATTTCATCTTTTTGATTAAAACTTTGCATATTAGTGAAAAACGCGTAACTTTCTGATACAGAATAGAACGCAAACAGAACTTATAAATCTATTTGTACCGATAAAGTATTAAGTTATTGATATAATATATTTTATATTTGTTGTATCGGGAAAGTAGCGATGTCAAATATTGGTAAACGAAAAGAGTATAAATATGCTGTAATACAATTAATTATATATACAATTTAGATTTAACGAAAACTTTATTTTCTAATTTTACCGTAAATATTTGCTGCAATATTCCAACAAATGATTATATTTTCCGTAAATAAATGTAAAAACATTACAGCTATGGAAATCAAGCTAATCAAACGTAAATCGAAGACAACTAACAGAGTTTCGTTATCTCTTGAATATTACTTGGGATACACCAAAACTGATGAAGGTAAGATTAAGCACAATCGTAAGTATGAAACCCTAGAGTATTACTTAATAGATCCTGCACGTACAAAAGCAGACAAAGACCATAATAAGGTTTACCTAGAAATGGCAGAAGCAGTAAAAGCCAAACGCCTACTTGCTTCGCAAAATAAGCAATACGGCTTTACCGTAGAATACAAGATAAGAACCAACCTAGTCGAATACATAAAAGGGCTGATAGACCAACGCAAAAACTCTCCAGGCAATTATGGTAATTGGGATAGTTCACTCAAACATCTGATAGCTTATGCTGGGCATGACACCACTTTTGAAGGAGTAGACAAAGCATTTGTAGAAGGCTTCAAAAACTATTTAGCCAATACAGCTAAGACAAAGAGTGGAACAAACCTTTCAGCCAATAGTCAAAGTAGCTATTTTCTTAAATTGAAAGCCACATTGAACCAAGCCATTGAGGACGGTATTATCCCCCATAGCCCTGCATCCACAGTAAAGCCAGCCAAAACAGAAGATACCCACAGAGAATACTTAACATTCGAGGAATTACAGAAGCTAGTAAAAGAAGAATGTAAATTCCCTATATTGAAACAAGCCTTTCTTTTCTCGTGCCTTACAGGTATGCGATGGAGCGATATTCAAAAACTGACTTGGAGCGAAGTTCAGGAAATGAACGGTCAGACCCGAATCCTTTTTCGTCAGAAGAAAACCAAAGGTTTTGAATATCTGGATATATCAGATCAGGCAGCACGTTATCTGGGAGAACGAGGCGAGCCAAATGAGCGAGTATTTATGGGATTAAAATATTCAGCTTGGCATAATCAAGCGTTGGAAAAATGGTGTATGCGAGCAGGCATATTAAAAAATATTACCTTTCATTGTGGACGGCATACATTTGCAGTTATACAGTTGAATTTAGGCACTGAAATTTATACCGTATCTAAACTATTAGGACATAAAGAATTGAAAACTACTCAAATCTATGCTCGTATTTTAGATGAGAAGAAGAGGGAGGCGGTTAAAAAAATGCCTGAGCTAGAATAATTATATTTATTTCAAATATTGCCTATATTTGAAATCTTATAACAAAATAATAAAATTAGTTTATGGATAATATTTTAGATGGAGCTAAACGACTATTAGAAGAGTCTATTGATATTTTAGGAGATTCGATTAATAATATTGTATTTGTTGGTGGCTGGGGACCTTACTTACGACATATAAATGAGCATCCAGGAACGAAAGATGTGGATATTTTATTTCCAGAAAGTTACTCTAAGGAAGAAATGGTGGAAATCCTTAATAAATTCTTAGAAAATGAATTCTACATTAGTGCGAAGCATGATTTTCAGCTTTGTAGAGCATATAAAATAGGACAACAAAAGTATATATTCAATATTGATTTACTACATCCAACTATGGGAAAACTGGATAAAGTTGATTTTGTTGAAATAATGGACTTAGATGTTACTTATGATGGGATAAAAGTTAAGCAAATTGCTTCTATATGCATTCAGTATGGAGATGTGATATATTCAGAGAATCTTATTGACCCATTGAAATTTAACGGAAAAGAAATAAATGTTCTAGATGGAGCTGGAATAGTAATATCCAAATTGACTTCATGTCACAATGCAAAACGTCAAAGAGATATTTATGATATATACTTATCTTTGTTAGAGCCAAACACAATTAATAAACTAAACTATTTAGCTTCAATTAATTTAGGTATAAATGAACAAATTACTCAATATAGTAATACACTAAAACTCCATTGGGATAAATATGATAGTAATCTACGAGAATTTGGTATTAATAGAGAAGATGCTAAAGATATTTTATTAATGGGTAGATAAATAATTCCTTATTGGTAATCAATAATTATGATACGTTGCTTCTAGTTTCAGGAACAAAAAAAGTGATAGGCTGATTATATAGCTCAGCCAATTCAAGAAGAAATAGAAATTCAATCTTTCTCGAACCATTTTCCAGCTTAGATAGTTCGCTTTGGGCAATTATTTTTGTGTCAGCTACCTGTTTTTGAGTCAGTCCTGCTTTTTCTCTAGCTTCCACTAACTTCTTAGATAGTAACCTTCTTTTCTTTGTGTACTCCTGCTTATTCATATAACAAAACGATAAAATTCCATTATGCAATATTATATATATAATTTTACTATTCCATTTTGGAATATTTCAATAATTATTTATATATTTGAAGCGGAATAATAGCCAACATAATTGGTTATAACATAGCGTCGCATAAGTCTCATAGTAGAAAACTGCCAATTTTCAAGAACAAACGAGACGAAAAGTGCTGAGCTCATGCTATATTTGTATCTTATAGCGTGGGCTCGCCGATTTCGTTTGTTAGGTATGGCAGTACCTCTACTATGGATTGGTGAGTCCCACGCTTGTTTTTTGTATAATCGGTTTGCTTGGGGCGGTAAACATAAAGTATAACAGCTATGGAAAATCGTCACAAATCCCCTCAAAATCGCTTTTCAAATCTAATTAACTATGCTAGCTCAGTTTTAAAACTCTCAGAACAAGAAATTAGAGATAAGTTTTCCGATGCTCCAATCTGCCTGATGGAGTATATTGAGAAAGGTGTACATGAACATATAATTGAAATAAGATTCGACGAAGAATATGCAACACTGAGTTGTAGTTTCGATAAAAGTAATAAATGTAACTGCTCTTTCTTGTTTACTGATGACATGGATGACATAGACTTTTATATCAGCTATTTTAATAATACATACGATTATGATTATATTCGAAGCGGTTGGATATTACCAAACTGCTATTTGTCGATAAAGACCATAGACAAAGAAATCTGCTTCATGTTTTATAAACCATTCAAAGAAGATTAGTATTTTCTTTTTTCATCTTCATACAAAAATATATTCCGAGATAAAACACAAGACCAAGCGTTGTTTCGTGCAAAAATCTTCCTTTTCGTACCTCAAAGAGTATTTTTGCCGAAAGTCTTGTTTATTTATCTCTCCATATTTGGGGTGTATATAAGATGTAAAAAGAAAAAAATATTCAATTTACCACCTGTTCTGAGACATTGCTAAGACAATTTCGGACAAATCAACGCATTGTTTTGTAGTTGGTTAACTTTTTTATAGCTTTGATTTGATATTAGTTATTTCATCGCTTATGAAGAAGTCTACCTATCTGAAAATATCTCAACATGAAGCCAATAAGAAGCTTCAACAACTATTGTTTGAACGTTATAATCGCATCAAACAAAAAAGTAGCATATTGGCGTATTTATATTTCCTATTCTCCTATATTGCGTTTAGCTCCATTGCAATTGTAAGTTTTATGTATCGTTTAGCAATGTTCTTTCAAGATATTCGCTTTACCCCACATTACATGAAAACTGTTATTGAACACAATTACATGAGTGCTGTACAAGCTAATGACTACCTTGATTCCCAGTTGTTGGAATACAAAAAACGATTATCCTATGGTAATATCTCTCTAAAAGAGAAAAACAGTATCGACACAACGTTTAGCCTGCTATATGATGAATACAAATTACCTAAACCAATAGATTATCAGCACAAGGAAATAACATCAGCATTATCAGATATACAGATCTCCGTTGATAACTCCAATAAAGATGTTAAAGATATTTCCGTCAATATCTCTGATATACAAACCTCTGTCGATAAATCAAATAACGGGATTAAGGAAATATTTTCGATAGCATCAGATACGGCAATATCGATAGACAAAGGCAATAACGCAATCTTGAATGGTTTATCAAACACCCATCAAGCCATAGAAAAAGGTAATACCTCAATGCTAGAACTACATTCTTTTGTAAAAGAACAAGGAAACATAGCGTCGGAATATTTTTCAAACCTAAAACTAGACATAAATGAGCAGGCAGGCATTGTAAATGAGAATATTCATAAAACGAAGTTGACTATTGAAGGTTCGTATAATAAAATAGAAGAAATAGCCTCCATATCAAAAAGTACAAGTGGAGAAGTTCTAAATATTCTTGACTCTGTGGGTAAGGTCGCAACCTATACGAAACAGAGACAGCAAAAAGAGGCTGCCGAACTAAAAAGAGAACAGACCTTACGAGAAGAGCAAGAAAAACGCCAAACGACAGCTTACAATAGGGAAAAAGGGAAGAAGTTGACCTCCTTCGAATCGGCTCTATCAGAAAATCAAATAAAAATATTAACGAGCTATTGCAATCAGATTCCTGTATTTGATAGGGATATTGAGTTACAGGAGATGAAAGATATATTGCTTTGCACTCATACTAAACCATTGAAAGTTACTGTGAATAAATACGTAGCATTCCTTTTTACTGAATTATCGAAAAACAAATTTATCTGCAAAACTTGGAAAAGTGTTGCTGAACGATATAATTGTTTTGTATCATCCGAAAATAAAGTCCTTAATTCAAACGATTTATACATGACGAATCAAACATCGGGACTTATAGAGCAGAAAATATATGATATGATACAAGAATGTATTGAAGAAATAATACAGTAGCCTAGAATAAGTTTATTTCAATAACCTCTTTTTGAGTTTTTGAAGAAAGTTTAGAGATTTATATTCCTCCAGTTGTCTACTCCTCTCAATTCCTCGCTTAATAAGAATACTTTTAAGAAATCTAGATACTTGTTCTAGTCTGTAAATCTTTCGATTTTGAATATCAATACATAATTTGGAGATCTGCGTTAATAAATAAAGGACACACCAAAGGGATATAGTAGTCAGAATGATGACCAATAAAAATTCAAGGGATAAGATATATAAATCGTAATGTGAACAAATTAAGTTAATAAACCAACATCCCAAAGTTAATAATGCTATTACAATAGCAACTTTTTGAGTTTCAAACAAGGACTCTTTACGCTTTGTTCTGATTTCTTCTTCTACGAGCTTAATATATCTATTCAATAGCTCTATGTCATTTTCTGAATTAAAGAGTTTTCCTTCCTTTATCATCTCATTCTCAAAAATATTCCCAATAATTTGATTATATGAATTTTGAGCTTCAGTTTGAAAATTAAACCAGAGTGGGCTTGTTAACTCAATATCATAAAATTGATACATCTTATTATTAATTTTTAGGATATAGACTATAAAAGCTATACATATAGTAGTACAGAGTGAAATAAAAAAAATAATGTACTCAGTTTGTAACACACAAATCCTCCAAAAATATACATATAGTACCAATAAGAACAGCAAAAGGTAGATTGTACAATATAAAGCATATTTTATTCTAAGATGAAACCCTCCTTCATTACGAATCTTTTGATAGATTTCATCAAATTCGTTTATAATTCCAAGATATCCTTCTGAATTGTAAATTTTCATAATATTAGTATTTAAAGCATTAGTAAAATCGGAAATGAATATAATAATAAATCTACACATTGGATAATAATGTAAATACATTGGAACACAATCTACCCCCTTTTTTATATCCTCAAATTTGCGATTGTAATTACAAAAACAGACGTTGCAACGCCTTTTGTTAAACAATTAAATTGTATTCAAATGGATATAGAAGAAAAATTAAATTCTATTGAAAGGCTCTTATTGGGGCAAAAGAATGTTTTGACTTTCGATGAGGGGTGTGAATTTACAGGGTTATCGAAAACCTATATGTATAAACTAACCCATCGGAATAAGATACCATTCTTTAAACCTCACGGTAAGAATATCTACTTCAGCCGTGAAGAACTGGAAAAGTGGTTAATGCAGAATCCTGTAAAGACAGCCGAGCAAAAGGATAAAGAGACAACTGATTATGTTGTGGCTCGGCATAGGAGGCGTTAACAATGTGCTACATTGATCTGATAAATAACTTTTGGCGTGAAGATGAGCAGTGGGGTTTTAGCTGTAATGAAACCCGGCTATATTTCTATCTGCTTCATCTTGCCAATAGGTTATTTTGGGAGAAAGAATGGATTGAGCAAAGTAATGAGCGAATAATGGCTAATGTAGGAATCTCGGAAGGTGCGTTGCGTACTGCCAGAGAAAAACTAAAAGAAGCTTCGCTTATAGATTTTATTATTGGTGGACGAGGATACAGGGTTAAAACTAGGTATCATATTTTATTACCTAAACCCAATACTAATCGCCAATCTAAATCTACACCTAGCTCAAAGCCATTATATAATAATACAAAAACAAAAAATAATAATTCTAATGAAAGATTTTCAAAAAGAGAATTTGTTGCCTCAGGCAGCGACTTCGATGAATAAATTCGATATATGTATGGATTCCTTGAAAAATCGTTTTGCTAGTGAAAGAAAAGATAATGGAAGCCTCCGCTTTGTGTTTCCTTTTGACTATGCTGACTATAAAAAGCTGCTAGCCCAAAGTGCAAATACAATTCTTGAAAAACGAAGGGAAGAAGTTATATTTTCTATCGATAAGCTAAACGAATCTGTGATTGAACAGCTATACTTATATCTCACCCTTGATGACCGTTTTTCGGGCGATTTACAGAAAGGTATTATGCTTGTTGGTAAATATGGATGTGGCAAGACTTTAATTATGCAGGCTGTGACAGAAATGTACAATTCAGTCGTCCATTCGCTTCACATACAAAGACCTCTTCTGAAGTTTTTCAAGTCAGTGGAATTACAGGATATACTTAGAAGTAAATCTATCAAAAGTTTTTCACGGATGCCATTGGTTATTGATGAGTTTGGACGAGAACCCAAACAAGTTATGGAGTTTGGAAATTTACGAAGTCCTATGATTGAGCTTTTGTGCGAACGTTATGATACAGGAGCATGGACTCATGGGGTAAGTAACTTCACACTCGACACACTCAGTTCAGAAAACCAATATGGTAAAATGACAGGAGATAGGCTAAAATCCATGTTCAATTTCATCGAGTTGAAAGGCGAAAGCCGAAGGAAATAAATTGATTTATTAACCACGGAGGTGGGTGCGAAGCACTATAATATTCTAACATTGCAAGATGTCAGTTTGTATAAACAAACTGCTCTTACCGCTTCCGCTACCCACTTCCGTTTAACATTATTCTTATATGAAAAAGATTAAGATAATTATATTAAGATGCTCCATCGTTGAGAAGAAAATTATCTCGGAGATGGCTAAAAAATGCGGTCTAAATTTATCGGAATATTGTCGATCTCAGGCTATGCATGGAGAGGTAAATGCTATACCCGAATTGTCGAAAGACGAGATTGATTACTTCCATCTGTTGAAAATGTACTGTTCCAATTTTAATAGAATAGCAAATTTGATTCGGGATAAAGATCCACAGTTGGTAGATAATATTCGGGAATTGGTAAACAAGTTAACCCTGTTACAACAACGAATAATTTGATGTTATGATAGCCAAAGCTAAAGCAATATCTCACGGTAGCAGAGCTATAGAGTATGCTATGCGTGAATCTAAGAAAGGCAATTTGATTGCATCAAACTTAATCCAAAATAATGTGCCTAACAAAATTTATAAGGAATTTGTCGAAGCACAGAAATACAATGATAGATGCAAAAATAAATTTATACGCATCGAGATTGGTATTGCTCCAAAGGATGAAGCCAAGTTGACGAATAAAGAATTGGCTGAAATCTGTAGGGTGTTTAGTCAAAAATTTGGATTTGAAAATAATCAATGGATAGCCTGTACACATAGGGATACAGATAACTTGCATGTGCATATGATAGTAAATCGAGTCAGTATAGATAACAAAGTCTATGATACGAGCTTTATCAGCAAACGTGCAGGCAAGATTGCTGAAGAGATTAGCCGAAAAATGGGATTGACCATTGCCAATGAGGTGCAACGAAAAGAGAAGTACCGACCTGAAGTAACATCTTTTGAGCGGATGATGGCACGAAGTAGAATCGAAAAAGCGTCTCTGGCTACTTTAAGTAAGAAGCCAAAGAGCCTTAACGATTTTGCACAAGAGATGAGAAAGCGAGGAATTGAAGTAGCTGAAGCCAAAAACAAGAAAGGAAATACTTATGGGCTACGCTTTTTTGGATATGGGCAGACATTCAAAGCTTCGCAGATTGGTAAAGAGTTTGGTTATAGAACTCTATTGAATACATTTTCCGAGAATAGATTACAGGAAAACCAACTTCAACATCAAAGTCAAACAGGGAATAGAGGAGCTTCTATTGTCGGAGAAGTCATATCTGGATTAGGTAGTATTTTTACTCCTACTATTCATGGGAATCTTGAGGACGAATATTTAACAGAAGAACAACGTAAGAAAAAAAGAAAAAAGAAAAGAGGTTATGGCAGACAACAATAATCCACGTACAAATTCAGCACAAAATGCAATGATGGCTGAAATAATTGTAGCAGAACTAGAGAAGTTCACTAACTCGCATGAGTTGATAATGGAGAGTACACAAAAGATTCTCAGTCGGTATAATGATATTGGGGTGCTTATTGAACGGATGGAAAGACGAGACCAAGCTATTGTCAAATGTATTGGTGATATGCAGCTTTCAACAGACCAATATCTAAAACTTACAGAACTTTCGATAGGTATGGCTAAGGAATTGAAGGAAATTGATAAAGAAGGGATTGGCATCGAACCTGATTCACTAAACAAAGTTATCCAAGCTGTTCAGGAAGCGAATAAGCCGATAAGGGAGTATATTCGTTGGCTGACATATGGAGTGATTACGGCTTTTGGTATATTGTTAGTATTAGCTATTTGGTTTTGATCCAAATTACCCTTAAGAAATCTTTTAAGGGTAATTTTATATTACTATTGTCAATTAATTAATTATCAAGAGGTAATATGTGATATTTTTTGTTAATTTTGAAAAAAGGAAAGCATAAACTTAAGTTCTGAAACTATGTGGAAAGATTGTGAAACCAATATAGACCTTTTAGATTTTGATTATTTAGTTGATGTGGCAAAAAACATCATCATGGATAATAATTTAACACCTTCAACTGTAGGTATATATGGGGATTGGGGTAGTGGTAAATCTAGTTTGATGGATATGGTTATGAGTGATCTATCAAAAGAAGATAATGTACTGTGCTTAAAATTTAATGGTTGGTTATTTGAAGGATACGAAGATGCTAAGGTTGCTTTAATTGGTTCTATTCTTGATGAAATTGGAAAGAAGAAACGGCTAACGGCAAAGGCAAAGGGCATATTAAAGAATCTATATGACAACACCGATTTTATCAAATTAACAAGTAAATTGGCTAAATATGGAATTGATTTTTTGTTAACAGGGGGATTACTTACTATATCCGACATTACGATTGATAATATTAAGAATGCGCTAGCATCTAAAGGCACGCAAGTTGAGGAGCAAGAAATAGAAGGTATTTTTAAGGCATTTAAAAGTAAAGAAGTAAGAAAAAGTATAAAATCTTTTCATGAAGACTTTGCATTACTATTAGAAAAAACAAATATAAAAAGACTTATAGTGTTTATAGACGAATTGGATCGGTGTAAACACGATACTATCTTAGAAACATTAGAGGCTATTCGCTTATTCTTATTTGCTAAAGGAACGTCCTTTGTTATTGGAGCGGATGAAAGACAAATAAGATATGCTGTCCAAATGAAATACCCTGATGTTGAAGGAAACCAAATGGATATCGGAAAAGAGTATCTGGAAAAACTAATTCAGTATCCTATTCGTATTCCTCAGTTAGGACAGAAAGAAGTTGAATCTTACATCATGTATTTATTGTTTGAGAAAGATTTTAATAATGATCTTGTTGTAATACGAAGTATTATTAATAAAGAGAAAGAAGAAAATTTTCTTGATTTTGAATTAACGTATGAACTAATAAAAACTGAATCAGAAGATTTAGCAGAAAAATTAAAAGATACAATTTCTTTATCAAAACAAATCTCATCAGTCCTTGCTAAAGGATTGAATGGAAATCCAAGACATTGTAAACGTTTTCTTAATGCAATGGAATTGAGAATTATGATGGCAAATTATCGTAAAATACCTTTGGATAGAAGAGTCTTGGCGAAATTAATGCTTATTGAGTATTTTAAAGATCCATTTTATAAAAGACTTGCACAACTTCAAGCTAATGAAAATGGAAAACCGAAAGAATTAGTTCAAATTGAGGGTGGAAAATGGGAAGAGGAAAATATCTTAAACACATGGAAAGATGATGCTTGGATTGTTGATTGGCTAACCAATATTGAACCATTATTGGCAAATGTAGATTTGAGACCTTATTTCTATTTTTCGAGAGAAAGTCAAAAGAATATGTCGTTTGCTAAATCCCAAAATCTCAGTCAAAATGCAATCAAAATAATACAAAATCTATTAAGTGGAACTGATACTTTACGTAATGAAGCTATGAAATCTGCGACAAATGTATCTGATTTTGAAGCTGCGTCTATTTTGAATGAAATAGCTGTCAAAATGGAATCTTCTACAGAAATAGAAAAATCATTGTTTCAATCTTTTATCGAGTGGGGAGGTTCTCGTTCTGAGCTTTATATTGATACTATCGCTATTTTAGAACGCCTTTCAATGGATCGAATTAAGTTCGCATTTATACCGTTAATACCTCCGTTTGCAAATAAATTAACAGACAAAACCAAAATAAGAGAAATTTTATCTAAGTGGGAATCTCAGAAAACATTAAAAAGTGCCATTGAAGAAGAACTGAAAAACATAAAATAGATAAAGTATGGGAACATCAAGTATGTATGGTGGATCAAATAGATCTCCTTTATTGCCATCTGATTTTAATGACGGAGAGGGGAGTCCTGACAATAATCCTATTCCGCCAAATGATCCAGATCCAGAACAAGAAAATAATAATTCGGATGGAGACAATCAGCCAGAAAAGGAGAATCCATTGGAAAAACCTAGTGAAAAGGAGTCAACACCACAAGAACTTTCATCTCAAGAACCTCAATATTCTTCATGGAGATCTGCAAAAAACTCTATGTCTAAATATGCATCGGGCAAAGGTGGACAAAATGCTAAAAGAAATACTCTTTCTAATTACGTGAAAAGTCGTGGAGGTTCAGAGAATGCAGCTAAATCCGCAAAATCTGCAATAAGAACAACTATTAATATCGGTAATTTCTTTGATGATGTATCAAAGAAAGGGATAACTCAGGTTTTAGAAGAATATCAAATTCCAATAGAGGGAAGAAAACCTAAGGAAATTTTAAATGATGTTATAAATATACTTGCTCCTACGCCAGATCTAAATGATGATTCAGTCGCTCGTAAAGCATTGATAAATACAATGTCTATTATCTACGAAAAATTTGATAATGAAAAGCAAGATATTTCACTCTTAGATTCATTTGACTCTAATATATCAAAAATGCTTATAACAAAATATATTGAAACTTTTATATATGAAAGATTGATACATGATCTTGGTAGCCGAATCGAGAGGAAAGCGGAAAATTCTGGTACAGCAGCCAAAATCGAAAAAGAATTGAAAGATTATATTGAAACAAAAGTCTCAACAACATTAAAAGATAAACCACTTACCATGATTAATTCTCAAACGAAAAATGTATATGTATTAGTTGAAGGTTTATATGAACAGTGTTATAAAGTTTTGGAGGATCAATTATGAAAAGCATAGTATGTAGATTGAATCAAGATGATACATTTTCAAAAGAAGATGCAGATATTACTGTAGATTTATTCTCAAAAAATCAATATCGTTATACATTTTGGGATGATAATCGGAGAAAGTTATATCAATGTAATTCCTTTAGTAGATCTGCTATAGATTTGTTAAATATATCCCTAATGGTTTATTATGCAGATAGGAAAATTTTGAGAAGAAAAGAGGATGACGCATGGACAAGGCAAATAAAACTTTATATGCCTGTACTTGAGATAAACAAATGGAATCAGAACAAACTACTTCTGGAGAAAATGCTATCTTTTTTAAGTGGAGATATATGGGTATTTGAATTTCGAGAAAGAGAATTAAACGAAAAGGAGACCACTGTTGAAAAAGGTATGAAACTTTACAAGAAAAATAAGCACGAACCTAAAGCAATTTGCATGTTGTCTGGAGGTTTGGATTCGTTTATTGGTGCTATAGATATACTTAATAAAGAAAAAGATGTCTGGTTTGTTGGTCACTATGGAGGAGGAAAAGGTGTGATAAATTATCAGAAAAATGTAATTGAAAAGCTTATTTCTCAATATCAATTATCAGACCAACAATTTTTTAATTTTTACGCCTCACCTCTTAATGGTATTGAAGACACAACACGAACACGTTCCTTTATGTTCTTTGCTCATGCTATAATTTTAGGGTCTATGACAAATGACAACATTACATTATATATTCCAGAGAACGGATTGATCTCCCTAAATATTCCTCTGACCAATACTAGGCTAGGAAGTAGCAGCACAAGGACTACTCATCCTTATTACATGACATTATTACAACAATTACTTGTGAATTTGGAAATAAAAGTAAAATTGTATAACCCATATCAATTCAAAACAAAAGGAGAAATGATAGAAAAATGTAATGACCTTACATTTTTAGAAGTAAATATTTCGGAAACAATGTCATGTTCACATCCTGATTTGGCTAGATATACAAAAGAACCTCCTTCTCATTGCGGAAACTGTTTGCCTTGTGTTATTCGTAGAGCAGCAATAGAATATGCTTACAAAAATGACACTTCAAATTATCGAGATAAAGATTTTAAAAATACTGGTGCGTCCGAAAACTTGCGTTCTTTCAAATTAGGAATTAGAGATTATGTAAATAGTAAAATAGACACAGCCCTTTCCGTTCAAATATCAGGACCAATAGTTGATCAAATTGATAATTACTGTGGTGTTTATAGAAGGGGTATAAATGAATTGAAGACATTACTTGATAAATACAATGGCTAACCTCTACGATACCCATTTTCATTTAGATCTTCAAGAGTCAAGGAATGATATTCTAAATTTGATTGAAATCAATAAAGTATATACTATTGCAGTTACCAATCTCCCTCCTTTGTATGAAAAATTAAGCAGGGAGGTTGATAATAAATACATAAGAATTGCTTTAGGTTTTCACCCTGAACTAATTGGGCAATATCAAAAATATATTCCAGATATGTGGAGATTACTCCCCAATGCAAAATATATTGGAGAGGTAGGAGTGGATTTGAAAACAGGAAAAGATTATAAAAATCTACAAATATCCTTTTTTGAAGAACTTATTAATAGATGTAATGTGCTAGGGGGAAAGATACTTTCTGTCCATTCAAGATCTGCTGCATCAGAAGTTACATCAATTATTGGAGATAACTTTAATGGAAAAATAGTACTTCATTGGTATTCTGGAACAAAAAGGATTCAAGAGAAGGCTTTAGAATCTGGCTTTTATTTTTCTGTAAATTATACTATGTTAAACTCAGAATCTGGACGGAAAATAATAACTAACATTCCGAATGATAGATTATTAATAGAAACAGATAGCCCATTTACATTTATCAACAAATGTGTGTTTTCTCCGAAAGATATAGGTCATATTGTGGAAAGTTTAGCTCAAATGAAAAATCTAGATTATCATGAAATAAAAGACATACTTTGGCAAAATTTTGTAAGACTAATATCATAAACAACTGTACTATGTGGATAAAAGAACCGCCTAAAACTATTGATGAAACACTATATACAGGTATAGGAAAAAGTAATTACGATCTTAACTTTCTATATCATCAAGATAAAATCTATGTGATGGACAATCATTTAGCAGCTGCTTATTCTTGGTTGAATGGTCTATCTCCAAATGAAAGCCATAATTTCATACATATTGATCGCCATTCTGATCTACTAGGAGCAGGCGATAGGGCAATGGATGAACTAAGAACAAATCCTAAAATGGATTTAAGTCGCTTCTTGAGTCTCAAGAACCCTTATATACTTAATTCTCAATTATTCACATGGGATAATTACATAAATAATATAAGATCCATATATCCTAATTGGTTTACATATAACTCTTTTGCTTGTCATGAATTTATAGAGGATGATAGACCTATACCTGATCCATTTACTGTAAATGAAAATATTCCATTTAAGACAGATAATATTTTTGATGGGCTTAGAAATTCAAAGGAACAATGGATTGTGAATCTAGATATCGACTACTTTTTTGATGATGTCTATAGTATATTATTTACAGATGAAGAGATTACTATGTTCTGCGATAATCTTCTTGCAGTATGGGACAGTGTCTCAATTCTTACTATTGCGTTAAGCCCAAGTTGTTGTGGTGGATGGGTAAACGCATATAGAGTCGCAAAAATAATAACTGACAAATTAGGAATTGATTTTGAATTAAATAACATCAGTTAGTTCATGTACCATCTTGGAGAAATAAAAGGAGAAATTATCACGTATATAATTAATATAGGATGTTGCCATAATGTGTATCGTGCATTAATAGTTTACCTTTTATAAGTTATTAATAATCAATATTTACGGTAAATTTACTACTCAATCCCCGTATTTCATATTTAAGTTATTGATTATTAGTAAGTATATGATATATAAAAACTTTCTGTGTCGGAAAATAGATAAAGGACTTCTAATTGTACCATACTGGAGTTAAAGTAGTAAAGGATGCTCGGTCACACATTTATGTCCTTTTTGCTACAAATTCGTCAAAGAATGAATCTCTGTAAAAGCTGCCTATTGCAATCTCGTATTTCTGGATAAAAATATCATTGTTATCAAACGAATCAATATGGGTTGTATTTACAATATACGATCTGTTTATCCTTAAGAATATGTTTTTGGGAAGTAGCTCGTGCATTGTTTTCAGATTCATTCTGGTAATAATGCGTTGTTCAGCTAACTGGATAATGACGTAATCCTTTAAACCTTCAATAAAAAGGATGTCTTTTAGGCTTACTTTAAAATATCGCCGGTCGGATTTCACGAAAATATATTCATCTTCTATGTTTCCTTCACTTTTATTTTCCTCCGATAGTAAAAGACTGTGATACGAAAGGGCTTTGTCTACCGCTTTTTTTAGTCTATCTGTTTCTATTGGTTTTACCAGATAATCTATTGCTTCTACTTCATAGCTATCTAATGCGTATTCGGAATAAGCTGTGGTGAAAATAATTAGTGTGTTTTTAGGTATGTTTCTCGCGAATTCTATTCCGTTTATACCCGGCATCTGAATATCTAGAAAAACCAGATCGACTTGATTACGCATCATAAACATTGAGGCTGCTTCTGCACTGTTAAAGCTTTCGAGCAATTCCAATTCAGAAATCTGATCAACTATTTTTTGTATACCTTTTCGAGCTATCGGCTCATCGTCAACAATAATACATCTCATAATATAAGTAATATTATATAGGTATGCGATATTTATCGGCATAACTATTTCTGGTTGTTATACTGCCAAAGCAATAAAAGGGTCTTAGACCTTAAATTGTAAATTGACAGTATAGGTGGTGTCTGTTTCACTTGACTCTAAAGAATAATTATCCCCGTACAATAAGTTTAAGCGTCTTCTGATATTGGTTAAGCCTAGTCCTCCGACTTTTTGCTGAATGGCTTTAGAAGGCTTCGAGTTTTCACATTTAAATGTTAGCTCATTGTTCTTTAGTTCAAAATAAAGATGAACATAGGATAGATTATTATTATCAGGATTATGTTTAACCGCATTTTCTACAAAGGGAATAAATAATAATGGAGGTACTTCTATATTATCCAAATCACCTTCCTTTATAACACTATACTCGAAGTGATCGCGACGTGTTTTCTCAAGATCCAGAAAACTGGTCAGAAATAGTATGTCTTCTTCCAAATTTACTTTATCTTTTGTGCTGTCGTTGATCTGATAACGAAGCATATCGTCCAATTTATTTAATATCTGTGAAGCTATCTCGGGATCTTCACTTACCATTATGTTGGCGTTATTCAGCATATTAAATAGAAAATGTGGATTTATCTGACTCTTTAAGAACTTGAGTTCCGATTGCAATGTTTCCGATTTCAAGTCGCTGATACGTTGATTGTTGATTATCCAGTGTCGGAAGAGCATAAATGCAGACACTCCGGCAATAAGAAGTGATGTCCCGAATATAGATGAGGTTACTCCAAATAAAACAGCTAAGGCTAATTGAGGTTTATCTTTTTCTGGCTGGTGATCAATGGGGGTTCCTTCGGATTCTATAGATAGTTCGCGAGCAATACCTGGTGTGCTGTATAGTACCTCTTGCATCATCACAATTGCGATTATAGAAAATGTTACTAAACCAATGGCTGATAGAATATATTGGGTGAATTTATTCTTTATCAAAAATTTGGGTACTAGTACATAGATATTAAAGTATATCATCAGCATAGTTATACCTAAATATATAATAGAGATACCAATACGGTCACCTGTCCAAACAATCTTGTCGGGTACATCCCATAATATATTCATTGCAACAACTATAGAGATGAGCAATAGAACTAAATGCCTATAAATTTGGAATTGAGGCTTTAGTAAAAAATCGTTTAAAGTATCCTCTATCTTTTTTATCATTATATCTTCATATTTAGGTGAAAATAGGTGTCTGCATCAATATGTTAAACAGGTCTATTCGCAGCCTACGATCTTAACTCTAGTTTTATGATACCATCTGTTGTTGATAATGTGTAATTACCATTGTACAGCACCTCTAGCCGTTGTCTGATACCTGCAAGTTCGTTTACTGATGGTATTTCATAATTGTCTGGCTGGTAGGTGAAATAGACGATACCACTATCTGACCTAAAGTGTAATTGTATAGTTGATTCTCTATCTTGGGTTTGTATCTGATTTATTGAGTTTTGTACAAAAGGAATGAATAACAGAGGCGAAACAAATACCCGATGTACATCTCCTTCTGAGGATATAGAGTAATCAAACCTATCAAAATATAATTTTTCTAAAGCAAGATAATTGCTGAGGAAGTTGATTTCGGAATTTAATAAGACTTTGTCTCTGCTACAATCATAAAGCTGATATCTTAACAGATGGCTTAATTTTAGAAGCATATCTGAAGCCAATTGAGGATTGCTTTTTGTTAATGTACTTGCCCTGTTTAATATGTTGAAAAGAAACTGCGGATTTATCTGATCTTTTAATTGTTCGACTTCTGATTGTATCTGTTCATTTCGAAGTTGATTGACTACCTGCTCGTTTTCCATCCAGTATTTTAGTAAAATAACCATCGAACCTCCTGATATACACAACATGTTAATCGTAAAGTTGGATATGGTATCAAGAAATGCTACGTGATTGAGATACGAACTGCGTATATGAGGTATGTCTAACAAAGTGTATACAATATATTCTTGAGCGCTCATTCCTAAAACAAGTAGTAATACCAAAGCCGATAATATAGTAATGTATGAAAAGTATCTTTTCTTTAAAAGTAATCTTGGTACTAGTATATATAGATTTAAGTAGACAATAACTATATATACAACAGTGGTGATGAATGCGAGTAAATATATTTTAGAACCTAATAATTCCTGATTGGGTTGATAAGTAATGTATGTCTGATTAAAAGATATGACAATCAGTACAAAGACAATCAACAGTGCATGTCTTAAAATTCTGTATTTAGAATTGGTAAGAAAGCTATATAAGAATGTTGTTTTTATTGATTCTGACATATACTGTTGATTTTAACCTCGAAATTAGTCTTTTTATGTTTTACTTGTGCAATGTGCAATGTTTATTGCTGCTTTTTATGACTGTAACGATCTGTGAATGTCGTCTTTGTTTACCTTCTAAATAATAAGGGATAATGCTTTAGAACTCTAATTTGTAACTGATGTTGGGTATAGATGTTGCTTGTCTGTGAGGTTTTATTTCTCCTGTTTTCAGATTGTACTGGTGTCCGAAATATTCTTTGAACCCTGTTGTATTAATCGATTTGATAGCAAACTCATGAGTCACCTTTTTCTTGTTCATTCTAAAGTTGATAGTTGCATTTGTTACAAACATGGGTGAAAACTGTTTCGAATAAGCTCTGGTTTCGTCATACTGAGTTTCTTTATCGGGGCGATTTAATGTAGCTTCGACATCAACAGGGGAATAACGTTCTCCGCCTTGTAACGTAAATTTCAGATTAGCTCCAAATGTGTTTTGTTCGTTATGCCCCATAGTCCACTCTTTACCCACTAAGACATTGAAAGCAAAGTTGCGATTAAATTTGGTATTATACCAGACTCCATCTCCACCTCGGTATTTAGAATTGAATACCGATCCTGTTACCATATAATAGAGTCCTTTATCCAAATATCTCTCAAGAGTAATGTCAATACCATAATTACGTCCTTTTCCTTTGTTTACTAGAGCATCCTCTACATAAAATGTACTGCGATTAAGTACCGAGAAAGAGCTGTCTGCCATTACGGGAACATCGTATAAGTATTGAAAATAGGGTTCAATCTTAAGGTTCACATTTTCTGATATATTGTAATTGAAAGTAAGCATAAGATGGTGAGCTTTTGTAAAGTCAAGATCTTTATTGATAGGTTTGCCTTCCGAGCCTGCTGTTTTTACGTAAAATACATCCATTTTTTCCATACGGCTATGTAAACCATAGGCTAATGCAAATGAAGTTTTAGTACTTGTTTGCCATTTTATACCCAGACGAGGTTCTATAGTAAAATGATTATTTAAAGTAAGTAATTGACCATTTACTCCCAGATTTAAAGTAACCTTATCGTTAAGTCCTATCGAAGAACTGGTATAGCCCGAAATCAGATTCGTATTTCCGTCTCCCTGAGAAATAGTTTCGAGGGGTTGATTTCTGTAAGGAGCAAGAGCGAGATCCATATTATAATACATCTTGGTTAATGTAAAACCTGTTTTGTTGGTATGTTTAGAACTGAATTTACAATTCAAATAAGTCGAAAAAATAAGATTGGTATAACGGTTCTTTAAAGCTAAATTTGGTGTTGAGTTGAGCTCTCTGTCGTACACATCTTCATCAGCATCGTTACTCGAATAAGTTGTAGCCAATGTTGTTTTTAATTGTGCATTGTTGTTGAAAAAATAACGGTGGGTTACCCCCGCAGCAAGCATATACTGTTTGGCTCTAGCTTTTTTGTTGTCATCGATAAATTCCCATTTGTCAGGATTCTTCTCAAGATCGTCCGAGTATTTGTCTATTAATCCAGTTCCCCATACCGAGAATGTACCTGCTTTCTTTGTAGGAAAGTTCATCTTGAAATTCAAATCTTGATAATCTAAATTACCCGCCAGTTTTAATAAACTTGTTGTGGAATAACGATAATTGAATATATAAGACGAGTTATTCTTTTTACTGATAGGACCTTCTGATGCTGCATCGATACCTAATATACCTATCTGAAATGTGTTTTCTCTTTTTTGATTGTTACCATTTCGCAGTTTCATATCAAATACGCCTGATACTGCGTTGCCGTATTCGGCAGGAAAAGCTCCTGTGAAAAAGTCCGAATTACCCAGAACGTTACTACTTAATGATGATAATATGCCTCCTCCTAAGGTCGAAATATCTGCAAAGTGGTTTGGGTTTGGTATTTCTACATCCTCTAGTTTCCATTGCAATAGATGAGGAGCATTACCATGTATGGATATTCCATTGTTGGATACACTCGATACAACTCCCGCAAAAGAACTTACTAAACGTGCAGGGTCATCCATTCCTCCTGCAAATCGGCTGGCTTCCTCCACGCTAAGCATACGCGCTCCTGTTGTAGCCATATTGTTTAGAGGTGCATTTTTATTTGTTTGTACATGAACAACTACTTCTCCCAGCTCATTTATATTCTCGGTTAAAGGTATTTCTACATAGATCTCTTTGGCTGAGGTTACCAGTATCTCACGGAAAATATTCGATTCGTATCCTACTGATGTTGCCTGTAAATTATGCCTTCCTAAAGGAACATTCTTTAATACGAACTCTCCATTATCGTCTGTTGTTACACCTATTTCTGGCAAATCTAAAAGACCAATAGAGACATACGACAAAGGTGCTGATGAATTTTTATCAATAACAATACCTCTGATAGTTTGAGTAAGTTGATTACTCCCTTTTTGGGCAAATACTCCTATTGAAGAGAGAAGTAAGCCTAGTATAATTATTAGTTTTGTATTATAATACATAATATCTTGTTTTTTGAGATTTTGATCTCATGTTTTTATTTATTGTCTTTTTTGTTTTTGATGAAGCTCATCATTTTATATACTGTTTCGAAAGCTGCACCTACTCCTTTTGAATCGGATAAGTGGTTACTTACCACCTCCTCAAAAGCATCTAGAACTTTTCTGCAATCATCTTCATCAATACCCGATTTCTCTGAAACCTTTAAAACTACTTCTGCTTTATTCATCTTGTTATCTTGTTTTATTTTTAATTATGATACGAAAGTAGGGTTTGAGCTAAAGGGATATTTAAAGAATATACAGAGTCCGCTTTTTTGTATACGTAATATGGTTTTCTGTATACATAGATATTTTGGTAGGCACGAAATCTCTGCTCAGAATGTAGTATATTCGCTTTCTTTTTGAGGAATATCAGACCTGTCTAATGTTCTAGAGTAGGGGTGAATTTATGTGCTTACCGACTATGAGTGCACATATGACATTGTTTCCTCAAACAAGAAAACACCATTAAATACTCTCATCTACCTGAAATTATGATTGTTGAAAAAGCGACACAAGAAGACATAAACGAACTAGAAGCTCTCTATAATAACTTGAATGATTATTTAGAGGCGAATGTTAATTATTCGGGATGGATCAAAGGCGTTTATCCCATTCGAGAAACTGCTATAAAGGGAATTGAAGGCGATAATCTATTTGTACTGAGAATAGATAATACGATTGCAGGAAGCATTATTTTAAATAATGAGCCCGAAAAGGCATACGAAGAAGTAGAGTGGGGTGTTGATGCTGACTATAAGGAGATTTTTGTTATACATACCCTCGTAGTGAGTCCACATTATATGAAGCAAGGTGTAGGTTGTGAATTGATGAACTTTGCACATGAATATGCTCTCAAACAGAATATGAAATCAATACGTCTTGATGTTTCTATACACAATATGCCTGCAATTGCCTTGTATGAAAAACTGGGATATAAGTATATGGGAACTGTTGATCTGGGCTTGAATTACGCTCATCTCAAATGGTTTAAGCTGTATGAGCTGCTTTTGTAAGAAAGTGTATTTGACAATAAGATGACTTCTTTTAATATAAAAAATATTGATAGAAAGCCGATTCTATATATCTTCGCTTTGTATCTTTAAATTACCCTGAATGAGAAAAAACATACTACTTGCATTTTTTTTATTACTGAATATCTGTGGATTTGCTTCTAACGAAATAGATTCTTTATTAAAAGTGCTGGACGCTACGATAAAGGAACGTCCTAAGTATGAGCAAAAAAGAGAACTTCGCATAGACAGTCTAAACATAGAATTAAAGAAGATAGCAAACCTTGATGAGCGTTTTAACCTGTATCAGAAACTTCTGAGAGAGTACCGTAACTACAATATGGATTCTGCTTTATGGATAGCTAATGAGAGGCTGGAGATTGCTCAGAAATTAAATAAAACGGAATACATTTCTACTGCTAATATGAATATTGCAGAGATATTGGGTATAATGGGAATGTATAAAGAATCGCTCGATATAATAGATCAAGTAGATAGTCAGAAGTTAGACGATAAGCAGAGGGCATATTATTTTCACCTCTATCATTCGATATATACGTTAATGTTCGAAAATTCGTTTTCGCAAAAAGAAAAAACGCACTACGAGAATCTACTTAGCCAATATAAAGACTCACTTTTGTTAGTTAATGATCCGCAATCATTAGGGTACGCCCTTGTCTGGAACGGAAAGTTGGTGGAAAAAGGCAAGTATGATGAAGCTCTGGCGTTGATGAGAGAGTGTTTTCAGAAATATGGAGAAGATCAATCGCTAGTAGGAACGGTAGCATATGGTTTGTCGGATGTTTATAGAAGAATAGGAGATCATGAACAGGAAAAAAAATATCTGATAATCTCCGCAATTGGAGATCAACGAAAGGCTGTAAAAGGATATATTGCATTGCGCAAACTGGCAATTTTACTTTATCAAGAGGGCGATCTGGATAGAGCATATACTTACATAAAGTGTGCTATGGAAGATGCTATTTTCTGTAAAGCACGCTTTCGGACTCTTGAAATTTCACAAACACTGCCTATTATTGCTGCTGCCTATGATAAGAAAGTGAAGCAAGAAAAGGAGAATCTCATAAAATATCTGTTTCTAATCTCTATACTCTCTGTTGTTCTGGTGATTAGCTTGTTTTATATTTACAAGCAATTGAAGAAGCTTTCCGCAGCCCGAAAGTCAATAAATAAGATGTATGAAGATGTAAAGCGCATGAATGGAGATTTGAATGATCTAAATAAAAAGCTATCCGAATCTAATTTAGTGAAAGAAGAATACATTGGCTCGGTATTTAATCTTTGCTCAACGTACATTGACAAGATGGAAGCGTATAGAATAGACATCAATCGCAAATTAAAATCGGGACAAATAGCCGAGGCTACGAAGATGACAAATTCTACGTCGCTTGTTTCCGACGAGCTGAAAGAGTTCTTCCGCAATTTTGATGCAATATTCTTAAATATATATCCCAATTTCGTAGAAGAATTTAATTCGTTGTTGTTAGAGAACGAACAGATAGTACCTAAGGCAGGTGACATTTTAACTCCCGAACTTAGGGTTTTTGCACTCGTTCGACTTGGTATAACAGATAGTAGTAAGATTGCAAGTTTCTTACACTACTCTCCTCAAACGGTATACAATTATCGACTTAAAGTACACAATAAACTCGTAGTCTCGAAGGACGAATTTGCAGTCGCAATTCAGCAAATAGGCAAATAATACCTGAAAATATTATACCTATACACTAAATACAATCTACTTTGTTTCGTTTTAACTAATTAGGCAATCATCTATATTATAGGTGATTGCTTTTTTAATTTGAGGTATTCCGTTTACTTATAGCTTCTACTATGCTATACAAAGCGATAAAAGGTATAATAGATTTGTGTTTCGTTAACTCACAAATCTTAAAAGCACTCATTCGTTATACCAAGAGGATCTAATTACCAGTTCGAAGATTTAAGAGAAGCCGAGAGAAAATCTAATAACCAGAAATATGTTAATCTAACCATGATGAAAGAAAAGTCGATTAAAAACAAAAGAAGAAGAACAAGGGAGATGTTCTTGCTCTTGTTAGTAGGAATATTTACATTCTCTACTTCCTTAGCTCAAAATTCGGGAGCCATTCAGGTCTCTGGAACTGTAACAGATAATAAATCTGGCGAAACAGTAATCGGAGCAAGTGTGAAAGTGAAAGACAGTTCTACAGGAACTATAACTGATTACGATGGAAACTTTAAGCTGGATGCGCCTGCAAATGCAACTTTAGTAGTTTCATTTTTAGGATATAAAACAAAAGAAGTAGCTGTCGGTAATAAAACGAAACTCTCAATAATTCTGGATGAAGACTCAGAGTTGTTAAGTGAAGTTGTTGTTATTGGTTACGGACAAGTAAGAAAAGGCGATGCTACGGGTGCATTAACTTCTATAAAACCCGATGAGCTGAACAAAGGACTTCAAATAACAGCACAAGATGCATTAATCGGTAGAGTTGCCGGTGTAAATATTGTTCCGGGCGATGGAGCTCCGGGTAGTGGCGGAACTATACGTATTCGTATGGGAGCATCCTTATCTGCAGACAACGATCCTTTGATTGTAATTGATGGAGTTCCGGTAAGTAATACCTCTATCAGTTTTATTAACCCTAACGATATAGAAACCTTTACGGTACTAAAAGATGCTTCGGCTACTGCAATATACGGGTCTCGTGCTTCTAATGGGGTAATTATCATTACAACTAAAAAAGGAAGCCTTGGGGGTAGTTCTAAACCTCAGATTAATTATAGCTCAAATTTCACGGTAAGTAAAATACCGAGTTATTATGAAGTTTTGTCTGCCGACGAATACCGCGAAATATACAAGAGCGGACAAATTAGCGCACCATCTGATTTTAAATTAGGAGCTGCATCAACAGATTGGCAGAAAGAAATTTACAGAACAGCATTTGGTAATGAACATAATCTTTCTGTAACAGGTACTGCAAAACAAGTTCCATACCGTGTATCAGTAGGATACCTGAGTCAAGATGGAGTATTGCATGCAAATAATTATAAACGTTTTAACGGTGGATTTGGCTTATCTCCAAAATTCTTCAATAAACATCTATCTGTGGATATTAATGTTAAAGGAAGTATGGAGCGCAGCCATCCGGTATCAACGGGTGCAATCGGTAGTGCAATTTCATTTGACCCAACCCGTCCCGTACATGAAAATTATGCGGGTAACGTAGGTCTTGGCTATTATATGTGGATGGACGATGCCGGAAAACCCAAAAATCTGGCTGCAACTAATCCTGTATCAGAACTTGAGCTAACCAGTAAACTAAATACCATAAACCGTTCTCTTGGTAATATGGCTATTGATTACAAAATTCACGGCTTTGAAGATCTTCATCTGAATATGAATTTAGGATATGATATACGCCGAAATAAAGAAGAAGAAACAATTCCCGATCTAGCCCCTTCTATGTACACGTCAAACAGAAGTGACGGAAGAGGTAAGTTTCATTTAGAAGATAACAAAAACACTAACTATATACTTTCTACCTATGCCAACTATGTTAAGGATATAAATCCGAAACATAATATTAGTGCGATGGCAGGTTACGAATGGCAACGATTTTGGTATAGTACCAATCCTAGAGATGTAGTGAAAGATGTGGTTGATACTTCGCTTCCTGATGAGGATGTGTTATATCTACTTTCGTTCTTCGGCCGTTTTAACTATTCGTTCGATCAGAAGCTGCTTTTTACAGCAACATTGCGTGGAGATGCATCGTCTCGTTTCTCTCCCGATAACCGTTGGGGATATTTTCCCTCTCTAGCATTGGGGTATCGTTTGACCGAAGAGAAATTTATTCGTGACATCAAACCTCTATCGGATCTGAAACTTAGAGTAAGTTATGGACAAACCGGACAGCAGGATATTGGTGGATACCATCCTTACCTATCTCTTTATACCATATCGTCGGATGCAGCTAAATATCCATTTGGAGATGAGTGGCTATATATGTACAGACCAAACGGATACGACCCGAATATAAAATGGGAAACAACAAGTACTTATAATGCCGGTTTGGATTATGGATTCCTTAATAACCGTATCTATGGTAGTATAGATGTTTATAAGCGTTACACCAAAAATTTGTTGAATAACATTTATGTTCCCGCAGGAAGCAACTTCACCAATAAATTGGAAACCAACATTGGAGATATGGAAGGGCAAGGGCTCGAGTTTGCTTTAAGTGGTATACCTATCAAAACTAAAGATTGGGAATGGACTATTAGCGGAAACTTCACTTATGGAAAATCGAAGATTACAAAACTGAATACGATTGATAGTGAAGACAGCTATGTGAAAACAGGAAGTGTAAGCAGAAACGATCTTCAAATCCATAAAATTGGCGAAACACCCAATACCTTCTTCTTACTTAAACAAGCGTATGGTGAAGACGGCAAACCTCTGGAAGGACAATATATTGCAAAAGATGGTTCTATAACAACTATTCAGAGTGATGATAATAAGTATGTGACGGGTAAGAGTTCGAGAACGCCTTATTACTATGGGCTTTCTACTCACTTGACTTACAAAAAATGGGATTTCGGTATCAACGGACATGGTAGCTTCGGAAATTATGTATTCAACTATCAACAAGCAAAACAATCGTTAATCGGTGTGTATGGTGATGGAATATCGAGTAACATATCTAAAGTGGCGTTAGAGAGAGGTTTTTCTAAAGAACAATATTTCTCAGATCATTTTCTTGAAAGTGGCGCATTCTTTAAGTTTGATAATATAACATTGGGTTATACATTCAATAAACTTTGGAACACATCAAGTTCTTTACGTATGGCTTTCAGTGCACAAAACATAGCTATAATATCTAATTATTCGGGAGCAGATCCTGAGATATACAACGGTATTGATAACAATACATACCAACGTCCGAGAACTTATACTTTATCATTAAACCTAAACTTTTAATAATCGGAGGAATCATTTATGAAATTACAATCATTTAAATATATATGTACAGTAGTTCTTATGGGATTACTATTTACCTCTTGTCTTGACGACTTGAATACTGAACCTCTTAATAAAAAGAAGCCTCTAAATACCAATGTGTATACTACGGTAGACGGTTATAGAGGAGTACTGGCAAAATGTTACGGTTCTCTAATCTTAAACGGACAGGATGGACCTGATAAAGATGGTGATGTAGGAGGTATGGATACCGGATATAGCGGATATACACGATCGTTGTTTTATTTGCAGGAATGTTCGACAGACGAAATAGTTCTTCATTCAGGAAGTTCACAAGGTAGTTGGGATCTTTTGTTTATGAATTGGAATGCATCAACTAAGATTATCAGTTACTCATATTATCGTCTCTTTATGTCTATTAATTATTGTAATGAGTTTCTGCGTGAATCGACAGACAGTAATTTGAAAAGTAGGGGATTATATGAGGACCTAAAAGACGAAATGCCTTATTATCGTGCAGAAGCACGCTTTATACGTGCGTATTGTTATAGTATGATTTGCGATCTTTACGGATCGGCTCCCTTTGTGGATGAAACAATGGCAATCGGAACTATTCCCCAACAATCGACCCGTGAGAACATCTACAACTATGTGGTTGCAGAAACGGAAGCGTTAGCTGCTGATCTAAAGGCTCCGGGAACAAATCAATATGGACGTATCGATCAGGCTGCAGCATGGTTTTTATTATCTCGTGTATATCTAAATGCAGAGGCATGGGTAGGCAAGAAAGAATACGAAAAAGCATATCAATACTCAAAAAAGATTATTGATAGCAATACATATCCTTTGGCTTCCGATTATCGTCATATTTTCCTTGCGGACAATAATACGTGTAAAGAAATTATTTGGAATTTGCCACAAGATGGGGTGAATACCATTAATAGTGCAGGTACAAATTTTATTCTTAAGGCTTTGACGAATGGTTCGATGAATGTTCACACAGGACTTTCTTCTTCTTGGGGCAATGCTCGTATCAAAACTCAGTTGGTAGATATGTTCGATGTGTCTGACCAAACATTCGATGAAAAAGATACGTGGGGTGATAAAAAGAAAGACAAGAGAGCTCAGTTTTATAGCACCAAGCATACTAAAGAAACTTGGATAGTAGGTAGCAACTTTCAAGCAACAAAGTTTGAGAATGGTTATGCTACTATAAAGTGGCGTAATATGACTAAGGATAGAAAGCCTTTGGAGGCAGAGGGTACTACATATAGCTCTATTGATTACCCAATGTTCCGTACAGCAGATGCTTACTTAATGGCAGCAGAAGCAGTTCTGAGAGGAGCTAGTGGCAGCCGTTCGGATGCATTGAAGTACGTAAATGAGATTAGAGACAGAGCTTACATGTCGGGAGCTTATGGTGATGGAGTTTCGGGAAGAATAAATGACAGTCAATTGACTCTTGATTTTATTTTGGACGAACGTGCACGTGAACTGCATACCGAACTTGTACGTCGTACAGACCTTATCCGTTTTAATAAATTTACCAAAGGGTACAATTGGGACTGGAAAGGTGGAGACGGATCAATAGGAGCCTATGTGGGTAAAGATGTTGATGATAAATACAACCTCTTTCCTATTCCTCAAGATGAGTTCTCTGTGAATCCTTATTTAACTCAGAATCCGGATTACTCAAAATAAACAGGCAAATATAATACAAGATAAAAGCACGATATCCTTTTTTTAGGGCGCGTGATGCGTCCTTTCATGTGACGAAAGCTGCCTTGAATTTTGAGGCAGCTTTTAGTAACAGATTTTGATTATGATAGGCTTTTAATCTGAATAGATTGAATTTTAAAGAAGTAAACCAAGTAACTGTAAGTATTTCTATATAATATTGATATCTCTAAGAGATGCTTATATAATATACTTAATACTTACGAATTAATAAATAGGTCTGTGAGACCTTATTCCTAAAATGTAAAGAATGAAAAGATTAAATCAAAAGAGTTGCTATTTCCTTTCTTTCCTCTTGTTTCTCAATATTTGTTCCGTGTCGGCACAAACAACGAAAGAGGAAATGTTTGCAACACCCGAAAAAACAGGTAGCGTATATTATGCCTATCCGTCAGACGAAATAGTGGCTCAGACTCCAGTTCCAAAAGGATACGAACCCTTTTATATAAGCCATTATGGTCGTCATGGCTCGCGTTATCTAATAAGTGACGAGGATTACAAATGGGTACTCGATCTTTTGGAAGATGCCTATAAAAAAGATGCTCTTACACCACTAGGCGTAGATGCCTATAATCGTTTGGCTAAGGTTTGGATAGAAGCTGAAGGACATGGAGGCGATCTTTCTCCTCTGGGAGTGCGTCAACAGAGAGGTATTGCCGAACGTATGTATAAGTCATTTCCGCAAGTATTCACCGATAATGTTAAGATGTCGGCTCGTTCAACAATTATTATCCGTTGCGTGCTTAGTATGGATGCTTTTAGTGAGCGTTTGAAAGAATTGAATCCTACGTTGGATATTGAACGCGAATCGAGTAATAAGTATATGAAATATATGAATTATCATACAGAAGCTGCTTTATCTTTCAGAGCAAAGAATGGTGGGATCTGGCGTGAGGAATATCGCAAATTTGAAGAAGGTCATACAAAGCCACAACGATTGGTATCTTCCTTATTTTCCGATAGTACCTATATTACTAAAAAGGTAAATCCTTTTTCTTTTATGTGGGCTTTGTATTGGATTGCCAGCGATATGCAGAATATGGAAACCAAGCTGTCTTTTTATGACTTGTTTGAGAAACAGGAACTTTTTGACCTTTGGCAATGTGTGAACTATCGTCATTACGTGTGTGATGCAACATCAGCACAAAATGGAGGTATAATGATGGGGAATGCTAAGCCCCTTCTTAAGAATATACTTGATAGTGCAAATGAAGTAATTAAAGGAGGAGGTAAAGGAGCAACTTTTCGCTTCGGTCACGATGGTAACTTGATGCCTTTGGCAGCTCTTCTGCATTTAGAGGACTGTTATGCAAGTGTAGCTGAACCTTCAGAATTTTATAAAGCATGGAGTGATTTTAAAATTGTGCCAATGGCAGGAAACGTTCAGATGATATTCTTTAAGAAGAAAAATTCGGATGATATCCTTGTGAAATTTCTCCTTCAAGAGAAGGAAACTCTTATCCCTCCGATAAAAAGTGATATACTACCTTACTATCATTGGAAGGATGTTGAAGCGTATTATACATCTTTACTGAATAGCTGATTACTAGTCTTATAATTCGAACTCAGCCCATTTCTTATTGTATCTAAAAATCTTAACAAATTCATTGAACACAAAGCATCCGATTGTTGTTAAATAAGATGCATTCGTTTATTAATTAAAACTTTACAAAATGAAAAAAGATGCATTAAGAAATGCTGAGCTCGAAAAAATTTTCGACTTGGAATCCCTTCCCGTGGTAACTCTGGAGATAAAAGTAGCTGATTGGAATCGGTTACTTGATGCCTTCGATGAAGCCCCCGGAGATAATTACTGGATACCGGGTGATTTTGTGTTTGGAGGCAATCCTCAGATTCCAAGCCAAACAGTATCAAATGTTGCTTTGAGGGTTAGAGGTAATAGTAGCCGTAATCGTCCTGAAGGGGAAAAAGGCGAACACCACAATCCCGTAAATCCGGTTTGGCGTCAGGCAAGTTTCGCCCTTCAATTTGCTAGAAATGTACCGGGACAAACGTTTGAAGGATTATCAAGACTCGACCTTAAGTTTATCAGAGAAGATCCGGCGCGTATTCGCGAAGTATACAGTTTCGATTTATATCAAGAGGCAGGTGTATACTCTGGTCCACTAATCAGCATGTGTCGGTTTTATGTCAGTATTATTGACGGAATTTCTACACCGGCGTATTTTGGACTTTACAAATTAAAAGAATTTATTGAGGACGATTATCTAGAGAATCGTAAAGCCTTTTTCGGAGATGATCAACCAGGTGATTTTACCCCTTTCCTCTGGAAAGGAGACAATGATTCTGCTCTAAATAATTACGATCCCAGCGTTATCGAAGATCGTACTGTTTATGATCTTCGAACAAATACTAATAAAAGAGCTGAGGCTAATGCGCAGTTGACATCTTTCGTTCGTAATCTGGTAACATTGGAAGGAGAAGCGTTGAAAGTATGGGCAAACAAAACAATAGATGTTAGATTGCTGATGAAATCGTACCTTATAAATGTTATTTGTGGTAATGTAGATGACTATTGGTCTAATGCAAACAACTATAATTTTTATTTCAATACGCATGGTAAGTTCTTCTTCATTCCTAATGATTTTGATACTACATTGGGTACAGCATGGGCTAAGGATGCCGCAAGACAAGATCCTTTGAACTGGGGTAATTTTGATCATCCTTTGATTCAAAGGCTTCTGACAATTGCCGAATTCAAGCATATGTATATAAATGCTTTCCATGAACTTACTAATTCTACTGATGGACCATTTCATGTTAGTAAAAGTATTCCTCGCATTGAAAAATGGTATGCACTAATCAAAGACTATCTTTGGGATGAGACCATACATTTTGGGTGCGATAATGATGATGCAGGATGTGTTTTACAACCTCAGGAAACGAATTATCAAACTCCATTTGAAGATACTCCTGCTTGGTGGACATCGGGTGGAGAGAATTCTACTTATCGATTACTCGAAAGAGGTGAGAATAATTTCTTTGAAGTTAGTGGTGACCCTGCTCGTATGCCACAGATACATGACTAATTTACTCTGAATTAGGAAAGGAAAACAGCATATATAATGTTTTAAGTTACAGAGGTATTGTTTGAATGCAATACCTTTGTTTTTATTGTGGAAAAACATAGACTAAGGTTCGATGTTAATTCGCAAAATGTTATAAACAGATTGTAGAGTAAAGTCATTTACTCTTCTTAACTTTACTAATTAAGAAATGTGTTTGTAAAAAAAGAAGATAGTATGATTAAGGTAATTGCGGAAGATTTTATTAAAGAAGAGTATCTAGAAATCGTTAAACCTCTTTATGCCGAGTTAGTTGCTAAAACAAAAGAAGAGAAAGATTGCATCGAGTATAATTTGTATGTAGACCAAGATGATAAAACTCACTTTGTTTTTATCGAAGAATGGCCCGATCATGATGCGCTTGACAGACATTGCCAGACAGAGCATTTTAGAAGGATTGTTCCTGCAATCAATAAGTATCAGCGCAAAGAATGTGTTTTTACTATAATGGATGTATTTAGCTGATTATTATATCGTATTCCATATCCTAAAAAAGAAAATTTCCGAATAGGAACTTTCTTCTTTTAAGTTAGCTACATATGGAAGTTATTCTTTCTTATTGCTTTTACTTATCTAATAAAATATTAACGGATATAAACTATACTGTCTCAAACAATTAGTAAATACTGTTGTTATATATATTAATTGTACATTAAATTTAATAATGAGATTTAGTTTATGAAGTATTCTTTTTGGTCGCTATTAATATTAGTAGCAGGTATAATGTTTACGAGTTGTGTAACTAAGGGAAAGTTTCGAAATTTAGAAACAGACTACAAACAACTGCAAACAGAATTTCAAGGAAGTCAATTGCAATTGACCGAGAGTCGCACTCGTGTGTCGAGCCTTGAAGAGACTTTAGCAGAAGCTCGAAAAAATAATGAAGAGTTGCGTGGAGCTTTGGCTGAAATGCAAAATTCGTTGAATAAGAGCCTTTCACATAACTCACAAGGTAATGCGAATATTGGAAAATTGGTAGATGAGATCAATGCTTCGAATCGTTTTATCCAGCATTTGGTGCAAGCAAAAAACCGATCTGATTCTTTGAATCTTGTGATGGTTAATAATCTTACCCGTTCGCTTACTCGCGAAGAAATGCGAGATATGGATATTCAAGTGTTGAAAGGTGTTGTTTATATTTCTTTATCAGACAATATGCTGTATCGTTCAGGAAGCTATGAAATCAGTGATAAAGCAGGTGAAACACTTAGCAAGATTGCTAAAATCATCTTAGATTATAAAGATTATGGCGTATTGGTGGAAGGAAACACAGATACAGATCCAATTTCTCGTCCTAATATTCGTAATAACTGGGATTTAAGTGCTCTACGTGGTTCTTCTGTCGTTCAGGCATTGCAAAATAATTATGGAATTGATCCTAAACGTTTGACTGTTGGTGGACGCGGGGAGTATAATCCAATTACAAGTAATAGCACTCCTGAAGGAAAAGCTCGTAACCGTAGAACTCAGATAATCATTACTCCAGAACTAGATCAGTTTATGGAATTGATTGATCAAGCACCGACAAGTTCTTTTGATGGTAATTGATACCTTTTAGAAATAAGTAGCTTAAAATATAACAAAGGTTGTCTCAGGTTTGCTGAGGCAACCTTCGTTGTGTTGTAACATATTGTTTCTTATCTGGTTGTTAGATTGTAGTAAGGGTTTCTTAACTTGCATCAACAAAAAAGCGACAAAAAAGAATAAAAATTCAATTTGTCGCTTTCAGTGCGGATGAAGGGACTCGAACCCCCACGCCTCTCGGCACCAGATCCTAAGTCTGGCGCGGCTACCAATTACGCCACATCCGCGGCTGCTATTGTGTTAGCGGGTACAAAGATAAATCTAATATTTAATAAAACAAGCTTTTTGTGAAAAATATTCTAAAATAAAATCGAGAAAATACATCTGACATTAAATGAGCCTAATTATTAAAATAAATGTATTTTTACATTATCTTATTTCAATAGAAAAGTATGCAGGATACTAGCCAGATAGATATCGTATTAACATGGGTAGATGGTGACAATTCCGAATGGAAGGCTCTTTATCAAAAATATAGTAACGAGTTTTCGATAGGCGATAAAAGAAATATTCGCTTTAGAGATTGGGGTTTACTTAAATATTGGTTTAGGGGTATAGAAGAATTTGCACCCTGGGTTAGAACAATACATTTTGTTACTTCTGGAGAACGCCCTGACTGGCTTGATATAAATCATCCTAAATTAAATTGGGTAAAACACGAGGAATTTATCCCTAAAGAATTTCTGCCTACTTTTAATATTAATGCAATAGAGACTAATCTGCATCGGATAGAAGGGTTAAGCGATCAGTTTATTTTTTTCAACGATGATGTGTTTTTGACAAATACGACTAGGGTTACTAATTTTTTTCGAAATAATTTGCCTTGTGATTTTGCTATTCTTGATCCGATCTTTCCGGAAGAGTATCCTGAAATATTTGTGAATGATATAAAGATAATTAATCGTCATTTTTCGAAAAGAGAAGTGATAAATAAGAATATACTAAAATGGATAAATCCGAAATATGGAAAATATCTACTTAAAAGTATATTGCTTTTGCCTTGGAAAAAGTTTCCGGGGATGCTTGATGCACATTTAGCACACTCGTATTGTAAGGCAACATTAGAAGAGGTTTGGAAAGCTGAACCCGATGTCTTACATAAAACAGGTTATTCTCGTTTTCGTTCACATACGGATGTCAATCAGTGGTTATTTAGGTTCTGGCATATAGCGAAGGGGGAATTCTCCCCAACAGATATATTATCTCAAGGACAAACTTTTGAAATAGCAACTTCTACGATTGATGATATATGTGAGGCTATCCGCACTCAAAAGTATATGCAAGTTTGTATTAATGATGGTGAGGATATTCCCGACTTCGAGGGTGTGAGCCGTAAAATACAGGACGCATTTAATGATATTCTTCCCAATAAATCGTCATTTGAAAGAGTATGACAATAAGTTTTATAATACCTGTTTATAATACCGAACGTTATCTGGATAACTGTGTGTCCAGTATTTTAAACCAAGGAATAGATGAGGATTTGTTTGAGATTATCATTGTCAATGATGGTTCGACAGACAGTTCAGCTCAAATAATAACGAATCTGTCGAAAGATAGAAATACTATCAAATATATAGATTCCGAAAATCTGGGATTGGGAGCTGCTCGAAATAGAGGACTAAATATTGCTCAAGGCAAGTATATCTTTTTTATTGATTCGGACGATTACCTTTTTGATAACTCGTTGCCGAATCTTTTCGGATATGCAGCATCAGTTTCTTATGATATAATAGGTCTTGATTGGGCGGAAGTTTATTCTGATGGTTCTGTGACTCGAAAAGAGAGAAAGTCTTCTACTTATAATTCTCTAATGTCAGGAGCTGAATATTTGAGTAAGTTTAATCTAAGTGGAGGTGTTTGTCCTTACTTATTCTCAGCCTCTCTTTTAAGAGAGAAGTCAATCTTGATGCCTGAGGGCATTTATCATGAAGATGAACTGTTTCTATCGGAGACTTTTACATACGCACATCAGATTGTATTTGTAAATCAATTGGTATATGCCTATTATCAACGAGAAGGTTCGATCACAAATAATAAAGAAGAAAAACAGATACGTAAAAGAATCAGCGATACCATATTCGTCTTAGATCAGCTTGTTTCTTTAGAAAAGAGATTACACTTAAATGAATTACAAATAAAAGGATTGAGGCGAAAAATTACCACCCTCTCTGTCGATTTTATTGTTAATCTCATTCGCTTTAGAGTAGATAAAGAAATGGTTGCAGATAAGCTTCACGAATTAAGAATTCGCAAATTATATCCTTTGCCTAAGGCTGCTTACTCTTGGAAGTACAATCTTTTTCTGTTTGTTTTTAATTATGAGCCATGTATTGTTTTAGCATCTAAGCTAGGCTTGTTCAAAAAAGATTGATAAACAATTAGTCGGTTACCACCCATCCTGTTGCTAAGCTGTAAAGCAGCCAGAGATTTAGGGCTGTAACAATACTAGCTATTAGATATAACATATATTTTGTCATGGGTTTGTTTGCGTACTTACCCATTACTTCTTTAGATGAGGTCAAACGTACTTGAAGAAATACTGTAATTGGCAATTGCATACTCAGTATTGCCTGTGAAATAATAAGCCCTTTGAATGGGTTGTTAATAACGAATATAATTAAGAGAGCTACCCCTAAAGAAATTGCGACACCTGTACGCGAGTGTATGTCTTTGATGTTATAGGGTTCGTCATACATACCGGCAAAGATGGATCCTGCGGCAATTCCCGAAGTCATAGAAGAAGAGATACCGGCAAATAAAAGTGCTATGGCAAAAACAATAGCCGCATTTGCCCCCAATAGAGGTTCTAAAAGACTTTTAGCTTGTTGTAAGTCGTCTACTATCAATCCTTCTCTAAAGAATGTAGAAGCAGCAAGTAAAATCATGGCACTATTGATTGCCCACCCGATAACCATCGAGAATAAGGTGTCGAAAAATTCATATTTCAGTTGCTTCTCAATAACTTTATCATCTTTCAGATTCCATTCTCTACTTTGAATCACTTCCGAGTGAAGAAACAAGTTATGAGGCATAACCACTGCTCCCAATACACTCATAATAATAAGGATGCTTCCATCGGGCATAGAAGGAGTAACCCAAGCTACAGCAGCTTCCTGCCATTGAATGTCGACTAAAAAAAGTTCGTATATAAAAGATAAACCTATAAGAGAAACGAAGGCTATGATGTATCGTTCTATTTTTTTGTATGAGTTGGAGAACATCATACAAGCCACAAAAATGGTAACGAGTATAGCTCCGATTTTTATAGGAACATCAAAAAGCATTTGAAGGGCAATAGCTCCTCCCAGTATCTCGGCAAGAGAGGTTGATATAGATGCTCCGATAGCAGACCAGAGGGTGACTCGTGAGGCTCGGCGAGATAGATACTTATTGGCGGCTTCAGATAAACACAAGCCGGTAACAATGCCCAAGTGAGCCACATTGTGTTGGAGTATAACCAGCATAACAGTCGAAAGAGTTACGACCCATAGGAGAGTGTAGCCAAATTCAGATCCTGCAGCAAAATTAGACGCCCAATTTCCGGGATCAATGAAGCCTACGGTAACCAATAGTCCGGGACCTATGTATTTTAATAATTCGAAAGCTCCCGATTTTAACTTCGGGTTTTTCTTTTTGTAGTCTTTTCGTAATTTTAGCCAAAGATTTCTCATACAGTGGTTTTCAAGCTCTATTTTAGCAAAGTTAGTATAAAAGGGTATATCTCAAATATCCAGTTTTAACTTTTTATTCCTTAAAGAAACAATATAGACTTTATAAAGTTTACTTACATTTGTTTTTAGTTTACACATTTACTAAAAATAGCACTTCATGAGAAAAAAAATAAACCCCATATTGGTCTTAATGCTGACAATTGGGTTTCTGTTATTGACAAATGCTTGTAGTCGCAAGGGATCACGTACTATCGACCCCGAATTTGCACGTTATATTGCAGCTTTTACTTACGGATCGGTTTCCTCTGTATCTTCTATCCAGATTGAATTGAATCAGGATATGCCTACTGTGGAATTGAATGCCGAAGTTGACCAAGATTTATTCGAGTTTTCGCCTAAAATTAAAGGGAAAGCTTATTGGGTTAATACACGAACAATCAAATTTGTACCCGACCCCGGCGAGTTAAAGCAAGGTGAAACTTACGATGCTTGGTTTAAACTCGATAAAGTGCTTCAAGTTGAGAAAGACTTCAAAGAATTTTACTTCTATTTTAAAGTGCCTGAGCAAAATTTTGCGGTAGATGTACTTCCTTATTCTCCAACTAAAGATAATGATCTTACCTGGAATACGGTGAGAGGAACTCTCTCTCTGGCAGACGAAGCAGCGATGCCTGATATCGAAAAAATGCTGTCGGTAGAAGGAAATTCTAATACAGCAGTTGTAAAAATAGAAGCTACGAGCGTAAAAGGTAGATATGCTTTTACTATTGATAGCCTCAAGAGAACAACACAAGATTTGACTTATACGCTGAAAGTAGATGGTTCATCTATCGGAGCAAAGAGAGATGCGGAAAAGCTTTCGATTGTAATTCCTGCTATAAATGCTTCTTCTTTTTCGGTGATTGATGTAAGAACAGCTTACGAGCCATCGGAATGTATCCGTATCACATTTAGTGATCCGTTATCTAATAATCAGAATATACAAGGATTGGTTAATCCAAATGGAATTGAAAACTTCTCGTATGAAGTTCAAAAGAATGTATTGAAGCTTTATTTAGATGGCAACAGTAGCAATACAAGTGTTGATCTGAATATTTTTAAAGAACTGAAAAGCTCAGAAAATAAAACATTAGATAAGAATTACAATTATCAGTTATCTCTTGAAAAGAATAAGCCTGAAATTAAGTTGCTGAACTCAGGTAATATTCTTCCAAGTTCCGATAATCTGAATATACCTTTTCAAGCAGTCAATCTATGGGCTGTGGATATTACAATTGTCAAGATATTTGAAAACAATGTGTTAGGATATCTTCAATCGAATGATTTTGGAGGGGATAATGAATTGAGACGTTTTGGACGTTTGGTGCTTAAAAAGCAAATCAGACTCGATGAAGACCATACTCTACGATTGGATCAATGGAATAATTTTTCAATAGATTTATCTACTCTTATTAAACAAGATCCGGGTGCAATATATCGGGTTAAGTTTACAATGAAGAAAGAATACTCATTATACCCATGTAGTGGAATAGTTCCACAAATTCCTCAAGAAGCAGGTTTGGAGAGATTCGATAATCGTATGACAGAGGAGGATGAAGCTATTTGGGATATCCCGCAAACCTATTATTACGATCCTATGGATTGGGAGGATTATAATTGGGAAGAAAGAGAAGATCCTTGTAAAAGCAGTTATTATACCAACCGTTCATCCGATTGCATTGTTTTTGCATCAAATATTGGTTTAGTAGCCAAAATTGGTTCAGATAAAAAAGTTACGGTAGCATTGACCGATATTCTTACAACTCAACCTATATCGGGAGCGGTGGTAGATGTGTATAACTTCCAGATGCAACGAATTGGTTCGGGAAAAACTGACGGAGATGGGTTTGTTTCAATAGATTATAAAGGTGGAGTTCCTTTTGTGGTAGTTGCTTTAAAGGATAAAGACAAAGGCTATCTGAAATTGACGTCTAATCTTTCGTTATCGCTAAGTAATTTCGATGTCAGTGGAAAAGAAATACAAAAAGGACTGAAAGGTTATATATATGGCGAAAGAGGTGTTTGGCGTCCGGGAGATTCTATTTATCTGACATTTATATTGGACGATAAAGTCAATCCCCTGCCTAAAGGACATCCGGTGTCATTAGATTTATTTACGCCAACAGGTCAGCTTTATCAAAAACATGTAAATACATCGGGCAAAGACGGTTTCTATACTTTCAAGCTAGCGACTGATCCGGGAGCTATTACCGGTAACTGGCGAGTAGCAATCAAAGTAGGGGGAGCAACTTTCTCAAAAACTATAAAAATAGAAACAGTAAAACCTAACAGACTTAAAGTTCGGTTGAATGTTGGAGAACTGATTGATGCGAGTAGAGGTGTATTGAATAGCACTCTGTCATCGCAATGGCTTCATGGAGCAGCAGCATCTAATCTGAAAGCAAGTGTTGAAATGACTCTGTCTGTCGCTGGAAATCCATTTAAAGGATATGAGGCATATTCGTTTAATAATCCTGCAAGTAATTTCAGTACCGATACATATACCATATTTGAAGGTAGGCTCGATGCAAGTGGCAATGCTAATGTTGCAGGTAAACTACCTCCGGCATCTAATGCGCCGGGAATGCTTAAAGCGACTTTGGTGTCTAGGGTGTTCGAAACCGGAGGTGATGCAAGTATCTATTCGCAAACAGCGGCTTATTCTCCTTACTCGGCGTATGTCGGTATAAAATCGCCTAATGAATCTGACTATGAAATGTTGGAAACAGGAAAAGATAATGCGATGGATATTATAACATTGTCTCCTGATGGAAAGCTTCTTAATAGATCGGACATCAATGTGAAAATATATAAAATTAAATGGTCGTGGTGGTGGAATCGCAATAATGACGATTTATCTTCTTATGTCAACAATACATCAGCTAGCGTGGTATTGGATAAAGATGTATCAACAGTTGGTGGAAAAGCTAAGGTTAATTTTAAAGTAGAAGATTCTGAATGGGGACGTTATCTTGTAATGGCTACCGACAAGCAAGGCGGGCATATAGCAGGTAAGATTATTTATGTTGACTGGCCTGCATGGAAAGGGCGTTCGGATAAAGAAGATGCTTCGGGATTAACTATGTTATCTTTTTCTACTGATAAAAAGACTCCTTACAATGTGGGTGAAAAAGTTACAGTAACTATTCCTAAAAGTTCGGATGGTAGAGTATTAATAAGTATTGAAGATGGCACGAAAGTAATACAACGCGATTGGGCGAAAACAAGTGCTAAGGAAGATACAAAATATACATTTGAAGTAACGGACGAAATGAATCCTAACTTTTTCATCTTTGCAACACTTTTACAACCTCATGCTCAAACCGATAATGATTTGCCTATCCGTTTATATGGAGTGTTGAATATTAAGGTAGAGAATAAGAATACGATATTGACTCCGGTTATAACTATGCCTGATGAACTTAGACCTGAAAAGGAATTTACAGTTGCAGTATCAGAGAAAAATAAAAAGGCTATGACATATACTTTGGCTGTTGTGGATGAAGGTCTTCTTGATCTTACTTCATTTAAAACACCAAATGCGTGGACTGATTTCTATGCTTATCAAGCATTGGGTGTGCGTACATGGGATATGTTCGATATGGTAGTAGGAGCGCAAGCAGGAAAACTAGGTCCATTGTTGAGTATTGGGGGTGATGAAACACTTAAACCTTCAAGCAATCCTTTGAATAGATTCAAACCAGTTGTGAAGTTCTTAGGACCATTTACAATGAAAAAGGGCGAAACGCAATCTCATAAAATAAAACTCGATCCGTATATCGGTTCAGTACGTGTGATGGTAGTGGCTGGATCACAAGAGGGAGCATATGGAAACACCGAAAAAACAGTGGCGGTGAAAAACCCATTGATGGTTTTATCTACCCTCCCAAGAGTTGCGGGACCTGATGAGGAAATATTACTTCCTGTAAATGTCTTTGCAATGGATAAAAAAGTGAAGACTGTAAATGTAACAGTTCAGGCAGCAAACGGATTATTCCAGTTTACAGATGGAACAACAAAATCGGTTACGTTTACTGAAACAGGTGATAAGGTGATTTACTTTAAAGTGAAAGTTGCTAAAAGAACAGGAGCTGAAAAAGTAACTATTAAAGCAAGTGGTGGAGGCGAAAGCTCAAATGAAACCATAGATATAGAGGTGAGAAATCCTAATCCTCCGATTACATTAACTTCTGATGCTTTGGTTTCGGCTGGTGATTCACACGAGTTAAATATTAATCTTGATTCGCCAACTTCAGATGATTGGGTTAAACTTGAGGTGTCGCGTATGCCTGCTGTTGATCTAAGCAAGAATATGGCTTATCTATACGACTATCCTTATGGATGTTCGGAGCAAGTAACTTCGCGTGTATTCCCCCTATTGTATGTAAGTGCATTCAGAAAATTCTCGGATAAAGAAACAGAGAAGATGAAATATAATATCAATGAAGCGATCAAGATATTATCGTCACGCCAGTTGGGTGATGGTGGTATTGTGTATTGGCCGGGTAGCTCATACCCAACAGAGTGGGTGAGTACTTATGCGGGACACTTCTTGGTAGAGGCTAAAAACAAAGGATACAATGTTCCTGAATCTGTTATCAGTAAATGGAAGCAATTCCAGAAGAAATCCGCACAACGATGGAATAGGGGAGATCTTTACAGTTCTTACTACTCATATTCGATGACCGACTTGCAACAAGCCTATCGTTTATATACTTTGGCTCTGGCAGGTGATCCCGAATTGGGAGCAATGAATAGATTGAAAGAAATGAAAGATCTTTCGATACAAGCCCGTTGGAGATTGGCAGCAGCGTACGCTATTACAGGTAAAAAGGATGCAGCACAACAGATAATATCGAATGCTCCTTTGACTGTTGATAATTATTCAGCATTTAATAATACTTACGGTAGTCCGGCTCGTGACGTTGCCATGATAATGGAAACTAACTTGCTTCTTGGCAGAACAGAAAAAGCTTTATCTCTAGCTCCTCAGGTGTCAGCAGAATTGAGTTCCGATTATATTTCTACTCAAACAGCAGCTTATGGTTTAATAGCCATGTCTCAACTGGCTGAAAAGATGGGTAAAGGAGCAATAGCTTATGACTGGAGTTTGAATGGTGTACCTCAGAAAGTCGAAAATTCGGCTCAGGTGTTCCGTGAATATACGATTAAGCCCCAAGAAGTTGTAAATATCAATTTCACCAATAAGGGAGAAGGGCAATTGTATGTTCGTTTGATTGGGCGCACTCAATCTTTAGTCGATAGATCTCATCCTAAAAATGATGGTATAAATCTGTATGTGAAATATGTTGATGATAATAATAATGATGTAGATATCACTTCGCTTCAACAGGGAACAGAGTTTTTCGCAAATGTGATTATACAGAATGTTTCGGGCGAATCTATCACCGATTTGGCACTTACTCAAATATTCCCATCAGGTTGGGAAATATTCAATAACCGATTGTTTAATGCAGCGGCTGATGCTACCAGTGGGTCGTTTAATTATCAAGATATACGAGATGACAGAGTGATGACATTCTTCAATCTGGGTAATGGATATTCAACAGCAGTTAAAGTTCGTTTACAGGCAGCCTATTGCGGTCGATTCTATCTTCCTGCAGTATCTTGTGAAGCAATGTATAAACCACAAACTCAGAGTCGTACTTCGGGTATGTGGGTTGAGGTGAAACAGTAAAAGCGATACTCTATATAAGAAAAGCCGTATACAATCAATTGTATACGGCTTTTTTATTTAAGGTTTCAGACCTTTTATTATCCAATAAAGTATAACTGCAATTGTTGTTATACTTTCAGTAGCTTAAACGTTTACTATCCTTTTTAATTACAGTAGACTGTATTTTAAAATGCCTAAAAAGAATGAATCAAGTTATTTGCTTTCTTGTATTGTAGCTTGTTGTTCAGCTTCCACGTCTGCTCTTGATTTACTTTGAGTAACCAGGTATACTCCAATCAAAATCATAATGCCTGATAAAGCTTTAGTGGCAGAGAAATGATCTTGCCCCAAGCCAATAGCAATAAATGAGGCTATAAGTGGTTGGAGGTTGTTGTACATAGAGATTGTTGTTGCTCTGATTCTTTTCTGAGCCACAGGTATAAGGGTGTATGCAATGAATGTTGCAAACAGCAATGTATAGCTTATAAGCACATAAGGTAATACTTCTGATTGTGAGAACAGGGGAGCATTAACCAAATCTTTATATAAAAATGGAAGTAGTATAACAGTTGAATATAAGAACATCCATTTCATTAGGGTTATAGAGGAATATTTGGATGTTAAGGGGCGTGTTACAACCAAGTATGAAGCATAACTAAGAGAACTGCATACTACGGCCATATTACCTTTCATGCTCGAGTCGGTGGTAATGTCTCCGTGGTGGCTTGTGTAGACCAAGAATATAGCACCGAGTCCGCCCAATAAAACACCCGAAACCTTTTTGCTTGTGATAGGCTCTTTTAAAACAAGAGCTGCTATAACCATTGCAAAAAGAGGGGTACTTGTTGTGATTATAGATGCATCAACGGGGGACGTATTATTCAATCCGAAGATAAATAATCCTTGATTAAATGTAATCCCTAAAAGTCCTCCAAGAAAAATCGTGAAATGATCTTTGTGCTCAATACGCTCTTTAGTTACAAAGAGAGATGCTATCCAAAATGTAATAGTGGCAAAAGTCATTCGAGCAATAGTAAGTCCATAAGGACTGATATAGCCTGATTGAAGAAGGTATTTACTGATGGGAATGTTTATTGCAAAAAAAGTAACAACACTGAACATAGTTATATGTCCAACCTGTTTTTGAGAAAGTTTCATTTTTTATATGTATTGTATGATACAATTTCGTTTGTTGATTTTCGTTTTTTAGATCTTAGCTCCTGAGCAGGATAGCCGATGAGGATATCGAGTATCACTCGTTTAGAATCAGGTATGTTTAATAGTTTCTTTATTTTAGATTCATTGAACCAGCCCAATATGCAACTACCCAAACCTTCGGCTTCGGCAGCCAGACAAATATGAGAAGCGGCAATACCTATATCAACATAGGCAAAATGCTTGTCTTTGATAACTCCACCAATTCCGGAACTTAGATTAACTTTTTCTTCGACAAGAAGAATATGTATAGGTGCTTGTTTTGTGAAGTGATTCATACCCAATAAACGCGCAGAAGCAGCATCGGCAACCTTGTTCTTCAACTCTAATTCGTCTACTATAACAAGATGTACGGGTTGTGTTTCGTCTTCTGTAGGATGTTCAATTGCATCAAGCGTTTCATCCATTAATTCAGCGTCGTTTACTACCACAAAGTGCCAAGGTTGTGCATTACAAGCAGAGGGGGCCAAACGTGCGGCTTCTATGATTCGTTCAATCTTTTCGGCTTCTACCAATCTGGTTGTGTCGTACTTGCGTGTGCTTTGTCTTCTACTTGCGAGTTCAAGAAAATCCATAGTGTATTTGAAATAAATATAGCCAAATAATTATTGTCATATTATTCAATAATAGTGATTTCTGGTTATGACATTTACCAGATACACAAATTAGGTCTGAGACCATAATTAAAGCCTCAAAATTACGCAATTAAATGATAGGAAGCCTTTTCGCTCCGATATATTTTCAGGAAACTATTTCTTTGTCTCTTTCGCATATTTTATATCATTTCTATTCCACTTGGGCTTAGTTGTAGCAGTAATTTAAATGTAGTTTTTATCAAGTAATCGTTTAATCAATAGCATCCGTTTAAAGTTTTGAGAATTGGTTATGCTGTTTTCTCCTTTTTCTTCTGTTATGCTTAGTATAATGTCTTTGCCTAGTCACTAATGTATTTGTGGTGGATGATCTTTATTATTCGAGATATTTCGTCAAGCTAGCAATCTTTTTGTAAATAAATTTCAATTGCTGTTTGTTTACAATAAATAGTGATATTCAAATATATGAATTGCTGCCGAGATAGCCATGTTTTTGTCTATTAAAAACGATAAGATATATATATGGTTTATGTGCTCGAGTTTTGTGTCTTTATTAGATTGAGTACACCTTTGTATCAGTTACACATAAAAAAGCATCCCTAAAGTTTAACAACTAAAGAGATACTTGAATATCGAAAAGATATGTATTCTTTTATTTAACGAGTCCTCCTCCTAAAGCTTTGTATAACTGTACGGTTGACGTAAGCTCATCCAGAATTGCGTTGTTGAGAGTAATCTCAGCATCAAACATCTGACGTTGAGCATCTAATACATCCATATAGGTAACAATGCCATTTACGTATTGTAGTCGGGCAAGCTTTTGGTAAGAGCGTACAGAGTTATATAGAGTTTCTCGCGATTTGCGTACCTCTTGCGTTTTCTGATAAGTATTAATGGCATTGTTTACTTCCATAAATACAGTTAGAATTGTTTTTTCGTAGCTGTAAACCTCTTGTTCGTAAGCAGCTTTTGCAGCTTGATGAATTGCTTTATTCTTACCCATATTGAATATTGGTCCTGCAAGGGAACTACCAATAAACCATGCCGGACTTTTAAGGAAGTCTGTTAACTCCGAGTTTTCGGCACCTAATCGCCCCGTAAGATTTAAGGAGGGGAGAATACTGGTTAAAGCTACACCTACTTTGGCATTGGCTTCTATTAGTTTCTGTTCGGCTTGTATTACATCCGGACGACGTTCAAGTAATGACGAAGGAACATCTACTGGTAAGCTCGGTAATATAGAGTGAGTACTTATGTCTGTATTACTACGTGGAATACCTGATGGAAATTCTCCCAAAAGAACAGACATATCATTCTCCATTAGTTTAATTTCGTTTTCTAAGCTTGGTATAAGAGGTTCGGTACGTGCTACCTCTACCAAACTTTGACGGTATGGCATCTCCGAAGTTAAACCTCCTTCATATCTTAGTTTAGCAAAATGGGCACTCTCTTGAAGAGCTTCCAGCGTTTGCTTTACTATTTCTAATTCGCGATCTAAAGCTCTTAGCTTGAAATAACTCTGTGCCACTTCGGCAATAATAGTCAGGCGCAATGCTTGTTGGGCTTCTACCGATTGCATATACGATGCAATTGCAGCATCGTTTGCCCATCGGAGTTTGCCCCAAATATCTACTTCCCAGCCAAAAGTAAGGTTAGTATGTATTTCGGGAGTATATTTCGGATTATTTCCACCATAATTTAGATGCTCTTTTTGAGCAACTCCGTCAATGCCTATTTCGGGAAATATATTTGCAAAAGAAATACGTTTATTGGCTATCATTTCATTGATACGGGCAGTTGCAATAAGCACATCTCTGTTGTGGTCGAGAGCTTTTGTGATCATGTTTTGTAAAACAGAATCTTTGTATAATGTACTCCATCCTATGTCGGCAGCTTCTCCTTCCTCAAGTCCTTTGGCTTCAAAAGAATGTGGCATGCCATCCATCACCAGTCGTTGATATTTGCTTCCTATCTTACAAGAGAAGAATATAACATTACAGAGGACTAATACACTACATATATATTTGAGTTTGCTCATTTATCTTTGTTTAAAGGTTATCAATAAGTACTTATGATATTTATTGATTATTTTTTTCTTTTAAATATCTTGGGATATTTTATATCGGGTAACTTGAACTTCTCTTTTGCTTTATATACCATTACAAAGAAGAAAGGAACCATTACAATTCCAAGTGTACTTGCTACTATCATACCAAAGAATACACCTGTACCTATTGAGTGCCTGCTTGCTGAACCGGGTCCCGAAGCCATTACCATAGGAAGCATACCAAGTATAAATGCAAAAGATGTCATCAAGATAGGTCGGAAACGTAATTTTGCACCTTGTATGGCTGCAAATACGGGTTGCATGCCTTGGTCTACCTGTATTTTTGCGAACTCAACAATCAAAATCGCATTTTTGGCAGCCAATCCTATAAGAGTAACTAAACCAACTTGAAAATAAATATCGTTATCGAGCCTCAGAGCTGTAATTCCTAAAAATGCACCTAACAACGCAATAGGCATAGATAGCAATACGGCGATAGGAACTGTCCAGCTTTCGTACTGAGCGGCAAGAAAAAGGAATACAAACAAGAACACCAATCCTAAAACGATGCCGGTTTGTCCCGTTGCTTTTTGTTCCTGAAATGATAATCCACTCCAAGCGAGACCTATATTTTCGGGTAGTCTCTCTTTGACTATTTGTTCTATTGTTTCCATCGTTTGTCCCGAACTGTAACCTTGTGCAGGCGTTATTTGCATAGATGACGATGTATACATATTGAATCGGCTGATATTACCGGGGCCTGTTGTATAACTTGTTTTCCCCAATGCTGTTAGAGGAACCATAGAACCGTTTTCAGTCTTTACAAAAAAGAGGTTTATATCATCGGCTGTAGCTCTGAACGATTGATCAGCTTGGATATATACTTTGTAGATACGGTTGAACATATTGAAATCGTTCACGTAAACCGATCCAAGATAAGCTTTCATCGTAGAAAAAATATCTGACATGGGTACTCCCAATAACATTGCCTGATCTCGGTCTACATCAAAGTATAATTGAGGTATTTCAGATTGTAATGACGATGATACGTTGGCAATACCTTTAGCTTTAGAAGCATAATATACAAATGTATCGCTAGCAGCAACAAGGTCATCCCAAGTAGCATCCGATCGTGCTTGTAGTTTCATTTCTACACCTCCTGCTCCCCCCAATCCGGGTATGGCTGGCGGACTACTAACAAATGCCCGTGCTTCTGGATAATTATAGAATTCTTTTTGTACATCTCTTATTACATCATTAACACCTTCGCTTCGTTCTTCCCACGATTTAAGGATAACGGTCAAAGTAGCCCGTCCTTGGTTAGTTCCTACACGAGGGCTCGATCCCGTTACATTTTGTACATAATCTACGGATTCGTGATGATCCAGATAGTTTATGGCTCGTTCGGTAACAGTACGCATACGTTCAAGAGTTGTACCTTCGGGCATTTCAAGTTCTACTGTAAAGTAACCTTGATCTTCTTGCGGGATAAAACTTGTAGGTGTTATTTTATTGAATACAAATATGAGGATGAGTACCATTCCGAATCCTGCCATAATTCGGCGAGGATTATTAATTACCTTAACCAGAAGATTTCCGTATTTAGAATTTCCGGCGGCTAGCCATGTATTAATCTTGCGGAATACTACATTTTTTTCTTTATGAGATGGTTTTAATATTATGGCACACATAGCAGGACTCAGAGTAAGAGCTACTATTGCCGAAATAATTACTGAGACAACTATTGTTACTGAGAATTGTCGATAAAGCGAGCCTGTAATACCATCCAGAAAACTTACGGGAACAAATACGGCTGCCAACACGAGAGCTGTTGCTACCAATGCTCCTACAAGTTCTTTCATGGCGATGTGAGTTGCCTCTCTTGCGCTGATTCCCTTTTCCTCCATAATCCGCTCCACATTCTCTACGACGACTATGGCATCATCAACAACGATACCAATGGCGAGAACCAGTCCTAATAGCGTGAGCATATTGAGGGAGAATCCCATCATAAGCATAAAACCAAATGTTCCGACTAAGGATATTGGAACAGCCACAATAGGTATGAGAGATGCACGCCAGTTTTGTAGTGATAAGAAAACCACAAGTATCACTAAAAATAAAGCTTCGAAAAGTGTTTTATATACTTCGTGAATAGATTCAGAAATATATTTTGTCATATCGAAAGGGATCAGGTAATCAATACCTTCGGGGAAATCTTTCTTAAGATCTACCATCGTAGCTTTTACCTGATTGGCTACTTCCATGGCGTTAGCACCCGGTAGCATATATATACTGAGGATAGTTGCACTTTTTCCGTTCAATCCACTTTCTGTACTATAAGATGAGGCTTCGAGAGACACACGTGAAACATCGCGCATACGGATAAACGACCCGTCTCCACTTGCTCTTACTACAATGTCTTCAAATTCACTAACGGTCGATAAACGTCCACGTGCAGTGATGGGCATTGCTACATCTACATCTATTATAGGTTGCTTGCCGAGTTCTCCGGCTGCCGATTCTCTATTCTGATCTTTTAAAGCATTTTGTAAGTCTTTTACTGTGAGTCCGAAACTTGCCATTTTATCAGGATATACCCATATTTGCATACCATAATAACGGCTTCCGACATTGGACACCCTACCCACTCCGGGAATACGTCTGATAACATCCAGAACGTTTATGGTTGCATAGTTGCTTAGATATATCTCGTCAAATTTAGGGTCGTTCGAAGCTAATGCTATCGTAAGTAATTGGCTGGCTGCTTGTTTTTCTACTGAAATACCATTTTGAAGCACTTCAGCAGGCAAACGAGACTCTGCTAGTTTTACTCTGTTTTGTATCTCAACTGCAGCTAAATCTACATTGGTGCTGACATCAAAAGTAACAGTAATGGAAAGTCCTCCCGAATTGGAACTGCTCGACTCCATGTAAATCATACCAGGAGTACCGTTCAATTCCTGTTCTATGGGTGTTGCTACAGCCTGAGATACGGTGGTCGCACTCGCTCCGGGATAGGATGCACTGATTTTAACTACCGGAGGTGTTATCTGCGGATATTGCTCAATAGGTAGAAGTGCTAACCCGATAATTCCGACAATAACGATGAGTAAAGAAAGCACGGTCGAAAGTACGGGTCTATCTATAAAAAATCCGGCTTTCATTTATTTTCCTCCTTCTTGTTATTTTGATCTAGTCTTACTTGTGCGTCTATTTTCTTTTGCTCGTCAAGAGTTCTGGGTATAACTTTCTCACCGTGAGTAAGCTTTTGATAACCTTCTACTACAATTTTTTCTGTTGTAGATAGTCCTCTTGTTATTACAATCTTGTTGTTTTGTTCAGGTCCGGTTTCTACAAAACGTTTTTCGGCAATGCTGTCGGGGCGAATTACAAATATAAATGCACCACCTTTTTCTATTGATATTGCCTTACGTGGGACTACAATTACATTATCTAATACGTCAAGTAGTAGCTTTACGCGTGTAAACTGTCCGGGAAGAAGTACTTGGTTAGGGTTAGGAAGAACAGCACGTACTCCAAAGGTCCCCGTTTTTGGGTCTACCTGAGGTGCAGCAAAATCGACAATTCCTTTTTCACTATAAATAGTATTATCTGCCAGTGTAACCTCTACTGTTGGTTGCCACGATCGAGTTGAATCTTGTTCTCCCAAATGCACATTACGGCGTTGGCTCCTTAGATAATCAAGAGATGTTAGTTTGAAATCGACTAAGACTGTATCTCGTTGAACTATTGTTGCCAGCAACGAAGTTCCAGATGTGCCTACTAGTGTTCCTATATCTACATAACGTTCGCTTATATAGCCTGATAGGGGCGATCTTACTATTGTATAACTCAATTGAAGTTCAGCCTGTGCTAAATCGGCTTGACTCATCAATACACTGGCGTTTGCCATGTCGAGAGCCGCTTCGGCATTGTCTAGGTCTAGCTGACTGGCTGCATTTTGCATATATAGAGGGCGTAACCTTTCTACATCTCTTTTAGATTTGGCAGCCATAGCTTCATCTTTTTTTAGTTGAGCTTTTGCTTTTTCTACTCTGGCTTTATAGGTTGCATTGTTGATGTAAAATAGAGGCTCATCTGTTGAAACTTTTTTACCTTCTACGAATGTCATTCTTTCCAGGAAGCCTTCGACCCGTGCACGTATCTCTACATTACGGGCAGCTTTGATAAGACCAACATAGTCTCCGAAGATTTGGATATTATCAACTTTCACATTTTCTACTTCTACAATAGGAGGCTGTGTTTCATTTTTTTTGCATGCGCCTAATAGCAGTATGCATAGAGAAGAGATAAAAAGGATAGGTCTGATATTTTTCATAAAGAGACATTGATTACATAAAGCGAAACATAGTCAAGCAAGGGGTGATAAAATTTCCCTTCTTGAGATAAATAGTATCGTTATTTCGAAAATGTTTAATTCTATAATGGGTGCAAAATTAGTAATCCGAATCAAAATACTAAACTTGAACACTCTCTTATTGTGTATTGTTCGTTTATTTTAAGTGATATTAGTATAGTAGATGAAACTTCAGCTCCTTTTTATGAAAAGCTGAACGAAATTCAAAGCCTTTATTTAAGTCTAGTTGTTGATGTTAAGTGTAAGATTTGGTAGAGTAAATATATATTTAAAAATGTATTAATATTTAAAATTTCAGATAAGTTTACAATTTAAAATCAGTAATATTATTTCCTTAATAATCTTTTACTTATAATTCACTTTCAAAAAGTGAGTTGCTCTTTTATCTTTTGGTGGAATTTTCATATAATCACCATACTGTTTTGTAAGATAAGCTTTGGTATTACCCGGAGCAGAGAATGTTTTTCCTTCAAATTCGATTGTACTTAATGGAAACATGTAGCTCGCATTATGATTGGTTGTATTACCAATACCATAGCTATGCAGTATATTATTAGGATGGGTGATGGCACATAATCCTCTGGCAAACCAGATCAATGAAATGCCAATAGGGTAGAGTAGGAGAGATAATGTATATTCGTAAAAGTATTTTAGAGAATGAAATGGCTTTCCTCGTTTGAGTCGGCGAAACGATCTACCATAAAAAAAATCAACTACATCCTTTAATGGCTTATAACTTCTCTCTTCCGGAAATATATCTATGTATATTCCTTTTTCCGAATAATTATCCATTAAGTCATCTTCTTCAACTACAACCGAATGCTTGTCTCTTACTTTGGAGAATAGCAGACGATAGCCTTTGTCTTTGGGCGTTTGTAAATAAAGATCCGATGGCAATTCCTTTTCCAGAATTTTAAGTAGTATCTTATAATCGGGTAGAAGCAGTTCAATATCAATATCATCATCCCAAGGTATAAAGCCTCCATGTCGGGCAGCGCCTAGCAGAGTACCTCCGCTTAACCAATAGGGGATGCTGTGTTTGTCTGCAATTGAGGTTACTACTTGGAGTATTTCAAACATTTTGAGTTGTAGCTTTCTCAAGTCTGAACCTTCAGGGGTATATTCTCTTAAATCTTCTTCCATATCTGCTATTAACATCGAGTAGACAAATGTAAGCATTTAAGCCTTTATGATAGGACAGCATGTTGTAATAAAAAATAGAATAATGTTTTCCATTATTTAATTTGCAACTTTATTTTACTGCTTTAAAAACTTTTTCCTTACCCTTTATAAAGTATAGCAGCGGTACATCATTATCTTAAAGTGTAGCATTTGTTTCAGAAGAGAACAAAAAAATGTATTTTTGTTTATCTGAACCGAAAAACTATATTAGAATAAGATGAAGGGTATTCTTTCTTTCTTGTACCAATGGCTTATTTTTATTCCTATTCTTGTTGTGACTAGTATAGTTACAGCAATCCTTGTGATGCTAGGCTGTTCGATCGGAAATCGTAAATTCTGGGGATATACTCCTCCAGAGTATTGGTCGAAAATAGTTTGTAGAGCTGCTTTATGTAAGATTAGGGTGAAACAGAATGATAAGTTAGATCCCAATGGGTCTTATATCTTTATAGCAAACCATCAAGGAGCATTTGACATTTTCTTGACCTATGGTTATCTGGGGCATAATATTAAATGGGTGCAAAAGCATGAGTTGCGTAAAATTCCATTTGTAGGTAAAGCATCCGAAATTGCTGGTCATGTATTTGTAGACAGTTCAAATACAAGAGCATTGGCACAAACAATAGAGAAGGCTGAGGATGAACTCGAAAAAGGAGTTTCTATGGCTATATTTCCTGAAGGTCAACGTACTTATACCGGAAAAATGGGGCGATTCAAAAAAGGTGCATATATAATTGCAACCCAGATGAAGTTGCCTATTGTGCCGATAACATTGAATGGACCTTATGATATATTGAAAATACATTCGAGAGTAATGAGTTTTGGTAAAGAGATGGAAATAATAGTGCATGATCCTATATCTACTGAGGGGCTTACCGAGCTTGATATCCCTGATTTGATAAAGAGAACGCATGAAGTCATAGAATCGCAACTTTGGGATAAATACAAATAGTGTTTTGAGGAACAAACCTCGATATTTATAAAAAATACCACTAATTTTTATACCTTTGTTTAGAATAATAAATACACACTCAAATGAATTTTAAATACGTTAAATCCATTCTTGCAGGTTGTTATCTCGCTTTAGCAACTACTCTTTCTTTGTCGGCGACAGAAGGAGTATCTGCATCGGCTCTCAAAGTCGAAATTTTGCAAGGCAATGGTAAATTTACAACACATACAGTTGCAAAAGGAGAAACTGCTTATTCGATAGCTCGCTTATATAATATTTCGGTTAGTGATATTTATGCTCTGAATCCAAAGGCCGAAAAAGGCTTGAAGTTGGGTGAGCAGATCAAAATACCTACGAGTAATACTTCACTAAATCAAACAGCAAACTCAAATGTACGGTCTTATATAGTAAAAGCAAAGGAAACATTATATTCGATAGCGAAACAATTTGATCTGAAAGTAGACGATTTGATAAACGCTAATCCCGAATTAAAGTTAAAGCCATTAAGTGAAGGGCAATCATTGTTAATACCATCATCAGGAGGTCGTTCTTCTAATAATGTTTCAAATACTCCAGTCCCACAATCCATTGCTCAGGCAAAGAGTCGTTTCATAGAACATCAGGTGGTTCCAAAAGAAACTCTTTATGGAATTGCCAGACAATATAACACTACTCCTGAAGCTTTGATTGACTTTAATCCTATATTAAAGGATGGGTTAAAGCAAGGTATGACTATTCTAATACCTTCGCTTCAAAGTGCTGGTTCTTCTTACCCAAGTGGGCAAGTTCCGGTGAGTACTTTGCAGGATATAGATGCTATAAAAGTAGGAGTTGTGCTTCCCTTCCTCAATAAATCACAAGGGAAAAGTGCTCGTTTTATAGAGTATTACGAGGGCTTCTTATTAGCATTAGAAGAGATGAAAGCAAAAGGTCTTTCGGCTAATGTATATGTTTTCGATATGGGTTCTGAAACAGGAACAGCCAAATTGAAAAGCTTATTGGAAACGTCTGAAATGAAAAGCTTAGATCTTATTATCGGAGGTTTCTCGTCAGATCAAGTAGACGTGCTTTCTAATTTTGCAAAGAAGCAGGGGATAAAATATGCAATACCTTTTCCGACTAAAACAAATGAGACTCAAAAAAATAATGAGGTGTTTCAGTTAAATGCTCCTCATGAAATATTGTACGATAATACAACAAGAACTCTTTCTACCCTATTTGGTAATGCCAATGTGATCTATATTACTGAAAACGGTAATAATGACAAAAAAGAATTTATTACAGCTTTAAACGCTCAGTTAAGTCAAAGAGGAATGCGTGCAACGAGTGTTGCTGCAAATCAGAATTTATCTGCTAATCTGGCATTGGCTTTAGATGCAAATCGCAGAAATGTGATAGTTGCAGCTTCGGGTTCTGCTCAGTTATTACAGAGTTTGTTGCCTGTTTTAAGTTCGATAAGAGAGAAACAGCCTAATACTAATATGTCTCTATTCGGACATACTGAATGGCAAACCTATCCTCAGTTCTTTACTGATTTTTACAAAAACGACACTTATATATATACGCCATTTTATATGTCGGATGACGATTATAAGACCAAACAATTCCTCTCGAATTATAAAAAATGGTATAATAATAAATCATTGATAAATACTTACCCCAAATATGGAGCTTTAGGTTATGATACAGGTATTTATTTTCTGACTGGATTATTTAAACACGGAAAGAATTTCGAATCTAGTATAAATTCAATATCAGTACCAGCTTTGCAAACACCAATCTCTTTTAATAGAATAAGTGGATCAGGTGGATATATGAATAATGGATTTTATATAGTGCATTATAAAACAAATGGTAGTGTCGATAAAATAGAATACGGCAAATGATAAAAAGAACCTTGGCTTTCTTGATGCTTGCTGTGGCTTGCATTAATGGGTATTCTCAAACGGAGTCTGCTCCCGAATGGAATTTGCAGGATGTAGATGCAATAAAAGTAGGTGTAGTGCTTCCTTTTGTAAATAAATCAGAGGGGAAAAGTGCACGTTTTATAGAGTATTACGAAGGCTTTTTATTGGCATTGGAGGAGATGAAGGCTAAAGGTTTTTCAGCCAATGTATATGTTTTTGATATGGGTTCCGAAGAAGGAACTACTAAATTAGAGAGCTTATTAGAAACCACTGAAATGAGGGATCTGGATCTGATTATTGGTGGCTTTTCTCCCGAACAAGTAGATGTGCTTTCTAATTTTGCGAAGAAAGAAGGGATAAAGTATGTAATACCTTTTCCTACAAAAACAAACGAAGCACAGAAAAATACGCAGGTATTGCAATTGAATGCTCCTTCTGATGTTTTGTATGATAACACTGCCCAAGTTCTTGCTGATTTCTTTGGGAATGATAACATTATCTACATAATGGAGAATGGAAATAATAGCAAGAAAGAGTTTGTTACAACTTTGAATGGTCAGTTAAATCAAAGAGGAATGCGTGCCAGTAGTATTGCACTGAATGATAACTTGGTTACTAATTTGGCTTCGGCATTAGACCTGAATCGAAAAAATATAATAGTTGCAGCTTCGGGTTCTGCTCAGTTACTGGAGACTTTGCTACCGGTATTAAATTTGATCAAAGAAGAAGAGCCTAATATTGACTTGGCTTTATTTGGACATCCAGAGTGGCAAACCTATCCTCAGTTCTTTGCCAATTTTCATAAAAATGATACGTATATATATACTCCATTCTATATGTCGGATGATGACTATAAGACTAAGCAATTTATCTCCAATTATCAGAGATGGTATAACGATAAGTCTTTGATTAATACTTATCCTAAATACGGAGCTTTAGGTTATGATACAGGTATCTATTTTCTGAGAGGATTATTAAAATATGGAAAGAACTTCGAATCTAATATAAATTCAATATCAGTATCGACTTTGCAAACCCCCATTTCCTTTAGTAAGGTAAATTCGGCAGGTGGTTATATGAATAATGGATTTTATATAGTTCATTATAAGATAGATGGTAGTGTCGATAAAATAGAATACGGCAAATGATAAAAAAAGCTCTCACCGTTTTATTGCTTGCTTTGGCTTGCATCAAAGGATATTCTCAATCCGAATTTACTCCCGAATGGAATTTTGGGGTAAACTTCGGTCCTACATTCTCAACAATGAGCTTTGTTACGACAGCCCCAGGATTTGAGTTAAACACAAAAATGTTGCAACAATATAAAGGTGGAGTATCTGTTCGATATATTACTGAAAACCGTTTAGGGTTTATTGCAGAATTAAATTACAGCCAACAAGGATATGAGCAGAAGTTTGAGGGTGAAACAAACTCTAAATATATACATGAACTAGCTTATTTACAGATACCTTTCTTGACCCATATTTATTTTGGAAGAAAAGGACGTGTCTTTGTTAATTTAGGACCTCAGATTAGTTTTTTATTGGCAGACCGAAAAATAAAACATCTATTAAATACCGATTATAATGATGATAAGGTGTCAGCTCAATATGACCTCGAGGTTCAAAATAAATTTGATTATGGACTAGTTGCGGGTATGGGGTTTGAACTTCGTACAGGTGCAGGTAATTTTACAATAGAAGGACGTTATTATATGGGCTTTTCTGATATTTACAAAAGCCATAAAACAGATCCGTTTTCGAGATCTGCCAACCGAGTTATGTCGGCCGCTATAACTTATTATATGAAACCTTTCTAAATGCAGATATATAGAATATTTGCATAAGTACCATGTCCGTTTAACTATTAAATATATTACTATTCTTAAATATAAAAACAGACTCTAGACTATTATGACTAAATTCTCTAAAGCCTTTTGGGTTGCCAATTCCGTCGAATTATTGGAAAGGTTGGCATATTATGCCGTCTTTATCGTTCTTACTATTTATTTATCCAATGTATGGGGCTTTTCTGATGTTGAATCGGGATTGATCTCGGGTACATTCTCTGCATTACTTTATCTTCTGCCTACTTTTGTTGGTGCTTATGCTGATAAAATAGGTTTCAGAACATCTATTATTATAGCTTTTGCACTTCTTACAATCGGATACTTTGGTTTGGGTATATTCCCAACTATGTTCGAAAATGCAGGACTGGTTAGTTATGGTGCTGGAACGGGAGAAGGGATGTTTTCTTCATTTTTTCAAGAGAGAGGGCTTGTTACTTTCGGATATGATACCGAATTTACTGGGCTTTTAGATAGTTCTCAACGTTGGTCTATTGTTCCTATTCTCTTATTGATTGTTATAGGTGGAGCATTTATTAAATCTGTAATATCGGGAACGGTAGCACGTGAAACTACAGAGAGTACACGCGCACGTGGATTTGCTATATTCTATATGATGGTGAATATTGGAGCTTTCACGGGTAAAACTGTGGTAGATCCACTTCGTAAAAGTTTAGGCGATATAGGTTTAGTATATCTAAATTACTTTTCTGCATCTATGACGTTACTAGCTTTAGTTGCTGTTTATTTCTTCTATCAATCATCGAATGTTTCGGGACAAGGAAAAACCTTTTCAGATATATTTAAAGCTTTAGTGAAAGTTTGTAAGAACGGACGTTTAATTGCTCTTATCCTTATCGTAAGTGGTTTCTGGATGGTACAACAACAGATGTATGCTACTATGCCTAAATACGTTATTCGTTTGGTAGGACAAGAAGCATCTCCTGGATGGATTGCAAACGTAAATCCGTTGGTTGTATTTCTTCTGGTTAACCTAGTGACTACAGTGATGCAAAAACGTTCGGCTTTGGCATCTATGACTGTTGGTATGTTTATTATCCCAATATCGGCATGTATCATGGCTGGAGGTTCTCTTATGGGAAATGACTTGCTCTTTGGTACTATTCATCCTGTGACTTTCATGATGATTGTGGGTATTGCATTTCAAGCATTGGCTGAATGTTTTATATCTCCTCGTTTCTTGGAATATTTTTCTCTTCAAGCTCCTAAGGGTGAAGAAGGGCTTTATCTTGGCTTTAGTCACTTGCATTCGTTCGTATCTTCGTTGCTTGCATTTGGTATTTCAGGATTCCTTTTGCAAAAATATTGTCCCGATCCAAAAGGATTCTCAACGCCCGAAGCCTATGCTGCGGCTACTGAGAATGCGCACTATATCTGGGTATTCTTCTTTGGTATAGGATTGGTTTCGGCTATTGCCCTTGTTATTTATGGAAAGATAACTCGGAAGATGGATGCAAAGAAAGCTGAATTAGAAGCAGAGAAAGCAGAAATGGCATAAGGAACTATATTTAATATAAGAAAAGTCCTCAAGTAAAAAACTTGGGGACTTTTTTGTGATAAGGAAGTCGAGAAATAATAATAACTTATTTTTTAGAATAATTAGCCCATTGAATCAATATTGATTTATGGGCTTAATTTTTTATATTACTTTTGCAGCACAAGTATATAGAAGATAACAGTCTGTTGCTATATTGTTTATTTGGTAAGGCTTGTTAATGTCAACTACAAAAATAATAAAGAGGTCTGCGACCTAAATAGAAATGAGAAAAGATAGAAAACCACAACCGATATATCCTTCGGTCGAAATAGTAGATATTGCAGCCGAAGGTAAGGCTATTGCAAAGATCGATAATATGATCGTGTTTATCCCTTTCGTAGTTCCCGGTGATATTGTAGACCTACAATTAAGCCGTAAGAAAAAGAATTATGCCGAAGGTAAACCTATTCGCTTCGAAAAGTATTCGGATATACGTACCGAAGCTTTTTGTGAACACTTTGGGGTATGTGGTGGTTGCAAATGGCAAATCTTACCTTACGAGGAACAATTAAGATATAAGCAAAAACAAGTAGAGGATAACCTTACTCGTATCGGTAAAATAGATTTACCCGAGATAAAACCGATTCTAGGTTCAGAAAAGACTACATTCTACAGAAATAAACTAGAATATACTTTCTCCAATAAAAAATGGCTGACTTGGGATCAGGTTAAATCAGGCGAGACATTCGATAATATGAATGCACTTGGTTTTCATATTCCTGGTTGTTTTGACAAGGTATTAGAAATCAATAAATGTTGGTTGCAGGAAGATGTGTCGAATCAGCTTCGAAATTTCATCCGTGATTATTGTTATGAAAAAGAATATACATTTTTCGATCTGAGAAATAGAGGAGGATTGATGCGTACCTTAATTATTCGTACATCAAGTACAGGAGAGTTAATGGTGATCGTGGTATTTTATGACGATGACAAAGAAAAGCATGAAGATGTATTGAATGCTATTGCCGAAAAATTCCCTCAGATTACATCTTTATTGTATATCATCAATCAGAAAGCCAATGATACGATAACCGATCAAGAGGTCTTAACTTGGAAAGGTAATGACTATATATATGAAGAGATGGAAGGTCTTAAATTTAAGATCGGACCGAAATCATTTTATCAAACCAATAGCGAGCAAGCTTACAACTTATATAAAATAACCCGTGATTTTGCAGGATTGACAGGTGATGAGCTGGTATATGATTTATATACAGGAACGGGAACTATTGCCAATTTTGTGGCTCGCAATGCTCGTAAGGTAGTAGGTATAGAATATGTAGAAGATGCAATTGAAGATGCAAAATTCAATTCTCAAAACAATAAAATCGAAAACACCTTGTTTTATGCAGGTGATATGAAGGATATTTTAACTCAAGACTTTATCAATGAACATGGTAAGCCCGATGTTATTATAACTGATCCTCCCCGTGCAGGTATGCACGACAATGTAATTGAAGCAATATTATTTGCTGAGCCCGAAAAAGTGGTTTATGTGAGCTGTAATCCTGCTACACAGGCCAGAGATTTGAATCTGCTTGATGCTAAATATAAGGTGGAGAAAGTTCAGCCAGTGGATATGTTTCCTCATACACATCATGTTGAGAATGTAGTTTTATTGATTAAGAAATAACAATTTCGTATTTTCGGTGTTATTTATGTAGAGTAAAGAGGTCGATGACCTTTAAATATATGAATCAGTGAAATTTGATTCTGCATTGATAAACAAACACAACCGATTATGATTATAAAACATTTTACGGACAACGATCTATATAAGTTTTCTGTAATGCTTGCTATACAGAAGTTATATCCACGTTCGTATGTAAGATATGAATTCATAAACAGAGGTCATACCGAATTTCCTGAAGGGTTTGCTGAACGCCTTGAACAAGAGGTGCAAGCCATGACTCAATTGAAAATGACCAAAGAGGAAAAGAAGTATATAGAAAGACGTTGTTATTTCTTCGATCCTGCATTTATAGATTTTCTTGAAGGTTATCAATATAATCCAGAAGAAGTTCAGATAACACAACAAGGTGGCGACCTTAAGGTGGTGATAGAAGGTCATTGGTATCGTACAGTACTTTGGGAAGTGCCACTTATGGCAATAATCTCTGAGTTGTATTTTATTATGGTTGGAGAATCGCCTCAAGGAGTAAAGGAAAAGACATTACAAAAGGCGAAAGCTCTAGTTGAGATGGAAGCCGATTATTCGGACTTTGGTACTCGTCGCCGTTTCTCATTCGATGTACATGACGAAGTAGTAGGTACTCTTCGTGACAGTTCAGGCGATCATTTCAAAGGTACAAGTAATGTATATCTGGCAATGAAACACAATACTACGCCTATCGGTACTATGCCGCACGAGTGGTTTATGTATCATGGGGCATTATTTGGCTATCGTGCTGCAAATATTAAAGCTCTCGAAGCTTGGGTAGAGGTGTTTCAAGGAAGTCTAGGTATTACTCTTACTGATACATATACAACAGACTCTTTCTTCAAGTCATTTAGTTTGAAACAAGCTAAATTGTTTGACGGAGTGCGTTGTGATAGTGGTGATGTTATTGAGTTTACTGAAAAAGCTATCCAGTTTTACAAAGAAAATCGCATTGACCCTGCATCTAAAACAATAGTTTACAGTGATTCGTTGAATCTTGGAGAAGTAAAACGTATAAAGGATTTCGTAGGTAATCGCGTTCATGATACTTATGGAATTGGAACTTATTTTACAAATGATGTAGGTGTAAAGCCTCTGAATATTGTAATTAAATTATCAGCAATAAAAGCTAATCCGAAGGGTGAGTTTCTTCAAGCAGTTAAGCTTTCGGATGTAATGGGTAAGAATACGGGTAATGAGCGTGAGATCGAAATCTGCAAACTAACACTTGGTATAGATTAAGGTCTTAGACTTTTGTTGCTTTGGTAAACATAACAACTTCAGTTTGTAAGGTTGCGTATGCCATTAAATGCTATTATTTATTTAAGATGAAAACAATAAGTTTTATTCTATTACTAATTTTCTCATTAACGATGAATGCACAACAAAAAGCATTAGTTATAATTGATATACAAAATGATTACTTTGCAGGAGGAAATATGCCTCTTGTGCGTAGTGATGAAGCCGTTTTAAATGCCAAGCTGGTTTTAGAACAATTTAGGAACGAAGGTCTTCCGGTTATACATATACAACATGTATCAGATCGTCCGGGTGCTACATTTTTTGTGCCAGGAACACCAGGAGTAGAGATTCATTCGGAGGTAGCTCCTCTAAATAAAGAGAAGGTAATTGTAAAGCATTTTCCTAATAGTTTTAGAGAAACAGAACTTCAGGATTATCTAAAAGAGTTAGGTATATCTGATCTTGTTATTTGTGGAATGATGACAAGTATGTGTGTAGATGCAACTACTCGTGCAGCTAAAGATTTTGGCTATAATTGTACAGTTATAGGAGATGCTTGTGCCGCTCCTAATTTAGAGATTAATGGAAAAACGGTTAGTGGAGAAAATGTACATAATGCATTTCTTGCTGCGTTAAATTATTTCTATGCTACGGTGGTGAATGTAAAAGATTTTAATGGTGCGAATAATTAGTTAGGTATAATAAAAAAAAGTGGGGTTATTCGTTATTAGTGAATAACCCCACTTTTTTATAAGTGAGTACTTAAGAGATTTTTTATAATAGTTGGTCTATTATTTCGTCAGTATTGTTTCCCCATTCGTGATCAACAGTAATGTCAAAGCCTTGATTATTCTTAAATAACAATCCTTTTATTGTTATTTGTTCATTTGGATTTATAACAATGCCTTCCTTGATACGGATCATAAAAACTACATCCATATTTTTCACATCTTCTCCTGGTCTGGTAGGATCTATAAGATATTGTCTTTCTATTTTATTCGTTCTCGATCCTTGGAGATACAAATCATAGCTTAAAGGAGCACTTGGATACATTCCAACAACACTATAATTAATATTAATATTTTGCAGCATATAAAAACTGAAAGGATTCTCTTCATTTATTGAGCTGAATTTATTTCTGTCAATATAAATACTAGAGTATAGATGTGAATGATCTGGATCGACCCCAGAAAAAACACTAGCGCCATTATACATCAGATTATAAGAAGGTTGGAAATACGTAGCATATGGTTGTGGAGCATTCTTATCTGTAACACACAAGATGGGTATGATTGTTTGTACATCGCTTGGAGCTTTATCTAAATCAGATATTGCTAGTGTAATTTTACCTACAGACCTTTTTAGTTTGACAGTCTCTTGTATATCAGTATTGCTTACTTCAAAATCTGTTGATCCATGAAATTTATTAGGATTTGTAATATCCTCAATAATAGTTGCTTCAATAGGTTCAGAAGATCCCAGTGATCCTCCGTTTGGATTGACTTTCTCGGATCTTATTGGTAACTCAGAAGCAAAAATAGCAATTCTGTAACTACCTTTCTTTATTTTAAGTTTAAAGACTGAACCAAGATCAGAACCCTCTAGCGTATTGCTTTCAACGACTTCACCTTCTATCTCTGGGTGAGCTGGATCTCTATTAAATACTACATAGCGGAGGTATTTTATCTTATTATCGGCTAAACTCGATCTAGTGGATATTTCTGAGGTCTCAGAAGAAAAGTTGCTAATGTTAAATGAGACTTCCCTCAATTCATTTTCGGACTGAGTGCCTACAACGTTGTTGTCATCGCTACTACAAGAATATCCAAGAATAATAAAGCAGCTTAATAGAATAAAAAAGAATGATTTTTTCATAAATTGTTAGTTGTGTATGTATTGGAATACAAAAGTACCTAAAAGAAATAAATATTTACGTTTTTTTAGTTAAAATAAACCCTTTATACTTCTATAAGTGGAAGTGTAAAGGGTTTTATGTAAGGCTATTGTTTTATATGAGAAAGGCTGAGTTATTTAAATCTTCTATCAATCTCCGAATCATCAAAGATTGAAATTATGAGTTTGCCATCAGGTGTGTATTTGTGCGATGGTGAAGCCAATAAACGATTTACGATATCACTAGTCTCGTCATTAGTTAATCTGTGTCCGTATGGTATGGCAGCAGCATAGGCTAGTGATAATGCTAAAGCTTCTTGTATTTCGTCTTTCACATCACTACCGGTTTCAATACTTTTGGTGACCATATTGTGAATCAATTCTACCGAGTTGATCTTATCAATCTCTGAAGGAACACCATTTATGGCGTATGAGTTATTCCCCAGATTACTAAGATCGAAACCTACGGCTTCTATATCATCTAACAAATAAGGAATCATGGCAGCCTCCGAAGCTGAAAATTCTACTATTTCAGGAAATAGAGTTCGTTGTGAGATACCTCTTTTAAGTTTTATATTTTGTAGAAACTGATCGAAGAGTATGCGTACATGAGCCTTACGCTGATCTATCATCATCAATCCCGACTTAACAGAGGTAAGTATATATCTGTTTTTGTATTGATAATGTAGGGAGTTTGAGCTTTCTTCAAACAGATCAGATTCAGATGATCTTATTTCTATTGCTTCTCCTGCTTCCGAACTATCTATATTGGTGTCTGTTTCGAAACCTTTATATAAGCTTTCCCAATCAAAATTAGGACGTTGATAGCTACTTCCTCCTCCTTGGTTGTTACCACCCGATGAGGCTGATTTAAAAGGATTATAGGCAGGATTTACGTTAACCTGTGGTCGTGCAGCATTCGTAACTCCCGGTGTATGTATTGGTATATCAATAGCATCCAGTGTGTCAAAATCAATAGTAGGCACTTCGTTGAATTTGCCTAATGCCTCTTTAACTGTTGCTGCTAGTATTTGCCAGATTGGTTGTTCGTTTTCGAACTTAATCTCTGTTTTCGTTGGATGTATGTTTACATCAATAGTATCAGGACTAACTTCTATATAAATAAAAAAGTTAGGATTCTCTCCAACGGGTATTAGTGGTGCAAATGCTGATGTTATAGCTTTTGCAAAATATGGATGACGCATGTATCTGCCATTCACAAAGAAGTATTGTTGAGCACGGGCTTTGCGAGCCGATTCGGGCTTGCCTACAAAACCATATATTTTAGCAATGGTGGTTTCTATCTCAATTGATATTAATTGTTGATTGAAGTTTTTACCAATTACATTGATAATGCGTTGTTTGAGATTAGAGGCAGGATATTTTATAACTTCAATATCATTTTCGATAAACGAAAATTCAATCTCGGAGTTTACCATAGCAACCCTTTCGAGTTCGGTAAGTATATTTTTACGTTCGGTTTCGTTCGATTTTAAGAACTTACGGCGTGCAGGAACATTGAAGAAAATATTCTTGATAGCAAAGTTACTTCCGTCTGCACAAACAATTTCTTCTTGTTTCTCTACGGTAGATCCTGCAATAACAAGATGTGTACCTACTTGATCTTCTTTACGTTTTGTTTTTAGCTCAACATGTGCCACAGCAGCAATAGATGGCAAAGCTTCTCCACGGAATCCCATGGTGCGTAAGGCGAATAAGTCTTCTGCAGTACGGATTTTAGAGGTTGCATGTCTCTCGAAAGCCAATCGTGCATCGGTACTCGACATACCTTTGCCATTGTCTATGACTTGTATTAATGTACGTCCTGCATCCTTTATTATAAGTTGTATGCTTGTAGCTCCTGCATCAATCGAATTTTCGAGAAGCTCTTTGACTATAGATGCCGGGCGTTGTACAACTTCACCGGCAGCTATTTGGTTGGCTATTGAATCGGGAAGTAAATGTATAATATCATTCATTGCTTTAGTCGTTGAGTTTGCTTTTATCTAAGATTCTGCAAAAAAACTGTAAGAGTCTTTCTGTAATTGTGTATTCTGCTTACCTAGTGCAAATATAGGTATTCTTCTAGTTCGCAGGTGGAGCAGGTACGTTTGATCTTGGCTTACGAGGATCGAATCCGCCTTTTCGCTTCACTTTTCTGAATACATCATCCCTATCAAGAGGGCGTAAATAATCGAGCCATTCGAAGTCCGGTAATCTGCCCTGATCAGGTTTTAAGTCTGAGAGAGGAATCATCTTTCCCGTTGCTTTAGGCCAGAGTTTGAGTTTTTCTATCTTTTTATCTTTAAAGTCAATAGACAAGTAACTGCTCTCGGTCTGATTCATTCCCATCATAGATTGATCTTTTTCTTCGGGATAGAATATCGACTCGGCATTTCCTTCTACCAGAATATGCTTAATTTGTTTATTGTCAAAGAATGCTTTCAGACTCCGCCCCTTCAACTGATTGAAGTGTATGGAATCTTTCTGTTCTATTGAAAAAGCGTTAGGTCTTACGTGAGCCCTGTCAATAGTACTGTCATTGAAGAATATACTGATGGAGTCTCCTAATATCTGATTATTTTCATTCCATAGAACAGGATTCTTATACATGTAGAGAATCGAATCTTTTGTTTTGAATAACAATGAGTCGCATACTCCTTGCAAGTCGGTACGGAAGAACCTTACATTATGATAGGCTTTTATTTCCCTAAATATCGAATCTGTTATAAGTTTAAGGGTATCCCCATGAAGAAACAAACTATCAGGTTGTGAGTATTCAATGGCTCGAGCTGAGTCGGTTGCCATTGCATAATTCGTGATTTCGTTATAGTAACCATAATTTCCTGTAAGTATTATCTTCTTTATGGTATCTTGCAGGAACATATTTCCGAATACTTCTCCGTATCCGTCCTTTTTATGATAAGAGATAGAGTCGCCTATGAGTATTCTGTTTCCTTCTTTGTTGATAATACGTGATTGATCCAAAAGTAGAGAAAGCTCATTGGTGGTATCATACCAACCTCTGGTTGAATATATGGTTGCACTATCCGATTCTATTCGTGTAGGACCCAGTATGGTAGCAACTTTACTGTTTGTATTATACAACAAAGTATCGGTAAACATCACAAACTTATCATTTGTAAGCTTCACACTGTCTCTAAATAATGCAAGCTGTTTAGTCGGTTCATATTGTCCCCAAAATGAAGTCAGTTCATTTAAAGAATCTACTAGCATACCTCCATCAAAGTAATAGCCAATGTTGCTTAGTCTGTCATAATCTAAACTATCGGTAAATAATGTTATGTCTCTGTTTACCAGACGCACATTGTTTCTTACTCGTAACAATTGGGTATTTCCATCATATTGAAGATAACTGCCATAAAGAAAGAGTGTATCTCCTTGTTCGACACGTACTGTCCCGAATGCTTCAAATTGGTTAGTGGCTTCATCCAGATAAGCACTGTCACAATACATAAAAGCTCCATCGTGATACAGAACTACATTGTCTATTAAGATTTGAGGGTCGAAGCCAATTCTTTTATTTAGGGTTTCTGCCTGAATTAGTTGTATAACCTTCTTGTTAGCTGCCGAGGCTGCCGTTTGAGGGGTTATAGGATGTTGAGGCTTCTGCTGTTGTACCCAAGCTTGAGCCGAGGTATATAGAACAAGCAGGCACAAAATAGCTGCTATGTGCATTTTGCGCCTGTTTCTTGGAGAATTCTTTATATCGTTGTTCATCTTTTTTGTACTTGCTATCAAGAAGTTTATTCTTATGTAGCAAAGATGTAAATTGTTTAAGTCCTACAAAATAAATCTCAGGATTTCTATTACTCGCAAGTAATAAGTTGTGGTACTGATTTATTTAATCCAACCCGAGTATTGGAAGTCACAGTTTTTCCAATCATCGTTAATTCTTACGTAGGTTGTCTTAATTTTATCTTGTACCCATTTCTTAAGAACATCATCTCTTTTTCTGCCTTCAACAATCGATTTCATTACCTGATAGTCATCCGAAAGGTTGGCTTTGTGAGCATCAATTCTACCTTTTAGTCTTACAATTGCAACAACTTCTTTTCCATTGTTGTTAAGCATAGTGAAGGGTTTAGACATTTCGCCTACTGCCATTTTATCTACAACTTTAGATACTTGTAATGGTAGATCTTGCATCTCGAAGTGTGATGTTCCTCCATAATTACTGTAGTCGTTCTTATTTACCATAAGACCCTTGTTGTTACGTGAGTCTTTGTCTGCCGAAATGTGTGTAGCGGCTTCTTCGAAAGTAAATTTCTTAGCCTGAAGGTCCATAAGAAGGGAGTCCATACGAGTTGTAGTCTTTTTTAATTCTTCAGCAGGAACTTTAGGACTTAATAAAATATGACGTGTATTTATACGGTCACCTCTTTTATCGATAAGCTGTATGATGTGAAAACCGTACTCAGACTCTACAATATTTGATACTTTCTGAGGGTCATTTAGCATAAATGCAGCATTGGCATATTCGGGAACAAGTTGTGCACGTCCCATATATCCAAGTTCACCACCTCTTTTAGCCGATTCCACATCTTCAGAATATAATAAAGCTAATGTTGAAAAGCTCGATTCTTTTTTATTTACTCTATCGGTAAACTCTCTCAATCGATTTTTTACAGCATCTATTTCAGCAACAGGTATAGTCGGAAGCATCGTGATGATTTCAACTTGTACTGTTGTTGGAATAAATGGTAAACTATCTTGTGGTAATTCTGTATAATAATTTCTAATCTCAGATGGAGTTAGTTTTATATTACCAACTATTTTTTGCTTAACTTCCTGTATGATTTGATTATCGCGCATTGGCTCTCTTAGCTCTTCGCGCAATTCGCTTATCGTTTTATGCGAATACTCTTCGAGTTTTTCTTGTGAGCCAACAATTGCTATCCTTCTGTTTACTTCTCTTTCTACCATCCTTGAAACATCGCCTGCGCTAATTTCAATACTGTCTAATTTGGCTTGATGCAGAAATAGTTTTTGAACTGCCAATTGCTCAGGTATTATACAATATGGATCACCATCAAAATGCTCTTTTTCAAGTTGCATTTGCAATTTTACTCCTTCGATATCGGATTTGAGAAGGGCCTCGTCTCCAATTACCCAAACCACCTGATCAATAACATTGTCTTGGGCTTTCAAATTAAATGAAATAGAGCTTATTAAGCTAAAAAACAGTAATGCTTTCTTTAAAACGGTCATCCTTGTATATTATTAAAAGAGGCGTAAATATAGCAATAATAGGTTGAAGTTATATTTGGAATATATTAAAAGAAGTTATAAGCCTTTGTCAGCCTACTATTTCTTGGTGTTATTCTCCTTTTTTTGATAGAATTTTATCTCATCTGCATCCGTAGCTTTCTTATACAAATCTGTTTCGATCTGTTTCAGGAAAGATTCTCTATGTTTATTGATCAAAATATCGGTTATTTGAGGTTTGGCATATTCATAAGGAGCTGTTGTTCCCGATGGAGCAAATTCTTCGATATGGAGAAGATAAACATATAGAGAGTCTTGTGTCTCGAAATTCTTATTTGTCTTCACAAACTGATCTACATTACTTATCGGAGTAGGAATGTTGGTTGCAATATCATCAAAATTGACCCAACGATCGTAAAAATAATCATAGATAACAGCATTCTGGAATGAAGCTTTCTCTATTTTTTCTTTAGCACTTTCTGATTTCGACTGATACCATTGTCTGAAATTGTTCACCTCATTAGATGAGCGGGGAATTTTCAGGAATAATCCTTTAACAAGACTCGATTCTAATTCGAAGCTTTCAGGATGTTTGTCGTAATAATCCTTCAATTCGCTTTCCGATATTTTTTTCGATAGTTCCTCTTTCAGTAATTGTTCAAGATATGTAAAGACAGTCAGCGATTGACGGTAATTCTCCACAAGTTCGTTTATTCTGTCCTGATCGGTCACATTCTGCTTAGCCTTTTCGTAAATCAACTCATCATTAATCCACATTTTTATATAAGCATCAGCAGCAGTAGTACTATCGGCAGCACTTAGCCCCTCAGGTATAGCAGTTTCTATATCAGCTTGATACAACGTTTTTTGATTAACGGAAACTATCGGATGGTTTGCCTTGTCTGGGTTTGCCTCCGATTTAGAGGAGCAGGCAGCAAATACTGATGTTATGACTGATATTATCAGTATAACATAAACTTCTGATTTTCTTTTCTGTTTAATCATTTTGCCGTTTTTTATGGTATGATACATATTTCTGATGTAAGAAATATACCTTATTTTATACTTTGTAGCACATCTTTGTTAATCTCTACTTTATATTTATTGTGGAGATTCTTTATCCATTCTTTCTCAATCATAGATTGATAATCTGCAACAACTTGCCCTCTGGCATCATCTAAAGTTTCAGGAGCATTTATTAATCTTCCTTCTACTATAAATTTAGGATAGCCTATTATCTCTCTATTGTTCTTTGTTTTGAAAATAGTCCTGTCAATAAACCCGTTGTCGCCCTTGCCCCATAACCCTTTTTCAATATAAACAGATGGCTCTTTATTTATATTCAGGTTCTTGGTTAAGATTTGTTGTAAATCGGGAGAACCTTTATGCTCTTTTATCAAGTTTTCAGCCTTTTGTATGGTGGCTTTATCTCTTGCATGAATTACATATCCTTTATACTTTGGCGAATCCCATTTGTATTTCATCGGGTCTTTATCGAATAACTCTTGTAATGCCTCTGTATCATTTTGAGCTTTCTCCCATACTTCCTGATTCATTACATTAAATAGCAAAATTCCCTCATAATACTCTTGGGTAAGATGGCGAAATTCAGGGTATCTATCCGCAAGCGTTGATTTTTGAACTTCTTGCTGTTTAGCCAGAATAAAATCGTTCACTTTGTATGATAAAATATCTGTTGACAATGTAAAATTGGTCTCTGGGTCTTCTACTAAAAAGTCGATAAAGTCAACTACTGTGTAGTTTTGAGAACCAATTGATAATAAAACCTGATTATCCAGATAAGCAATCTTTTCAAAATAAGCAGAATCGGCAATGTGAAAGTTGTTTGCTATTGATTGAAGTTGATTATATACAAGCGAATTTACGATATACGGATATTCTTGTGATAATCTTTCTCTCTGCAATTTCTTTACAAATTCGTTTCTATCGGTTTGCGTGACAGATTTTGTAATGTCTTTTTTCATCTCTTCCCAAGGTAGTAAAGCTACTTTGTTTAGATTTTTGAAAATATGAAAGCCATAATCCATTTCCAAAGGAGGTGATACCTCGCCTATATTGAGGTTGAAAAGAGGAGCTTCAAAAACTGTGGGTATTGGGTTGCTTACACCAAACCATCCTAATACACCACCCCGATCGGCGGTCTGTTTATCAGCAGAGTATCTAAAAACCGTCTGGTCAAAATCAGCTCCGGATATTAATTTATTATATACTTCGAGGGCTTGATTACGAACACTGTCTTTCTGATTTTGATCCGAATCCTCATAAGGATAAGGTAAAAATATATGAGCAAGGTGTAACTGTCCTAAATCTTTTCTCTTGTTGAATACCTTTATTAGGTAATATCCATCATTAGTTCTTATGGGTTGCGATATTGTATTTAGGTCTGCATTGTATATAGCTTCTTCTATATCTTGTTGTAACATTAAGGCTGTCTTCCACCCTAGATATCCCGGTATGCTAGAGTTTGTGCTAACGCTGTCGTTCGAAAATTGGAGAACTAACTCTTCAAATTTTTCATCACCTCCATCGATCGCTGATTCTCTTATAGATACAATCTTATTGTATGCTTCAAGAGTATCTTTTGGTAAGATATTTCCTTTTGGAAAAGCTATAAATAACTGACTTATCTGAATATTTTGACCTAATCTGTCATAGATTTTTCGGGCAATTGTATTCGTAGATATTGTATCTGTTGTGTATAGTTTTTGGGTTTGATCTAGGTATGTGGAATACTCCTTTTTGAACGATTGATCTTCGTTTAATCGCAGATTTTTGGCCTCTGCGACTTTTAGCTTGAAGTTAATAAACGATTCTAAAAACTGATCGATTGATTGTCCTTTCGTAGAGTTATTATTATCGGCTTTGTTGTAAGCATATTTAAAATCAGATACAGTAATTTGTTCTCCGTTGATTCGCATCAATACAGGATCAGTTGCTGACTGTCCGTAAGCTGTATGACAAGACAAAATAATAATAAGTGTGGAAACGAATTTAATTATATTCATAAAATTTAGGGTAGATAACAATTAAACAGGTTTATCTAACTGCAAAGATATTAAGATTTTCTGAAATCTTTTCAGTATTAAGATATAAGCTATTTGAATGAATCTTAATTTTTAACAAATTGAAAGATCATTTCTAAATATTAGGGTTACCGTTTTTTTACCTTAGTAAGAATGGAGGCAATAGTAGGTGAGTGATGAAGTATATGTCAAAAAACTATTTTATATTGTTTACTTTTGCAGAACTTACTTTTATAGAAATGAATAAGAATATACTGAGACTTGCAATACCCAATATTATATCGAATATAACAGTACCTCTGTTGAGTATGGTAGATATGTCTATTGTAGGTCATTTAAGCCTTGATGTGTATATTGGAGCTATTGCAACAGTTAGTATCATCTTCAATTTTATGTATTGGAGTTTTTCTTTTCTCAGAATGGGCACTAGTGGCTTTACGGCTCAGGCATATGGTGCAGAGAATAATAAAGAGATGGCTACTATATTGTTACGCTCGTTGTTGATAGCTTTTGTAGCAGGATTATTAATCATACTCTTCCAGAATATTATTTTTGATGTAGCCTTTAAGGTTATCAAAGCAAGTAGCAATGTTCGATTGTATGCAGGTAATTATTTTCATATTTATGTGTGGGCTTCACCCGCTGTATTGGGAATGTATGCTTTTTCGGGTTGGTTTGTGGGGATGCAAGATGCCCGAACTCCCATGTATATTGCAATAGCCGTTAATATAATCAACATAAGTCTGAGTCTGGTATTTGTATATGTGTTGAATATGAATATCGAAGGTGTTGCTTTAGGGTCAACTATTGCGCAAATTATGGGCTTTCTTATTGCATTTACTATCTGGTACTTCAAATACAAAGTTGTAAGAATTAATATCGATTTTCATCGATTGAAAAATGTTGCGGCGTTTATACCCTTCTTTCGGGTAAATACAGATATTTTTCTGCGTACCCTGTTGCTTATTATTGTAACTACATTCTTTACTTCTTCGTCGGCTAAGATGGGTAATATCACTTTGGCTGCCAATGCTTTATTGATGCAAATGTTTACTCTATTCTCGTATATTATGGATGGCTTTGCGTATTCGGCAGAGGCTCTGACAGGGAGATATATAGGTGCAAAAAGGCACGATGTATTGAAGACGTTAGTCAAAAGACTTTTTGCTTGGGGTGCATTACTGGCTGTGTTCTTTACCGTTATGTATGGATTGTTTACGGACGAAATATTACAGCTACTGACAAATAAGACCGATGTGATTGCAGCTTGTAAAGAATATCAGATATGGGTATTGCTAATACCTATTGCAGGATTTTCGGCATTCCTTTGGGATGGTATCTTTATTGGAGCAACGGCTTCCAAGCAAATGCGAAACTCTATGTTTGTAGCTGCTGCTTGCTTTTTTGCAATTTATTATTCGTTGTACGATAATTGGGGAAACAATGCTCTGTGGTTTGCCTTTATTGTTTATTTAGGGATGCGGGGTATAATGCAAGCTTTCCTATATAGAAAGATTAGCGCATCATTCAATCAAAATTTACAGGAGGAACCTTGCTCATAAGGCTTAGTATCTTTGCTTTTCTCTTTTGGATATAATTGGATGGCTTTGCAGAGTTAAATTTCTTCGGATTGGGTAATGTGGCTGCTATAAGAGCACATTCTCCTGCTGTAAGTTTACTTGCCGATTTGTTGAAATGTTTTTGGGCAACGGCTTCTGCTCCATATATGTTTTCTCCCATCTCTATGGAATTAAGATACACCTCCATTATTCGTTTCTTACCCCATATAAATTCTATCAAGACTGTGTAATAGGCTTCGAGTCCTTTTCTTATATACGATTTCCCATGCCAAAGGAAAGCATTCTTAGCAGTCTGTTGAGTGATGGTACTGGCTCCACGTACACGTTTCCCTTTTTCGGCTTCGTCCTGAGCTTTTTCTATTTGCTTAAAATCGAACCCCGAATGATCCATAAACAGATTATCCTCTGAGGCTACCACCGCCAAGGGTAGCTTTTGTGAGATCTTATCGAGAGGAACCCATGTGTGCTCGCATTCTATCTTTCCTTCTGTAAATAGCTGGCTTATATTATTAGAGACCATATATGGAGTGTAGTATACGGGCACAAATTTAAATACTACAACTTGTAGTATGCTGAGTATAAAAAGACTGATAATAATATTGCGAACCCATTTCCAGAATCTCTTCATTGCTGGCTTAAACTATTAAGTAACCAAAAGTATTTAATGATCTGTTTTCGAGCTGTTACAACCTATTGTTATATACCTACCCGAAGATTAAAAGGTCTGAAACCTTAACAGAAAATAAATGATATAATTGAATTGCAAAAGTAGCAAATTATCCCTGATTTTAATGTGATTTTACTATTTGAATAAAAGGTGAAAAAGAGAAATCTGTATCTCCAGTTTATAGGGGTACAGGTTTCTCTTTATATTAAATCTTAGATTCTTCTCTTCTTAGAATAAGAATTGTAGCTGAGAATATACAACGTTAGAATTGCGTGCTCCCCATTGGCAAGAATAGTCAGAGTATGTATAATTTAATTGTACTCTACATTGTGGGAAGAAATAGTAATTAGCACCTACTGTATAATCAATAACCTCTGCGTTGGTATCTTTATTTTTGTTGTAATAATCAACCTTGCATGTTACATTCACTTTATTGGGAACAACATTATAAAGTACTGTTCCATATAAGCCTTCTTTTTTGATGCCTCCGTCGTTTCCATGTAACCATTCTGCTCGACCATAAAATCTGTTTCCACGATATTCGGTACTCAACGCCCAGCGGTCTCTTGTATGGGTAGCCGCAGGTGCTATCTTTTCATCCAGCGTATAAGTTGCAGATCCGAAATAAACACTACCTCCAAAGCGGAATCCCTTTATAGGTTGTAAAATTACTTGTGCCGAAAAGTCTTTCTTGTTGTCTTTTTCAGGAGAAGATATACCCGAACCCTGAAATACTCCGATACCGTATTCCAGCAGGTCATAACCTTTCATATTGATTAAACTACCCGACGCATTGATACCTATATCACGACCTCCGTTGTTTCTTCCGTTTTGTAGTTTCATAACATCGTCTGCCATACTGGCAAGACTCGAAATAGATCTTGTGTTATAAACTGTTTCAAGTTGAGTTAATGAAAATTGATTCTCTATAGTGAAAGGAACTTTCATTTGTCCTACCTTAAGGTTGAATGCATTAGATGGAGACCAGATACCATAAAGCTCGTGAACTAAAGGATTTACGAAGTCAGCTAAAACAGTATATCCAATATTGTTATATAATTTACCGTTCATACTAATAAAAACAAGTCTGGGATTTAAGTCATGCTTTATGTGCGAAACATCACTATACTTATACATTAAAAGGGCATAACCTCCAAAATTCAAGTAAGGAGTATTAAAAGCCTCTCTTATCTTTTGGGGAATTAATCCTGTTTCACTTTTTACTTCTTTGGGCTGATTTTTTAGTATAATCTCATCAGCCTCCTGCTGAGTAAGTACTTGCTTTTCTACTAGTTTTCGAAGTAAGGTTGTGTCTGCATCCTGAGCATATATAGTCGTAAATGCCAGGAGTAGGAATGAGATGATGAATAGTTTTTTCATGATCGTATGGTATGAGATGAATAAGTGTGCGAACGTACAAAAGTACTATTATCTTTTTTTATTGTCTATGATATATAGGAAGTATCTATTATCTTTTTTTTAGATTTTTAATATTTTATCTGATTTTCTTACAATTTTCTCCATTTGCAGATCAATTGATCAGCAATGTCTAGGAGGATAAAGAGAATTAACCCCATAAAAGAAAGTGTAAGTATTCCGAAAAACATCTGGATATAATCAATTCTCATCCACGAATCGGTAATGTAGAAACCCAGACCTTTATCTGTGCCGAATGTTTCAGTAAAAAATAATGCTGACAGAGCAATGCCTAAAGCGACCCGTAGAGATGAAAATGTTTCGGGTAATATGGCAGGTAGTGTGATATGTATTATTTTTTGTAGGCTAGTAGAATGTAATGACGTTAGTATGTCATAATCTTCCTTGGGAATATTGCGCACTGCATCACGAATGTTGATAGTAAGCTGAAAAACAATGATTAGTACTATGATAATGATTTTGGAAGTATCTTCTATTCCGAATAATATCATAATAACGGGTAGAATAGCAAGCTTAGGCAGTGGATACGAAAAGTAAACCAAAGGGCTTAGTATCTTATTAATTGTTCGGTTGTATCCCATAACAATACCAATTGTAAGAGCAATGAGTAAAGAAACTCCCAATGCTATTGCTATACGTCGCAGGCTTGCCAGAATATGATCTAAGATTCCATTTTCCAAAGCAATTTCGTACGACTTATATACCTCGAAAGGAGAGGGGAGGGCTTTTAAGTCTAAATATATAGATGCTATATACCATATTGCGTGGAACAATATAAAGCCAAGTGCCAAGAACCCCATATAACGGAGAATGTTTTTTGTTTGTTGTTTCATTCTATCACTCTTTCTTCAAAAAGGTTTAATATGTGGCTAGCCAATTGCATTTGTTGGATATTATCTGTTTCACCTAGCGTATTATTTTCTATTTGTTCCACTATCGTTCCCGATTGTTTATCCATCAATAATATGTGTTTACAAGTGGCTGTGGCTTCAAATATATTGTGGGTAATAAACAAGGTTGTAATATTATACTTCCTCCATAACTCTAAATATAGCTTTTGTGAACGCATGGAGGTAAAGGAATCTAAAGATGAAAAAGGTTCATCCATCAAAAGGAGATCGGGTTTGTATATAAAAGCACGAGCCAAAGCAACCCTTTGTCGTTGCCCTCCACTTAGCTGAATAGGATACCTGTTCAGTAAATCTTCAATTTCTAAAGTTTCAATAATATCTTCTGCCTCTGTCTTATTATAGCTTTTAGACTTATTGAGTTTTATGGGTAAGAGAATATTTTCCTTTACTGTTTTCCAATCAAGCAAACCATAAGATTGAGGTACATATCCGATGGAAATTTTTTGAGAAAAGAATGGTTGATTATTGTAAATAATATCTCCGGAATACTCTTTATGTATTCCACTTAATATCTTCAAAAGGGTAGATTTCCCACAACCTGATGGTCCTATGAGTGCATAACCTTCTCCATCATCTAAATTCAAACAAAAGTTATCCAATACTTTTGTTTTTCCATACGATGCTGAAAGGTTATTTATTGAAATCATGGAGAGTGATTAGTTGTCTTACTTCCTTATAAATTGTGCATCTAATAAAGATGATTGATCAAAGTCTGATTTAATCAAACCTTTATTCTTTAGCCAGTCAATAGTTGATACTATTTCTTTATCTGCTGGAAGTTGAGTAGGCGAATAATCAGGAAGTTGAGTTTCTTTGATAATCTCCTCAGGAAAGCCGAGTTCTTTACTAAGTATGTCTTTAACATTTTCAGCTGAATGATTTTTAAGATATTCAACCCCCATGTTATATGCTTCGTACATTTTTGTAATTAAAGCCGATTTGTCTGTTATTGCTTTCTTATGAAATACAATACCTGTGATGCTGAATCCTAAGCTGTCATTTGATGTTAGGATTTTATCACCTGCATTTTGAGCCATCAAAGCAAAGGGATTAGGTAAGCCTGTTGCATCAATCTTGTTATTGCGTAACATCTCGAATCGTACAGGAATTTTATTTATTTCAACTTTCTTTACATCCGAATCGGTAAGACCCACTGAGTTTAAAGCCATATCTGTAATAAAATCAATGACAGTGTTCTTTGATACGGCAATTTGTTTGTCCTTTAGATTGCTGAGAGTATTGATGTTACTTTTATTTGATGCAACAATATAGAAAGGCGCATCGCATTTTGAGGTTAGCTTTAGATCAATACCTCCCGCTTTTTGCAGAATAGCTCCCGTATAATCTATAATGCAACCATCTATATTTTCGCTTTGAAAAGCAGCATCGCGATCATTCGCCGAATAAAACTTGTGCAATTTAATATCCAGACCTACTTTTTCGAAGTATCCTTCTCTTTGTGCAACTGCCAATGGCAAATAATCCATCGATGACATTACTCCTAAATTAAGAGTTTGGGGACTGCTGCTATTTTTTGAAGAGTTAGAGCAGGAAATAAAAAACAAGGATATAGCAAATACTGCAAGAATTGGCAGTAACGTAATTTTTTTCATGTCTTACTTATAAATGAAGAACGATACAATCTCGATATATATAAATAGAGCAGGTATCGAGAAGATAACGCTATCGAAACGATCGAGAATGCCTCCATGTCCAGGGAGAATATTTCCCGAATCTTTAACATTTAGAGTTCTCTTGAAAAGAGATTCTATTAAATCGCCTAATGTACCAAAGGTGATCATAACAAGAGCGAATCCAATCCATCCCCATAGAGGAAGTTGTGTGAAATAGTTTGCAAATATAACAGACGCACCAATAGAGAATATTGCACCTCCGAAAAAGCCTTCCCATGATTTCTTGGGAGATATGCGTTCGAACATACGATGCTTGCCGAACAACGAACCTGTAAGATATGCAAACGAATCGTTTACCCATATGAAGACAAGCAAAGCCAGTAAGAATGCATAGTGATAGCCTCCGTTATCCATATCGTAGCCAAAAGCGAGATAACTGAGTAATGAAAGGGGAATGGCTAAATATATCTGCCCCAACACCGCATATGCCAGTGATTGAATAGGGTTGGTACGTTTTAAGTATAGTTCTGAAATGAATAATGATAGAACATAAATTCCATAAGGAACTAATGTTATGAGAGATTTTTCAGTAGATGAAAAGAAAAAGTATCCACCAATAAATAGGAATAAACCACCTAAAGTATTTAGAATTCTGCTTAACTCTGCATTTTGGGTTTTACAAAGCAATCCGTAGAATTCATATAGAGCAAGTGCTGTGATTAGAGAAAATACTATCAAAAAGGAGTATTGATTATATAAGATGCCTCCCATTAGGACGGCTATAAATACGATGCCTGTGGCAATACGGACTCCTAGATTCTTTATATTCAACACTTATTTGATAGTTTTTGTGATATGTAATTAGATTACAAAATAATATTATGCTATGCTTTTATCTCTCTTAGTCCTGTATATTATGCTTTTGAGCAATATAAGATTCAAGATTTGAGCATTATGAGTGCAAATATAATAAAAAAGGTATAGCTCGTGAAAACTATACCTTCTTTGTTTATTTTAAAAAGTTACTCGGACTGGTTCTCTTCAGCAATTATTCCCGGAGGAGAGCTGACTTCTGTTTCGGTCTGTGTTTCTTTTTCTTGTTTCTCTTTTTCTTCTGCTTTAGCAGTATTATGTTCTACTTCCTTTTGGATTTCTTCTGAACGAGATATCCATGGACGTGTACCAAATATGTCTTTTAGGTCGGTCGCAAAAATAACTTCTTTCTCGAGTAACAAATCAGCCAATTTATTATGACCTTCAGTATGTTCTCTCAAAAGCTGTTTTGCTCTTTCGTATTGACTGTTGATCATCGCTTGTACTTCTTTGTCAATCAATAACGATGTTTCTTCGCTATATGGTTTTGTAAAGCCATAACCTTGACCCGAAGAATCGTAGTAGCAAATGTTAGGAAGTGCATCACTCATACCCATGTATGAAATCATGGCATAAGCTTGTTTTGTAACACGTTCCAAATCGTTCATTGCACCCGAAGATATGTGTCCGATGAAAACCTCTTCTGCAGCACGTCCTCCAAGTAATGCACACAATTCGTCAAGCATTTGCTCTTTGGTTGTGATTTGTCTTTCCTCAGGAAGATACCAAGCAGCACCCAAGGCTTTACCTCGTGGTACGATTGTTACTTTCACTAAAGGATCGGCATGTTCAAGGAACCAACTTAATGTGGCATGACCTGCTTCGTGAATAGCAATAGTTCTTCTCTCGTTGAGAGTTGTTATTTTGCTTTTCTTTTCAAGTCCTCCAACTATACGGTCAATAGCACTTGTGAAGTCTCCTTCTGTAACCACTTTCTTCCCGTTACGAGCAGCTATCAAGGCGGCTTCGTTACAAACGTTGGCTATGTCAGCTCCCGAAAAACCAGGTGTTTGACGAGAAAGGAATTCCAAATCAACCGAATCGTCTATTTTGATAGGACGAAGGTGAACTTTGAATATTTGTTTTCTATCATTAATATCTGGTAGATCAACATAAATTTGACGATCGAAACGTCCTGCACGAAGCAGAGCTTTATCGAGAATGTCGGCACGGTTAGTTGCAGCAAGTACGATAACTCCACTGTTTGTTCCGAAACCATCCATTTCTGTCAATAACTGATTCAATGTGTTTTCGCGTTCATCGTTAGAACCCATGTTAGGGTTTTTACCTCTGGCACGACCTATGGCATCTATCTCATCAATAAAGATGATACAAGGTGCTTTTTCTTTGGCTTGTTTAAATAGGTCTCTCACACGAGAAGCTCCTACTCCCACAAACATTTCAACAAAGTCAGATCCCGACATAGAGAAGAAAGGTACATCGGCTTCGCCGGCTACGGCTTTCGCTAGTAATGTTTTTCCTGTTCCCGGAGGGCCTACAAGTAGTGCACCTTTAGGTATCTTTGCTCCAATTTCGGTATATTTTGTTGGGTTTCTAAGGAATTCTACCATTTCTTCGAGTTCTTCCTTAGCTCCTGCCAATCCAGCTACATCTTTAAATGTAGTTTTGGCATCGGGCGAACCTTTATCGTATAGCTGAGCTTTTGATTTTCCTACACTGAATACTCCACCACTACCTCCGGAACCTCCTCCCGACATACGACGCATAATATAAATCCAAAGACCTATAAGTAATACAAAGGGGAGTAATCCGACTAGAATATCGGTGAAATCGCTTCCTGTTTCGTAACTTACATCAATTTTATTAGAACTGTTTGCAATTACTTTGTCATAGAAATCAGAAAATTTGTCAGCCGAAGGAATACTAACTATTATAGAAGGGTTTTTCCCCATCTTTGCAGCACCTTCCTGAAAAATATGTTGTGCAGAATCAGGGCGTATATATGCCTGAAGTTCATTTTTCTTGTTGAATACAACAATTTTTTCTACATAGTTTTGTTCAGTGTATTTTTGAAAGTCAGACCAACCAACTTTTTTCACTACAGCATCTTGTGAGAAGAAGTATATTCCTATGATAGACGCTAATGCAATAATATATATCCAGTAGCTTGATACAGGAATTTTAGGTCCTTTTCCGCCCTTCTGAAGTAAATTTTTGTTATCTTTCTTTTCCATATAGTATAATCAGGAACTAACTAATTGTTTATGTTTTTTAGATGTTCTGTTCCGTGTATGAATAACATCTAAAAAAATGATTGTTCATTCGTCGAGATTAATCTATGTCCGGAATTCTTTCAAGCTTTGCGTCAGCCCATAGATGTTCCAAGTCATAAAAATCTCTCAATTCTGGTATAAATACATGAACAATAACTGTGCCATAATCAATTCCTACCCATCTTGCTTCACGCAAGCCGTCTGTAGTAATAGGTCTGTCCTGTACTTTCTTTTTAACACTGCTAATAATTTCGTCCGAAATAGCTGAAACCTGCATCGGAGTATTTCCGTCACAGATTACAAAATATTTACAGATAGCACCCGGAAGTTCGGATAAGTCGATAGTTACAATGTTTTTAGCTTTTTTTTCCTGACAAGCAGCAATTATGTGATTAACTAAATTTTTTACGTCATTCATTATTTGAGGATCAATTGTTTTAATTTTAATGCTGTAATTTTCAAGTATAACAATTTGAATATGTTATACTCTAAATAGCAATTTATAGATCGGAGACCTAATAGGATACAAATATAACTGTTTTTTTTATTAATGCGAGTCAAGGCTTCATTTATCTATATACTATGGATGCAATCAGTTACAAGTTTACAAAAGGCGATAGATGAGGGGTATTTATCAGTTTGGTATATCGGAGCGATTTAAGGGTGTGGTCAGTTTCTGTGTTTTAGTGAAAAAGACACTGATTAAATTAATGGTGAGAGTTGAATATATCTGTTGTTACTCTTGTAGTCTTTTTATCTATTGTTGTTTAATAATTAGAGATTTATGTAGATGCTGGCGAGTGTGTAATTTATAATCTTTTCGTTGCTATTTGTTGCTTCATCGAATCTTTTGTGTTTGTTTTTTGTAGTACTTTTATGATCTGGGGTAAAATAGATACCTTTGATTTATCAAAATATAGTTTAGTTAAGTATGAGTTCATTCGATTTAATAACAATAGTGGGTCCGACTGCATCGGGAAAAACCTCTTTTGCCTGTAAACTAGCTGATGATTTGAATACAGAAATCATTAGTGGCGATTCGCGTCAGGTGTATAGAGGAATGGATATTGGAACAGGGAAAGACCTCTCGGACTATATTGTTGATGGTAAGCCAATACCATATCATTTGATAGATATTCGTGATGCAGGATATAAATACAATATCTTCGAATATCAGCATGACTTTTATCAAGCATATACTTCTATAAAAGAACGTAATAAGATTCCCGTTTTGTGTGGAGGATCGGGTCTGTATATTGAGTCTGTGCTGAAAGGGTATAACTTAATTAATGTACCTGAAAATAAAGACCTGCGTCAACAACTGGAAGGCAAATCGTTGACAGAATTGACAGACATATTAGCTTCTTATAAGTCTTTGCATAATAATACAGATGTAGATACGGCTCAGCGAGCAATAAGAGCAATTGAAATAGAAGAGTATAAGAAAATAAACAATGCTGATTGTAATGAATATCCTCCCTTAAACAGTTTGATTGTAGGTGTTGATATTGATAGGGAACTCAGGCGGCAACGGATTTCGATGCGACTAAAAGCGAGACTCGAAGAGGGGATGATCGAAGAAGTGCAATCGCTGCTTGATGCAGGTATTGCCCCTGATGATATTCTGTATTATGGCTTGGAATATAAATTTGTGACTCAATATCTTCTAAAAGAAATCTCTTATAATCAGATGTATTCAGAACTCGAAATTGCCATACATCAGTTTGCCAAGCGACAGATGACTTGGTTTAGGGGTATGGAAAAACGAGGACTTCATATACATTGGATAGATGCCACTTTGTTCGATGACGATAAGGTTGCGAAAGTTAAATCACTCCTCTTGCTTCAATGAATTAGGCAGCACCACTGGTATACTGTCTCTTTTAGCATCCAGATATTTTATACGCATCTGAGCTTTGTCTTTTGCTGTGGCTAAACTATCGCGTTGCAGCATTAGTCTGGAAAGCTGATAAGAATCTTTGATAGCTTTCTTCTGAATATTGGGCAGAGAGAACGTTGTTGTATTCTTCCCTTTCAAGGTAACAGTAAGCGGCGCATCTATATTTGTGGAAATAAAATTGGCCAGACCATTGTCATGAATAGAGGTTGCCTGTATTATTTCATATTGCTTACCCATATGGCTAAATCTGAATACAAAACCGTCTCCTTCTATTGATAAGCTTTCTGCAAAGTTACCATCTTTGGTGCTCACTCTTATTGTGTTATGTAGTTGTCCTCCTATATATACACTTTCTATGTACATGGAACCATTGTCGTTAACTCCTGATCGTAACATCATTGATGTTGGAGTGTTGCTCGAAACTGTTTTAGGTATATAGACTCCATAGTCATCGTCTTTTTCTTTTCTGTAAATAAACAATTTCTTTATAGAATCAATCTTAGGCTGATATATAACGATTAATGAATCGCAGCTGGTTATTTGTCTTTCGTCCGAAGCTCTTCGTACTTCCTGCTTTAAAGCCAAGGCGTCCTTTATTTCCTGAAAAGCTTTCGGGAATAAAACTTGAATACTATCTATTTGTTGAAGAGCAGTATTGTATTCTCCTTGTTCATACAAGGCACGTATATTGTCAAGATACTGAATTGCTTGCGGATCTTTTTTATCTCCACATGAAACTACTGTCAGAATCATTGCAGATAGTATAAAGGCATATATAGACTTTTTCATAACCGATGTGTTTTTTACAAAAATAATATTATTTTGCGGCAAGTACGTCTTATTGTTGTAATTTTGCAGCGAAGGTCGCAGACCTTTTTATTATTTTAGTATAGGGAACAGTTCATCTTACCCAAAATTAAAGTATAGAGAACTAAATATTTAACGTTACTTGATGCATTTAGATAAAGAATATATAGATAAGCATTTTTCGGGGAAGATATTTGATATAATAAGCGAATGTGCCGATGAGATGGGATTAGAGTGTTACGCTATCGGAGGATACGTAAGAGATATATTCCTGCATCGAAAATCGAAAGATATAGATATTGTAACAGTAGGTAAAGGTATCGATTTGGCAGCTGCTGTTGCTAAACGATTGGGAAGACCTACAAAACTGTCCGTTTTTCAGAGCTTTGGGACTGCACAGGTTAAGCATAAAGATATTGAAGTAGAATTTGTAGGTGCCCGAAAAGAATCGTACGAAAGAGGATCGCGTAAACCTTTTGTAGAAGATGGTACTTTGGAAGACGATCAGAATCGACGCGATTTTACAATTAATGCTTTAGCTATCTGTTTGAACAAAAATAGATATGGTGAGCTTCTCGATCCTTTTGGAGGATTGGAAGATATGGAAAATTGTATTATCCGTACGCCTCTTGATCCGGATATAACTTTCAGTGACGATCCTTTGAGAATGATGCGTGGCATTCGTTTTTCTAGTCAATTGGGTTTTGATATCGAAAGTAAAACATTTGATGCGATAAGTAAAAATAGAGAACGAATCAGTATTGTTTCGCAAGAGCGTATTATTGATGAACTGAATAAGATTGTGCTATCACCTAAGCCCTCAATCGGTTTTATTCAATTGGATAAAACAGGGTTGCTCGAATTGATATTTCCCGAATTAGTTGCGCTAAAAGGTGCTGAAACTAAGGATGGGATAGGGCACAAAGATAACTTCTATCATACACTTGCCGTACTTGATAATATATCGAGAAAGACAGACGATTTATGGTTACGTTGGGCGGCTATTCTACATGATATTGCTAAGCCTGCAACAAAACGTTGGGATCCTAAATTGGGATGGACTTTCCACAATCACAACTTTGTAGGAGCGAAAATGACACATGGTATATTTCGCCAAATGAAATTGCCGTTGAATGAGAAAATGAAGTATGTACAAAAGCTTGTAGGATTGCATATGCGTCCAATTGCATTGGTGGAAGATGTAGTTTCAGATTCGGCTGTCAGAAGACTATTGTTTGAGGCCGGAGATGATATTGAAGATCTTATGACTTTGTGTGAGGCTGATATAACTTCAAAAAATCCTGATAGAGTACGTCGTTTCTTGAAAAATTTCGAGATTGTACGTCAGAAGATGAAAGATATTGAGGAGAAAGATCATGTTCGTAATTTTCAGCCGCCTATATCGGGTGAGGAGATTATGCAGATATTTAATATTCCTCAAGGGGCAACAGTTGGTCGCTTAAAATCATCCATAAAAGATGCTATCCTCGATGGGGTAATACCTAACGAATACGATGCTGCTTATAAATATCTGGTTGATAAGGCGGAGGCTCTGAGCCTAAAACCCGTAAATTAAAGATATGCTGATAAAAATAAAAGGCGATAATAGAATTCTATTATCGCCTTTTATTTTTATATTGTTGAATTTCTTCTTTCCAGTATTTTGTGAACAACTTCTTTGTCTACGTCAATGTCAAATTTACGGGCAAAAAAATGTGGACTGTTTATTATGGCATCGTAGTCATCTATTCTGAGAGTTCGGGGATATTCAGGTCCTGTAAACCAGTCTAGATAGGTGATGTGCTCATTTTTAGTTTTACAATCAGACGTTCCCAATATTGTTTGCAACCACAGTTCATCAGCACAATACGAGTATTTGAATGTCTTCAGATATTTCGGGTTCTTATCTATGAAGTTCAGAAGATATTCCATTGCATCATATCGCAAGATAACCCAAGTTGAACCTCCGTAATATTCTACACCTTTATATAAAGGTCTGCGTAAATTATACTTTCGTTGATTCTTTTTTATGTTGCATATAACCTTACGTTTCAGTTTGTCCCAAAGGCTATTTCCTACTACATCGGACTCCCAAAAGAGTTGAACTCTGTCAAACCCTCCATTGAATTTCCATTGAGGAAGAGGGAGCTTGTCTGAAACAACATAGCTTGTATCTTCTTCCTTTAATCTGCGCTTGATAGCCTCATTCGAAATTAGAGGTATGTCTTGTGCACTGATTAATATGTAATACTGGTATTTGCTTTTAGATGCTTCTCTAAATAGAAAAAGAGGACAAAGTATCTGTGTATAGCCGCTCCAAATAATATTGTATTTAGAGTAGAACTTTACATTCGGATATTTAGAGATAAGTTCCTCTTTGTTTATTGTCGATTTAGTATCAATATGAATGTAGAGATCAAAATCACTAACCAGATTATTTATCAATAATTCTAATTGTTCCTGATTCTTATGAGCTATAATTAAAATAGCGATCTCATTCATCAAAGCAATACCTTATCTTAATTGAATATATCGTCAATACCTCCACTTCCTTGCTGAATGTCTGCTGCATTCATCAGAGCTTCTTCTGTTGTTGCTCCGGCACATGGATTAGGGTTTCCTGATACTTTGCTGAATTGGTCATCCGCAGAGTAGCCCAATGTTGGATCAGCATATACTTTTTGCATAAACAATCCGAAAATAGGAAGTGCCATACTTGCGCCTTGTCCTTGAGCAGTTCTATCGAAGTGTATTGAACGGTCTTCGCCACCTACCCATGTTGCAGTGACTAATTTGGGGGTAAATGCCATAAACCAACCATCGGAGTTGTTTTGAGTAGTACCTGTTTTTCCTCCCATAGGAGCTCGTAGGTTGTATCTCCATCTTATTCTACCACCGGTACCTCCATCCATTACTGCACGTAGCATATCAAGCATCTTGACAGAAGTTAATTCGTTAAATACTTCCCTCATTCGAGGTTCGAAATTAGCAATAATATTTCCGTGAGTATCTTCGATACGAGTTACATATGTAGGGAGAGATCTTATTCCTTTGTTAACGAATGCAGTGTAAGCTCCTGCCATTTCAGCAACAGATACATCGGGTGTACCTAATGCTAACGATACCACAGGGTCTATTTTTCCGGTAATACCGAAAGAGTGCAGTGTGCGTACAAAAGAGTAGGGTGATGTTTGCTTCATTAGATAAGCCGTTACCCAGTTATCAGAATTCTGCAATCCCCATTTGATAGATACCATCTCTCCTATTTTAGCAGAGTTGGCATTACGGGGAATCCATTCTTTTCCATCCTCAGTAATAAGTACTTGCTGTACGTGTAGCATTTGGTCGCAAGGAGTCATACCTTCTTCCATAGCCAAAGTATATAGGAATGGTTTTATGGTAGAACCGATTTGTCTGCGTCCGATATTCACCATGTCGTATTGGAAGAATTTGAAATCTATTCCTCCTACATAAGCTTTAACCTGTCCGTTACTTGGCTCCATAGCCATAAATCCGGCGCGAAGATAGCTCTTGTGGTAGCGTATCGAATCCCAAGGGGTCATCGTTGTATCTACATCTCCCGACCATGAAAATACTTTCATGTCAGTAGGTTGTTTAAAGGCTCTGAGTATTTCACTCTCAGAATATCCTTCCTTCTTCATGTTGCGGTAACGATCCGATACTTTCATCGATTTGTAAATCAAAGAATCAGCTTGTTTTGCAACACTCGAAGAGAATGGCGCATAAGATCGTCCTTTCTTTTCTTTGTCAAATAAAGGTTGTAAATCTTTGCTTAAATGCTCCTTCATAGCTTCTTCAGCATAGGTTTGCATTTTAGAGTCTATGGTTGCATATATTTTCAGGCCATCAGTATATAAACTGTAAGGTTTTCCGTCTGCTTTTTTGTTTTTGTTACACCATCCGTAGAGAGGATCTGTTTCCCATGAAAGAGAATCCTGGCTAAATTGATTTTTTTGCCATGCAGCATAATTATCCGGATCGGGTTTTTTTGCAGTCATTACCTGACGTAAGTATTCGCGGAAATAAGGTGCTAATCCATCTTTATGATCTACTCTTACATAATCAAGCGTGAGTGGTAATTGTTTTAACGAATCTAACTCGGCTTTAGTAATGTAGTTCGATTTGTACATTTGCTCCAATACCACATTTCTACGCCCTTTTGTAGCATCAGGTCTTCTTTTAGGGTTGAAATGCGAAGGATTCTTACACATTCCTATAAGTGTTGCAGCCTCCTCTATTGTAAGATCTTTAGGCTTTTTATTAAAGTAGACTTTTGCTGCCGATTGAATACCTACTGCATTATTTAGGAAGTCAAATTTGTTAAGATACAAATTGATAATTTCTTCTTTAGTATAGTTTCTCTCCAATTGTACAGCAATAACCCATTCTATTGGTTTTTGCAGAACTCTGTCAATAACATCATCAACGGGTGGAGAGTATAGTTGTTTTGCTAGTTGTTGAGAAATGGTACTACCACCGCCGCCACTTTCCTGCTGGAAAATAACACGTTTAACAACAGCACGTCCTACAGCATATACGTCTATTCCCGAGTGTCCATAGAAACGGGCATCTTCGGTTGCAACTAAAGCCTCCACTAAATAAGGAGATAGTTCATCGTAGCTCGAATAGATTCTGTTTTCTTTACTTTGAGAGTATGTTCCCAATAATTCACCATCGGTAGAGTATACCTGAGAGGCGTATTTGTCGATAGGGTTTTCCAGATCTTCGATGGGTGGCGTGTAGCCTATGGTGCCTGTGGCAATAAGGGTGAAGATTGAAGCAGTAAATAGTATTATTGCTATGAATATTATCCACAGTAATTTAACAATCTTATTGGACTTATTACTTGTATTTTTCCCTTTTTTCTTTTCCTGTTTACTCATATAGTCTTAAAAACATAAATAAAAATCGATTTGTCGATTGATGTTTTAACCGTGCGAAAGTAATCAAAAACAATCAAATATCACAAAAGATTGATTCACTTTTATAAAAGCTTAGGATAAGGAGAGTGTACCTTATTCTTTTTTTATTTGGTCTTAATACCTTTTCCTTGAAATTGTATAGAGAGTTGGAATCGTTATCTCGTAGACTTTAGTGGTTTATCTTTAAGATAGACTGAGCCAAATGAATAAGAAAAACAGCAATTGTTGCTGTTCTTTTTATGGTAATGATTGTTTTTATAGCACTGTTAAAATAGGGTGTGCTGTTTAGAGTTACTTATTCCACAAAAGAAATGAATTTATCTCCTAGTTCCTGATATTTTTTTGTGTCAGCATCAGAGAGCTTATACATTATAGTACCTTCTTCTCGTAGAAATGTTGTTATTTCCAGACCTATTCTAGTTCTTTCTGCAATTGCATCTTTATCTCCTGCTTTTGCTTTTTCAACGAAAGGAGCCATTTTGTCTAATTGTTCTTCAAATTTCACTAATACTGCCAGCGCTTCCTTATCGGATGATTGTCCTGAATCTTCGGTCGATACTTTCTCTGCACTTTCAGTTTCGGTCTTTTCAGCTTTTTTTGTGTCTCCGCACGATGTAAGTATAACTGATGTTGCTACGAATAATAAAATAAATAATTTCTTCATTTCGATTGCTGTTAATTAGTGTTTGTTTTGAAGTTCGCTGCAAATGTAAATATTCCCTCTAGGATATAGAAGGAATATTTACAAATAGTCTAATATCTTTTTGGGATATTACTGTATCTGCCAGATATATTTTTTATCGTTGTTTACGATGCAGAAGGGATGGGTCTCTTCTTTTTTGATTTCTTCAGGCTTTTTCTATAAAACATATAATATCCAGTAAGAGGTAATGTCCCACCTATAATACAAGCTATGCAAGTAAGGATACGGACAATAATACCTCCGAATGCGCCTACATGGAGTGCATATGCCCATGACATTATTTTAGATACCGATTTTTGATCGGCAAAAAGCTCAGTTTTCAAGACTTCACCAGAGGTATTGTCCAGAGAGTATTTATCTGTAGCTCTTAGATGCGGTGCAGACTTATCTAGAATAGTTGCCGACCCGTCTGATATTGTAATGTATTCGTTATTTGGTACTTGTTTCGTTAAGTTATCCAAGGCAGCTTGCCACGATTGGTAGTTTATTTCTTTAGGACCTTTGCTTTCTTTATTACCCTTGCCTCCTCCACCTTTACCTTCTTTCTCGGCAGGAACTTCTACCCCAAAGAGTTTACATACTCCATTTCTGTACCATTCAAAAGACCACATTAGTCCCGTTAGTGCCGATATTAGGAGGAATATACATACATATATACCGAGGCTTACATGAATATCGTGTAGGAATCGTTTTAGTCCCGATTTGGTTTTGATCTTAAATCTGCTTTTCAGTTTCTTTTTATCCGTCGGAAACCACCAGACAAGACCACTTATAAGTATGAATACAAATAATATGGTTGTAATGCCAACAGTGTATTTGCCCCATGTACGTGATCCATCCATAAGCCATCTATGTAATGACATCATGGTAAAGAAAAAGCTGTCTCTGAAACTATATGTTCCCTTCAAGTCGCCTGTGTATGGATCTACAAAAGCTGAGATGCGGAATCCTTCGGAAAGTGATGCTATGTAAGTTCTTTCAGGGTTTGAGCTTACTTTTATGCTTGCCACTGTATTGTCTTTGAGTTGTGCGTTGACAATTGGTATAAGTTGGTCTACGGGTATTTTTGTCTCTTTTATTTCTTTTACGAAATAGCGTTCAGGATAATATGATTCGAGTATTTCTGTTTCAAATGAAAGGATAGCTCCTGTTATACAGATTATTGTAATAATTAAACCTACGGGCAAAGAAAGCCATAAGTGTACTTTTTTGAAGAATTTTCTGGTTGTCATTGGGTTTAAGTAAAAATTAAAATTGGATATATGAGCTTTAATTGGGCTCATAGCCAGAGTTATAAAATGGTATGTGACCGTAAAAAAATGAACCGATGTTATGAATGGTTATTCAAAACATCGGATACACTTTGTCATTAAGTCAGTAAGTTATATTTAAAGTCGTATATTTATATTATAACATTGACAAAGTTAGGTCTAAACGCATTATGGGGCAATCGCAAGAAATGATGAATTTCTATCATCTTAATCACTATTAATAGTGATAGAAATAAAAAAGAGTCTGCTAATTACAGCGGACTCTTTTTGTTTATTAATATAGCTTATCTCTCTTTCTTTTAGAATTGATAAGATACGATAGCTGAAAAGTTGCGAGGGTCAACCTGATTTATGTATCCACCACGGTAATATGAATTGTAACCTAATTCATCAAATACATTGTTGAAGAATACACGAGTGGTTACAGGTCCATAAGTATAAGATAGCTGTACATCTACTGTTGTAAAAGCAGGCATATCGAATGGTCTAGCTCCAATTAGAGATCCATGTCCATCAGGACTTAAAGAGAAATCATTTACAGGACGTTCTCCTACATAATACGCTCCGGCTCCTATTGCGAATCCTTTTAGGACTCCTCTGTTAACTGTATATTGTGCCCACGCATTAGCTGTATGCTTAGGAGTATTCATTGGTGCCGAACCATTTTTGTAAGAAGGGCTATCTTGGTATCTAGCGTTTAGGTACGCATATCCTAACATTACTTGTAGATTTTCTAGCACACGACCGTTTAATTCTACCTCAACCCCGTCTCTTCTTAGGTTTCCAGCTTTACGGTAGAAATCTGTAGGTACAGTTGCTCCTTCTAGGTAATAAGCATTTACTAAGTTGTCAGTAAGGATGTTGAAGTAAGTGAAATTAAAGCGTAATCTATTATTTAACCAATCTGATTTAATACCAACTTCAAATTGTTTAGTTTTAGATGCTCCAGCTCTGGTAACACTATCTGTTAATATATACCCTGCATTTCTCAAACTTGTACTAGTAGTATATGAACCGAAAACATTTACATTCTTAATAGGGGTAATCATAACTCCTAACATTGGATCCCATGCATCTTCAATAGTTGGTCCTGCATCAGAAGTTCCTGCTGCTACAGCGTTTATAGTAGATATACTGCTGTAACGTGCCCCCAAAATAGCTTTAAGGTATTTGTTGATGGTCATTACTTCTTGTGCCATAAACCCGTATGTGGTATATTTGTTGATGGCAGGAGTTACACTTTCTGGGTTTTTAAACGAAATGTTTTTTCTTGAATTGTCGATGCGATTTGCTGTTACATCTATTGTATCGATTACAGCAGAACCAAGATTTCTGGTAGTAGCTTCTGCTATTCTATAGTCAAATCCTAGTTGGAATGTATGCTTAATAGTTCCGGTATAAACATCTTTTCCGATGAAATCTAACTGGAATGTAGAGTTGTTATCGTCACGAAGATTACGAGTAAGAGTTCTTTTTCTTTTGTTGTAATCTGTTTTACTTGCATTCGCAAGTCCTGTACTTGTATTATCTACATTGTATGAAGATCCGAAATAAGCAGCTCTGATGCTTAGATTGTCGGTTAATTGACGATTTAGTCGAGCTGAATATGTAGTTACTTCTGTATTTACATTGTCATTTTTTAAGCCTAGGAACTTGTCGTGAGGCATATCATATAGAGCTTCAATGCTATCTGGTGCTAAATTGACAGTACTAGTAACAGGAGTTCTGTTTTCGTTTAAGTAGTCAAGTTCAAGGTTGATTACTGTCTTGCTGTCAGGACGCCATTCGAAAGAAGGGTTTATATAAACTCTGCTCATAGATACTACAGGTCTGTAGTTGTCCGCTCTCTCGTATGCTCCGTTTATACGGAATGCTGCTGTTTTGCTTTTGTTTAGCACAGATTGTACATCAAATGTTGGACGGAATTGTCCCCAGCTGCCTGCTCTTAAGTCAACTTGACCGGCATTGATGAACTTAGGTGTTTTAGTTACTACATTGATAACACCCCCAGCATTACCTAGATCCGAAATAACACCTTGTGTAACGGCTGCAGAACCTTTTATCATCTGTATGCTTTCTACACCTTGCATGTCTGCCACGCCGGCTGCTGTTTGAAACTGAGAGTCTATACGTACTCCATTCTTTAGAACAGGAATACCACGGAATCCACGAGCCGACATACTTTCTTTCACACCACCGTATGATCCGAAAAGGGTTACCCCCGGTACGTTTCTTAATGCATCAGTAATGGTTAAAGCTCCTTGTTCAGCTATTACTTTTTCTGAAATTACAGATATTGTTTGTATTTGCTCACTTGGACGCAATGGCATACGAGTGATCAATTCCAATTTTTCGGGTTGTTTAAAACGCTCACCAAAAACTTCCACTTCGTTAAGAGTATTACTTACTTTCAGGTCATAGCGAAGCGTTTGTTGAGAATGTTCTGTTACTGCAATTTCTTGTCTTTGTGAATTGTATCCAATAAAACTTGCAGCTATTGTAAATGTACCTTTAGGTAGATTTCTGAATTTGAATTCGCCTTCGTCGTTTGTAAGAGTCGAATAATTAGTTCCTTCAATCACGATTGTTGCTGAGACGAGCGGCGCTCCGTTCTCGTCATAAACATTTCCTCTCACCCTTTGTGCTGAAGCATATGTTGCACATATGAAAAGCAACAGGAGTGAAAAATAGACTTTTTTGAACATGGTTTTATTTATTGTTTAGTTAAAATTGATATAAATTAGAAAAGAGTTGCAAAGTTCAAGATTCGAGACCTTAGAGTCAATCACCATAAATAATGATATTCTATCTAAATTATAGCTTAATCTAGGTATTGGCGATAAATAATTTCTATTAATGGGTAAGTTTGGTTGTTTGAAAAGTATGCTGATATGCATAATTGTAACTTCCCTAATGTTATTCTAGGTAGTTTATTATTGAAAATATTTATCTTTGTAAAAAAGAAAATATAAAAATGAACGGATCTAGGTTAATTTTAGTGTTTAGTCTCTTTTTTAGTTTGTTCTTTCTGGCTTGTTCAGAACCAAGCATACAGGACGACGCACATAAAGCTGCTGAGTTGTCAAGATTGTCAAATGCTTCAGCTATGGATAATGATTTGAGTAATGCCGGAAAACTGTATAATGAAGTCCAGACAATAATGAATAAATACAGAGAGAATGGTAAATTTGAAGAGTTTTATCAACTATATAATAGCTATCTGGAAGAAAGTGCAGTGATGGATGATCAAAAGTCTATGTCTTCCGGATCGGAATCAACTCCTCAATAATTAAAAACAGAATATAATCAACATAAGCAATGTCAGAAATAACGCCAGCAGAAGACAAAAAAAGTCTAAACTTTATAGAAGTAATAGTTGAGAAAGACTTAAAAGAGGGAAAAGATGGAGGACGCATTCAGACACGTTTCCCACCAGAGCCAAATGGGTATTTGCATATAGGACATGCAAAAGCAATTTGTTTAGATTTTGGTTTGGCGCAGAAATACAATGGCATTTGTAACCTACGCTTTGATGACACTAATCCTGTGAAAGAGGATGTAGAGTATGTTGATGCTATAATGGAAGATATTAAATGGCTAGGTTTCGATTGGGCAAATGTATATTATGCATCCGATTATTTTCCTAAGCTATGGGATTTTGCCGTTCAATTGATTAAAGAAGGTAAAGCCTATATTGATGAGCAATCTGCAGAGGAAATTGCAAAACAAAAAGGTACACCTACTCAAGCCGGAATCGAAAGTCCATATAGGAATCGTCCGATAGAGGAAAATCTGGATTTGTTTGAAAAAATGAATCAAGGAGTTTTCGAAGAAGGAAGCATGGTGTTAAGAGCCAAAATAGATATGGCTTCATCTAATATGCACTTTAGAGACCCTATTATATATAGAATAATTAAACAAGCTCATCATCGTACAGGAAACCAATGGTATGCCTATCCGATGTATGATTTTGCACACGGGCAATGTGACTATTTTGAGGGAGTAACTCACTCTATTTGTACATTAGAGTTTGTGGTTCACCGTCCATTGTATGATTGGTTTATAGATCAATTGGCTACAAACGAGTACAGACCAGCTCAATACGAATTTAATCGTTTGAACCTTACTTATACAATGATGAGTAAGCGAAAACTATTACAATTGGTAAAAGAAGGTTTTGTAAACGGATGGGACGATCCTCGTATGCCTACTATTAGTGGATTTAGAAGAAGAGGATATACACCAGAGGCAATACATAATTTTATCGATCGTATTGGATATACCAAATATGATGGTATGATAGATTTTGCCCTGTTGGAATATGCAATTCGTGAAGATCTTAATAAAAGAGCAACGCGTGTTTCGGCTGTTATTGATCCTATAAAATTGATCCTGACAAATTATCCCGAAGGACAAACAGAAGTTCTTACTGCTCAAAATAATCCGGAAGATGAAAATTCAGGAAGTCACTCTGTTATTTTCTCTCGCGAGTTATATATTGAAAGAGACGATTTCATGGAAGATGCTCCTAAAAAATATTTCCGTTTAACTCCCGGACAAGAAGTTCGTTTGAAGCATGGTTATATAATAAAATGTACGGGCTGTAAACATGACGAAGCTGGAAATGTTATAGAGGTATATGCTGAGTATGATCCTTTGACCAAAAGTGGTATGGCAGAAAGTAACCGAAAAGTAAAGGGTACAATCCATTGGGTATCTACAAGTGATGCTATTGATGTAGAAGTTCGTTTATATGATCGCCTTTTTGTGTCGGAAAATCCAGCGGACGAAAAAGAAGGGGATTTTAGAGATTTACTGAATCCGGAATCTTTGATAGTGAAAACAGGTTGTAAAGCTGAATCGTACTTGAAAGAGGCTAAAGCGTATGATCATTTTCAATTTCAACGTATCGGTTATTTTAATCTTGATCCCGATTCTACGCCAGATCATTTAGTGTTTAACCGAACAGTTACATTAAAAGATTCATGGAGTAAAATGAAAGATAAATAAGGTTTACACCTTATTATATATAGCAGGTATGATAAAACCTGTTGTTTTGTAAAATGTAGCACAATATTTGTTTGTATTTATATAAATAATAACAAATTGTCTTATGGAAGAACGAAATATCTCTGATTTACTTTCTCGTTATGAGCAGATGCTCTTGACGGGAAAGAGTGTGTACTTTGATGCCGACGAATACGACGACTTGGCGGAGTACTATGATAAATTGGATGATATTGAAATAGCCAGAGAAATAGTTGATCTTGGGCTAAGTATTCATCCTGATAACGAATCGTTAATGTTGAGATATGGCAAATATCTCGTATATGATGCTAAATATACCACAGCGTTACATTACTTGAACTCTCGTTTCTCGTCGTATGACTTTGAGCTTTATCTGCTAAAGATAGAATGTCTACTGAATCTTGATTTGTATGCGGAAGCATATGAGTTGACTGCTGAAATTCTTAGGGATGAAGATACCGATTTAGATGTGATTTTATCAGAGTTAGGTTTTCTTTACGTAGAAGCCGAATATTATGATGAGGCGATCCTTTATTTTGAAAAAAGTCTTGAGTACGATCCTAGTAATATGGAGGTCTTGAATGATCTTGCATACGCTTATGAAGTGAGATCTGATTTTGCCTCTGCCATAATAGTTTGTAATCAGATTTTGGATCTTGATCCTTATTCAGTAGATAGCTGGATTATGCTTGGTAAATTATATTCATTAGAAGAGGATTTTGAGAAAGCAATCGATGCTTTTGATTTTGCTCTAGCTCTAGATGAAACGAATATCAATATATTAAAGTTAAAGGCTCATTGTTTGTTATTGTCAGAGCGATCGGAAGAAGCTGTTGAGATGTTGCAAGAATGTCTTTTGATGTCTCCGGACGAAAGCCTTTTGTATCTTTCTTTAGCAGAATGTTATATGAGTTTAGAGAAGTATGGAGATGTGCTGAAAGCAATATTATCATATGAAGAGCATGCAGGGGAAACCCCTGAGTCTATGGCGAAAAAAGCACATGTTTATTTACTTCAAGGTAAGATTGATGAATCCGTGGAGTTTATAGATAAAGCTCTAAATGCAGATTCAGACTCTTTCGATGTCAATATGATTGCTGGTGAGGTGTATTTAAAGCTGAATATTCCATCCGGTGCTGAAATTTTCTATAAAAAGGCTCTTTCTCTAAGAGAAGATGAGGCTGAGGAGGTTTTAGAGAAGTTGGTATCTGTATATCTTCGTAAAGACGAGTTGCTAAATGCTATTGAATGCCAACAGCGATTGTTTGAAATGACAGAATCAGCTGGTGCTCATGAAAAATTAGCGTTATTGTATATGGAAAATGGGGATAAAGAAAAATTTCAGACTAGTATTGAATCTTTCGATGATGAATCGCTGTTTTCTATTTTCTCTGTTTTTTATCCAAATGACATCTCAGATACACCAAATCGAGAATCATTGTTACTCCGATTAAATGAGGCATATGAATGTCGGTTGTTGTATAAAAATATTAAGTATTAGAACTGTATATTGTCTTATATTAACATCTAGAAGCGTTTATTATAGCTACTTTCCGGATAAGCACTTATTATATAAACCGTTGGTCTTTTGACTGGCGGTTTTTTCTTTGCATAAATATACAAATGAGATTTTATTGACAAATTGATGTTTATTTTGAATTTTTGAACCTTAAAAGATGTTTAATAGTTCTATCTTCATATCTAATATCTTTTTTAAATAAAGAAAAACTAACATTTAACGTCCCATGTTTTGTATATTTTGTGAAAAAAACATACATTTGCCTCTCCCATTGTGAAAGAATGTAAATAGCTTCCCTTGGTTTGTTAGGTAATTGATTGATATTAATATAATTGAGTAATTTAAAGTAGTGTTTATGAAAAAATTGATAATGATTTTGGCTTGCGTGCTGGCAAGTGTCGGGTTATCAGTAGCTCAAACTACACATGTTTCAGGTACAGTCTTAGATGATACTGGTGAAACTGTGATTGGAGCTTCGGTCGTAGCTAAAGGTACAACTGTTGGAACAGTAACCGATGTGGATGGAAATTTCTCTTTGAATATTCCATCAGATAGAAAAATACTAGTAATTTCTCTTATTGGTATGAAAACCAAAGAGGTTGCTGCTGGAACAAATTTGAGAATTGTTATGGAAAACGATTCTAGATTAATGGATGAAGTTGTTGTGACTGGTTATGGAAACATAAAGAAAGCTAGTTTTACAGGATCTGCCTCCGTTCTTTCTACAGGTAAATTAGAAAATGTACCTGCTATATCATTGGAGGCTAAGTTGGCTGGAGCTGCAGCTGGTATTCAGGCTGGAGCTGCTTCGGGTACTCCTGGTGCTGTAGAATCTGTTCGTATTAGAGGTCTAGGTTCAGTGAATGGATCAATCGAGCCTTTGTATGTAATAGATGGAGTTCCTATGTCAGCTAATAATATGTCAGAATTCACTTATTCAAAATCAGGAACAAGTGTTTTGTCTACATTGAATACAAATGATATCGAGTCTATTACTATTATAAAGGATGCTGCTGCAGCTTCATTATATGGTTCACGTGCATCTAATGGTGTGATTGTAATTACAACGAAGAGCGGAAAGGCTGGTAAAACTCTTGTGAGTTTAAGATCTAATTGGGGATTCTCTGATATGGCAATAAATTATCGCCCAACATTAGGCGGTGATGATAGACGCGAACTGATGTATCAAGGTTTGATAAATCAGTATAACAATAATAATGCAGGTGCTACTTCTGAAGCAGCTACAGCTTTTGCAGATAAAAATATAGACAGATATGCCGAAAAACCAGCTACAGGTTGGGAAGATTGGCGTGATCGTTTACTTCGTACAGGTAAGCAGCAGAATTATGAAGTGAATATGCAAGGAGGTAATGATAAAACGAAGTTTTATTCATCTCTTACTTACATGGACATGGAGGGTATTACTCTTCAGTCTGATTTCCAAAGAATAACAGGGCGTTTAAATTTGACCCATAAAATGGATCGATTTACTTTTGGCGCTAATGTAACTTATTCAAATACAAAACAAAATGTGAATAGTGAAGGTACTTCTTATTCTAGTCCCATTATGGCTATTTCGATGAGTGCAACTCCTCAGGATTTTGCATTTAACCCTGATGGTTCTTTTAATTTAACTAAGAAGTTCCCTGCATTAGGAAAGCCTTTGGCGAATCCATTGTATACAGCTGAACTTAATTATAATAAGAATGATTTGAATCGTTTCTTAGGATCTGTGAATGGACAATTTGATATTTTAGATAATTTGTTTTTGAAAGAGACTTTCACTTATGACTTTGTAAATACAAATAGTCGAGTATGGTGGGATCCAAGATCTAATGATGGTTTAACTGCAGGTGGTGTTTTCCAAAGAGTATTAAGTAATCAGAAAACATTAACTTCTCAAACTCACTTGATGTTTAATAAAACATTTGATAAGTTACATAGCTTTGATGCTTTGGCTGGTTATGAAATAGAGAAGTTTAAATATGACTACATATATGCTAGTGGTACCGGTTATCCAACTTATTCTAAACCTGAAATCGAAAATGCTGCAACAACAAGTTCTTCTAGTCACTTCGACGAGAGTCGTATGATATCTTATTTGGTTACAGCAAACTATAATTATGATAACAAATACTACTTAAGTGGAAGCTTAAGACGTGATGGTTCATCTAAATTTAGTAAAAATAATAGATGGGGAGATTTCTGGTCTGTGTCAGGATCTTGGAGATTTACTCAGGAGCAGTTTGTAGACCCTATAAAGAGTGTTCTTACAGATGGTAAAATCCGTTTTTCTTATGGTACTAATGGTAATATGCCAGTGAAATATTACGAACATTTAAGTGTCTTTAGTTTTGGCTATAAATATAATGGCAGTCCAGGGTCGGCTGAGTCGAGCTTAGCTTATACAGATCTAAGATGGGAGAAAAGTAAATCTTTAAATATTGGTTTAGATCTTACATTTATAGACCGTATTAATGTAACATTAGATGTTTATAATAAGACTTCTAAAGATCTACTTTTGGATAGAAGAGTTTCAATGCTTACAGGGTTTAGTTCAACATTTATGAATATTGGAGAATTGACCAATAAAGGTATTGAGCTTGAAATAAAGACTGTTAATATTTCAAATAGAGATTTTGACTGGTCTACATCCTTCAATATTGCTCATAATAAAAATGAGTTGACTAAAATTGATGGAGTTTTAAGTGAGTTTACAACTAATAGTACTCGTTTACTACATAGAACAGGACAGCCTTTTAATTCTTTATATGCTTATGAGTATGCAGGAGTAGATCCAGCTACTGGTAAAGAAATGTTTTATAAAAACACAAAAGGTCACGAGCGTGAAACTACTACTAACTCTGCAGAAGCAAAACAAGTTATTATAGGTAAAGTGGATCCAGATGTAATGGGTGGACTTACTAATAATTTTAGATATAAAGCCTTTGATTTAGGATTTACATTTACATATTCATTTGGAGGAAATCTGTATGATAATGCAACATGGATCAATTCTAATGGTGGATCTTTTAACTATAACGTTCCTGAATATAACAAACTAGGAGAAATGTGGCAAAATCCAGGAGATAATGCAAGACTACCTCAGTTTGTATTAGGTAATGTTAATACACCATCTTCACGATGGATGCACTCAACAGACCACGTTCGATTAAAAAATGTTACTTTTGGATATACACTGCCTCAAAATGTTCTTAGAAAATTGAGCTTAGGTAATGCCAGAGTATATGCTTCTGCTGTCAACTTGTTTACTATAAAATCAAGTGATTTAATTGTAGATCCAGAATTACCTGTAGATCCAAATCCTGCAAGTAGAACTATCGGTGTGGTAACATTCCAAACTCCACCATTGAAAACAGTTACATTTGGTATCGAAGTTACTTTTTAAAAAAATGAAGATATGAGAAATATAATTAGGATATTAACAGTTTTATTTTTAACCACGTCTTATTCATGCTCAAGTGACTGGTTAGATGTTTCCCCCAGCGATGGACTTCCTAAAGACCAAGCCATAAACAATCTAGCAGATGCTAAGGTTGCTCTTACAGGGGTTTATGATGCTATTCAAGGAAATAGTGATGCTAATACTCAGGGACCTTCATATTATGGAGCGAGAATGATTTATTTTGGAGATGTGAGAGGTGATGATATGCAAGCTAGAGAAGCTACAGGTCGTACCGGTCCTTCTTATGTAATGAATTATACTATAACAGGAGAGCCTCAGATATGGCTTGCTCCTTATCGTCTTATTCGCAGAGCAAATAATCTAATAACTGCTATTGATGAAGGTAGAGTTAGTGATGCAGCTCAAGCTGACCAAAATGATCTGAAAGGACAAGCTTTAGCAATTAGAGCTTTGGCACATTTTGATTTAGTTAGAGTATATTCACTACCATATTATGTAACAAAAGGTGCAGGTTTTGGTATTCCTATTGTGCTAAGAGCTGAATCGTATGACTTTGTTGCAGGGCGTAATTCAATTGAAGAAGTTTATACCCAAGTTATAAAAGATCTTACAGAGTCAATTTCTTTAATGAAAAGTGCTAAATCATTAGGTTACTTTAATACATGGGCAGCGAAAGCTCTTTTGGCCAGAGTTTATCTTTATAAAGGAGATAATGAAAATGCATATAAAACAGCTTTAGATGTTATAAATAATAGTCCTTATTCTTTGTGGAAAAATGAAGAATATACATCAGTTTGGGCGAAAGCCGGTACTTCTGAGGTTTTATTCGAAATCATAAACTATGATACAGATGACTGGGTTGATAGAGAGTCTATTGGTTACTTATATGCAGAAGATGGTTATGCAGATGCTTTGATGACTAAAGCTTTTGTGGATTTAGTAGGAGCTAAATACTCAAAAGATGTTCGTCAAGGAGTAATGTTGCGTAGCAATCTTCCTGATGCTGATGCAAAAAAAGAACCTTGGGGTTTGAATAAAGTTTTTGTAAATAAATATCCTGGACGAGAAGGTTTTGATGATATTCGTGTGAATAATATCTCTATACTCAGATTGTCAGAAGTTTATTTGATTGCGGCCGAAGCTGCAGCAAAACTTTCAGATGGAGCTAATGCTGCTAAATACTTAAATGCAATTGTTCTAAGAGGAAATCCTGATGCAACACCAGTTTCTGCATCTGAAGCAACTCTGGATAGAATTCTACAAGAAAATCGTATTGAGTTCGTTGGTGAAGGACACCGTTTCTTCGACTTAATGAGAAATGGAAAAGAAGTGCTACGTTATACTAATGATGCAGATATGGGATGGCATTTGCCTCTATCAGCAGAATCTAGAAAGTTTGATGTTAACTACTTTAGAGTGATATTGCCTATTCCTGATAATGAGGTAAGAGCAAATCCATTAATCAGAGAACAACAAAATCCTGGATATTAATAAAAAATATCATACATAGTAAAAACACGAAGAAATTGCTCTTCGTGTTTTTTTATGCCTTTAATTAATCTCAATAATAAAGTTTCAAATTGCTCCGTACTTAAAAAAAACGTATATTTGCTATTCTTGATCTGGTAAAATGGATAATCAGAAGATAAAAGAACAAGTATTAAATAAGTTTACTGAATACCTCAATCAGCATAAACATCGCAAGACACCCGAACGTTTTGCCATACTTGATCATATCTATTCCACAAAAGGACATTTTGACGTCGACTCACTTTTTCAAACGATGAACACCCAGAGTATCAGGGTTAGTAGAGCAACGTTGTATAATACAATCGAATTACTTTTGGACTGTGGCTTGCTTGTAAAGCATCAGTTTGGAGAAAATATTTCTCAATACGAACGTATATACGGCGCCGAAAATCATGATCACCTGATTTGTACAACTTGTGGAAAAGTAAAAGAATATAAGAATGCCAATCCATTTACTCAGACTCAGCAAAAAAGGTTTGCCAGGTTTAAGATTGCTTATTATAGTATGTATATATATGGTACATGTGCAAAGTGTTTAAAGGAGAGGCAGCAAGCGGAGAAGAAAAGTAAAAAGACAGAAGAAAATAAAATAAATACCAATAAGAAGAAATGAAAGCAGATGTACTACTGGGGTTACAATGGGGTGACGAAGGTAAAGGCAAAATAGTGGACGTATTGACTCCGAAGTATGAAGTGGTAGCCCGTTTTCAGGGAGGACCTAATGCTGGGCATACGCTCGAATTCGAAGGAGAGAAGTATGTTTTAAGATCGGTTCCTTCAGGAATCTTTCAAGGAGATAAAGTCAATATCATAGGTAATGGTGTTGTTCTTGATCCTGCATTGTTCAAAGGAGAAGTTGAATCTTTGGAGAAATCAGGACACGATCTGACTAAACGTTTGCTGATATCTAAAAAAGCTCATCTTATTTTACCAACACATCGTTTATTAGATGCTTGTTATGAAAAAGCAAAAGGTGATTCAAAGATAGGTACAACAGGTAAAGGCATTGGTCCTACATATACCGAAAAGGTAGGTCGTGGAGGTCTGAGAGTCGGAGATCTTTTGTGTGGTTTCGATGAGAAATACCAACAAGTCAGAACTCGACATTTAGATATTTTGAATCAATATAATTTCGATTGTAGTTCTTTAGCTGAAGTTGAGAAAGAATGGTTTAGTGGTGTCGAAAAATTAAAAGAATTTACATTTGTAGACAGTGAGTATTATATAAATGATGCATTGTCAAAAAATAAATCGGTATTAGCAGAAGGTGCTCAAGGTACTATGTTGGATATTGACTTTGGTTCTTATCCATTTGTTACCTCTTCTAATACAATATCTTCTGGAGCTTGTATTGGCTTGGGTATTTCTCCTAGTAATATTGGAGAGGTGTTTGGTATCTTTAAAGCATACTGTACAAGAGTAGGAAGTGGTCCTTTTCCAACGGAGTTGTTTGACGAAACAGGCGATGAACTTCGTAAATTAGGTTTTGAGTTTGGTTCGGTTACAGGACGTCCTCGTCGTTGTGGCTGGATTGACTTGGTTGCACTTCGTTATGCTATTATGATAAACGGGGTAACTCAGTTGATCATGATGAAAAGTGATGTTCTTGATACGTTTAAAACGATCAAGGCATGTGTGGCTTATGAAATTGATGGTAAACAAACAACAGAATTTCCTTTCGAAATTGGAGATAATGTAAAACCTATATACAAAGAACTTCCGGGTTGGAATATTGACATGACAAAAATGCAGAGTGAGGAAGAATTTCCTCAGGAGTTCATAGAGTACGTCAATTTCTTAGAAGAAGAATTAGATGTTACTATCAGCATAGTGTCAGTAGGTCCTGATCGCGATCAGACTATTAAACGTCAGTATTTCGTGTAATCCGTGATTAGCCTTTTTTAAGTAATTATCAAATTTACAAACAATTAATATGTATATCTTTGGCATATCTTTTGATAAAGATAATTATAAGGTAGAAAAGGTTATTAATTAAAATAGTAAGATTATGTATTTCGGATGGATTTTATTCGGTATAATTGCTTTAGGAGGCTGGATTGTTTCGGCTACTTTACAAAGCAAATTTAAAAAATACTCAAAAGTACCATTAGATAGCGGTTTGACTGGTAGAGATGTTGCATTGAAGATGTTACATGATAATGGAATATATGATGTGCAAGTAGTTTCTACACAAGGAATGTTGACTGATAATTACAATCCGGGTAATAAGACTGTCAATCTGAGTGAAGGTGTATATCATAGCAATAGTGTAGCAGCGGCAGCAGTTGCAGCTCACGAATGTGGTCATGCGGTGCAGCATGCAAAGGCATATGGACCTTTGACATTAAGATCGGCTTTAGTGCCAACAGTTAGTTTTGCATCTAAATGGGTTATGTGGGTATTATTGGCAGGTATATTTATGATCAATACTTTTCCTATATTAATATGGATAGGTATAGCTTTGTTTGCAATGACTACAATCTTTAGTTTTGTAACATTGCCAGTCGAAATAGACGCAAGTAATCGTGCATTAGTATGGCTTAATACAGCGGGTATTGTAAGAGATTCTAATAAAGATAAAGCGAAAGATGCTCTGAAATGGGCTGCATACACTTATGTTGTAGCTGCTTTAGGTTCTTTGGCAACTCTTATATATTATATCTTTATCGCATTGGGGAGTAGGAGATAATCCTTATTCCCTCTAAAATAGAAAGAGTAACCTTATAGTTACTCTTTTTTTTACATTTTAATTAAACGCCTTTTAGGTTGAAATAGTTTTAGATAACACATTCACACTTATAGATAGGATTTCACTTTAAAAACCAAGCTCAGAATAGTTATGAGGTATCTTTTTTTTATTGTTTTTATTTTGCTTTTCTTAGCAGGTAATTATTATGTTTTTTATAGGGCTTGGACTGTTATTCCCCTGAATATAATAACACGCTCATTACTAATCGGAATAGCTGTAATATTAATCGGATCTATTTTCTTGTTGTTCCTGGCTGGAGAACATTTTCCAGTTTCGGTAACTTCGGTATTATATACAATCGGAACATCATGGTTCTTTATATTCCTTTATTTTTTGATATTCAATTTGCTAACCGATTTGATACGTGCATCTCGTCTTGTACCAAGAGATACATTGAATCAATATACGAAAGATAATTGGTTGAGCTTCGGTCTTACAGTGGGCTTTATCGGTTTGTTGATGTTATGCGGATACCTAAAATATCGAATAAAGGAGCGTGTAGACTTACCTATTGAGATAGCTAAAAATATAGGTGACGGAGATTCTCTAACAATAGTAGCTCTTAGTGATATGCACTTAGGTTATGGAATCGGAAAAAGCGAACTTCAACAATGGGTGCAACTTATAAATAAAGAGAATCCAGATATTGTTCTGATTGCAGGAGATATTATAGATAGTAGCCTAAGACCTTTGATTGCTCAGAATATGTCGGAGGACTTGAGGAAGATAAGATCGAAGTATGGAGTCTATGCTGTTATGGGCAATCATGAATATATAAGCGGCGCTGCGGCATCTGCTAAATTTATAGAAGAATCAGGTATTAAACTAATTAGAGATTCTGCTGTTTTAATTGATAGTACGTTTTATGTGGTGGGACGTGATGATAAGTCAAACCCTAATCGTAAACCATTGGCTGCTTTGACCAATTCATTAGATAAGTCGAAGCCGATTATTCTATTAGATCATCAACCCTATAATCTGGAAGAAGCCGAAAATAATGGAGTAGATATTCAATTCTCGGGACATACTCATCGTGGACAGATATGGCCTGTTTCGCTTATAACAGATATGATCTATGAAGATTCGTATGGTTATTTGAAGAAAGGGAATACAAATGTCTATGTAAGTTCGGGGATGGGGCTTTGGGGCGGAAAATTCCGTATCGGTACACAGTCCGAATATACAGTAATTAAAGTGAAAACGAAATGAAAGTTTTTTTCTATCAAGCACTTATAGTACATATTATACTGAATATATATGTATTTATACGAGGATGGCAGGTTTTGCCAAAGAAAAACGCATATAGAATACCTTATGCTTTATTGTTTATAGTAGAGCTTATAGTGTATTTGATAGGACTCATTTTTAATGTCAGCTTACCGGCTGCGATACTAAAACCAATTTTATTGATTGGTACATCGTGGATGGTGTTTATAGGATATACTACGGCTCTTTTACTTATTTATGATCTTATAAAATTTCTGAGACGGAAGTTTGATAAAATTCAGAAATTGAATTTGCAAAGGGGGTCCGTAAAAAGAAGATACATTATAATATCGTTGATAGTCATTATCTCATCTATGACATATGGTCACTATCGTTTCTGGCATCCTGTTGTAACGGAACTCGATCTGAAAGTAGACAAAAAAGTGGATGGGCTTAAGAGCCTACGGGTAGTGATGGTTGCTGATGTTCATGCAGGTCATCTGATTGATAAAAAAGTTTTAAGCATGTATGTGGATAAGATCATGGAGCAAAAGCCAGATGTTATCCTTTTGGTTGGTGATATTATAGATTACGATCTTCCCCCACTAATAGATCAAAAGATGGATGAAGAGTTTCGTCGATTGAAAGCTCCTTATGGGGTGTATGTATCGACAGGCAATCATGAGTACCGATTGAATGGTGAAGAAAAAATAGCTTGGTTGGGTTCTGAAACAGGCATGACCATGCTGAGAGATACTGCCATAAAGGTGGCAGACAAATTCTATATTGTAGGTAGAGAGGACGATCATGCTACAAAAAGAAAGTCATTATCGGATATAATGCAGCATGTAGATAAACAATTACCTGTAATTGTAATGAATCACGAGCCTAAACAATTATCGGAAGAATCGACAGAGCAAGCAGATCTGGCAGTTTATGGACATACACATAACGGACAATTATTTCCAAATAATTTAATAATGAGTCTAATATATGAAGTGGGACATGGATATAAGAAAAAAGAGAACACACATATCTATGTTACTTCGGGGCTGGGACTTGCAGGACCTCAATATCGTATAGGTACTATATCGGAGATAGTAGTCCTAAATCTAAAGTTTAATTAAGGATTCAGTTCAAGAGAGGCTATTATATGTAATTCTCTTTTGAGAAATTATTGCTATTTTTACACGAAGTAGTAAAGAGTGGTGCTTAACTGCCATTTTTATGACTAACAACACAAAAACAAATATTATAATTAACAGTGAGTATTTAATCCAATACTATTCAGTAAAAACTGGCAGTAATGCTTATACTTACCAATGTAATAAATAGGTCTAAGGCCTTCATTGTCATAAATCTTAAATAAGTTAACTAAAGTATGGTAACAAAAAAAATCATGAGAAACGCTCTAGGTTTGAGTCTTTGTACGGGTTTGATGCTCGGTGCAATTGCTTGTAGCGACAAAGGGCAGAAAGATGCAGAACTAGAGAATCTGACTCAATATGTTGATCCTTACATCGGAACCGGTGATCATGGACACGTATTTATGGGAGCAAATGTTCCTTTCGGATTGGTTCAACTAGGACCAACACAACATAGTCAGGGTTGGGACTGGTGTTCGGGATATCACATCTCCGATTCTACTATCATTGGCTTCGGACATATGCATCTTAGCGGAACAGGTATCGGCGATTTGGGCGATATTTCATTTATGCCTGCAACAGGAGATGTTAAATTAACGAGAGGTACATTACCTGACGAATCTACGGGTATTTACTCTTACTTCTCTCACGATAAAGAAACTGCAAAAGCAGGATATTATTCTGTCCATTTAGATAGATTCAATATTGATGTAGAATTGACAGCTACTAAACGAGTAGGTTTCCATAGATATACATTCCCCGAATCAACAGACCCTAAAGTTATCATTGATTTAGAACATGGTATCGGATGGGATATGCCTGTTGATGGTGCTTTGGTTCAAGAAAATGATAGCGTAATTTCGGGTTACCGTTTTTCTAAAGGATGGGCAAGCGACCAACGTATCTATTTTACAGCAGTATTCTCAAAACCAATATCTAAGTTTACAATCTCGGATACTACCGCTGTATACGAAGGTTCAAAAACTCCAATGCGTAAAATCTATGGTCAAGTATTTTTTGATGAAACAAAAGCCGGAGAAAAAGTGTACGCTAAAGTGGCTCTATCTCCTGTAAGTGTTGAAAACGCAAAGAAAAACATGGAAGCTGAGCTTACTGGATGGGATTTTGATCAAACAGTTGCAAATGCAGATAAAGCATGGAATGAAGAGTTGAATAAGATAGTCGTGAAGTCGGATAGCAAAACCGATCTTCGTAACTTCTATACAGCTATGTACCACTCTATGGTAGCACCATCGGTATTTGCTGATGTAAATGGCGACTATTGGGGAACGGACAAGAAAGTTCATACAAATAACGACTTCACAAACTATACAACCTTCTCGTTATGGGATACATATCGTGCAGCTCAACCATTGCAAACAATTATCCATCCTGAGTTGGCAACAGATGTAGCTAAAACTTTCTTACAAATCTTTAAACAACAAGGAAAACTACCTGTATGGCACTTGATGTCTAACGAAACCGACTGTATGGTGGGTAACCCAGGTATCATTGTTATGGGAGATTTGTTCTTAAAAGGTTTTGTTGCTGATGCTGATAAAGAAGCAGCTTTCGAAGCTATGAAAACTTCTGCTATGTTAGACGAAAGAGGTCTTAATTGGTTGAAAGAATACGGCTATATACCTTACGATAAGGAAAAAACTTTCGAATCGGTAGCTAAAGGTCTTGAATATGCAATAGCAGACTGGTGTGTTGCTCAGGTTGCAAAAGAAATGGGTAAGACCGAAGATTATGATTATTTCATCAAAAGAAGCGAGTCATACAAACATTACTTTGACAAAGAAACTCAGTTTATGAGAGGTCTTTCTTCTACCGGAACATTCCGTGTGCCATTCGATCCATTGCATTCTACTCACCGCGAGGATGATTATACAGAAGGTAATGCTTGGCAATATACCTGGTTGGTTCCTCACGATGTAAATGGTCTTATTAGTTTGTTTGGAAGCGAAGAAGCTTTCATTACAAAACTTGATTCATTATTTACTATCGAAGGTGATCTAGGAGCAGAAGCGTCTCCTGATATTAGCGGTCTTATTGGACAATACGCACATGGAAATGAGCCTAGTCACCATGTTCTATATCTGTACCCATTTGTAGGACAACAATGGAAAACTGCTGAGAAGGTACGTGAGGTATTGACTACTCTCTACTTTGACAAACCTGCTGGAATCAGTGGAAACGAAGATGTTGGTCAAATGTCATCATGGTATATCCTTTCGGCACTTGGATTCTATCCTATGGCTCCTGCTGGCGGCGACTATATATTTGGCAGCCCACAGATGAAAGAAGCAACCATAAAATTGGGTGGAGGCAAAACATTTACAGTGATTGCTAAAAACAATAATGCAGAGAATAAATACATTCAAAGTGCTAAGCTGAATGGCAAACCTTATACTAAATCGTATATCAATCACAGAGATGTAATTGCAGGTGGTACTTTGGAATTTGAAATGGGTCCTCAACCTTCAAAAACTTTTGGCGTAGATAAAGCTGACAGACCGGTTTCAGTTAAATAAGAAATAGATTTTCTATCTAAAAATAAAAAGAGGTTACCTTTTAGGGTAGCCTCTTTTTTGTTGGTTATTAAAAGCTTATGCTATGAGATTTTCTTAAACCAGTTTAATTTTATTGAAACATAATTGATGTAGCTTTGTTTATCATTAATAAACAAAGAATTATGGAATCGAAAAGAATAAAAATACACGAAGTAGCTCCCGAAGCATACAAAGTAATGCTAAAATTAGAGGCATATTTGCACACAACAACTTTATCTCCTATCGAGAAAGAGTTGATTAAGATTCGTGCATCTCAACTCAATGGGTGTGCCTTTTGTCTCAATATGCATACAAGGGATGCTCGTAAGCTTGGCGAAACAGAACAACGTATCTACCTGTTAAACGTTTGGCATGAAACGGAGTTATATACAGAAACAGAAAGAATTATTCTGACTCTAACAGAGGAGATAACTTTAATAAGTGAAGGCGGAGTTTCTGAGGAAACATATCAACAAGCAGAAGCATTGCTAGGCAAAGAAAAATTAGCTGAAGTAATTATGGCAATTGTGACTATTAATGCGTGGAATAGAATAGGGGTGAGTACACTACTTCCTCTAGATTAAGCCATTCAAAATTGGATATATACTATGAGGGTAGCCATAAACAATGACTATCCTCATTTTTGTTATTAACCGTTCTTATTTAATGCTGAATACAACGGAATATCGGGGAGGTACTCATAACCGAGATTCTCATAATCTATACAGCAACAATAATGCTCCAATCCGTTTGATATGATAAGGTATTTCACTCTGAGAACAATGTTGTATCGGGCAATCTGATCAAACACCTCTTGGGTAATCTTTACATTAGGAGATTTATACTCTACAATCACTAAAGGATTCAAATGATTATCATAAACCACCGAGTCGCATCTTTTACGCTGATTGTTGAGAGATATCTGAGTTTCATTAGCAATGAGAGAAGATGGATATTGTTTTTCTGTTATCAAATAGTTAATAAAATGTTGCCTCACCCATTCTTCAGGTGTAAGAGCCACATACTTAGAACGAATTTGATCCCATATATATAATTTATCCGTTTTTTTTATTTTTGGATTATATTGAGGTAAATTTAGTTCTAACATTTTTGCTATCTTTGTTTAGTAATAACACCAGAAGAAGAAATGGTTTCCGAAGAGGAAATAAGGCTTCTTTGTATAAAACAAAAATAGGTTTATTATGAAGACTAAACAAGAAATTGTAGATAATTGGTTACCTCGGTACACTAAACGCCCGTTAGAACAGTTCACAAAACATATTTTATTGACTAATTTCTCGAAGTATGTTGAGATATTCGCCAATCACTTTAATGTTCCTATATTAGGATTAGATGGTAATATGCCTAATGCTTCGGCAAATGGAATTACGATTATTAATTTTGGTATGGGGAGTGCCAATGCTGCAACGGTGATGGATTTGTTAAGTGCAGTAGAACCCAAAGCAGTATTGTTTCTCGGCAAATGTGGAGGTTTGAAAAAGCACAATCAATTAGGAGATTATATTCTACCTATTGCAGCTATCAGAGGAGAAGGTACATCTAACGACTACTTTCCACCCGAAGTTCCTTCATTACCAGCATTTAATTTGCTTCGTTCACTATCATCTAATATTCGCGATTTCAATAAAGATTATTGGACAGGAACAGTATATACTACCAATCGCCGTGTATGGGAGCATGATGATAAATTCAAAGAATATCTGCGTTCGATAAGAGCTATGGCTGTAGATATGGAAACTGCAACACTATTTACTTGCGGTTTTGCAAATGGAATACCCACAGGGGCTTTACTTTTGGTGTCTGACCAGCCCATGATTTCGGACGGAGTAAAAACTGAGAAAAGTGACAGTGTAGTTACTCAAAATTTTGTGAACGAGCATGTAATGATCGGAATCAAAGCTTTGACTACATTAATAAATAACGGTTCTACAGTAAAACATCTTCGTTTCGAAGATTTTTGATAAAAGATGTCATTCGAGCAAATAAAAAAAGATATAGTATCACGTAAGTTTCACCCCATCTACCTATTGATGGGTGATGAATCTTATTACATTGATGATCTCACGAACTGTCTGTTGGATAAAGTAATCCCAGAGACGGAACGCGATTTTAATCAAACCATATTATACGGATCAGAAACCGATGTGGCAACAGTAATAACGTTGGCTCGTAGTTTTCCTATGATGTCCGATCATCAACTAATTGTAGTCAAAGAGGCACAGTCGCTAAAAAAGATCGAGGATTTGGAGATATATCTAAAAAATCCCTTGAGTAGTACCATATTGGTATTGAATTATAAAAATGGAACGATAGACAAACGTAAAAAACTCTATGCAGGTATAGAGAAATGTGGAGTTGTCTTTGAATCAAAAAAGATTCCCGATTATAAAATGCCTGCTTTTATAACCTCCTTTATAAGTACAAAAGGTTTGGGTATAGATCAGAAATCGGCTCAGATGTTGACCGATTATCTAGGAAACGACCTGAGTAAGGTTGTAAATGAGATCGAAAAGTTATTGTTATCAATACCTCCTTCCGAAAAACGTATTACTGCAGAGCTGATTGAGTATAATATTGGAATAAGTAAGGATTTCAATAATTATGAATTACTGAAAGCAGTTGTCGAAAAGAATACGTTTAAAGCGAATCAGATCGCAGACTATTTCGAGAAGAATCCAAAGAACAATCCTTTGATTGTTACGCTTGTAGTATTATTTAATTTCTTTAGTAATCTGATGATTTGTTATTGGGCAAAAGACAAATCGGAGAATGGTATTGCTGCCGAATTAGGTTTTAGAAACAGTTATCAAGCGAAAGATTATGTATTGGCGCTTAAGAGCTACAATGCATTTAAGACTATGGAAATCATGTCACTTTTAAGAACTTATGATGCAAAATGCAAGGGTGTAGATAATCCCTCGACTCCAGATGGAGAACTTCTACGCGAATTATTGTTTAAAATAATGCATTAAGCCGAAAATAAGTTTATCCCTCACTTTTGAAGCACATTAGCTAGCAATTTATATTGAATAAAATTGTTGAATATTAAATATTGAGTTTTAAATAAACTTTGTGCTAATTGGTGTGCCTATATGAAAAACATTACGATTTATTATTCTTGTATTGCTGTGTTCCTACTTATTTTACTATCTGCGGCTTGCGAAAGTAGAAAACAAATGAGTTTACAACAATTGGCTTCTTTAGCTCATTTTAAAGCTGATTTCCCGGATGAAGAGGGTGACTCTATGCCCATAGGTGTGTATATGGAGAGCGAAAGTTCTTCAACATCGTGTATTAATCTGAAGTACGAAAATAAAGAAGGCTTGTATTTACTCGCTGATTCAAGTGAGATCTGCCACAAAGATCTGGAGAACCAAAATGTAAGTATATATGCCTATGCTCCATATCGGAAAGATATTAAGTCAAGCCTCACTAATCATCATATAATAGTTTCTTCGGATCAAAGAGACTCGGCTAATTATATTGCTAGTGACTTTTTATATGCAAATACCAATAGTAAGGGAACATCTTCAAATGAGATAAATCTTCCGTTTAAGACAAAGTTTTCAAAAATTGTAATTAATATAAAAACATTTGGATTTTTGAATTCCGAGAATATTGATTTTGAAATCACCAATGTCGCAACCTCTACAAATATAAATCTACGTACCGGAGTTTTATTCGGATCTGATGATATAAGTAATATAAAACCTATAAGAAAGAAGAAAGTGCCTTCTGGATTTAATTATACCTTAGAAGCTATACTGATCCCCCAAACTATACTGGGTAATACACCTATTTTTAAATTAAGGATAGGAACGAAGGAGTATTCTTATCTAACAAAGTATGATGTTAATGTAGAGGTTAGCATGCAGTATACGTGCAATATAGTTGTTGATAATTCGGGCTTACATGTAGAAGCAGAAGAATATCCGAGAACTAAAAATTGCGGAGCGGATAATATGGCTGCAGTATCTGAAAGGATCTATAAAGTGGGCGATTATTATCCCATTCCAGATGACCCTCTGTCGGCTATCGGTGTTGTATTTAGCATCATCGATAATAAAGGAGTACATGGCAAAATGGTATCACTAGATGAGGCTATTGATCTGGAATGGGGACCTTTCTTCGAAACGGGAGCAAAAAGTAGAATAAGTGGTGCTAGTAATAAAGTCATTTTAAGTAAAAAAGTTAGCTCTTTATCTCAATATAAAGCTCTCAGTTGGTGTTTAAATAAGGGTAAAGGTTGGTATCTTCCGGCTATTAATGAGTTGTTTATGATATATAAGCAAAAAGAAATTTTGAATCATGTATTATCTACTATGCTCCGAAGTGACAATCTGGGGAGTGGGGTATATGTCTCATCAACTGAGTATGACGAGTCGAAAGCATTAGTTTTACATTTTGGAAATGGAGAACGTTTTCCGCAGGATAAGAGCTATAATTTTCATGCGAGAGCAATATGCGACTTCTGATAGGAGAAAGAAAAAAGAGTAGGCAGTAATGCTTACTCTTTTGTGCTTTCATTGTAGATTAGACTTTTTTTACTCATTTTTCAAAGCTCCGATTGGGTTTGAACTGGCGGCACGATAGCTTTGTACACTTACTGTCAAAACAGTTATCAGTAGTACAATCAATGCTCCTAGCAGAAACACCCACCAATATATCGGAGTCTTATACGCAAACTGCTCAAGCCATTTATTAACAATGTAATAGGCTATTGGCATGGCAATGACGAATGCTATAACAAATTGTGTTAACATACCTTTGTTTAGCAATAGCATGATCTGCTGAATAGTAGAGCCCTGTACTTTTCGGATAGCTATTTCTTTGGCTCTGTATTTTGAATTGAAGGAGACCAGGCCATAAACACCCATGATAGCTATAAGGATTGCGGTTACAGAGAATATAGATAGTAGGGATGCCAAATTACTTTCCTGTTTGTAAAGACCATCTACTAACTCATCCATAAAATAATATTCGAAAGGAGCTGTAGTGTATTTCTTCCACGTAGTTTCCAGATGTTTGATAGATTGATCTATACCCTTACTGTTTACCTTAAAGTATATATTCGAATATTTAGAATTATCGTACAATACGATATTTAAAGAGGATATATCTTCGCGGAGAGGCATAAAATTAAAATCACTGACTACAACAGAACTTCCCTTGGTTACATGGTTTTCAACAATCTCACTTCCATATTGATTCATCATTTTTTGATTTACTACCTCTATTTTCTCTTTATCCTTATTATCGAGATTTTTCTTTCCCTCTACTATGTCTACGCCAAAGAAGTCTAAGAAGTTTTTTGACCCTTCAATAACAGAATACATGACTTGTTTATCTTCTACCATTAGTCCATACCTCGGGACTCCCAAACCTAAACGAAAACTGCTGGCTGTACTATTTACAATTCCGTTTACTCCTGTAGTTGCGTCCATATAAGGATAAACATCATTTAATAAAGGCTCCAGATCTAAATTGCTATTATTGACAACTAATATATTCTCAGTATTTAGACCTAAATTATATGACTTGAAATATTCGTGTTGCAATTTTATAAATAGTGTAACTAGTATTAGTATGCTTGCAGCTACAAATTGTATAGTAGTTAGTACATTCCTTAATCGTTTACCATCCTTTCCTACTCCTGCACCTCCATAGCTGGCTACAGGGTTAAAGGAAGTCAAATAGAACGATGGATAAAGTGCTACTAGCGTACTTACTATCGTAAGAATAACACCTAGTGCAACAAGGATACCCACATTATCTTTGAGTAACAAACTGGCGGTGAAAAACTCTGCAATAATACTGCTGTTAATATAGTAAATCACCAGCAGTGCTATAGCAAAAGAAAAGAATGTAAATATCAAAGTTTCTAAGAGAATTGAAATACCAAGTGTAACACGTCTTGCTCCTAATATTTTCTGAATATTAATAGATCGTATCCGCATAGGAGCCATTGCTGTAATAAAATTCATAAAGTTGATATAGGCTATTAACAATGTTGTTATGCCTATGGCTATGAGTGACAGAATACTCGACCAACTTTTAGCTTTTTGTGGTACTGTTTCAGGGTTACTTATATGTATGTTAGATAAAGGAGTGAGGTTTAAGCCTTTTTTTATAACTTCGAGTTCACCTTGTCCTTCCGCATTTTTGATTTCTTCTTTTCGGGGAGGATTTAAGTAAATCAAATCAAGCAGCCTTTTATCGGTTAAAATATTTTCCAGATCGGCTAATTCTTGATTGTTATCTAATAAATAGAATGTTGCAAAGTTGCCATCCATTTGAATACTACCACCTTCGGAGGTAAATAACTCGAATCTGTTTGGCTCCAGACGAGTAAATATTCCATTGTCGAAGCTTGTATTTGTTGGAAAATCTTTGTAAACCGCAGATACAGGCATTACTACATCTTCGCGTGAACTGCTTACCCCTTCTTCTGTGATATGAGTTCTAGCCATTGAAATAGATATAAGTTCACCTATAGGACTCTTCTCCCCAAAAAGTAGTTTAGCTGTTTTCTCGCTGATAAGTACCTTGTTTATATCTGCCAATGCACTATAACCATCCCCCTCAATAATATCCAATCCAATAATATCTAAAAACTGTGGTTCTACATTGGTTACAGATACTTTTGTATTAAATTGTTCCCCATTCTTTTTATACTTTACACTTAAGTCGGAAGCATTGAGAACCCTCACCATATTAGAAGTATTAAACATTGGTTGATTGAGCCTAATAATTTCCGAGTACTTATAATACATATCAAAATTTGACCATCTTCCATAGTTAGTATCTTGATAAATTGAAAGTTGATATAGCCTGTTCCCATTTTTTAGACTATGGTTAAACGTCAAGTCATAATAGGTCTGTATCGCACAAATAGTAAATACTACAAGCGCGGCAGATAATCCCAGTATATTCAATACTGATGCTGTCTTAAAGCGTTTTATAACATGCAGAAAATTGCGGAATATAGCTTTCATGATATTTTTGGATAAAAACGTTCATTGAAAAGTCTACTAAACCCGTGCCAAAGATATAGTCTATTGGTTAATAGTACTCTATGATGAGAATGTATGTATAGAGTGTAAAATAATTATACAGTTTCAGTTAAAGATATTTACAGATAAGGAAGGAGTGTCTATTCCGGATGAGTAGTATTGAACTGGTTATAAAAGAAAAAAGAGTAGGCACTTGTGCTTACTCTCTAGTTATTTGTGCAAATTTCTGACCTAGATATTTTCCAATTCAGATGTAATGTCTTTAGTGATTTGTTGGAATTCGTCTTCCGATAACTTTAGTCTTGGATTAGACAGATTCATATCCTTTTCGGCATTGATCGGTATTAAATGTACGTGTGCATGGGGAACTTCCATTCCTATAACCATAAGTCCTATTCGTTTACAAGGCACAGCCTTTTGTATGGCTTTGGCAATTTTTTTGCTGTATACAATCATTTCAGATAATATCTGATCGTCCAAATCGAATAAATAATCTGTTTCATGTTTCGGTATAACCAATACATGTCCTTTAGCCATCGGTCTGATGTCTAAAAAAGCAAAGAAATTGTCGTTTTCGGCAATCTTATAACATGGTATCTCTCCTTTTATTATTTTACTGAAAATAGTCGACATCTTTCTTCTTTTTTAAATAGATATATCAATAATTTCAAAAGATACTATCCCATTAGGAACTTTTATTTCTGCAATCTCACCTACTTTTTTGCCCATTAAACCTTGAGCTATCGGTGTGTTTATAGCAATTTTATTTTCCTTAAGATTAGCTTCACTTTCTGCAACCAGCATATATGTCATTTGCTGATTGTTTTTTGTGTTTTTTATTGTAACCTTATTTAGAATCTGTACAGAGTCTATGCCAATAGAACTCTTGTCTATTAGTCTAGCGTTAGCCAATAGATTTTTAAGTTGTCCTATTTTAGCCTCAAGTAAACCTTGAGCTTCTTTTGCTGCATCGTATTCAGCATTTTCGGAAAGATCGCCTTTATCGCGAGCCTCTCCAATTTGTTTTGAGATTTTAGGTCTTTCCACTGTTTCCAATAAGTTGATGTCTTCTCTCAACTTGTCGTAACCTTCTGCGGTCATGTAAGTAACAGCCATAGCAAAATGTTAATTAAAGATTAGTACTTTTTATAAGAGATAAAAAGAAAAAGAATCCTTGTCGTATAGACCAGAACTCCTTTTCTTTTTATGCTTGATGCAAATATATACTTAAATTTCGGACAAAACAAAATCCTATCACATAATTATAATAATTTTTGGATTTCAGTTTCTATATTTTCTCCTGGTACTAAGCGTTTTACAATTTCACCATTACGATTAATTAATAGTAAGGCAGGTAATGCTTGTATGTTGAATCTGGCAACCAGATCGGAGTTTAAAGAGTTTTTTTCGTGTACAGCAACCCAAGGTATATTGAGTGCTGAATTTTTCCATACATGAACATCGGTATCGAACGAAACTTGATATATTTCGAGATTCGGTTTGAATTTATTGTATAATCTGTTTAATACAATATTATGTTCGGGTGACTTTTCAGATTGGTATACTGTGAAGTCTAGTAAAACCACTTTTCCTTTGAGTGAAGTTAAACTTACAAGAGTACCGTTTACATCAGGTAATTCTATGTTGTAATATTTAGCAGCATCAATCTCGTTAGCATTATTTATGTCAAAAGGTTGCTTTTCGCTTTGTCTGCGTACTTTTATAGCATTCAAAGTATAGTCGTGAAGATGTTTAGCTCGTGGCGAATTAGGATAATACATATCCCATGCTGTTGCTACTGCTGCAAAAGGCTTATAATCTGACTTATCGTAAGGATCGAAAAATAAATAACCTCTTACCTTTTGGAACAAAGCAAAGTAAGATGCAGGATTTTTAGTGTCTGCAAATATAATCTTCAAGGCAGTATCTTTATATTCAGAAGCTATAATCTGTATTTGATCGAAGTATTCTTGTTCCTGAATTTCTTTATTAGCAAATCTTTTTTGAAGATCGTCCAGTGCCTGAGTCGCTTTGTATTGAGCTAAGGTGATAGCTTTTAATTGTAAATTATATTCAGAACCTTCTACGGTATATTCAGTTCCGAAGGTTCCCGCCGAAGCATTTACTTTAATAGTTTCAGTTGAATCGATAACCAAATTAATAACTTGTCCGTTGAGACGTAGTACATAAAACTCGGGGTAGGGAGTAGATGTCCCTTTAAATTTGAATTCACCTTTAGTGCCAAGTTTCACAGAATCGAGTAGAGTTATCTGGCTCAATTCACGCTTTTCTAAATAAAGCATTGTTGTATCTGCTGTGTCAGATATCTTTCCCTCAATAACAAATTTGGGTCCTTTATCAGAACACGATACAAGGGCACACAAAATAAAAATGGCAAATAAATTCTGGAAGACCTTCATAATATATGGCTATCTAAGTGTAAATATTTTTTGCAAATATATGAATAAAAAATACTAAACAATTACTATTCTTTTGTTATATAGGAGCGAATCCATATATTTGTAATGGAATATGGAGATGAAATATCGTAACATATTAGTTTTGTTTCTGGCTGCAATTGTATTTTTTGTTGGAGCTGGAGTAACTGTTGTAGATCTTTGCTGTTCGAGATGTATCGAGCAGGTTATGTCTCTTAATGTTCATAAAGGCGATTGTATGAAAACAGAAATGAAGGCGGAAGCTCCTTCATGCTGTTCGCATTACAATCATTCAGAGGATGCTACATTGGGAGTAAGCGAGCATACAGATAAATGCTGCGAAGCTAAACGCGTCTCTATTGACATCAATTATACAGTAAAGCAAGCGAATCTTCTACATTCAATGGTTTGGACATTGGTTCCTTCTTTTATCAGCAACTTTCTTTTAATAGCTGATAATAACGAGCCTTTGCTGATTGCAGAAGCACGAGATCCTATACCTATCCCTCCCCGAAACTATCTGAGTCTGATCAGAGTTCTCATTATTTGATTTTATTGTTTGTAAAGCAAAATTTTGTTGTACAGATAACTCAGTTATCTCGTACTGCCGCTATTTTGTATCATAACCAATTATGGTTGTTTTACTTATCAAAACAATAAAAAGGGTCTGAGACCCTATCAAATAAATGAAAATTTAATGGGAAAGTTTAAACTTATAATATTATTATTCTTGATACCGATTTTTACTTTTGCAGCTCAAAAGCTCAAAGGATATGTGTATGCAACAGATAACAGCCCGATTATAGGGGCCCAAGTGCATTGGGAGAATGCAAAGAAAGGTGTTGTTACGGACGAGAATGGCTATTTCGAAATAGATGGTACACCTCATAAAGATCATATGTTGCATATCGCTTATATTGGGTATGCCGAAAATGTGACTCATATAAATAGCTTCACAGATCTTCAAAATATAATTCTAAAAGAAAATACTGAATTGGGTGAGGTAGTAGTTACCAAATCTGTATCGGGGCGTATAAGCTCGCGTACTGATTTGCTCAAGACCGAGAAGTTGACAGTAAAGGAATTGACTCGTGCAGCGTGTTGTAATCTGGGTGAGAGTTTCGAAACTAATCCATCTGTGGATGTCGTTTTTAGTGATGCCGTTACAGGAGCTAAGCAAATTCAATTACTCGGTATATCGGGTCAGTATGTTCAGATAATGACAGAGAATTTCCCTAACTTCAGAGGAGCAGCTAAAGTATATGGTCTCGATTATATACCTGGTCCTTGGATGGAAGGAGTCCAAATATCCAAAGGAGCAGCCTCTGTTAAGAATGGATTTGAATCTATATCGGGGCAGGTAAACGTAGATTATAAGAAACCTACAACAGCTGATCCTTTGAGTCTTAATTTATTCTTGGGAGATGTGGGGCGTGTTGAGGGTAATGCAGATGCAGCCATCACAGTAAACGAGAATCTGTCTACGGGAATTTTTCTTCACTATTCGAATGAGAAAACAAGTCATGATGTCAATAATGATGGTTTCCTTGATATGCCAAAGAAGCATCAATTCAATATGATGAATAGATGGCATTATCAAAAGGATAGACTGATTTCTCAAACAGGAATTAAGTTTCTGAATGATGAGCGTTTTAGTGGACAGGATGACCATACAATGAATAGCGAAAGTATGCATGATCCGTATAAGATTTCTATTTTTACCAACCGAGCTGAGTTTTTTACAAAAAACGGTTATGTCTTAAATCCAGATAAAAACGAAAGTATAGCACTAATCGTTTCGGGATCTTATCACGATCAAAAATCGCGTTATGCCAAAAGTATTTACAATCTTTATGAGAGTAATGCTTATGCATCGTTGATGTATGAGAAAGATTTTTCGCCTATGCATAAGATCAGTACAGGTTTGAGTTACAATTGGGATAATTTTGGACAATCTTATGATATTCCTCAGTTAGTTTCGGGTAAGCAGCCTGATAGGGAAGCAGTCTCGGGAGCTTACGGCCAATACACATTCAATTACGATAAGTTTACGGTATTAGCCGGATTAAGGGCTGATTATAGCTCGCTTCATGATTGGTTTGTTACACCTCGTCTACATGTGAAGTATGACCTGAACTCTTCTCTTTATTTTAGAGTTTCAGCAGGGAAAGGATATCGCTCGGTATTTGCTTTAGCGGAAAATAGTTACCTGCTGGCTAGTAGCAGAACGTTGAATATTGCGGATAACTTGAAACAAGAAAGTGCATGGAATTATGGTGTAAGTGGAACGTATCATATCCCGATTAAAGGCGAAGAACTTACTCTTTCGGCTGAATGGTTCTATACCGATTTTTCGCGACAAGTGGTAATGGATATGGATTCTGATCCACGTGCTGTTAGTTTCTATAATCTGGATGGGAAATCGCATGCACATGTAATTCAGCTTGAAGCTACATATCCCGTGTTCAGAGGATTTAATGTATTAGCTTCGTACCGATGGATGAATACTAAAGTGAATTATGGAGGGATAGAAATGCAAAAGCCTTTAGTGAGTGATTATAAAGCTTTGCTAACCGCTTCTTACGAAACTCCATTGAGAAAATGGCAATTTGATCTAACATCGCAATTCAATGGGGGAGGTAGAATGCCTTTACCTGATGCAGAGACTCCACTTTGGGACAAGAGATTCAAATCTTTTGTGATAATGAATGCTCAGGTTACAAAATTTTTCCGAACTTGGAGTGTGTACCTAGGTGGTGAGAATCTTACAGATTTTATTCAGGACAATCCGATAATTTCGGCAGACAACCCATTCAGTCCCGATTTTGATGCTACTATGGCATGGGGGCCAACACAAGGACGCCGCTTTTATCTTGGATTTAGATATACTATTGGTAAATAATTGTTTAACATAAATATCCTTAGAAATATGAAATCAAAAATTGTTTTAATCGTTATGTTGTGTCTGGTATCTCTGAGCTTCAGTACTTATGCTCAGGATAAGAAAGAGAAGAAGAATGAGAAGAAAGAGATCACATTTGATGTGTCTATGACGTGCGATAACTGCAAGAAAAAGATTGAAAAAAATATTGCTTTCGAAAAAGGTGTCAGCGATATGAAAGTAGATCTTCCTGGAAAAACGGTGATGGTTGTTTATCAGGCAAACAAAACCGATCAGGAGAAGCTTCAAAAAGCGATCGAAAAATTAGGCTATGAAGTGAAAGTGCATGAAGATGCTGAATAAGTAATTTTGACGTATAAATACGCAAAGAAATATAAAGTGACTATACTAATAAAAGGTATAGTCACTTTTTGGTTTTAGAGATTACCATTAAATGATAATAGCACAAAAAAGAGGCTGCATCCTTTTGGATAGCCTCTTTAAAATGTCTTCTGGAAATATGCTTTATTTCTTGCTGTGAGATTTTAGTAAATCTTCTAACTGAATAATTTCATCTCTATATTGAGCAGCTTCGAGGAAGTCTAGCTTTTTAGCAGCTTCTGTCATGTGCTTTTTTGTTTTAGCAATAGCAGCCTTCAGATCGGTTTCTGATATATAGCCGGCTTTTGCTTCTGCTGCGATATTCATATGAGTTGGTTCAATATATGGTTTAGGCTCGTTGTCTGTTCCTTTGCCTCCCAATGCTGATCCTCTTGCTTTTTTGATTTGCTGTGGAGTGATTCCATGCTTTTCATTGTAAGCCAGCTGAATCTCTCGACGACGATTTGTTTCATCTATCGTTAGCTGCATGCTATTCGTAATCTTGTCAGCATAAAAAATAACCTTTCCATTCACATTACGGGCAGCACGTCCCACTGTCTGAGTTAAAGATCTATGCGATCGAAGAAAACCTTCCTTATCTGCATCCAAAATGGCTACAAGCGAAACTTCAGGTAGATCGAGCCCTTCACGAAGCAAGTTGACACCTATCAGCACATCGAATACTCCGCTGCGGAGATCGTCCATAATCTGAACACGATCTAAGGTGTCTACATCCGAGTGGATATAGTTACATTTTACACCGTTGTTAGCCAGATAAGTAGTAAGCTCTTCGGCCATGCGTTTAGTAAGTGTTGTTACCAACGTACGTTCGTCCTTATCTACCCGTATCTGTATCTCTTCCATTAAATCATCAATCTGATTGAGACTTGGACGAATATCAATTGGCGGATCTAATAATCCCGTAGGGCGTATCAACTGTTCAACAACTACGCCTTCCGATTGAATCAATTCGTAGTCGGCAGGAGTTGCACTTACATATATAATCTGTTTTACAAGCGATTCAAATTCTTCAAATTTCAAAGGTCTGTTATCAATAGCAGCAGGTAAACGAAAACCATATTCGACTAGATTTTCTTTTCGCGAATGGTCGCCTCCATACATGGCACGTATCTGAGGTAGTGTAACGTGACTTTCGTCTATTACTACCAGATAATCGTCGGGGAAGAAGTCTAAAAGGCAGAAAGGACGTGTACCGGGAGGACGATTGTCAAAATAGCGCGAATAGTTTTCTATTCCGGAGCAGTGTCCTATTTCGCGAATCATTTCTAAATCGTAGGTTACCCTTTCGTAAAGACGTTTAGCCTCCAAAGGTTTACCTATCGATTGAAAGAAATCAACTTGTTTACCAAGGTCTATTGATATTTCATCTATTGCCCTGTGTATTCTTTCCTTTGTTGTAACGAACAGGTTAGCAGGATAGATACGGTATTCTTCAAATCGTTCTATTCTGGCTCCTGTCAGAGGGTCGATGCTTTCAATACTTTCGATTTCATCGTCCCAAAACATAACACGAATAATTATTTCGGCATATGCCAGAAATATATCAACAGTGTCACCTTTTACCCTAAAGTTACCATGCGAAAACTCTACTTCATTTCTTGAGTATAAACAAGCAACTAAATCTCGTAAGAATTTATCTCTAACTAGTTTTTTGCCTTTCTCGATAAGTATAGTGTTATTCGCAAAATCCTCCGGATTTCCCATACCATACAAACAAGATACAGACGATATAACGATTACATCCTTTCGTCCCGATAGTAGGGCAGATGTGGTGGCCAATCGTAATTTCTCTATTTCGTCATTAATAGAGAGGTCTTTTTCTATGTATGTATTGGTTGAAGGAATGTATGCTTCGGGTTGATAGTAATCGTAGTACGATACAAAATATTCCACAGAATTCTCAGGAAAAAAACCTTTGAACTCGCTATATAGCTGAGCTGCCAGAGTTTTATTGTGGCTAAGTATTAATGTCGGTTTTTGAACCTCTTGTATAACATTAGCTATTGTAAAAGTTTTTCCTGATCCCGTAACTCCTAAGAGTGTTTGATGAGGAATCTCACCATTGATACCTTCCACTAACGCTTTTATGGCTGTGGGCTGGTCTCCGGTGGGTTTATATGCTGAGGTAATCTTGAAATCCATAATAGATATAAATGATATCTTACAAAGATAGTTATAAATAAAAACGAAAGAGTGAAATGTATTAAAAGACGTACTAGGTATTGAGAAAAAAAACTGTTTACCTCTATTTTCTTTTAACACATTCTGTTGCTTTAATAATTCATAATTGTGAGAGTATTTTGCGTAAATGGATGCGGAATATGAGGAAAAAAGGCTTTTTGTAAAGATTTTTATAGAAAGAGCACAATAATTCATAATTCGGTTTAGGCTTTTTTTGTCATTTAATAAATTTATACTAGTTTTGTGTTACTGGAGTCTGGGGGACTTTAGAGTACTTGAATGACAACAACTTATTTACTATATAACAATTGTGTAGACTTTGATTTAACAATTAAGGTCTATTCTTGCATATTAATAAGTCTAAAGACAACAACATAAGTATCTGTAATTGAAAGATTGGGGATGGATTTCAGATAAAGAAACTATGAGGACGAGATTTTTTTTTCGACTTTTTAGTGTGACTCTCTTCTCTAGGCAATAAAAGTATGTCGATGATAAATATATGTAATATAAATGGTTAAAATGAAGCCTGCGGCAATGTCTTGGATGTATTTATATACGTTAAGAAATAAAAGTCCCCAATATTAGGATATAACACTAGCAACAAACCTAGAGAAAAGTTTGTTTAATTATAAATGAAAATTAGGATGAAAGTTAAATTGTTTTTTTCGATTGTACTCTCTCTATTCTCGATGGCGATATACAGCCAAGTAGGGATAGGTAAGACTACTTCATCTGCCACGTTAGATGTAACAGCAATTGCTACCGATGGCTCAACAGTGGAAGGTTTTATCGCACCCCGATTGACAGGGAATCAACTAACAGCCAAAAATGCACAGTATGGGGTAGCTCAAAATGCAACTTTCGTATACGTTACAGAGGTAGCGAGTGCTACTACGGGCAAGACTAAGAATGTGAAAACCATTGGGTATTATTTTTATGATGCTACGGCCGAAAGTGGGGTAGGTTTATGGGTGCCATTTGCTGACCCGAGTAAAGAACAGTTTTACATTCAGACGACTCTTTTACCTACTGATATGTATACATTGCCCGATAATGTGAATTATACAGCCCCGTCAACCAATAGGTTCACTGTTAATTTGTATAATCTTTATAAAGAGCAATTGGGTAGTCCTAAAGCTTCAAGTAATCCCATATCTTCTTTGCGAACAGGAACAGCAGCAAGTGACTACTATTACTTTGTACTCTATTACGACACTACTGTGTATTATTCGGTTTCAGTAAGTGCAGCTGGTATATTGACATACTATCTTCTAACTGGATATACCCCAACGGAAAAAACATTTATGAATATAGTATTCAGAGAAAAATAAAAACAACAACAATAAAAACTCAGCTAACAATGAAAAGGTTAAGACTATATTTATCGCTAATCTCACTTTTTTGTGTGAACAGTTTTATGTTTGCGCAGGTGGGAATAAATACTGATAATCCTGTAGCTACTCTCGATGTGGTAGCAGGAAGCACAGGTGCTACTACTGCCGAAGGATTTATCGCACCCCGATTGACAGGAGACCAGTTGGCGGATAAAAACGCACTATACGTAGCGGCACAAAATGGAGCTATCGTATATGTTACAGATGCGGCTACAGCGCCTGCCGGTAAAACTTTGAATATAACAGCATCCGGGTACTACTATTACGATGCTGCAGCAAATAATGGAGCAGGAGCAAATTCGGGTTTGTGGATTCCTCTTTCGGGAGTTAAAAAACCGCAATTTTATATGCCCTCGGTAGTCCTACCTATTAAAGGCGATGCTTTGCCCAATACTACATACTACACATACTCTAATGGAGTTTTTACAGTTAATCTGTTCAACCTTTATAAAAATCAGTATGGTACTCCAGTGGCTAAGAGTATTTCTTCGGCTGCTTTATCTGTGGCAGCGGCAGCTTCTGCACTCGATTACTTTATTCTTTACTATGATCCCTCAGTATATACTTCTGTCTCTGTATCTACGGCAGGAGTGTTAAGTTATAGCATTGTTGCAGATTATAGTGTATCAGAGAAAACATTTATGAATATAATGTTGAAAGAAAAATGAAAAAACTATTGATATTTATTATAGTTTGTCTAGCAACTTCGGCTGTGTATTCGCAGGATGTTTATAGTTTAGACAAAGTAGTATTGAACATTCGCGATTATGATTCTAAGGCTTTGGTTTTAGAGAAGAGTCTAAATGATTCTGCACAGATTGTTTCTTATGAATGGAATTTTCCTCTAATACCGGTTTTTAAATCAGTGATGTTAGAAGGTGATAGAATTACGTCGGTAGAACTTTTAGATAATGGTAATAGGTATAATCTAGATACTGAATCTAATGTATTGACGCTATCGGAAGCTTTACCCGAAAAGGAGGAAATCGTAGGATTTTTCCTAGACGAAAAGAAGGCTACCGAGACAATCAGTGGATCTCATATTCCGGAATATACCATCCGACAATCGGGTAATCAATTGACAATGACTTTCGACCAGATTATTTACGGCTCTTCTAACTATCCGGGACAAACACTGGTAGGAAAGTGCGAAATGATTTATGTAAAACCTTAAAAGCAGAAAATCAGCAATGAAAAAGTTACTTTATCTATTTTTGAGTTTTACACTCTTCATTCCCAGCATATATGCTCAGGATTGTAACGATGTTACAGCCTCTGCTGTTGTGACTCCTTCTACTTGTCAGAGTAACGGAACTATCACGATTAACTTCGCCGGTGCGTCGGCAGATAAACTGGTAAATAAACAATACTCACTGAGATCAACAACAGGAAGCCTTTCTATAGGACCTGTTAGCACTAATGTATTTACGAACCTGCCTCCGGGAAACTATAATCTCGAAGCTGCAGGTTTCTGTAATAGTATAACCGGCGAAAGCATTGTGCGTACTATTAATAATGTTGTAGTTACAGGTTCTTATCAAGAACCACGGTTGTCGTTTGTTGCTCAAGGTACTAGTGCTAATACAGCATCTGTGATGACTTCACGTAAATCATATATAGGTTGTAGTACCGGACTGATAGTAGTAAATCTTGAAAACGGTAATCAGACTGATATGCCTACTTTTACGATCACATCAGCTCCCACAGGAGTAACAGTACCACAAACAGTAGGTGCTACCAAGGCAACCAGTGGTTCAGCTGCTGCCGGCTGGCGTTACTTACTAGATGGTACCTGGCCTGCCGGTACATATACGGTGGCTGTTAACGATGGTTGTTACACTGCTGCTACATCATTTATAATAGAAGAACTTACGGCTGTTCCTTCCGGATCAAATAGTTCTAATCTCTTTAATGTATATGGAGATGGAACGGACTGCTCAAAAATTTATGCCCAGCCATATTATTATTATACACCTGTGGCTTCTTATCCAGACTGGTATCGGTACATGTATGATGGACTTTTAGAGTACGGGGTAGCACCAGTGGGAGAAATGCCAAAAGAGGAAAATTGGTTTCGAGTAAGATACTTTTCTGGCTCTAGTGCTACATATCGAGATTTAGTTGATCTTAGTCCGAGGAAAGTATCCGACTTTTACACTGCAAATTCTTTAACTGTATATACAAGGATAAAAAGTTGCCCCTCTGCTATAGTATCGTATGTTACAAACAATCAGAATAATACAAGTGTAACTTCGACTACGAATATATGTTCAGGAGTTAGAAACTATTTTTTTAATTATTCGAAAAGTAGCTATCCTTACTACCATGTATGGTGTTATCCATTAACTATTACTATAACTGACAGGGTGACTGGAGATGTAAAATATTCTAATGCTAATTATTTATTTACAGATCCAAATTTCTCATGGGATTGTAACCCAGGAGACGACCAGTACTTGAATATAACCGATGCTTCCGGATATAAAATACAAACTAATTATCCGATGACCGGTGCTACTCCAACGTCTGCGTTGCCAACAATCTCGCTTAATTCTATAGCTACTTGGCCTGAATACAATAGCTGCGACAGTTACAAAAGAGTTTATTCTCTAGGTGGTACTCCATGTGATGGGCAATCGCTCTCACCCCACTATCTGACGGTAACTGATGGCTCTGGAAATGTAATTAAATCGGATACGGTGACAACTGGAACAAGTGGAACAATTGATAATTTCCAGTACGGAGTAACATATACAGTTACTGTTGTTTTCCCTAATTGGGATAATCGTACAGTTTCTACTACTACATTTCAGAATAGAGCAGATGTTCTTCCTATCGCTTTCACAATGACAAAATACGCGACTTCTACATGTTTCGATAATAGAGGGCAATTATCTATCTCTACCGGAGCTCGTGCTAGAAGTTTTAAAGCTGGTACAACAATAACAATTACAGGTCCGGCTGGGTATGCAGGGTATTCTTATACTTATCCATATAATGTTGATGGTGCTTACCACTATACTCCTGAAGCCTATATGCCTGCAGGTGAGTATACTGCTACAATTGTATCTTGTGGTGAAACTTTTACGGTACGAAATAATATTGCAGGAGGGTATACTGGAGATAAACTGACTTATACCACCGTGCGGGATTGTATGGGTATGAATCTCTTTCCTACAGGTGTCATTTCTAATAATGGAAACCCTTTGAGTACCGTTTATTTCCGCATGACTCAGGTGCCGTCCGGAAGTGCAGCCAACACCAAAGTGATATCCAGTGCAAGCAATGACTCTTTCTTGCTTACTACAGCAGGTACCTATATTCTGGGGATGATGACATCAAACAGTATTTCAGGGTGTACCATAAAGTTAGATACTATAGTCTATAATCCAGTGCCGTTGGCTTTAGACAGAGACAGAACAAGTGCATACTCTTGTCCTTCGGGTGATACCGGGTATCTAACCCTAAAGGCTACCAACGGAGTATTACCGTATACTTATACGGTTTATGATGAGACAAATACAATACGACTGACAGAACCTATGACTTCTGACCATGAAATTGATCTCGGTAATTTTGGTATAGCCAACGAGACGTATACAGTGCGTATTTCAGATGGATGTGGAAATGCTTTTAATCAGCAAGTTACACTTGTTTCATTAGACAGAACAGCCTTAGCTTACGGGCAAACTCCGGTATGTTATGGTAGCCCTATTAGTCTCAATGGATTTACAGTTACTAATGCAACATATAAGTGGACAGGTCCGAATGGATTTACCTCAACGGAAAAAAATCCTGTAATACCTAATGCGTCACCCCAAGAAGAGGGATTGTATATAGTAGAAATTACCAGTACAACATGTGGTGTAACAGTTAAAGATACTATCGATATTTCAGTGTATGACCCTGTAAGTGTTGCCGATCTGCATGGAAAAACTCAAGAAGCAACATTCTGTGTCTATCAGGCAATTATGCTAGGAGAGGCTGCTACCGGAGGAAGTGAAAACTTTACATACCAATGGGCATATAATAGTAGTAATTTAGGTACAGGAGTTTGGTACGATATCGCTGGAGAGACAAATCCGATATTTAAATCCACTTCCACAACTTATGTATTTACAAGTACACAAGCGAATCCTTCGCGCAGATATATGCGTCTTACGATAACAGATGCTACTTGTGGTCCTTATGTTTTGTATTATCACACCAATGCCAGAGGATGTATGTTTCTAGCAAATCCAGATCTGAGAAGTCCGGGGACAGAAACAACAGAGAACTAAAAGGTAGATAGTCTAAAAATGGTTAGTGAAATAGCCATAGAACAAAATATAAAACGGTTTCAATTCAATCAATTGAAACCGTTTTTTTTGTGTCTGTATGAATCAAGATCTGTATTTTAATTGGCATAAAGGTATGGAGCGTTGGTTTGATATGACTTTAAAGGCAACCATTTGATGTTATAAGAGAAAGAATCATCAAATAGGATGAAGCATTATCATATCTAAATGAACTGTATCACGCTATTTAAAATTAAAAAGGGAAGATTGTAAAATCTCCCCTTTTCGGTATATCTTTAAGTTTCCTTCTTAGAAATAAGAACTCTAGTATTAGAAGAAAAGAGTCAATATCCAATATACGAATCCAGCCATAAGAGCACTTACCGGAATAGTTATAATCCACGCAACCAATAGATCTTTGGTTACACCCCATCTAACTGCTGATAGTCGCTTAACTGCTCCTACACCCATGATACTACCTGTGATAACGTGAGTAGTACTTACCGGAATGTGTAACATTTCAGAAATGAATAGAGTAATAGAACCTGCAGTTTGTGCACAAAAGCCTTCAACAGGAGTTATCTTAGTGATACGGTTACCCATAGTCTTCATGATTTTCCATCCTCCTGACATAGTACCTACTGCAATAGCAGAGAAACAAACCAACGGAATCCAATCATGCATTTCGTTCATGTCAGACATAGCCATCCAATGAGGAAGTTCAGGTATACCCTGATTGGCAATAAGTGCCGCAGCTATAATACCCATTACTTTTTGAGAATCATTCAGTCCGTGCCCAATACTAAGTAAAGCTGATGATATAAGTTGCAATCCTTTAAACCATCTGTCGGCTTTGCCCGGTTTTACTTTCTTCATTGCATGAAGGGTAATTATTGTAATAATATTACCACCGATCATACCTATTAAAGGAGCAACGACGATGAATAATGCTATTACACCAACTGTATCTAAATGAACAGCTTTAAGTCCACCTCCTGCAATAGCAGCACCCGCAAATCCTCCGATAAGAGTATGCGAAGATGAGGAAGGAATACCAAGCCACCAAGTGATAAGGTTCCATGTAATTGCTGCAACCAATCCTGCTATGATAACATGCGAAGGCGATGCGATATTAGACAAATCTACTGTTTTTGCAACTGTGTTTGCTATACCGAATCCTCCAATAATATGTTTCGCAATAAAATAGGCAACGAAATTAAAGAATGCTGCCCAGATAACAGCTTGAGTAGGGGTAAGGACCTTAGTTGACACTACGGTTGCAATAGAGTTTGCAGCATCGTGAAAACCATTTATGTAATCAAAAATAATAGCAAGAACAATAATAATAATTAATAGCGTCATTGATTTGCTTTATTTTATGAGTATTTGACGATGATAGTCTTTATTATTTTACCAACAGCCTCTTGAGTGTCAGTTGCTTTTTCAAGCTCATGTAGGATATCCTTCAACTTTATTACTTCAATAGCATCTTTTTCATTCTCGAAAAGATCGATGAGGAAATGCTCATACACATCGTCCGCTTTAGATTCTATTTCATGTAATTTATTACAATACTCTCTAACCTTTGTAGGGTTTTTCTTTAAAACATCAAGCTCGTCAATAGCTTTAGTCAAGTATTCAGCCGATTCACGAACCAATAGAGCTAGTAATTTAGCACTCTCGGGCATCACTTTCGGGCTGTACAGCATGATTCTTTTAGCACAACTATTGATGTGATCAATTACGTCATCCAGCCTGCTCGACAGTGTGTTGATATCTTCTCTGTCGAATGGAGTAATAAACGTGTTGTTTAACTCTTCAAAAATCTTCGCTTGGAGTTTATCTCCGCGACGTTCCTGATCTTTTACTTTTTTGTATAACTCAACTGCTTCTTCATGGTTTTTTGCTTGTACACATCCAATGATTAAATCAGAAGCCGTTAGGATAACATCAGCCATTTGACTGAGTAGTGGAAAGAATTTGTTTTCTTTTGGAACAAATCTGTCGAATAAGTTATTCTTCATATGTTTATTTAACCTGTAAGTCTAGATACTCGGTTTGAATATTTTGGTGCAAAGATATAGTAAAAAAATAAAAAGTTAACCTTTTTTTAACATTAAAAAGTGAACAATTTGAACATTGTGATAATCTATTTACTTGTCAGTTAAGAATATGTATTTAATTTCTTCTTCAAAGTGTTTACGGGATATAGAACAATTAAAAATCCTATAAGACTAACTGTGACGAATATAAATAATATATCGGAAGCCAAAACTGAGACGGGGTAGGCATCAACTACAAAGGTGCCAGGAGTTTGTCCTAGTTTAAGTAGACCTAAATGCTCTTGTAAAAGACAAAGTGTAAGCCCTAGGATGAGCCCGATGATAGCCCCTGTCATCGAAATAAGCCATCCTTCTATTAGGAAAATTCGTGAGATCAGTTTGTTATTTGCTCCCATATTTTGTAGTATTTTAATGTCATCGTGCTTGTCTACTATCAGCATAGATAATGATCCCACAACATTAAAGACTGCAATAATGAGGATAAAAGCAAGTATAAGGAATGTTACCCACTTTTCGATATTCACCATTCGGAATGAGTCTGCCTGTTGCTCAAACCTATTTTTTACAATAAAGCTATCACCAAGTATATTTTGAATTTTACTTTGTACGTTATCCACCGAAGCATCATCCTTTAGTTTTAGGTCTAATGATGTAACTTCTTTGTCGTATCTGAAAAGTTGTCGTGCCAGACTAAGTGATACAATCAACATTTGTTCATCGTACTTAGCCTGATTAAGAGAAAAGATTCCCGAAGGGTAAGCATATACTTGTGTGAATGCACTTGAAGGATTAGCTAATTGTATTTTTACATCTCGCTTGGGAGAGTATATCTCTAGTGGGGTGATATTATCTGCTCTTAATCCCAAATTCATAGCCAGTCCAACTCCCGCCACACAATAATCTACATCGCCTTCTTTCAGGGCAAAAACACCATTTATTGTAATTCGGTTTATATCTGCCATTTTTTTGAAGTTGTCCGACACTCCTTTTATTAAAACCGGGTCTTGTCTCTCTCCATACCTCACTAAGGCATGTTCTTCAATAGTCTCGGATATGACTTCTATTTCGGGTAGCTGCTTTATTATTTGAATATTAGGATCGGAGGGGTCAAATACTTTTCCTTTTGCAGGAGAAATTTGCAAAGTAGGATCAATCACACTAAAAGAGTTCGATACGAGTTGAGTAAACCCGTTAAATATAGAAAGAGTACATACCATTGCCAAAGTAGCAATAGCTATTCCGCACACCGAAATCATCGAAATCACATTAATTGCATTATGCGATTTCTTGGAGAATAAATATCGGCGTGCTATGTAAAAAGATAGATTCACTCTTCGGTTTCTTTCTTATCTTCAGGTTTTAATAATCTGTCGATATTCTCCAGATAATCCAATGAATCATCTATGTAAAATACCAGTGAAGGAATAATGCGTAGTTGTTTCCCTAAGCGTTGTCCCAAATCGTAGCGTATTGCTTTCACATTAGTCTTGATGTTTACTAATAATTCGGGTCCTTTCTCAGAAGGGAAAATACTTAAGTAAGCTTTTGCTACACTTAAATCAGAACTAATTCTTACACCACTAACCGATACCAATATTCCGGGCATAGCTTTAGTTTGTAATAAGAAAATTTCACCCAATTCTTTTTGGATCAGTCTGTTTATTTTTTGTTGTCTGGTTGTTTCCATTTTTTTTATGTATATCTTGAATGTTTCCTAGTTCAGTAATACTCAATTCTATTACTACATTTTATAATTATAATTGTGTTTGGCTGTCTTTTTCGCCAAAGTGATAAAAAGGTCTGAGACCTTATTTTTTCCAAATTAGAGTCAGTCCATCCCGAATTGGTAATATAACTTTCTCCACTCTGTTATCTTTTTCAAGCATGTCATTAAATGCTTGTATGCCTATTGTTTGTTTGTCGGTGGGGTGAGGGGTTTCTAAAACTTTCCCATCCCAAAGGGTATTATCGGCTATGATTAAACCTCCCGAACGTACTTTGTCGAATATCAAATCATAATATTCGCAGTAATGCCGCTTGTTGGCATCTATAAATACAAGGTCAAAGATACAATCTATTGTTGGGATTATTTGTATTGCATCGCCAATATGTAAGTGTATCTTGTCTTTGAGTTTCGATTTATGTAGGTGTTTCATGATGAAATCCTCCAATTCATCATTAACTTCTATCGTATGGATTTCTGCATTATCATCAGCTCCCTCTGCCAAACATAGGGTTGCATATGCAGTGTATGTTCCTATTTCCAGAATATATTTAGGTTGTACAATTCTACAAAACATTTTCAAAAGTCTTCCTTGCAGATGTCCCGATATCATACGTGGACGAAGCAAGTTTACATGAGCATCTCGGTTGAGATTTCTCAATAATTCGCCCTCTTCATCTATATGCGATAGGATGTATTGTTCTATATTGTCTTGCTCCATACTTTTTATATGATAATCTTACTGACGGTAAAATTAATCATTTCTACGCCTTTTCGTTCTACAATGTTTTCTCTTTCTAAAGTAAATCCTTTATGTAAGAAAAATGGAAGTGCTACTTTCGAAGCATCTGTTGTCAGTTTTTCTATTTGCAGTTTCATGGCTTCAGCCTCTACTTTTTTATATAATAAAGACGCAACTCCTTTACGTTGATAATCGGGGTGAGTATATAAATAATTGATGTGTCCCTTTGAAAGGATGAAATCTATAAATCCTGCGATTGTATCATCAATAAGGCAGACCCAAGTTTTAGTCAGATTGAGATTCTGCTCAAGAATTGAAATGGGTGCCCATGCATTTTGCTGCTCACTAGTATATATATCGGTGGGGATATTATGTACTGCCAGATATAATATTTTAGTCAAGTAGGAAGAATCTTCCGGAATATATTCTCTTATTTGCATGTGAATGGGATACTAAAAACGAATGAGATAATAGGCGATTGTTATATCGCTATTATCTCATCAGTTGCAGTTATGCTATTTTGTTTCTATACAAAGTTGCAATATTATTCTACTGGAACGTCATATTTGTCACCAGCTTCAAGCACTTTTCCTACGTTGTTGATTTCAAGGAAAGATGTACCTCCACCTTCAGTGAAGCTTCCGCTTAAATATGCAACAGTATCTTCTTTGCTAACAGATTTAGCTTCAGTAAGATTTTTTAATGCTTTCAAGAAATATTGTTTGTGTTTGTTAGTTGTATAACCGGTATCCTCTTGGAAACGAGCATCAACACCATAGCAAACAGAAAGGTAACGAGCTACTTCTTCTTTGTTACAGATTGCGAATACTGGGTTTTTGCTACGGAAAGCAGCTAATGTACGTGCAGTACGTCCAGTTACACTATCAGTAATAATTGCTTTAACACCAAGTTGGTTTACTGATTTAACAGCTTGTTTAGCAAGGAATGAAGTATTATCGTATTCTGAATCTTTGAATGGAACAGGAATAATGTTCTCTTCTAATTTAGAGATTTCAGCAGCACGAGCTACTTGAGCCATTGTGCGAACAGCTTCAACTGGATATTTACCATAAGCAGTCTCACCACTCAACATCACAGCGTCAGTTCCGTAATATACTGCATTTGCAATATCGGCAACTTCAGCACGTGTTGGACGTGGGTTTTCGATCATAGTGTGCAACATTTGAGTCGCAACGATAACCGGTTTTTTATATTCGATTGCTTTACGGATCAACAAACGTTGGATTCCTGGGATGTTTTCTTGAGGAACTTCGATACCTAAGTCTCCACGAGCAACCATTACACCATAAGCATGTTCGTAAATTTCGTCGATGTTATCAACACCTTCTTGATTTTCGATTTTTGCAATGATCTTAATGTCACTGTTGTGAGCATCTAATATTTTTTGAACGTCAAGAACGTCTTCTTTATGTCTTACGAAAGAGTGTGCAATGAAGTCAGCTCCGTATTTGATAGCGATTTCAATACATTTTTTATCTTTCTCAGTGATTGAAGGTAAGTTTACGCTTACACCAGGGATGTTTACGCTTTTACGGCTACCAATTGTTCCGTTATTTTGAACTTCTACAAGAAGATAGTCATTTCCTTTTTCGATTACTTTAAGAGCAGTTTCACCATCGTCGATAAGAAGAAGATTTCCTACAGGAACATCTTTTACGATACTTGGGTATGATACAGCTACTTGTTCTGGAGTAGATTTTACATTGATGTCTCCGATAACTTTCAGTCTATCACCTGTTTTTACAACAATCTTCTCACCAGACTCAGTTGCAGTTGTACGGATCTCAGGACCTTTAGTGTCCATCATAAGACCAATAGTCTTTGATACTGCACGTACGTTGCTGATTACTTGAACGAATCCTTCTTCTGTCATGTGAGCCGAGTTCATTCTAACTACGTTGATCCCTTCGTTGTACAACGACTGGATGAAATCAACATCACAACGCATGTCTGAAATTGTTGCAACAATTTTCGTTTTCTTAAACATAAAAGTAGTTTTTAATTATAATAATTATTTTGTATTTCTAATAATGTATTCAATCGCTAATTTGTAGGATTCGAGTCCCAGTCCGACTACTGCCCCTTTGCAGGCTGGTGCTATCATCGATTTGTGACGAAACTCTTCTCTTGCATGTATGTTAGAGATATGCACCTCTATAACCGGAGTGGTTACCGCTTTTATTGCATCATGCAGTGCTATTGAGGTATGGGTGTATGCTCCCGCATTCATTACAATACCATCATATTCAAATCCGACTTCATGTATTTTATCTATCAGATCGCCTTCGTGATTAGATTGGTAATAGAATAATTTGCAACTATCAGTATATAATGAAACCAATTCGGCAAAATACATGTCAAATGTAGTATTGCCATATATTGAAGGTTCACGTTTTCCTAATAAGTTTAAATTAGGTCCGTTTATTACCAATATCTTCATGTATAATAGTGTTTTAGCTATACAAAGTGATTGCTGAGAAATAATCATACAAAGATAGACAATTTTTTGTGTATTAAATACTAAATAGATGCAGTTTTATGCAAAATTAGAATGTGTTAATACGAAAAAAAGCAACAGTCGTATTCTTGAAGAATAATCTGTCGCTTTTTTTATAGAATTGTACTATCTAAAGTTTACTACATTAGTATGATCTTTTTTCTAAACCTTCAACATAGTTAAGGAAGGCTGTGTTTACCATGCGGTTTCCTCCCGGAGTAGGATAGTTACCCGAGAAGTACCAGTCTCCATTGTTATTTGGACATGCTTTGTGAAGATTATCAATGCTTTGGAATACAATTTCTACTTTTGCTTCTGTACCTTCGGGTGTTAGCATTTCTGCTATTTTTGAAGATATTTCTTCTTCGGTGAAGGGTGCATATATTTCCTTTACATAGTTAACTATTTCTTCTTTCGGCTTATTGCGTTGTGCTGCCGATTTTTGATAAACTTCGTCAATAATGTGTTCTAGATTTCTGTCTTTTAGAAGTTGTATTGTTGCTCTGAAAGCAGCAAATTCGCTCATCCTAGACATGTCTATACCATAACAATCGGGATATCTAATTTGAGGAGATGAAGACAATACTACAATTTTCTTAGGGTGTAGTCTATCTAGCATTTTGATAATACTTTGTTGAAGAGTTGTTCCCCTAACTATACTGTCATCTATAACAACAAGATTGTCTTTGTATGGACGGATCGACTCGTAGGTTACATCGTATACGTGTGCCGCCAGATCGTTACGTCCTTTATCTTCGGAAATAAAAGTTCTTAGTTTGATATCTTTAATCGCCACCTTTTCGGTGCGAACTTTCATTGCTAATATTCGTTTAAGATCGTCATTGGTTGCATGTTCACCTTTTTCTCTGATCTTTTTGAATCTTACTTCCTGCATATATTCTTCCAAGCCTTGGGTCATACCATAAAATGCAACTTCGGCTGTGTTTGGAATAAATGAAAATACAGTATTGCGAAGATCCGAATCAATAGATTTTAGGATACGTGGAAGTAACAGTTTTCCAAGCTCTTTTCTTTCTCTGTAGATATCTGAGTCAGACCCTCTCGAGAAGTAAATACGTTCGAAGGAGCAAGGTGCAAATGATTCTTTCTTTTCTAATATCTGAGGGAACATAACACGACCGTCTTTTTTTACAACGATAGCCTGTCCCGCTTCCAGCTCTTTGATATCAGATACATCTAAATTCATTGTTGTTTGGATAACCGGGCGTTCCGATGCAACAACCACAATCTCATCATCCATATAATAGTATGCTGGACGAATTCCCCATGGATCACGGAATACAAAAGAGTCGCCACAACCTATAAGTCCACCAATAACAAATCCTCCATCCCATTTCTCGCTCGCTGTACGTAGCATAAATGGTATATCTAGATTCTCTTCGATAAGCTTATTAAGATCGGTACCTTTTACAGTTTTGTCTTTACCGTATTTGTCGTATTGAAATTGCACCTCACGATCAAGATGATGACCTAATGATTCTAATAGAACAAAGGTATCAGCATAATCACGCGGATGTTGTCCTTCTTTTACCAAATCGTTGAATAACTCGTCAACATTAGTCATGTTGAAGTTTCCGGCAAGAGCCAGATTGCGTGAAGCCCAATTGTTACGTCTAAGGAAAGGGTGTACATAAGATAATCCAGTTTTTCCCGTAGTGCTATATCTTAGGTGTCCAAGAAATAGTTCTCCGGCAAAAGGGAGGTTCTCCTTTGCATAAAGAGGATCTTCGAGGTTTTCAGAAGAGATTTTGCCAAAGTGGTTGTGTACATTGCCGAATATTTCGGAAATGGCACTCGACCCTGTTGCTCTTTCTCTGAAAATAAATTCAGTACCCGGCTGTGCGTCTAACTTTACAACAGCTAGTCCGGCTCCCTCTTGTCCTCGGTTATGTTGTTTTTCCATAAGCAGGTACAGTTTGTTAAGACCGTGCCTCCATGTACCATACTTTTCCTGATAGTATTCAAGTGGTTTTAAAAGACGGATCATTGCGATCCCGCATTCGTGCTTTAATGCTTCTGTCATTACAGTTTTCTAAGGTGGAAATGTTCTTTTAATACTTTTAAAAAGATACTACAAATATACAGCGAATTTTGGATGAAAAAAAGTAAGAATAATTTTAAATATGATAAAAAAGAGATGTCATGAAAAAAACTAACATTTTTCTGTAACCAATAATAAAATATGGAGTCTTATGTATGTTGAGCAATGTAGTGAGAGGTTAAAAACATCTATTTTGACTATTAAATATAGTTTTTAGAAGCTATTGTAATAAAAAAAATCTTAAAAAGCTTGCTTAATAAAAATAATTTAGAACTTTGTGATATTTCCTTTCGAAATGATACTAATAGAGAAGTGTGGCTTACTAAAAACATATAAACAGACTTAAAGTGATACAAATAAGAAATCTCAATAAAACGTACTATGGAGGCTCACCTTTGCACGTGCTCAAAGGTATAGATATGAGTGTTGATAAAGGCGAGTTTCTATCTATAATGGGAGCCTCAGGATCTGGTAAGTCCACCTTGTTAAATATTCTTGGAATATTGGATACTTATGATACCGGCGACTATTATTTAGACAATGTCCTCATAAAAGACCTTAGTGAGTCGAAGGCTGCAGAACTACGTAATCGTAAGATTGGTTTTATCTTTCAATCCTTTAACTTGATAACATTTAAGAACGCGTTGGAAAACGTAGCTCTTCCGCTATATTATCAAGGGGTGAGCCGCAAAAAGAGAAATATAATGGCAATGGAATATCTCGATAAAATGGGGTTGGCCAGTCATGCTACACATTTACCTAACGAATTGTCGGGAGGACAAAAACAGCGTGTAGCTATAGCTCGTGCTTTGATTGCTCAGCCTCAGATTATTCTGGCGGATGAGCCCACGGGAGCATTAGATAGTAAGACTTCGGAAGATGTGATGCGTTTGCTTCGCGAAATCAATGAGATTGATGGCATGACTATGATTATTGTAACTCACGAGCAGGGTGTGGCTGATGCTACCGATCGTGTGATACATATAAAAGATGGTATAATAGGATCGATCGAGATAAATAAAAAATAATCTATGTTTGATTTTGATTCATTAAGAGAAATTGGTGCCACGATCAATAAGAATAAGCTCCGTACTTTTTTGACGGGATTTTCTATTGCATGGGGTATCTTCATGCTTATTGTTTTGCTTGGAGCAGGCAATGGGTTGAAAAACGGAATAACGGCTAACTTTTCGAGTCGGGCAAAAAATGCAGTAAGTGTTGGAACAGGATATGTTTCGATGCCTTATAAAGGTTTGCCTGTTGATAGACAAGTTAAATTTGATAATAAAGACTACGACTTACTACGAAATAAAATTCCTGAGATAGATTATGTGTCGGCTCAGATCGAACGAAGATCAACTATTTCATTTGAAAAAGAATATGGTTCTTGGGGAATGAATGGTGTATATCCTGATGCTGCTTATATTAGTAATATTGATATGTCTACAGGAACAGGTCGATTTATCAATCAGATAGATATGGATCAGAGACGCAAGGTTATCGTCATTAATACCGAGATGCAGCAAGTTCTTTTTAAAGATGAAGATCCATTGGGCAAGTATGTAACTTCCGATGGAATTGCTTATCAAGTAGTAGGTGTATATAAAGATGAAACGGGACGTACCAATGTTCCCTCTTATGTCCCATTTTCTACAGCTCAAAGTCTTTACGGAAAAGGCTACAATGTAGATAGGCTCGATTTTACAGTAAAAGGGCTTAATACAATGCCCGAGAACGAAGCTTTCATTAAAAGATTAAGAGAAAAATTAGGCGCTCTGCATAATTTCGATCCCGAAGATAAATCTGCCATCTGGATTTGGAATACTGCAGAAGATGCAGTGCAAACCGAGGCTATATTTGGTGGAATAACCATGTTTATTTGGATTGTGGGTATTGCCTCTCTTATTGCAGGTATTGTAGGCGTAGGTAATATTATGCTTATAACAGTAAAGGAGCGTACTCGCGAATTTGGTATTAGAAAAGCAATCGGAGCAAATCCCTATTCTATATTGAAACTCGTATTATTGGAGTCGATAATCATAACCACCTCATTTGGTTATATAGGAATGGTATTTGGTGTCGGACTTACCGAGTTGATTAGTGAGGGAATGGAGATGGCTCCTGCTTCTGGGGATGGAGGACCTAGTATTTTCAAAGATCCTACTGTCGATCTGGGTATTGTTTTAGCAGCAACTGCCGTATTGATTGTCTCTGGAGTATTTGCAGGCTATATTCCTGCTAAAAGGGCTGTTAGTATTAGTCCTATCGAAGCTATGCGTTCCGAATAAAAATAAAAAAGAAATAGTAGACTATGTTCGATTTAGATAAGTGGCAGGAAATATGGAATACCATCACCGCAAACAAAATGCGAAGTGTGATGACCGGCTTTGGAGTTTTTTGGGGGATCTTAATGTTAGTCATTCTTATAGGTGCAGGTAATGCTCTAGAGGGAGGTATGGCGAAAAACGTAAAAGGTTTTGCAACTAACTCGGGCTTCTTTTTTACGAATGTAACAAGCGAGCCTTACAAAGGTTTTCGCAAGGGGCGTTGGTGGAATATGAATAATAGAGATCTCGAAATTATTAAACAAAAGGCTACGGCTCTTGAATATATCTCGCCAATGTTATTTGGCGAAAGCTCTTCGAAGAATGTGGTAATTGGTCGTAAATCAACATCGGCTCAGGTAATGGGCGTTTACCCCGATCAATTCAAAATACAAACTCAGACTATATTGAAAGGGCGATTATTTAATGATTTAGATATTCGTAATGTCAGTAAGGTTGCCTTGATTGGTAAAACAGTTGCTGAAAACTTGTTCGATAGTGGTCAAGATCCTATTGGAGCGTATATTCGGGTGAATGGTATATATTTTCAAGTAGTGGGGGTAATTCGTCCCAACTCGAAGGCTCAGATTGGAGGAGATGCCGAAACTTCGGTTTTTATACCATTCTCTACTATGCAAAAAGCTTTTAACCAAGGGGATGTTATCCACTTTCTAGGGGCTACGGCTAAACCCGGAATGGCAGTTTCGGTTTTGGAAGATCAAATTAAAACAATTTTGAAAACGAATCATAATATTGCTCCTAATGATGAGAAAGCTGTGCGAAGCTTTAATATAGAAAAGGAGTTTAAAACTTTTGCCAACTTATTTCTGGGCATAAGATCCCTTATCTGGATTGTCGGGTTAGGGTCTTTACTTTCGGGTATTATTGGTGTAAGTAATATTATGCTGGTTACTGTACGTGAGCGAACCCGAGAGATTGGGGTGCGTCGTGCATTGGGAGCAAAACCTGTTGCAATTGTATCTCAAATTGTAAGTGAGAGTTTTGTTCTCACTTTCATTGCGGGATTTGGAGGCTTGTTTTGGGGCGTGGTTATCTTGGAAATGATAAGTACAGCAATGAGGGGAGGAGCTAGTGACGATATGTTCTTTATACCTCCGTTTATATCCTTCGGAACAGCTATCATTTCGATGACAATACTTATTGTTTCGGGTTTGTTTGCCGGATTGATACCTGCTTTACGAGCTCTGAATATTAAGGCAATCGATGCAATTCGAGAAGAATAGATAAGTACAATATAATACGGATATATAAAATAAAAAGAAGCAGGTTTACAACCTTAAAAGCAAAAAAATAAACATCAAATAAATATGGAAAGTAGCGCAAAAAAGAAAAGTCCTGTGAAGAAAATCTTCAGTATACTTGGAGTAGTTCTTATCGCAGTTGTAGTTGTTGGCATCTTTGTTTTCCTTTGGCAAAAGAGCCAACCGAAGGAGGTTATTTATGAAATAGTAGAGGTTGTAGAAGGGGATATTGAGAATGCTACTGTTGCTACAGGAAAAGTCTCTCCTCGTGACGAAGTTCTTATTAAGCCGCAAATTGCAGGTATTATAGAAACGGTTCTTAAAGAAGCTGGTGACTATGTGAAAGCGGGAGAAGTAATTGCTACCATACAAGTTGTTCCCGAATCTGCATCGTTGAGTGCTGCCGAATCTCAATTGAATATTGCTAAAATTAATCAGAATTTATCTAATGCTGATTATAACCGTCAAAAGCAATTATTTGAAAAGGGTGTAATAGCTAAAGAGGAAATGGACAAAGCCGAAGCTGATTATAGAAAGGCACAAGAAGATGCTGAAAATGCAAAAGATAATCTGGATATTATACGGACAGGGGTCTCTAAGAAAACCGCTAAATACAGTAATACTCAGATCCGTTCTACTATAGATGGTATGATCTTAGATATACCTGTAAAAGTGGGTAACTCGGTAATTCAATCTAATAACTTCAACGAGGGAACTACTATTGCTACTGTTGCAAACATGAACGATATGATCTTCATCGGTAAAGTAGATGAAACAGAAGTAGGACGTATCCATACCGGAATGCCTATTAAATTGTCGATCGGAGCTATTGATAATAAGAAATTTGACGCATCACTTGAGTATGTTGCTCCTAAAGGTGTTGAAGAGAATGGAGCAATCCTTTTCGAGATAAAAGCTGCTGCTCAGATTACTGATACTATAAATATACGTGCAGGATATAGTGCCAATGCTCAAATTATTGTAGCAAATGCAAAAGGTGTATTAACAATACCAGAGAGTACAGTATCTTTCAGTAACGATTCTGCATTTGTGTATATACTTAAACAAGAAACACCCAAACAGGTATTTGATAAACAATTTATAAAAGTTGGACTATCAAATGGTATCAATATCGAAGTTAAATCAGGTTTAACCAAAGGTCAGAAAGTAAGAGGTAACGAAAGAGATGAGAAGGCAGATATGCCACAACAACCTAAATGATAAATAGGTCTGAGACTTTACTTATAAAATACGATATAACTCTATGAAAAAATATATTATAGCTGTAGGTTGTTTATTATTGAGCTTTAGTATGCAAAGCCAATCGGCTTGGGATTTGAGGCAATGTATTGATTATGCAATAAAAAACAATATAGAAATAAAACAGCAAGACTTGAAGGTAAAAGGTGCTGAGGTAGACGTAAATACAAGCAAGAATCAACGTCTCCCTGATTTAACGGGAGGGGCGGGTCAAAGCTTTAACTTCGGGCGCTCACCTAATGCATCTACTGGTGTTTTTGAAGCAAAAACGGCTTCACTTACAAGCTTTTCAGTTGCTACTAACGTTCCGATTTTTACCGGATTTCAGATACAAAATCAGATAAAAGCGGATGAGTTGAGTTTGCTTGCTGCTATGGCAGGATTGAATAAGGCTAAAGAAAATATGGAGTTACAAGTCACCTCCTATTTTCTAGAGGTTCTATTTAAAAAAGAAATACTGAGAGTGTATAAAGAGCAGGTATCTTTAACTCAAAAGCAAGTTGATAGGACTTCTATTCTTGTAGAGACAGGTAAGGTTGCCGAATCTCAATTGTATGATATAAAAGCACAACTTGCTAAAGACGAGCTGAATGTAACTACATCAGAAAATGAACTTCAACTTAGTTTGTTGGATTTATCTCAAGCACTTAATCTACCCACTTTTGATGGGTTTGATATTGAAGCTCCTAAATTGACCGAAACTTTGATGGTGGAGGATGTACTTGCAGGTTTGGTAAAGCCTGATGTTGTATATGATCAAGCAGTACAAACGAGACCTCATGTAAAAGAGGCTGAATTTAATGTGGAAAGCACAAAGAAAGCACTCAAAGTTGCTCAAGCAGGTTATTGGCCAACGCTTAGCTTTGGAGCTTCGTATGATAATAGTTTTAGTCATGTTTACGGAGCAGATGAGGCATTTCCTAATGCAGGAATAGCTCATCAGTTGAGAGATAACTATCGTATAGCAATGGGCTTAAACTTAAGTATTCCTATTTTTGATAGATTTCAAACTCGCAATAAGGTACGTCAGGCTCGTTTAAGTATCGAAAATCAAGAGTTGATACTGGAGAATGTGAAATTGGCACTCTTTAAGGAAATACAACAAGCCTATCAGAATGCTACGGCATCGCAAGCTAAGTTTATATCTACAGAGAAAGCGTATGAGGCAGCCGCAGAGTCATTCAAATATGCCGAAGAACGTTATCAGATAGGTAAAACAAGTGTGTTTGAATATAATGAGGCTCAAACCAGATTGATAAGCAGTAAATCGGAACAGATACAAGCTAAATACGATTTTGTATTCAGAAGTAAGATATTAGACTTCTATCAAGGAAGAGAAATCACGATGTGATATGCTAATAATGATTGCAAAAATAAATAAGGCTACCCTTGGGTAGCCTTATTTATTTTATAGTCTTACTTAATAATAGTATAGAATGGTTGTTCTATATTATTTAAAAAGGAAAGATACAGTTGTATTGTTTGCAAACTTAGCAAACTCTAAATCATATATCGCATTTTGTTTCAAATTAGGATCAGCTTCAAAAGCCGCTCCAAGATGGTGAGCAACACCCGTTGCATCGTTTGTACGTGCAGCTACTATTGCTTCAAGATAATGAGTCATACCATCTTTGTTGCTGATGCTATTTAAAGTTTGTTCTGCCTGATTATAGTTTTTAGTCAATATTTGAGCTAAAGCAGCATTGTTCGATTTTGTATCACCAAAAGCTTGAATGGCTTTGTTGTAATCACCTTTTTTTAGGTACAACAAGCCTAGAGCTTCGTTAGAAGTGTTTGCTTGCGATCCATTAGCAATTAGTTGCTCAGCTTTAGCAATATCTCCGTCTGCCATAGCTAATAAACCTAGATTCATGTTTGGCTCAGGAGCTTTGTTATTTATTTGTTGAGCTTTCAAGAATGCTTTTTGAGCAGCATCTATTTGACCGTTTGCAAAATAGAAAGCTCCTAAATTATTCCATCCTCTATAATCAGCAGGGAATCTTTGAGTAACCACAGTATATATTCTTTCTTGAGGTGTACCTTGTAATGTTGCAGTATATAGCAATTCGTTTGCAGTAAGAGAAGATGGATTTGTGTTGAATGCTTGTATCAACTCATTGTCAGTTCTTCCTACTGTTTCAACATTAGCAACTAAACGTGAACGTCTCAATTGAGGCAAGATAGTTTCTGCAAGATCTTTGTAGATTACAGATATATTTTTAATCTCACGCTCTCTGTCCGCAGGGTCAGTATACATAGAAAGTACACGCAATACTAAGTCTTTGTCTTGTAAGCTTGAAGCCTCTACCAGTTTCTTGAAACCTTCCCAGTCCTGAGCTGTATAATTAGCATATACATTTGTGTTTACGTTGTCTTTTTTGAATTCTTTATTCAAATAACCAGTCGTGTTTTTTTCACGTTGTGCTGCTAATTTTGAGTTTAACTCATAACCACCGTCAGGAGATGCATAAGCAAGAACCTCTACATTTACATTTTGTCTTGGGTTGTTATCTGCACTTTTTACTAAGCTCTTCCAAGCTGCAAGATTATTAGAGTTCAATTCGCTTGATCTAAGTTCTGCTTGTTGAATAAGGAAAAGAATATTCGCATCATAAGCGTCTTTTATCAATTTTTGGAAATCATCAGGAGCATCTGCTGGAGTGTTTGTTAAAGCATTTGCTAATGCAGCCGTAGTAATAAGTCCCTCTGAAATTTTTACATCAGGAAGAGTTACAGGTTTGTTTTTTACAAGAGTTGTAAATCGTAGATAGAGTGCAGGATTAGCCATCTCTGGGTCATAGTCGAACTCAGATTTGATTGTGAAAGGCGCACCTTGTTTTTGAAGGACAACAATACCATTTCCCGCTATATTTTCGCCTTGATAAGTAACGGCTGTTCCTAACTGTTCCGAAATACCCCATTTCAATACAGGTGTAATAGTTATTTCTGCATTTTTATTGAACCATTTTTCAGGGAATTTGCCATTAACTGTTGCAGGGATTTTAGAGCCTTGAACTTCTAATGGGCTAGGTGTTACACTGAAAAGTGAAGGAGAGAGGGGTGTTAATTTGCTACTACACGACACTAATATGACAGCAAATAATGCAATCATAGTAGACCGAAAGAGAATTTCAACCTTGTTTTTCATGTCTTTTGTTTTTTTATAATTAATTTTAGTTCATATTTATTAATAACGTATCATATACATTACTTGTTTACTAAAGATACGAAGAAATATATTAATCTATAATAATGGCTGTAATTAATTTCGAATACCTAAAAGATTTTTTAGATCAGAAGGTCTTACTATATAATCGTCCACAATTCATAGAAAATGATCCTATTTGTATTCCGCATGCTTATTGTAAATGCGAAGATATAGAAATTATGGGATTTTTTGCTGCTATTTTTGCGTGGGGACAACGTCCAACTATCATAAAAAAATGTAAAGAATTATCTCAACGAATGGATAATGCTCCTTATGAGTTTATAACACAACATAAGGACAACGATTTAAAGCAATTACTCGGCTTTAAGCATCGCACGTTTAATGATACAGACCTATTGTATTGTATCGATTTTTTCAAGAGACATTATTCTAAATATGCTACTTTGGAAAGTGCATTCTTTCCGAATGAGGGTATGACTGTAGAACAGGGTTTGAATCATTTTCAAGAGTATTTTTTTAATGCACCGGATGCACCTTCCCGTACTCGTAAACATATTCCTAATCCTACCCGAAAATCGGCATGTAAACGATTAAATATGTATTTGCGTTGGATGGTGAGGAACGATGAGCAAGGTGTTGATTTTGGTTTGTGGAAAACAATTCAACCAAAAGATTTGATATGCCCTTTAGATTTACATGTGGAGCGTACTGCTAAAAAAATAGGGATATTGTCTCGTGATAAGCCCGATTGGGCTGCTGCAATAGAGTTGACTGATAATCTAAGATTGTTTGATGCTAATGATCCTGTGAAGTATGATTTTGCTTTGTTTGGTATCTCTATCGAAGAAAAGTGTATTATAGATAGTACTCAGTTAAAATCTTAAGGGTAGAGAGTGTAAGTATTATATTGTGTCGTTGCTTAGATATCTAAAGCAGATACTTTGATACTTATAGCTTTAGTTGTTTTTTTATTTGAATACTTTCACTAGCCCTTTTACAAGGAATCTAAATATGCGGCTTTTTTTCATCACTCTAACGATGTATTGATAATCGCTCATTTCGTGAAAGTGTTCATAATCACTCTGTATTGATGTTGGAATACATTCGTTGAGAACATGTGTTCTTTCTTCTGCATGCGCTGCAGTTAATTGAGGATTGGTGCTTAGACCATTCCATTCGAAAAGAACAATATCTACATCTATAAATAGAGGCTGCTCATTATGTAATCCGATTGTTTGAAGGAAAAACTTCCAGTCAGAAGTTATTTTTAAGCTTTCGTCATAAAGACCATAGGTTACGAATAAGTCTCTGCGGATGAAAGTTGCTTGATGCTTTATAGTTCCCCAATAGAAATCAAATAAAGTTAGTTTTCTGTTTAGGCAGGGAACCTTTTGTGTATAGCTTCCAAAGTCATTAATTTGGTGACCATTAATAAACGGAGCTTTATATCTTTGGTTATTGAAAATCTTAGTTAAAACATTCTTAGACGCAAATCTGTCAGCCGAATTAAGAAAATAGCAATAGTCTCCCGTGGCGCGTGCGATTCCTTTATTCATTGCATTAAAGATGCCGGTATCTTTTTCGCTAACCCAAAAAGATACCTTGGAAGAATAACGCTTAATAACTTCTATACTATTGTCTGTTGAATCTCCATCAATAATAATAAACTCATAGTTGCTATAAGTTTGTTCGATAACGCTTTTGATCGTGTTTTCTAGACCCTCAGCATTATTCCTGTTTACTGTTATGATGGATATCTTATTCATTGTCGACAAAATTAAAGAAAAAAAGTGACAGATAATGCCACTTTTTATATATCGATAAGTCTTTTAATATATTAAATATAACTATCACCATATTTTAACTTGGTGTCGGCTACAAATTGTTTGATACGTTGCTCTTCTTCTTTCTGACAAATTAAAAGAATATCGTCTACCTCAGCCACAATATAATTGTTTAGTCCTTGAATTACAGCTAATTTTCCATCAGGTAAAGCAACTATGTTTTCTGAACTGTCATAAAATAGAGTTTCGCATTTAAGTGACACATTTGCATCTTTGTCTTTGTCAGAGATGTCGTGTAGTGAACCCCATGTTCCAAGATCTGACCATCCAAAATCTGCCATTATCACACATACATTATTGGCTTTTTCCATAACTCCATAATCAATAGAGATACTAGGACAATAAGAGTACTGTTCTTTTATAAAAGCATGTTCTTTATCGGTTCTGTATATTTCTTTTCCTTGGTTGAAAATAGTAGCTACTTCAGGTAGATTATCATTGAAGGCTTTTATTATTGTTTTTACATTCCATATAAATAGTCCCGAATTCCAAAGAAACTCCCCACTTTCGTAGAAAATTTTAGCTAAATCAAGATTTGGCTTTTCTGTAAAAACTTTTACTTTGTTGATATCTCCAACAGTTGCTTCGTCAATTTGGATGTATCCATATCCTGTCTCTGGTCTATTGGGTTTAATACCCAAAGTCAAAAGAATTTCATGGTTATCTACAAAACTCAGTGCTTTGTTTATTACAGCAGCAAACTCATCCTCTTTAAGTATAAGGTGATCAGAAGGTGCTACTACTATATTGGCATTAGGGTTTATCGAATTTATGTGATAACTAGCATAAGCAACACAAGGGGCAGTGTTTCTTCTCAGAGGCTCTAAAAGTATTTGGCTGGGAGATAATTCAGGAACTTCTTGCATTGTAAGTTCTGCATAACTCTCATTAGTCACAATAAATATATTTTCAAGAGGCAGAATCTTTTTGAATCGATCTACTGTCATCTGTAAGAGAGAACGACCTGTACCGAAGAAATCAAGAAATTGTTTAGGACGAGCTTCTCGGCTGAAAGGCCAAAAACGGCTGCCAATTCCGCCACTCATAATTACACAATAACTGTTTTTATTGTCCATGGTTTAAAATATGGTATGAATTTATATTTATATGTTCGTCTAACATTATTAAGACGTAAACAAATGTAATATATTTTATGCATAGAAAAAAAAATACTTCTTTTTTCAAAAAAAAGAGCAGATGTATGGTAATCTCGAAAATATATCTATCTTTGCACTCACAAAAAATGCCCAGATGGCGGAATTGGTAGACGCGCTGGTCTCAAACACCAGTGGATTCACTTCCATCCCGGTTCGATCCCGGGTCTGGGTACAGATTGTTTTTAGAACCCTTTGATTATCACTAGATTTTCAAAGGGTTTTTTCTTTTGCGGAACAAATTGCGGAACGTTTGGCAGGTACTTCTATTAAATCATTTTTTCTTTACTGCCATACCAGATATGTAATAAGTGTTTCCTCCGGTATTGTGTATCTGTTCGATTTTGATATTTATAACTGCATTAGCTCCAAGTTTCTTGCAGTTATCTACAAATTGATTGAAAACATCATCTAGTGTTAGCTTTACAACCTTCGATTCTTTATATTCTTTACCACCACCCTCAATTCCGACAAGTCCTATCGGTTCATAATCAAATGCAACTGAATTACTTTCAGTAATAAACATTCCACTTGCATAGTGTTTGGATAAATCAACCGAATAGCTATTCATATAGACCTTCGGAGTACATGAAAACATCAAGCACATTGCGATTATCGGAAATATTAATTTCTTCATAGTTTATGTTATTTGTATTTTTAATTTTTAGTTCAATTTATCCAGCATTATTTTTATTATCTCTCGATCTTCTAACATGATTTTAGAGTAGTTGAGGTTAGCAATAGAATTGTTTTTGTCTGCTTCTGCTCTCAACTTATCAGTTTCATCCCTAATCTTCCCGGATTCTGCTCTTACCAATTCAGCTTGTGAAAATTTATCTATTGCTTCTGCCAATTTCTTTTGGGCATCTGTCATATTAACCAAGCTTTGTTCTTTATCTTCATTACTCATGGTAAATGTTTTTAATAAGTCTGATATCGTAATTTCGTAACGGTGAATAATTGTATTGTCAATTATATAATCACCTTGTATTGTTCCGGTGTTAAAGATATTTCTATCCCCTTTGATATTGATTTCTGACATAGCAATCTATTTAAGTATAGATAAATGAATGCTATATGATGTCAATTAGTTTTTGTTTTTGCTTTGTAACATAGTTATGAATTCTTGTAAAATCGTCTTGTCTTTTTTTAATTGCTCGTTTTCCTCCTGTATTCTATTTGTGCGAGCAATAATTTGTATTATTTTTTGATGTACACTACTAGGAAGACCTTCCGGTATTACGAAATCTTCATCTTCAAATGAGAGGACAAAACTATCATTGCCTTCTTTCTTTATTGAGAAAATTGCATCACCCCCGATATTTCCAGCATTGGCAATATTTCCATCACCAATAATATCCAACCGATTGTTGAACTTTCTATCTTCAATTTTATACTTCTTCACAATATCCTCACCATACTTTTCTTTAAGAGTTTTATAATGAAGTGGAGGAAAAGCTTCTTTCCCATTTTCAACTTTAGATATAAAGCTCTGAGCCACCCCCAACATTTCTTGAAGATCACTCTGTTTTAGATTATTATCCTTTCTAAATCTCTTTAAGTCGAAGTTTCTCATTATATAAAACGTTATATACTGTTAAATAAACCTAATAACATAAATATATACCGAATAATAGTTGATGTATCGGAATATATAACGTTATATTTGCATCGTGCTTCACCCATAAAAGGGAAAGCAAATGCAAAGTAAACTAACAAATATAGCAAATAAAATCCCCAAAAAGGGGGAGACGCTAAAAAATAATAAGGATATGAAAGCAGAAGATCACAGAAAGAAGGCGATTGAAGTTTTTAATAAATACATCGCTAATCCTCAGTTTAACAAGAGATTCACCAAAGAAGCAATGCTTAATGAGTTAAGCGGCATAGATCGAGTAATTAAATCTGAACTGCGTATCTCTAAAGATTTGAGAGATATAGAATTCTTAGGAACATGGCTTTCATTAAGACATTATTATAAAAAGTTGATTTCTCTATTTAATTAAATCATACAGTTATGAAAGGTAAAACGATAAATAACACAATTGAGAAGAAGATAAAACCCTATTCTCTATTATCCGGATTCGGTCTAGCTTTATTTTTCGCATTGGTAATGTACGATAATTACCGATACAAAAAAGTCGAAAAGTCCTATCCTCCTACAAGTGAAGTAAGCCACTATACTTCATATAAACTAGATGAAGAAACAATCTTAATACCTACAAGAAAATGACAACATATGTATTTATAAATATAGAAAACCCGAACCGTATTAAGATGGTTGAGGCACTTAATATGAGGCATGCTAGAATATGCCTAGAAGCAAGATTGTTGCATGAGATTAATAGCGGTTTAGCCTCAGATTACGATTTTGGATACCACATGTAAGCAATATATAAAACATCATACATACAAAATTATGGCAAACGATCTTCTTCATATTTGGAAAGAAAGGATTCAAAAAGAATCAAAGCACGGCGACAAGAAAAAGGCTTATCAAAAAGCCTCCGTTTCAGAAACTACTTATGATAATGCAATGAAAAGAGAAACAATTGATGATTTGACAGATTCAGAGTTCGAAGTATTATCACAACATATTGTAGTTCTGGATGAAAGAAAACAGAAAAGAGAAAATAGAATAAAGCAACATACCAATGGATAAAACAATAATACCCTTAACCCTTACTGAGAATAAGTTTTATAATCTCAATGGTCTTGGTTTTCAAATCAAGGAAATTGCCGAAAAAATGGGAATAGCCTACGAAACAGCAAAAAGCCATATGAAGAATATTAAAATAAAACTTGACTTACAAAAGGACAAAGAGGTTACAGCACATTTTTGGTGCAATCTGGTTGGTGCTGATATGGATGAGGTAAAAAAAAGAGTAATGGCATCATGTCTATTGTTGATCTTCCTCCTTTACATTCCTTTCGATCATCTTCAAATGCGAGAAAACAGAAATGCAGAAACAAGAGCTGGCAGGACAATAGTTGCTAGAAGAAACGATTACACAGCATAAAAATATAGATCATGGGTATAAGTCAATCAAATACATTAATCATGGCATCATACAAAGATTTGCAGATGCTTGTAAATGAAGAAATAGGAAACGCAAAGTTGCAAGCCTTCCTTAGTCGATTTGATAATGTGCTTGTTGGCACTAATGAAATAGCCAATATGCATTGTGTAAACCCTAGGACTATAATGAACTACATAAATGATGGCTTGATAGTACCGGAGGTGAAACTTGGCGAAAAAGATCACCATGTATTCCGGTTGAGTTATGCCCTAGCACTTGACTTTAAAGACTTGCAAAAACAGCTACGAGCAAAGAACCGCGGCTATTAAAAGATTAAGCTATTTAAAAGGCTATTTAAGCATCATTATTTTATTCCTACACAAAGACACGTGGATAGAGCAAAACGTCCGTAAATCGAAAAACTCCTTAAAATAAGAATCATGGCAGATTATCAAGGTATATACTACGAAGGCATCAACTACAGCACTAAAGAAGTTAACCAACAATTCAAAATCAAAGTATATGGAATCAATGATGGAAAAATGATTGACTCTTTGGTAGGGATGGATGGCTTAATAAAAATTGTAGATGATAACGATCAAGTAAATACCATGATAGAAAAAGCTTTTTCCAAAGGACTTGATAAGTTCGAACGAAAGTTGAGACGTGGTTTAAAGGTTACATTTTATTCATATTAAAAAATCACATTATGCATAATTATTTTGAAAGTAAAGTTTCGTACGATAAAACAATGGAGAGTGGAACATCAAAGAAAGTAACAGAACCTTATTTGGTAGATGCTCTATCCTTTACGGAAGCAGAAGCCCGGACAATCGAAGAATTAAAACCCTTTATATCGGGTGATTTTACAATCACAGCAATTAAGAGGGCAAAACTATCCGAAATATTCTTCAATGAAAATGGGGATCGCTATTTCAAAGCAAAAGTAAACTTCATAACTATTGATGTAAAAGCAGGTAAGGAAAGGAAAACTTCTGTTTTAATGTTAGCACAAGCATGTGATATTGATGAGGCTAAGAAAGTAATTAATAAAGGCATGGAAGGAACTTTGGCAGACTATGAAGTTGAAGCATTAGCAGAAACCAAAATCATGGATGTATTCCCATATAGTGGCGAAGCTAAAAAAATAATCACCATCTAAGCTAAACAGATTATGGCAATAATACCCAAATGCGAGTATTGCAAACATAATGCTGGTGAAGATATGCAATTTAGATTCATGTGGCATTGTAAGGAACTTGGGTATTGTGTTTCATTCGGCTATAAAAGAAAGCATTCCGAAAAAGAAGAACCTCAATATTGTAAAGCTCTGTTTCTCGGTAAAGGCTCTTTTGTATTGGATGAGGTGAAGAAAATGGAATTCGAAAAAAAAGAGCTAGAGAGGAAAAAGAAGGAAAAAGAGTTGGACCAATTACCATAACAAAAGATCATGACAGAAATAACAATACCAGCAAAGGAGTGGAACGAACTTAAAAGCCAAATTTTAAAGTTGGATGAAAAAGTATCTTATTTAGTTTCAGAGAAGCAAAAGGAAACATTAAGTCCAAAAGAAGTCCAAAAACTGCTAAACATTGGAAAAAGTACATATATACGCTATTTAGATCATAAGGTATTCGAGCAAAAAAAGATAAAGGGAAAAGCATATGTGCTACGTTCCGAGATTGAAAGATTAATAGCAGAAGGGAAAATATAGATGTTTGATTTAATCACAATAGTAACCCCACCATTGACAGATGACAAGATTGATTACATCGTTTGGCGTAATGGTTTACAAACAAATTCAAGGGATGGTGCTGTTTTCTATGATAACATAGATACCAAGAACCTAAAGCAGCAAAAGGGGATATATGTAAAGATTGAAACAAACAGAAGGTTGAAAGCAGAAGGTAGCCTTCACAAGTATCACAATGAAATATCAGGGAACGATAGAAACAATTATAACATGTTCTCTATGTCACAAGCTAAAGCGACTATTGATAGCTTATTATATGACAAAGGGATAGGATCAGAAGATGCACGTATTTACAGCTATGAAATTGGTTTAAACCTCAATCTATCGAAGGATTGCCGCACCTTCTTAGATAAGATTAAAAGCATCGGAGCTATGGGCAATGAAAAAGTATTATGGAACAACCCAAAGTTTAAAAACGAAAGAATGAAGGTTACTGAATTTCATACCAATATCCGCAAATATTTCAAGGTGTACGATAAAGTTTTTGAATCTATGGATAAGAAAAGAAAGGTGATGCCGGAAGGCAATATACTGAGGATAGAAACGGTAAACAGACGTTTAAGCAACTGTTCGATTATTGACTTCTTTTCCCCGGATAATTTACACAAAATGGTAGAAGCTTTCTTCCGGGATTGGCGAACTATTCAATTTCAACAGGACATCATCACCCCCAAAGGCACGGGAAGGGCTAAACAAATGCTTTGCTTAGAAATAATGAATAAGGGCAAGCATGAGGTGCTAAAGCAAGCTAAAGACAGACACAACACCGGATCGTTAACCGATTGGGAACATAGAAACATTCGAGAGTTTGTCACTAAGGAATGGGATGAGGTGAAGAAGTATATCACTTTTATACAGAGCGAAGAAGAAAAGGAATTTAGGCAATTATTACAAGTAAATCATACTATTCTAAAACATGATGAAATCAACAAATAGTAAAATGTAGGTAATTTATTATATATCAATATGTTAGAGTGTGGTGAGAATGCAAATGGGTATAAATGGATACAAAAGTATATCCAAAGCGGCAACTATATAGTGCCTATATATTACTTGGTTACTTGTCTTATACTTCCCGAATAGGAAGTCCGAAGGACTTTAAGAGGGAAGTCAAAAAACGAAGAATAAAAAATAAATAGAATATGGCAAAGAAGAAATTATATATCAGTTTACCCATTACAGGGCTTCCGATAGATGAGGTAAAGAAGCAAGCGGAATTTTATAGAAACATATGGAGTAAGAAGTATGAAGTGATTACCCCGTTTGATATATGCCCCGAACAAAACAAACCCTACTCACACTACATGGGTAAAGACATAGAAGCCTTACTTGAATGTGATGTGATTTACATGTCACCGGGTTGGGTTCACTCCAAAGGCTGCAATGCAGAATATCAGATAGCTAAGATTTACGGAATAGAAATAAAAGGATAAGAAGATGGAACGATTTACAAAGAAATGCAGAAACAAGGGTTGCTTTTCAAAAACAAGTGCTAAGAATGGAATTTGTGAAAGATGTACAAATGAAGCTAGTATTAAAGCTATATCTCTCTTAGCAAAACTTAAATATCGTCAGCATAGAACAAAACTAATATTCTTTGATACAGAAACAACCGGGATTGATCCCTACCTGCATGGTATGCATCAATTAGCCGGGGAAATAGTAATAGATGGTGAAGTAGTCGCAAAGTTTGATTATCGTATCAATCCATTTAAAGGTTGCAAAATTGATAACGAAGCATTAAACGTGTCACACACGAATGTCTTGGATTTTAGGAAGTACAATCAAGAATTTCAAGTTCTCTATATGCTAACTAATCTATTGTTGGATTATAAGTCTTATTCCAATAATAACGACAAGTTTTATTTAGTTGGTTGGCGTGCCCCCGAATTTGATGTTAAGTTTTTGAAAGCATTTTTCGATCGTAATAGTTCGCTTGGAACATTTGATTCTTTTTTCTGGTCTAACCCTATTGACGTAAAAACATTGGCTACTCAACATTTGATTGATGAACGCCCGTTCATGGAAAGTTTCAGCCTTGCCCCCGTTGCCAAGTATTTAGATATTGAGGTAGACGAATCAAAACTACATAGTGCCGCTTATGATGCTTATTTGGGTAGAAAGGTTTACGAAAAAGTAAAATAACAAGGCTATGACAGATTTAAGCAAATCAAAAATAATAATAGTTGGAAATGAAGACAGATATTCAACGGCAAAAGCTATAGCAGCTATTCAAGCATCATTGCCCGGTATTTCGTTGGAACAAATTGAACTAGCAATAATTCAAGCTACCCAACAATTCAATAAAGCTACTATTGATACTGAAAATCTTAATAAAGCACTTTCATCATTAAAGGAAATTCCATTACCAGAATTTAAAAGGGCTTCAATCAACGAGCCATTTTATTACAATGTGCCTAAATATAGAAGGGGGAAAAGAAGATGATACGAATTGAGATAAAACCCTTATCCGTAAATGAAGCATGGCAGGGAAGAAGATATAAAACTGAAAAGTATCTAACCTATCAAAACACATTGCTTTGGCTTCTTCCGAAAATTGAAATACCATTACCACCATACGAGATTCATTTTAAGTTCGGTTTTAGTAACTCGCTTTCTGATTGGGATAATCCGGTAAAACCCACCCAAGATATTTTGAGTAAGAAATACGGATTCAATGACAAACTTATTCGAAAAGCCATTGTGGAAACCGAAATAGTGAAAAAAGGAAAAGAATATTTTGAGTTTGAAATTATAACAGCACAAAACCATGAGTAAAGAACTTGTTGAAAGAATAAAAGAGCTAGGGTCACTATTTAGTGAGCTAACCATTAAAGCCGAAGATTTGACAAATACAAATCAACCCATAATCGGTATTGGTATTACTACTCATAACCGTTACGAAGTGTTCGCCTCAACATTAGTACAAATACAATATTTTGCCCCAGCAAATACAAAAATAGTTATAGTTGATGATGCTAGTGAAAAACCCGTTTCAGAAGCTACTTATAGATTCAATCAGAATGTAGGGATAGCAAAAGCAAAGAATAAATGTTTTGAATTATTATACAATGCCGGGTGTGAACACTTCTTCTTATTTGATGATGATTGCCATCCTGTAGTTGCAGATTGGCATAAACCATACATTGAAAGCCAAGAACCACATTTGAACTACATATTTGAAGAATTCAAAGGTCATAATAAACCCATGTTGAATGACACACTTCTTCTATATTCAAATAGTAATATCAAAGCTTATTCCCACGCTAGGGGCTGCATGTGTTACTATAAACGCATTTGCTTAGATGTGTGTGGTGGAATGTCACCCTTATTTGGGAAATGGGGATTTGAACACCCCGATCTATCCAATAGAATCTACAATGCCGGACTTACTTCGTTCCGATACATGGATGTGCCGGATAGTGGCAAACTCATTTGCTCTATAGATGAACACACCGGAAATGCTAATTCTACAGTACAAGGAAATGACAGGAAAGCATGTATAGAGGCAAATAGTAAGATTTACGATTCAAGAAAAGATATAACTGAATATGTAGAATTCAGAGAAAAGAAAAATATTATCCTTACTTGCTTCTTTACAAAACTTAGAGATTACCAAAGAGAGAGTGAACAGCCCATGCAAGCAAATAAAAAATTGCTTTATCCTCTTATTGATTCCATGAAGGGGCAAAAATTAGTTGTAATAACAGACTGCTTTGACAATGAAATTGAAGGTACTACTCAATATATTAATGTTGAAACATCGCTAAACAATATTTATTTCCAACGTTGGGTTAATTACTACCAATATCTTCTTGCCAACAAAGAAAATATTAATCAAGTATTTATTGTGGATGGTACGGATGTACAAATGTTGAATAATCCATTTGACACTATGCAAGATGGGGTTATATATGTTGGCGATGAAGCTGAAAGAACCGGATGTAAATGGCTATTTGAATATCACCAACATACTTTGATACAAAAGTTTATCAATAAGAATGCAAATAAAGTATTGCTTAATGCTGGTCTTTTGGGTGGTAGTGTTGATGTCGTAATCTCTTTTATCAATAAGTTCCTAGCATTCTATTTTCAATCTGTTAGTGATAGCCATTTTAACGAAAATCGCCCAGATTGTGGAATATATGATATGGGATTATTCAACTACATAGCACGTACCCATTTCTCCGATCGGTTGGTACATGGTACACAAGTAAATACAGTTTTCAAAGATGATAAAGCAAATAATGTAAGTTGGTTTAAACATAAATAGTTACGGATATGGAAGACATGACAGAAAAAGAAAAAAGAGATTATCTCTTTAGCAAAGGATGGACAACACTATGGAATGAAGATAATTGGGTTCACCGTGGAATAATGCAAGGTGCAAATTTAGATTGGTGTGGTGTATCCTTAAGATCTGCTTTGGAAATTCAAAAACAAAAGGAATCCCTCAATAATAATGATAAAAGTAAGGAGATTAGAATATACTACTTTGCCCCCTTCGATTCAGAAAAAAATATTGGCAGATCGCACAACCAGCATTGCGAGATAGTGCCAAACTCGGAGGATTGGATTTGTATCACAGATTCAGATGTATTATTTCTTCTCCCAGATACCAAAAAGCAAATACATGATACGATTATTAGACATGGAAACGATTACCAAGTATTTGGATGCCTTACAAACAGAATAGCATCCCATCATCAAAGGTTTGGCGTTCCGGATTTGTTTTATGAAACTGATATAATGACCCACAAAAGAAATGCAAAGATCGCACAGGATCATTATACAATGGTTAGAGAAACAGATTTAAACATCGCCGGGTTCTTGATGATCTTCCAAAAGAAAACATGGGAAAAATATAGATTTTCAGACAATAGCCTTCGTTTTGATTCAGAATTCACCGATAAGGTAAGAGCGAATGGTGGAAAGTTAGCAATTATGCAGGGTGTGTATGTATTCCACGATTATCGTTTAGGGTATGATAACCCAATGTTTTATATAGATCATTTAAAATAAGAGGACATGAAAAATCAACCCAAATCACCAACATATAAGAAGCAAAAGATAGATACTTATGTTTCTCTAAAAGATATTAACCGTTTGGGGTTGATATGCAAAGAATATGGTTTTAGTAGCACATACCAGCTATTGAAATACTTGGTGGATTGTTTTCTTCGTGTCGCTGATCCTGCCAATGATGATAATAATAATCCCGTTCCACATGCTATCGAAGAAATGTTTATTTCACCTCGTGAGTATCGCAGGATAAAAAGGATAGTGAAGAATAATAAAAACTCGAAGAAGCTCGAAATTCAACTTCTAATCCCTTTTGGTGAATATGTGTCTAAACGGACACGTAAAGTGATAATAAACGAACAAGGCTTAAAAATGGCAGATGAGATAAAAGATATGTTTGAAACAAATTCCGATTGGCGAAGCTCCGAAGGAATGACAGTATATCAAAAGCCAGATCAAAGAAAAATTAAAACTCCGGATGATTTAAAATAAAACAAAGAACATGGAAAAGAAACAATTTAAAGGAACGCAAGGAGAGTGGCATATAGGTCAGCATGGGGGAATAGGTGTTCAGATCGGATGTGGTCAATCTCATTATGTTGCTTGTGCTTATACTGGAGGTAGAGATAGATGTGCCGATGAACCATTAGCCAACGCTCAACTCATAGCTACAGCACCCGAATTGCTAGAGCTTTTGATAGATATAATAAAAGATAGCGAATTTGTAATAGAGTCTGCACGTGGAGCTTCATATTATCATGATTGCAATATAGATATAGAAGATTTGGAGGTATTAATCAAGAAAGCAAAAGAAACTGTAAACAAAGCACTAGGAATATGAAAGAACCAATCAGCGAAGTTTTTAATATGGATTGTATAGCGTTTATGAAAACAAAGCCTGATAATTATTTTGACTTAGCTATCGTCGATCCTGAATATGGGATTGGAATCGCAAAAAGGAGAGGCAGCATAGGACAAAAAAAGGGACAAGGCAAACTTACAAAATACAAGTCAAAAGATTGGGATAGTAAGCCCCCTTCGGAAGAATACTTTAAAGAGCTATTTCGAGTTTCGAAAAATCAAATTATCTGGGGAGGGAATTATTTCTCAAACTATCTACCCCCATCGAAATGCTGGATAATTTGGGACAAGAAACAGCCAGAGGGTGTGTCATTCGCGATGGCTGAACTAGCATATACCTCATTTAATATTAGTACTAAAGTGTTTAGCTGCAGTCGCGCTCTGATAGGTAATAAAGTAGCAAATAATGATAGGCTTGCTAGAAAATATATTAAGCGACATGTAACACAAAAACCTGAGGTTCTATACGGGTGGATATATAATACATTCGCTAAGGAAGGATGGATAATACTAGATACTCATTTAGGCTCAGGAACTAATAGAAGTGCAGCCTATAAACTTGGATTTGATTTCTATGCGACAGAGATAGACGAGGATATCTATTTAGATCAAGAGAAATATTTTGCAGAGGAATGTCATGGTATTATAAGATTAGAGAATAAAGCAGAGCTTATACAAACTAAACTTTTCATTTCATGAATAGACCCAATCTAAACACCCTCTCTAAAGATTTTGCAGATATGCCTATCCTTCATTTGAATCTCACTTCTAAATGGTATGATATGATAGAGGCGTTAATCAAGAAGGAAGAATACAGAGAACAAAAACTATTCTGGAATCGCATATTTACTCAAAGTGGATATATCAAGATCAAAGGAAAGTTATATCATCCTAGTGATGTTTTAGTATGTTTCTCGAATGGCTATTCTAAGACCCGTAGGCAAATGTATTGGACTCTCAATGGTCTGTGTTCATCCTTCGGTTGTTCAGAATGGGGAGCTGTCGAAAATACCGAATATCACACACTGAGTCTTAAAAACAAAGTAGAGTATCAACCAAAGCCGACCCTATAAACATGGGAAGGCTTATTAAAAAAAATAGCTATGAGAGAAATAAAGTTTAGAGGAAAAGGAAAGCAGCCGACTAATGGATGGGTATTCGGTGCTCTATTCCAAAATAGTGGAGGCTCTCTTATCTTGAAATTACGCAAAGAGTCAGAATTTGCTCCAATTCGAGGAAATATGTATGAACTCATATTCGATTTTTTTGACGTAATATCCGAAACAGTAGGTCAGTTCACAGGACTAATCGATAAGAATGGAAAATAGATATACGAAGGAGATATAATTAAAACTCTATTAGGAAACATCTTAACCGTCAAATCTGGAACAGTTACCCATAAAACAAAAGAATCGTTATTTCAATGTACGGGATGGTGAAGAGAAGAAGCAAAAAATCGACCTGACAACCTCACAAGAGAGGAAGAGATAGCATGGATATTAAGAGAATCTGAAAAATCGATCAGTAATCATAGTAAACCACTAGATAGTGATTTTTCATCACTCATATATGATACCTTTTGGGACATTGTATAATGATATAAAAACAAATAGAATTATGAACGAAGAAATAAAAGCCCTCATTGAGAGGGAAGTCGAAAAGTACATTGATCAGATAAACAGGATTTGCCCAAAAGACTTACATGATATTCCTGCTTTAAAGGCTGATTTCTCATCTGGATTCCAAATAGCCCTATCTCTCTTTAGATGGAGAAGTTTCGCTACAGACGATTTACCTAAAATAGGTCAAATAGTAACTGTACGAAATAAAGCTAAGAAAAAATATAATACACAAGAGATTCAGAGCCATTCACATATTCATGTACTAGCAGAAAATTACATCGAATGGATGCCTATACCAAATTAATAAATAGAAGATATGAAAACAATAAGTACAACTATTGAATATAATGGAGTCCTCGTAAAAATTGAGGACGGAAAGGTTTTTCTTCGTGCTTTTGGCACAACTATATTAAACAGATCAATGCACTGGTCATGGATAGAAGTTCCAAAAGAAAAATTGAAAAAAGAACTTCGCAATTTGTTGGAAGAAAAAGGACTAATATGAAAATATGGAATTTTAAAACGCCTTTATCATTCTTGGCTTCTATTGTATGGAATCTTAGTGAATTATTTAATATTCCATTAAAGCGATTTGCTCCAACAGTATTTCATTTTATGATTGGGGCAAAGGGGAAATCTAAATTAAACTAAATAATTATGTTTACAACACCATGTTTTATAAGAAAGAACACTCCCGAATTAAGGGATAAGCTAGAGGGGTTAGGGTATAGTATGAGATATCAGCATTCATATGGTAATCAAGTACTGTTTGTGAATGATGAATTTATCCACGAAACTAACGTCGATTATCCTAGCTATAATTTAATAATAAAAGAGAGAAGTATCGACTGCTCCGAAAACGAAGCTCTCTTTCTAGCTATTGCAGCTTTGAGAGATGATAGCGACTATATGCAGGTATACACCGATAGTGAGAAATGGATTATATGTGATAGCAGCGATTTTAATAGGTGGTATATAGAGAATCATAATTTACGCAAAGCCACTGTAACCGAGTTAATAAATCATTTTAAATAAAGAGAATATGAAAGCAAGTGAAGCAAGAAAAATAACAGAACAATACGGAGTATCATTGACCGAGGTTTTAGATCAAATAAAGAAACAAGAAGAAAGAGGAGCTAGTAGTGTTTTTTATGACAATATGAATCCCGACACCCTTCAGCGACTTTTCGAACTAGGGTATAGAGTCTCAAAATTCACAGACCCTATGGGAGTAACAATGACAAGAGTAGAATGGTAACCGAACTAAAAAAAGAGAAGGAGGGAAGCAAATGAGTAAAGATGCAAACTATATCAAACTAATAAACACCACCCGTTGGCGACAATTACGGCTTAAGAAGCTACAAGCCCAACCACTATGTGAGTGTGACGAATGCACAGCCAATGAGAAGATCACACCAGCTACAGAAGTGCATCATATTGTTCCGGTTGAATCAGTTAATAACATAGAACAAATGGAAACCTTGATGTTTGCCTTCAAGAACTTAATGTCGGTAAGCCATGAATGCCATGTGAAGATTCATCAAGAAATGTTTTCCCATTCAAAAGTAAATGTGAAGAAGGCAAACGAAAAGCGAACCAAAAGATTTATTGATAAGTATTTATAAACTAAATAATATATTATGATTGCTGAAAAACTTATTGAAGATATTAGTGCATACCTTGGATCAGACCATAACCAAGTGAAGATTGCCATAGAACAATGCCGGGCTAAAGGAGTGCTGCAAACCCAAGAAGTATTGCAGTTAGAACGTCAAGGTTTGCCAATATCCAAGGTGCTTAGAGCTATACTAAGCATCAAGTGCAATGATGGACTTGGTATTATATTAGATCGTAATCAAGTTACCTATAATGATCTTATGTGTGTAATCGGAATCATAGCCCAAGATGCCATGCTTCAATTACAACGCCGGATATATCCGTACCGATAATATGTTAAAATTGCTTGAAAATCAAGGTGGTTTGCGATGAATCACCTTTTCAAATATCCAAACATTAAATGTTAAAACATCGCTTTTTGAATGTTAAAAAAGCAAAGCCGGGGCGGTCGTTTTTTGAATACCCCCATCCATCACTGAAACCCACTCCTTCCCCCTTTTTTATTCACGAAAAAAATATATCTCCGGGGGGAAGAAATTTTTACCCCCAAAAATACAGCAAAATGCCATAGCATAAAGCATCAATATGAATGGCAAAGAAAATAACAAGCATAAATTCAATAGAAAAACGGTTAAAAAAGACATTAGAAAATCAAGGAAGTTATAACGAAGGAATTGATACACTCATCGAAATAACTGCCGGAAATCTATATGCTTACTATTTAGCACGTAGAGATGTTGAAGCCTTAGCGAGTTCATTCATTGAAGAAAAAACAAGGGAAGAAAACATAAAAAGAGTAGAACATCCTGCAATAAAAACACTTAGAGATCAAGGTGAAAATGTAAGAAAGCAACTTAGGGAATTAAGATTGACTATTGCCACTGCCGAAGGTATGGGAATAGATGATTTAACCGATTTGATAGATGAGGTGAACAATGTAAAATGAATATAGATAAACAAGAACTAAGAGATTTAAAACTAAAAGTATCTGGGGAATTGAAGGATATTGATGTTTTATCCTATCGGTTGAAAGATACGGATGAACGTTTAAATACTTATGTCTTTTCTGTTATCAATAACCCCGAAGCACACAATATATACGAACAATTATCTATAAAACGTTTTTTTCAATTTCTCGATAAATATGAATTTAGATCAGTCGAGGTAAAAAAGTTTGTAGTTTTTTATGAGAAGCTAAAATTTACCGGAGCAAAGGGGTTGACAAGATATAAACTAACCCCGGTGCAAACATTCCAGATTGCAAATATTTTTGCTTTTTACAAAGAAAATGGAAAACGAGTAACAAGAGATGTATTGCTTTTTGTTCCTCGGAAGTTTTCTAAAACAACATTCGTTGCCGCAATTGCTATTTATGATCTTCTTTTCGGTGATAGAAATGCACAAGCGTATGTAGCTGCTAATAGTTACAAACAAGCTCAAATATGCTTCAAAATTATAAAAGAAATCTTAAAAGCCCATGATCGAAAATTAAGGCATTTCAAAATAAATAGAGAGGTAGTTCACAATTTAAGGAGGGGGCAACCTTCTTTTGCTGAATGTTTGGCATCGGCTGCGGATACATTGGATGGATTGATGGCTAGTTTAGTATTAGTAGATGAATATTCCCAAGCTGATAGTGCCGAATTAAAGAATGTACTTACATCTTCGATGGGAACACGTGAAAATCCATTGACTATAATAATTACTACAGCATCCGAAAAACTGAATTCTCCATGTGTTGAATTACTTACAGCTTACAAAACAATACTAAGGGGTGAATTAGATAATGATGCCGTTTTTGCACACATATTTGAACCCGATGTTGATGATGCCGAAGATGATCCGGCAACATGGAAAAAGGTACAACCACACTTTGGTATAACCGTTCAAAGCGATTATTATGAAGAAGAATGGAAGAAAGCCCAACTAACTAGTGATGATATGTTGACTTTTAGAACCAAATTACTTAATATTTTTGTTCAAAACACAGCAAAACAATGGTTTAGCCAAGATGAGATATCAGCATTAGCCAGAAATATAACTATTGATTCCATAGATAAAAAGTACCCATGCATGGTATCTGTGGACTTATCGGTATTTGATGATTTTAGCACAGTAACATATACTATACATAACGAAGATAGTCGATCCTTTTTTTCTCATAATGAATTCTATTTACCAGAAGTCACCATTGAAAATCATCCTAACAAGGAATTATATAAAAAATGGGTAAAAGAAGGTCACCTTAAGGTTATAAAAGGCAATGTGATAGATTACAAGTTAATAGCAAATGATATAATGAAGCGAGGAAGCCATTTAAGAATATTAAAAATTGGCTATGATCCATATAAAGCTGCAACTTTTGTAAATACAGTAATAGCACTGGGTGGAAAAGAAAATATCGAACCCGTAAGTCAGACTTACGGTTCTTTTACATCTCCTGTGGAAAGCATTGAATATGCTATTAAAACAAGTAGTATAATTTTTAATAATAACCCCATAATCTGGTATTGCTTCGGAAATGCAATGATAGATGAAGATAGGCTTGGCAATCGAAAGCCTATCAAAAAAGCAGAAAATGATAAAATAGATTGCACAATAACAAATACAATGAATTTTCACCTATTTAACAATTATGTACGATGAAAAAATGGTATAAAATATGGGAAAGGAACACAGTAAGCCCACCCGAACCCACGTCACCCAAGGGATATTTCGAAACTGTAAATTCTGCGGATAATCTAGTTACCGAATGGGTTAATGGTGGTGATTCCAGAGAAATTAACGTTACAAGTCCAAACTTAGCAATGAAAATTTCAGCCGTTTACAGGTGTGTTGATATTCTTTCGGGAAGCATTGCTTCCCTTCCTTTACAATTGAAGGTGAAAAAAGAAGGGGTTTTTCAGATTGCAGAAAATAACACTCTTAATTACTTGTTAACGGTAAAGGCAAATCAAAGGCAAAATGCTTTTGATATGATGCAAAATGCTATTATCCAAATGGTTTTGTATGGAAATGCCTATATTCTTCCTGTATATACTTTGTCTGGAGAATTGAATGAATTGATACTTCTTAGCCCCAACACAACAACGTATAATGTAATAATGAATAGTTATTATGTTAACGATATGATTAATGGAGTAATAGATGAGTATGATTCAGACGAAATAATCCATTTAAGAAATATTTCATTAGATGGTGGTTATACGGGTGTAAGTACAATTCAATATGCCGCTAGGGTATTGGGTATTTCAGCCAATGCAGATGAAAGAACACTGGATTCTTTCAAGCCGGGTAAAACATTAAAAGGTTTTATTTCCGGGGATCGGGATGCCGGAGTTAAAGGTTTTGGTGAAATGCAAGATAGTCAACTAGAAGATGTTGAAAAGAGAATAACCAATGAGGTTAATAGCGGCAAAGGAATATTCCGAGTACCCGGTGCTGCCAAGTTTAGTCAATTATCCATTCCATATACTGATTTACAACTATTGGAAACAAGAAAGTTTGGTATTCTGGATGTATGCCGCTTCTTTGGAGTCCACCCGGACAAAGTTTTTGCCGGACAAAGCCAAAACTATAAAGCTTCGGCGGTTAGTAATGAATCTTATCTTTCAGATACACTACAATCTAGGTTAGTGAAGATAGAAACCGAATACAGATCAAAACTTATTCCCAAAAGTTTGATACCTAAGATGAAAATAGAATTTGATATTGAATCATTGCTGTTAACCAGCCTTGAACAACAAGCAAATTATATTGAAAAAACCGTGCAAAATGGGGTTTATACACCTAATTATTGGAGAGAAAAGAAAGGACAGTTACCAAAAGAAGGTGGTGATGAATTATTTATTTCTTGCAATGTTGCCCCAATCAATTCAACAAAAATAAGAGGTGAGGATAAAAATTTACCCCCAAAAAACGAATAAAACAATAATAATAAAAAGCTGTATGGAAATAAGATCATTTTGTGAAGAAAGGGCAATGCCTACAATAGTAGATGAACGCACCATTGAAGGCTATGCAATTGTATTTGAAAAAGAGAGTCGGTTAATGTTCGATCCTCAAAAGCGGCGATATTTTACCGAAATAATCAAAAGAGGTGCCGTAACAGAAGATGATTTGAAAACTTGGGATATAAAAGCACTAGCGGAACATGATTCATCAAGGTTATTGGCTCGTAGCTTCAATGGTGTTGGTACTTTAAAACTTACCATTGATGATTATGGGCTTAAGTATAGCTTTGAAGCCCCTAAGACTACAGAGGGCGATAATGCGGTTGAAATGATTAGGCGAAAAGACCTTTTTGGCTCATCCTTCGCATACAAAGCCAATGAAAAGGAAAATGTAAGTTACCGAAAAAAGGAAGATGGGGTATTACTCAGAAAGGTGAAGCGATTACACCGAATATTTGATATATCAATAGTAACTGATCCCGCTTATTTTGGAACAGAGGTTAATGTGCGTAGTCTTGATGTGTTTTTTGATGAACCCCCGAAAGATGAGAGTTACAAAGAAGATATTGCAGAATTAAGAAGTTTAATTAATAATAATTTTTGATATGAAATTAAAGAAAGCGGATAAAAAAAGAATGCGTGCACGTATGATGGAAATCAATGATCGCATTGGGGAATTAGCGGATACTTTAGCAAAAGAAGAAAGAAAATTGTCTAAAGAAGAAGCCGATGAACGTGACGCCATAAGTGTTGAAAAAGACCTTCTTCAACTAAGGCTATTACAAGACGAACAAGGAACACTTCCTGTTCAAGAAATTTCCAACGAACGTGCATTTACACAAATAGTGTCGGGATTAATGACTAATCGTGAAGTTCCGGAAGAATGCAGATCATTGATTGTGGAAGATAAAGGTGTTCTAGGCTTGGCAATCCCTATGAATAGAGATATTCAAGATACGGAATCAGTTCAACCCGTTATCCCCTTAACAATAGGTGATATTATTGAACCTTTGGAACAAGGTTTGATATTAAATAAGGTTGGTTTAAAAATGCAATATGGAATGACCGGGGCGTGGCAATTTCCGGTAGTGGCTGGTGTTGAAGCGACATTGGAAGATGAGAACGTAGAAATCTCAGATACTACCATAGACATTTCAAAAATTAACCCAACACCACGCCGTGTGGCTATTTCTATCCCTGTATCAAACCGTGCCATTGATCAGAGCAATAACGTTATACTCGCTATTGTGAAAACTCAAATGTCACTATCTGTTACACGTTTATTGAACCGTTGGATGTTTTCAAGAACAAAAATAACGGTCAAAGCATCGGAAGGTTGTTTTGTAAATCCAACAACAAAACTAACCTATTCTACGGATATTGCATGGAGAGATGTGGTTGCTTTGGAAGGTGGTGTTATATCAACCGGGGCGATTATTGATGGTACCGGGGCTTATGTTTGTTCGGGGAAAACATACGCCGCTTTGAAGTCTACCCCAAAAGATGCCGGATCAGGTTTAATGTTGATTGAAAATGGTTTAATGAATGGTTATCCCGTTTTTATTACGGAACATATTGGAAATGATGCACTTGGTTTTGGTATATTTAGCTATCAGATGCTAGGACAATTCGGGCAAATGCGTATGATCGTTGATCCATACACAGGTGCAAAAAGAAACCTTGTGTATTTTGTATTTAATACTGACTTCGATATGCTTACACTTCGTACGGAAGCATTTGGTATTTTATCGAAAGAAACACCAACTACATAAATATTGATATGGCGGCATACACCAACTTAGGGCAATTTCAAAAGCATCTTGAAATAGATTATTTAGAAACCGGGGATGAAGCTTATTTGCAACTATTACTAGATGCAAGTGAAAGCCGAATAGAAAAAGAAATCAATCAACCATTCACCGAATTTGTGGATGCTGATGGGAAACTTGATCCTTCGTTGGTAGCTGCCATATTAATCTTTGGTGGAACTCTTTATGCTAACAGGGAAGCGGTTGCATACGCTGATGTAAAGCCGGTTCCCTTTACTTTGAAATTCTTAATCCAACCTTATATAAAATACACCTGAGTATGAGAGCCGGATTGTTGACAGAAACTATTGATATATATGAACCTCGAAAAATAACATTACCTACAGGTGAAGTTAGTAAAGAGTATTTTAAAACACGAACCATCAAAGCCTATCGAAAAAAATTATCGGCATCGGTGGGTAGTGGTATAAATGCAAGTGAGGAATTTATTGCCAATACTATAGTTTTTCAAACAAGGGTGTATTCTTTCTTAAATGAAGATATGCATATCAAATTTGGCAATAGATTCTATTCGATAGTTCTACTCGATAAACAAAGGGATAATACTTACTTAATAACAGCCTCAAAAAATAATGAATAATGTTATCGAAATAAAACAAATAGATCGTGGAACTATAAACTATTTAGTTCGTAATCTTGATGATTTTGGTAAAGATAAGGCTATAAAAAAAGGTCTTGGCGATGCTGGAAAAGTGTTTGAAAAAGGCGGCAAAGGTAGATTGAAAAGAAGCATGAAAAGCGGAAGCCGTGGTGTTACGGGTAATTTACTTAGAAGTTTCAATGTGAGGGTAAAGAAAAGCAAACCGGGGGTCTTAGTCGGTTTTAAGCAAGGAAAAGATGGTGGATCACACGCTCATTTAGTGGATATGGGTACCACCGATAGATATTGGAAAACGAAAAGTCATAAATATGTGGGTAAGGTAAAGGCGAATCATTTTTGGACTGATACCGAGGAACAAGACTATCCTAAAGCATTAGAGACGTTGTATGATGGAATAGAAAGGGCTGTTAACCGAATAAACAATAGGCAATGAGCGCAAATAGTAAATTTAAGATTACAACAGAGATTCGGGATATACTTCTTGGTGAACCAAAGATCACAATAATTATTGGCGACCAAATATTTCCGGTCGTAGCACCAAAGGATACACCGGGTAGTTTTATTATTTACCGCCGGGATGAATATTCAATATCTTACAATAAAATGGGTATTCATGAACAATCATGCAAGGTGTACATTAGTGCTATATCGGATAAATATGGTATTTCTCAGGAATTAGCCTATCAAATTAATGAATGCCTTAAAGGAACTTTTAGTAATCCTCAAATGACAATTAGACTTCTTGATTCTACAGAAGATTTTGAGGACGCAAAATATATACAAACTCTATTATTTGAAATAATTTAATAATTAAAAAATTATGGCAGCAATAAAACATGATTCAAACACTGACATATTTAGAGATCAGTTGTTTTTATTTATAGGTGACAATCCGGTTGCTTTTGCAACGGATGCATCTTTAAACACATCCACCGATGAGGTAGATATAAGTAATAAAATGATGTCTGGAAATTGGAAGGCTTCTTTGCCCGGACAAAAAAGCTTTTCAATTTCTAGCGAATCATTTTTGACGCAGACAGAAGGCGAATATAGCTATGATAAATTGTTAGCTATGCAAATAGCAGATCAGACATTTGAATTCGTCTTAGGGTCTGCAAAAGTCACAGAGCAAACACCAACGGGGGGTAAATTTGAGATAGACAAAACGAAAAAACATTACACAGGTACTGTGATGATTACCTCTCTTGATCTTAAGTCAACAGTGAATGATATTGCAACCTGTAGTGCTTCTTTTGCTGGTGTTGGTGCATTGACTCCGGGTATTGTCACCCCTACCACTTAAGCTTTCACTATTTTATAAATGACAAAGAGTCTGTTCAATTCGAGCAGGCTCTTTTTTTTACCCCCAAAAACGGGAGATAATGTCAATCTATAAAAGGGGCTATTTATGAAATTAACTATAAGGGCAATCATTCGATGGGAACAATTGAATCAAAAACCATTCTCGAAATTAGATTATGGCAATATAGATGATATTGTATCCTTTTTTTATACATGTAGCTTATCGGATGAGGTGAATATTTCCTTAGAGGAATTTAAAAAAGATATATCCGATAAAGGAATGGAGGAAATGAGTAATGAATTTGAGAGACAAACATATCTCGCTTCTCAATTTCAACCAATTCATACAACCAAAGAAAAAGAAGATAGTAGTGATGAAAGAAATAATTCAGAGCCTATATATATCAAAGACATTGTATCCTCTTTGGTAATGAATGGACTTGATGTTCATTTTGCACTGAATGAGATGCAAATTTATGAATTGCCTATATTCCTAAATGCACACGATCAAAGAGTTAAGAATCGCTTAGAATCTGAACGGCTGTGGACTTTCATTCAAATATCCCCACACTTATCAAAGAAAATAAAATCTCCAAAAGATATATATCCTTTCAGTTGGGAAATAGAAGCCGATAAGGAAATTTCCGAAGAAGAATTGAAAAAAGGAAGGGAAATATTCAAAGTATTTACCCAATCAAGAAATAAATAAGACATGGGAAAAAGATTATCATTCAGCATAGCAGTTAATTTATTAACTGAGAATTTCAGAAAGGGAGCAAATACCATTCAGAATTCTTTGCGATCCATTCAAATGCAGATTGTGACTTTTGCCGCCGCTCTTGGGGTGGGAGGCATGGGGTTAATTGGTCTAATTTCTAGGTTAAAAGACGTTGCTAGGGAAACAAACCGGGTGCTTACTGCTCTTAAAAATGTATCCGGTGGTACACAAGGTTTTGCTGATAACTTAAGGTTTCTTAATCAACTTGCGGATAAGTACGGTATTGAGGTTAATGGTTTAACAGACAGTTTCACAAAATTCACAGCATCGGCAACCCAAGCAGGGATGTCAATGGATAACCAGAAGAAAATATTTGAATCCCTTTCACGTGCTTCCACTGCTTTTGGTCTTACAGCAGATGAGAATAAAGGGGTAATGCTGGCTCTTTCTCAGATGATGGGTAAGGGAAAGATTAGTTCGGAAGAACTGCGGAAACAGATGGGGGAAAAGTTGCCCGTTGCTATGCAAGCAATGGCAAAAGCCGCAGGCGTGTCAATGGCTGGACTTGAAAAGCTTCTTCAACAAGGAAAGTTAATGAGTGCGGATATTTTACCCAAGTTTGCAGATGCTTTGAATGAAATGATTCCCGAAATAAGCACTGATAACTTAGAATCCTCTTTAGGTAGACTAGAAAATGTATTCGGTGAATTTACTAATGCAACCGGGTTTCAAGATAAATATAAAGCCCTTGTTGACGGGTTGACTAAGTTGATAAAATCAGCAACGGAAAATATAAAAAATATCATTGTCGGTATTGTTGCCACAATAGTATTCATCATAACCAATTCTCTTACTAAAGTTTATCGGGGCTATGCTGCAAATGGTCAGCAAATTGTAGCTAATGCCACAACCACTCACAATAAATTAAGAGCAACCATTGCTGCAAGGGTTGAAGCCGAAATTGCGTTAGAAAATGCCAAATTAAGATATTTACAGGCTAGTGGTAAGCAACAAATTGCTATTGCCCGTGAAGTGGAAAAGGCGAAACAATTACTAAGTGCAAGAACTACAGCCGTTAATGCAGCACATGAGACTGCAAAGGCAGCCGCCGCACAAGCCGCTGCAATTAGATCAAGAGGGGCATGGCTTACAGCTTATGCCGCCATATCCGGAAGTATAAAGAGTCTGGGCAACGCTTTGAAGTCAATGTGGGCTTCTTTTGGACCTGCTATTGTCATATCAGCAATAATAGCACTACTAGGTTATATGAAAAATGTATATGATGAGGCAAAAAGGGTTAGAAATATATTTACAGATTACAAAAACGAAGCGGAAAAAATAACACATTCAATAGAAATAACACAACTTGAAAAATTAAAATCTATTTCAACGGATGTAAATAAATCATTAAAAGATAGGCAAACAGCATTAGATGTCTTGAATGGAATACTGAAGACAAACTACACTATTGATTCAAAATCATTACTTATTCAAGGTGATATAAACAAGAAAATAGAAGAGAGGCTTGGGCTTCTTAAGGCACAAGCTAAAGTTGAATTTTATACTCCTAAGATCGTTGAAATGGAAGATAAAATTGAAAGTCTTGAAAAAAAGAAAGCTGATCTTGAAAAGAATAAGTATAAATCTAATAAAACAGGGATATCATTAGCTAAAAGTATTCTGGGAGATGGAATCGTAGGGGGGCTGGGGATGGATACAGTGGAAAACCTTCAAAAAGAGATTCATCAACTCAATAAAGTAAGAGTAGATGCCAATGCAAAATTAGAACAAGCGATATTGGATGGTGGCTTAATTAATCAAGCTACTTCTACCACCACATCAGGTGATAATAATTTGACAGATAAAGGGGCAAAGGCTGCCGCCGAAAAAAGACTTGAAGCATTGAGAAAGCTGGATGAAGCCGATCAAAAAAGACAAACTGAAAAATTAGCTTTTGACAATGAGATAAGACAAAAAGAAATAGATGGAATGGTTGAGGGATACGATAAGCGTATCGGCCAACTAAAATTGAATTCAGATAAAGAAGATCAAGCAATAAAAGAATTTGCACAAAAAGCGGCAAAGGATCAACTTGATTATGCCAAAACCAAATATGTAAGTACTTCTGGGACTAGTACAGGTTTTGAAGATTACTATGCAAAAGCTGATCTTTCAAAAATAATGCCGGAAGGCTTAAGACCGGAAGATGTAACAAAGCAAATTAATGCCTTATATGCGAGTGCAAAGGAAGCCAATAAAAAGGGGTTGGATCAGATAAATATCGAGATTTCAAAGTCAATCATTGAGGAAAGATTACAGTTTGCATCCGAAATGGAGCAAAAGATTTATGATACAGAAAACTATTTTAATGAACGTAGGCGATTAGTAAAAAAGGGTTCGGATGATTATTTTGAATTGCTTAGTCTTGAATCAAAAGCCCTTGAATCAATAAAGTCACAGCATAACACAAAACTCATTCAAATGGAAAATGAGTATAAAGAAAAAGCTGTGGAACTAACTAGCGAATTATTCTTCTTTCAGTCTGACAAAGATTCAGCACTACTAAGACAACGAATTGAGAGTAATCAAAAATACATTGACTCGCTTAAAAAAGAATTAAAGGTTTTAACCGGATTAAATTTTGATGTGCTGGATGAGGTTACATTAAGCAACTTAACAAAGGCTTACCCAGATTTGATTTATGCTATAAAAAGAGCAAAACAAGAACAGCAAGGATTCAATAACGAGTTTGCCCGAACACCAGCCCAAAAACTTATGGAGATAAGTGGCTTGTTTAACCAAATAGTGGGAACATTAGGGGATATTTCCGGGCTTGATTTTAGCATGCTTTCTAATGCTGTAAGTGGTATTGCTTCGTTTGCCAATGGTGATTTTATGGGGGCTGCATCAAGTGGATTAGGTATTGTTTCAACGGTTGTATCTGGTATTATCGGAAAGATGGAACGACAAGCCCAAATTCAAAGAGAAATATTAAAATTACAACAAGACTATGATATTGCTTTACGTCAACAAAACTACGATCTGATAAGCTCGATTGATTATGCACGTGCTTTCAAGGATAATATGGAAGCGTTGCACTGGTTGATCGAAAAGGGTTTTGTGTCTGATACTGATTTCTCAGTATGGGAAGAATTAGAAAATCATGCAAAAACAGCTTCTAAAAATGTAGATGCGGCTAGAAGGTCTTATGATGCTATTTTCGGTGATGGTGAAAAAGTATTATCATCTATGTACGATGATAGGGCAGGTTTGGGGAGACTAGACAAAGGGTTTCTAAAAGATATTGAAGATTGGAAGAATGGAATAACGACTACAGAGGAAGCATTAAAGAGATTAGGAGCTAGGGGTTATAAAGGATTAACCGATATAGCCGAACAAATTGATAGAGCAAAAGAGGAAACCGACAAATGGACTGATTCAATGGTTGAGCTATCTAAACAGATGGATCAATTTGTAACGGGAACGGACCTTGATGGCTTTCTTGATAGTACAATGACAGCACTTACCAATCTAAAATCGGGGGTGTCTGATTTGGGAGATTTCACAGAGGAAACTTTGAAAAATGCCGTTCTGAGTTCTTTTAAATACAAGGTTTTAGCAGATGCATTAAAACCTATGTATGACAGGCTTGCTAATATGTTCCGCGAAGATACACTTGATCCTACAGATGTAAGCCAATGGGGTGTTGATCTGGAAAACCTTACAAAGGAATATTCAGATAAGTTAGAAGCCGTTTATAAATCACTTGGTTTAGATTTTGAAAACAGCAAAACACAAAAAGCTTCAACGGGTGTATCTCAAACTATAACAGAAGATACTGGGAGTAGATTGGATGGTCGATTATCAGCCGTGCAAATGTCTGGGTTGAGGATGGAAGGGTTTCTTTCTTCTTTATCACTATCCTCTAGCAATCTTTTGAATACAAATATTTCTATTGACAATGAATTGAAAAAACATACTTCTATTTTTAATGAAATGCGTACCATCCAATTAAACACTTTTCATGAGATAGAAGGTACAGGAAAATCAATGAAAAGAATTGAAGAACAGATAACTAAAGTAGAAAAAAATACAAGCAAATTATGACAGGTCAATTATTAATAAATGGAAAAGATGCTTGGGTAACATGGAATGCTTTTTTGATTATGGATTCTATAGATAATCTTCTTCTCCCAGCCTCACCCAAAGCATACACCGAAAATAATTTCAGAAGCCAGAATGGGAAACAAGTATTTATTGCCAGCCCTCGAATAGATGAAAGGGATGTACAAATCGAATTTTGCATACTAAAACAAACCAGACAAGAATTTTTGGTTGCTTACAAGAATTTTGTGGAAGAATTACTTAATGGGGTGGTGACATTAAAAATATCATTCCTTGAAGATTCATTCAAATTAACCGTTGCTAGTTTCTTAAGTCTTGGATATTATGAAAAATTTGGGAAACTATCAGTTCGTTTCAATGAGCCAAATAGTGTTCCGGTCATTTTTGAAGCTTTAGCAACTGAAACAAGCAGCTTATTATTAACAGAAGAAGGAAAAACAATTTTAATTTAAACAGAAGATGGCAACAAATATAGAAACACAAAGTGTTCCGGGTTCATTATTACCTAGAGAAAGTTCACCTAATGGAATAGATGTATTCGGTGTTAAAAGTGGGCGAACAGTAAAAACAGCATCGGATAATTTTGCATTTAAAAGTGATCTATCCAATCTCGTTAGCGGCATGTTGCCCCAAGGATCGGTAACAAATGTATCCGATTTACCAACTACCCCATTTGATGCAACCACCGACCCCAATGGGGTTAAAACGGGATACGCATATATAGTGACAAACTCAAAAGACCCCGTATCCGGATTAAGTTATATTTATGCGGCTGTAATAGTAACAACGGCTGGTGTTACTACCGTACAATGGAATAATACAAAATTAACTGCTTTTCCTAGTGATGTGCTTTCACAATCGGATATCACCCAATTGATAACCGAAGATTCATCAACAATACCAGCTAATAAAGCAGTGTTTGATGCCTTAGCTGTCATAACAGGCGGTTCACCAAAAACGATACTCCAAGTAGATGAACAATCCATATCCCGAGCCTTTCCAATAGATGTATTGAAAAGCGACACTATAACTACCCAAATGCTTACAGGTTTAAAAGCCTTTAAAACATTTCGCTTAGTCCTGTTTAAAGGCTATGAGAATAACGAATACTTCATATACGGACTATATAACTGGGCGTTCTCAAATGGAGTACCCTTATTTCGAGTTGGAAAGATGGTCGGAGCTACACGCACAGTAGTTACTCCAAACACCCTATTAGCCAATGCTATCGATTTAAAATACATCCAATCAAATACACTTCACAGAGTTTATCTGACCGATGGGGCAGGATATATAGAATTTTCCATTGACATGGCATTGTATGGAGGTTATAACCCATCACCCGACATTACCTATTTGCAAGAAAATCAAAATAAAAAGATATACGTAAAACCGTTCAAAGTAGAGGTAAGAACAGGCTTATATACAAGAGCTGTACTAGAATATTACAGAAGATACTATTACAACTACACAGGCGTACGTACGACGGGTGATTATGCAGCGCAAAAAAGTGCGATCTATCCGATTAGTGGAAACATCAACCGTCTGAAAATTACCACAATGCTAAGCGGTGATGTTCCTGCACTCGTATTCTTCAATGCAGCTATGCAGTTTATCGAATACTACAAAGACGGTTCTGCATATGCTAACAAAGAAGTACCCTTAACCCCATCTATGTCAAAGGCTGCCTTTGTAGGCATCAACGGGCAAACAGGCGAAGAAATGTCACTATGGATTGAAAATACCGAAAGCTCAGAGTTTGCATTAAATCAATTGGACATACCCGTTTCAGCCTATGTAGATGCCGCGTATATGCAAAATAACGGAACGGTTAATTCTACTGATGTAGCTGATATGTGTTATCTAAAACTAGCATGTAAGCAATCTGATGTTATAACCATAAGCTCAAAATTGGTTGCGGCTGGGGCTTCCTTAGCTGTATATAAAGATGCAAGTGGTAATGTACTCGATTACGAAGGAGGATTAACCCGAACCGATCACAACTTCTATAATCTGACAATACCAAAAGATGCCGTTGAAGTTTTTTTAAACGGTCAAAAATCTAACGGAAGATTGAAAGTATTCGCGAACGGTCGCCTTTCCGACTATCTGAACACTCAGTTGACCGATTACAATAAACAAACAATTGTAAGAACCGTATCATCTTACTATGCTAATAACGGTATACTTCAAACAGGTGATTACGCCGCACAATCAGCCACAAAAAAAAGAACCTTTGCAGGGGAACAATTTCTTATCAGTTCAACATTAACGGGGAGTGTATCGCTCATTATAGTTACCGATATCAACGGAACGGTTTTAGAACTGAAAGAAAGCGGAAACACAGGGCGCACATTCAAGGATTACCCTTATACAGCCCCTGCAAATGCCTTCTGGATTATGGTAAACGGACGCACAGGCTACGACCTTACTATCAAACGCAAAGGAATAGTACCCGTCTACAATTTCCCCTCTGAAATCGACTCGTTGAACCTCAAAGTACAAAGTCTATGGTTGTTCGGAAAGAAGATTTTAGTAGTTGGAAATTCAATCCCTGCTGGAGGTGACTATCATGAAGCCGCAGCATTAGCCGTAAATGCAACGCTTAATAATGAAGCATTGGGAGCATCCTTTATAAAACGTGGGGAGCAAAACCCAACAACGCCTATACTAGCTGATAATACGAACCGACATAGAATGTCAAGCCTTATAGAAACACAGGCTGAAAAAGCTTCAATATGGTCTGGACTATGTACTCCTGAACAATTAGCATGGGCTAAAACAACATCATACGAAATAAAAGTACTTCCTTATCTATCGGGAGTTAATAAAGTAGATTTAATAATTATCGAGCATGGCTTTAATGACCGATTGGCATTAGGAACTCTTACTGATCTGCAAAATAGAAACAAAGATACGTTTGTGGGTGCTATGGCTGCTTTGATCGACATTATCAGAAACGTAGATTATAGAATGCGAATAATGATTCAAACGCATTATGATAACACTATGACCGTATTTTCAGCTAAGGAAATATGTGAGGCACAAGAGATGGTGGCTGATTATATGGGTGTGCCTGTTTTTAAATTTTATGAAAAGACGGGGTTATCGAACCAATGGGTAGCAGGCACATCCGGACTACATCCTTCTTTTCCACGTTACGGTGCTGATCCCGTTACAGGTGATTTAACTCAAATTCAATGTGTGATGCCAGATGGCTATCATCCTCACAGTGATCCAACAGGTTTGACGCAAAAGATGATGGCAGATGTTGAGACTATAGAATATCGAGTAATAAGATAAATGAATAAAGATTATGATTTCAATAGGAAATGATTTAATAATATACAATGCTTTGGGTAGAGCAAAAATTTCACTAGGAATATCCGAAAACTTTGAACATAAAAAGGAATTGATGAAAGATAATAGTATCTCAATTCAATTCAACTTAAATGTTGTGTGTGATTTTGTTCGGGGTGATTACTTAATGTATGAAGGTGAAAAATATATGTTGAGGAAGCCCCACCAACCGGATGAGGTAAGTTTATATGAATATCACTACGAATTGATATTTGAGGGTGTTGATATGCTTTTTCAAGATTTTATTATGTTTTACACCATGCAGGGATTGAAGGAATCGGAATGGACGTTGACCTCTAGTGCTCGTGATTTTATGACTATTGCCCTAGAAAATATTAAACGGTGTTTAAATGATCCTTCTTGGATACTTGGCACGATTGAGGATACCGAGATACTGAATATTTCATTCAATGGTGACAATGTATTTGATGCATTAACCACCATTTCCGAAACTTTCGATTGTGAATGGTATGTATCCGGAAAAACTATAAATCTAGTTTCAAGGCATTCGTTTGGTGAACCTGTAGTTCTGGAGAGTGAAGTTTCTGTGGGAGATATAACCCGGTCTAATGATAATAATGAGGACTTTTGTACACGTTTGTTTGCATTTGGATCAACACGAAATATACCCAAAAACTATAGAAGTACCGGAAGTGGTGAAGCAGTGGATGCCATTGTACAACAACGATTAAGATTACCAGCAACTAACGGTGATTTTATTGATGCCATCCCCAACATGGTACAAAGTGAAATATTGGAAAAGGTAATGATCTTTGAAAATGTTTTTCCTAGACGTATTGGCACAATCACCGAAATAAGAAATGTAGACCGTACGGTTGAGGCAAACAATCCTTTTATTGTTTATTTCTTCAAAGATTCGGGGCTCGAATTTAAAAAAGAGTATATTCTTCCGGGTGAAACATTAATGATAGCTTTTGAAAGTGGAAGATTACAGGGTCGTGATTTCGAAGTAGGATATAGTGATTCTTCGGGCGAATTCGAAATAATCAATGATACCAGCAATCCGGATATGACAATCCCCAACGAAATATTAAAACCAAGTTTGGGCGATCAGTATGTACTATATAATTTTGATATTGCACTTGTAAGCAATCAATATATACCGGATGCAGAAGCCGAACTTCTACAAGAATCTACAAAATACTTAAAAAGCATAACGGAAGATAACGCAACTTATACATGTCCCAATGTACCGGGCTATTGCTACCAAAATAACATTGATTTAGATATAGGGCAAAAGGTGCAAATGGTTAGCCCCATATTTATGGATGGAAGCAGAACCAGCCGGATATTTGGATTTACAAAAAGTTTATTCAACAAATACATCTGTACCTACATTGTGGGTGATGTGGCAAACCCATCGCTTACCCGAAAGGTGGATGATAACATGAATAAAACAAAAAAGCTGATTGATGTTCAATATCGGGAAACAAGTAAAAGCATACAAGCCCTAAACTATCTACGTACTGCAATGGAGAATGAAACGGTAATAGATAACGGGATGATACTTACAACCTTGTTGAGGATGGGAGCAAAAGCTGGGAATAATTGGGAGGAACATGCTGGGATAAGTGGTATCTATGAAAGTGACGCCGATCCGGCGTTTTGGGCTGGTGGTACTTTTCAAGATGCTATTAATAGCCTTTCTAATATTCTTTTCCGTATGGATGGATCGGGGCAATTGGCAAAAGGAAATATTTTGTGGGATACCTTGGGTAATCTGCTAACTAGAGGAAGATTTGAAAGTAATGATGATGATAATAGAATTGTTATTGATCCTGTCACCCGAAGTTTAACGCTATTTCATAAAGAGCTTGAAGTATTCAAACTAAACTTCTTTGTGAATGGTTTCTTTGTGGGTCCCGAAATGGAATTTAATCTTTGGGATACTAGTACAAATAAAAAATTACGTCAAGTGAGAATAACAGGTGAAGCAATTCTTATCAATAGGTTCTTAGAAAATGGATTACCCAAACGTTTCTTTGGTGCTGATGTTGCAACTAGTAAGATTTGGATAGATGCGGATTCTTTACCGCAAAGTCATGAAGATTCTTTTGCTACCGAAATGTATATGGATGGTGAGTCTGTAAACATAAATAGAGGGGAATAAACAACCCCTCTATTTATTTTATTTATTTCTTGGAAAATAAAACCATATTGTATTTATAACGCCATATTTTTGAGGATATATATAATAAGTATCAGCGTTAAACTGATCCTTGTTTTCGTTTTTTCTATATTTCTTAGATAATGATGCAACTGTTTCATCATATCTATCTATAGGTTGATTTTCAATAGTCACTTGTATTTCATCTACTTTTCCATTTGTAGTTCCATATATAATCATATATTGTAAATCCCCTTTTACTTCCTTGTATGTAGAAGTTGTGCCTTCAACAAGTTCCCTTTTTTCGGCAGCACGTACTTCATCAAGTGTTTTGCCAAACATAATAAGCGGCTCATTAAATATTAATTCAGCATTGGGGTTGATAATATTGATTTCATCTTTATCATCATCGGATGAACAACCGATAAATAAAGCAGTCAATAAAAGGAGTGTAAGTATTTTTTTCATAATTGTATAGTTTATCTTTTCACATTTGCTATATATGTCTTAAACTCATCACTTAGAAACACATTTAAATTTTCTTTTATTATTTTATTTGGATCGTTTAAAAACTCACCAAGTGATATATCTTTTCCTTCTGGAGAAATTAGTGTATAATGATATATTTCGGGATGCAACTCTGTTTTCATATCAAATCGGAGTTGCATTAAGATAAGAAACCTACGATGTGCATCACAAAAAGCTACTGAATCATTAGAAGCTTTTATAATTTCGTCACTAACTTTAGTATGACCTGCGAAAATTTCATATTTATATTCCTGTTTGCAGGAACTTAATAGTATTCCTGTCGAAAATAACAGAATAATAACTAAGTGTTTCATAATTGTATAGTTTACTTGTATCCACAAATATACAATTTACCCCCAAATAATACACAAAATGATATATGATATAAATAGTAATTTATCTATATCATGCACAGAATATTGAACAAACTTCCCTTCTTGAAAGATATACAAGCCCCACTTATCGGTGTTTCTACTCTATTTGCTGCCTACTTCGATAGTACTTATACATTTATGATTGCTCTGTTTCTGGCATTCTCATTTAATATTTTAGCCGGGTTAATGGCTGATGAGGTAAAGTTTCAGATGTGGCGGCTTGTCAATTTTGACGGTCACAAGTTTAAAGATAGTTTAAAGGAACTATTACTAATTGTATTAGTTACTTACTTTCTAAAAATGCTTATGGACTTGATGCACCACAACGAAAAATCGGTGTATGTGGTGCAAATATTAGTCTGGTTGGCATTGTATTTCTATGTGAGGAATAGTTTGAGAAACTTATCAAAGGCGTACCCAAAGATAAAGTGGATAGTGGTGGTATATTATTTATTCAGCTTCCAATTTGCAAAGATGATGCCCGAAAGTGTAAATAAAGCAATTGAACAAACAGAAAAAGGAATAGAAAATGAGAAAGATTAACAAGGTGATTATCCATTGTAGTGCAACAAAGGAAGGTGTAAACTACACAGAGAAAGATATTAGGAAATGGCACACCACCCCGAAAGCACAAGGCGGCAATGGTTGGAAAGATATAGGATACCATTTCATTGTGTTACTTGATGGTAGTGTTGAGGTTGGTAGACCTATTGAACAAATTGGAGCACATTGTGCCGGGCATAATACCGATTCAATTGGCATATGCTATATAGGAGGTTTAGATACCAATAGCAAACCTAAGGATACACGAACCGAAGGACAAAAGGATGGAATTGAAGATACATTGAAAAACTTAATTGAAAAATATCCAAGCATCCAAGAAATAAAAGGGCATAGAGATTATTCACCGGATTTAAACGGAAACGGGATTATTGAGTCGTTTGAATGGCTGAAAGCTTGTCCCTGCTTTGATGCAGAACCCGAATATAAACGCCTACTAAAAAATAAAAGATGAATAGTTTAAAAGTGTATCTCATTATAGGAAGTATTATTGCTTTACTTTTCGGTTCAACTGTTTTTCTATCAAACCAACTAAAAAAGGAGAAAGAAGAAAAAGAACTGTATAAAAAAAACACATCGGTTTTGATGGATAAGATAGAAACATACCAAACAAAGGATAGTTTAAATGTTGTTTCGGTTGGTGTGTTGGAATTAAAGTTATCAGAATATAAGAAATATCGTTCGGATGATTTGAAGCTTATAAACAGTTTGAATGTGGATAAAAAGAGATTGGAACAAATAACCTCAACTCAAATACAAACTATTTATGAATTAAAAGGTTCGGTAAGGGATAGTTTAATTTATCGGGATAATTACATTATTGATACTCTCAAATGTATTACTATTCATAATACTTGGTTCGATCTGAAAGGATGCAGTAACCGAAATAACGACTTTTCGGGCTCGTTTGAAAGCAGGGATAGCTTAATTTATATAGAACATATAGTTCCTAAAAAGTTCTTATTCTTCAAATGGGGAATTAAAGAGCGAAAACAAGAGATATTATCTAAAAACCCTAATACTAAAATACTCAATGCTGAATATATAAGTATTAGGGATTAAAAATACTTCAATTTATTTATAGTTTACTTTTAAGGGTGCTTTGCTGTGATAGCAAGGCATCCTTTGTTTTATCTTCTTTCGGTTATTTACCACTAAAATACGGATGATTTATCAAACGCTTAGCGTTATCTTCTGCCGTAACCTTAATATATTTTATTGTTTGTTCTACTTTTGAGTGTCCAAGTATATCTTGGATGAATTTCAAATCTATTCCAGCTAGATACATATTTGTTGCACCAGATCGCCGGGCTGTGTGGGTAGTAATGAATTCCCATTTTTTCTTTACAACCTCAACTCGCTTTCCACCTCTAGTCTTAGCAAGTATAACATCTTCGTTTATCCCCGCCAATTTGCCAATTGCTTTGATTTGCTTATTGTGCTTCTGGTCCGATATAGGTAAAGGAAGTATATTATTTCTTCTTTTTAATAATTCTCTTAGTTGGTGGTGCATGGGGATATATACCTTTTTATCCTTCTTCTGTGTCCATATACGAACAATATCATCTTTGAAATGCAACGCATCTAACCGGGAATAATCCGAATGTCTAAGGGCTGTAAAGCATCCAAAAAGAAACCTATCTCTTTCTTCGTTCAATGATTTTATAGTAACTTTTAGATTTTTGTTTTTGTATTCATTGATTTTAAGTAAATCTTCCGTTATTACAAGATCATATATCCTTTGAATTTCTTCTTGTGTTAGATATATAGAATCTGTTTCTTCGGATTGAACTTTAAATTCTGCATCTTTATGTCCTGTAAATTCGTGTTCCTTACCTTGTGAAACAGTCATAAATTTGGATATATTTTTGAATACAGTTCCGATATAGTTTTTAGTGTAGTTTATTTCATCTTCACCTTTGGTGTATGTACTATTCAACAACCAATTATTGAACCTATTGTAAAAATCAATATCAATATCAATAAATCGAAGCTTTATCTTATTTGCTTTCTCAAACTCTATAAGCTTGTTTATTGTTGTTTGGTAGCTTTTCTTTGTGTTGTGGCTTTTGTTTGATTCCTCTTTATATTTGAGAGCAAAAGAAACTAGATATTGTTGATCTTCATTTTCGATAACCCCACCAGCTTCAATGCTTCGGTTTCTAAAGATTCTATCAACTTTATCCCTTACCATTTTTTGAGTAGGAATAATTAAACCAAAACTATTAATTGCTTCTTCAATTAGATTAACCCAATCATCAAGCCGGATATTTATATGTGATGCTTCTGGGTATTCTCTTGATGTCCGGCATCTATATTTATTCTCATTCCAATATTTAGTGATTACACTCTCACCAATAGAGAATGTATATCTTTGTCCTTTGTTTCGTACTATAGCACGAAGAGCAGATGTGTCTTTCTTTGCGTTATCTAGGTAGAATCCAACTTTCATTTTACGGAACATTTTACGGAACAAACAAGTTCCTTATTATTGCAAAAATAGGTAATTTAAAATACAAGATATCGCCAAACGTTCTTTTAATTACCTATTTCGCACATAATAGGTAATTATAGCGAACTTCGGGTCTGGGTACTAAGAAATCCTGATAGAGAAATCTGTCAGGATTTATTTTTGTTAGCTAATTGTAGTTTCATCATTATATCTGTCTGTTCATCATCACCTAATTTGAAAATATGTTTATCAAACTCGATAAAACCATTTTTCTTATAAAAAGCTATGGCTTTTGGGTTCTCTTCCCAAACTCCTAGCCAGACGTAGTCGATGTTTTTCTGTTTTGCCTTTTCTATTGCTTTTTCATAAAGTAACTGTCCTGCATATTTCCCTTGAAATTTTTGAAGAACATAAATCCGTTCAATCTCCAGTCCTTGCTCATCTTTTATTTCCGTCTGAGCTTGCCCCCAATTTATTTTTAAATAGCCGATTATGTCATCGTTAATGATTGCGAAATAAAGTAAGGAATCACTATTACTAAGTTCAGTGGTTAATTTTTCTATCGAAAATTTCTCTTCTAAATAGTTCGTCATATTCTCTTCTGTATTTGTTGATGAGAATGTTTCATGAAAAGTTCGTCTACCAATTTCTTGTAATTGATTAATATTATTTAGAGTTACTTTTTTTATGAGTATATTTTCCATACTTATGTCGCTTTTTTATATACAAATATATGTAATTTACGGTTTCGGTATTCATTACCTCACTTCAAAAATTAAGTCTCAATTTTCAAGAATTTGGTCAGAGAATAGAACGCCTAAGGGTACTTAAAGAAAATAGATAGAGAAACCTGTCAGATTTTTGTTTTATGTAGTATTTACGTATCTGTCGTTCGTCTTTCATCTATTATTAAAATAATGGCGACTGGCTTCAATTGATAGTATTCAGCTTGCAATTCCTCTTCTTTACATAAAATACTAAGACAAGCTTCGTTTACTGTTATAGATTACTTTATATAGATGAAAGTCATGGATAAATATTATACGGGTTCATGTGTGTATGTACCAATGCAGAATGGATGACCTGCCGGATCGATCATTGTTTTTGATGTTTTGAAATATTGTTCATCTGTTATTTTTGCTCCACATTTGATCGCATGCTCCACTCCTTCTTCGAGATTATTGACAAATAAATCGAGATGCAGCATTTGCGCTTGTTTTCCTTCTTGCCATGGCCACACAGGTGGTTGGTATCCTTCGATTTCCTGAAATATAAAGATCATTCCTGTTGGAGAAGTAATTGCCGCCCAACCTTCATTAGCACGAGGATGCGTCCATTCCCAACTCATCAATTTACTGTAAAAAGCAGCCATAATGCTTGCATCAGCACAATCTATCACAACGTTTATTCCAATTATAGGAACTCCATTTTTATTTTCCATTTTATTTCTATTTGTTATTTGTATTGAGGAGATGTCTATATTCTAAAAGATTATCTACACAAAAACCTTAACGAAGTTATAATACAAGAATTATGTTTATTCTTAAAGGATATGTCTTTTCATAGTAATTCTCTCTTACAAATATATGCAATATTTGATTTAGGAGTATGCTATCTCAGTTCAGAAATGAGATCTAAATCTCTAACTCGTTTGAGAATAGAAGGACTAAAAGTGCTAAAAAGGAGAAAACTCAAATAATTGAATTTTCTCCTTTTTTTCTTCATTGTATTTCCTATTGAAAAACCTACAAAACTAATCTGCAGATATAGCGATTCTAAATGAAATTAGGTCAAAATTCTATTAGTCCATATTGTTATTACATCAAATCGGCTGCACTATTTTTCTTCTTACCTTTTTCATCTCTTTTCCTTTCTTTATCCTGATACTTTTTTATGTAATTAGAAGTTGGTTCTATTCCTGTGTAAAGTGTAAAGGTATAAACATTATAAGATTCATCGTGAGATGCAGATTTAGTTTGTTCTTTGGCTGGAGACCATTTGGTGCTGGTATCTTGTGTTGTGGATTGAGTAGATGATTGTGATCTTGTAGTATAGGTCAATGCAAACGAATACTTGTCGTAATTAAACTGCATCTTATTTAATAGTCCGGAATTGGTCTCGAGTTGAGCCTCTCCATTATCTTTGGCGAATGTCATTATTTTGTGATATAACTCTGGGTCATAGAATATGACTTCAATAGATGCCACGCCTGTTTCTCCCTTCTGAATAATAACTTCATAGTCATTGACATCGGGAATATAGTTAGTCGGATTATCAGCGAGAGCTCCCAAGATGCTGGCGGCAACCATCAGACCGTTTTTCTTTCTCAGGGTATATTGGTTCTTATCGCTATTATACTTGAATTTTTGATTCAATAATTCTTCATGTGACATTTTCAGCATTTTGCCATATGGAATTATATTTTCAACCGAATCATTCTGTGTTGAACTTTGTGCCAATGAGTTAGAAACTACCAATAGAAAAAAGGCTGCTAAGATTAAAATAGATTTCATAATGTTCATTTGAATAGTGGTCACTTTTGTTGTGGCTTCCGATTTAGAAGCCTTATACTAAACAAAGGAAAACGATGTAAAGTTTTTCAAAATATTCATATTCTGGAGTTATAAATAAGGGCTCAACTCTAAACTAAAAAAAACGCCAGATGTAATCTGACGTTTTTTATTTTTTCTATAATTGAATTAATAGAAAATTTTTAAAAAGTTATTTTCTATTTAGTAATTGTAGCTTTATCGAGAATAGAAACCATTCCTCCTAATCCCACTTTATCACTTATATTTCCTTCGATAAGAACATTAAGCTGATAGTCTCCTGCTAATGGAGGGAATTCAGCAACAAAATCAGAAGCCTCCGCTTTATTTTTGGTTCCGATGAGTTGTCCATTAAGCCAGATCTCAGCTTTGCCAGTTAGGTTTTTGAAAAGAATTCTGCCTCCTTCGGTTTGTTGAAGTTTGTATGGTGTAAATGTTGATCGGTAAACCTGATACTTTCCTTTTTCCAAAGTCTGTAACTGACCATTACGGATGGGTTCCCAACTATTCATATCATTATCCGAAAGTTTTAGATTTGGATCGGGTCGTGATGTTGTACTAGGAGACAAGAGCCATTTATCTAGTACTAGAGTAGGTGATACTCTTGTTACGAAGGGAATCTGTGTAACTTGTGTGACGGGAATACTTATTGTTGCCGATTTTAGACCTTTGCTCTTAGCTGTCACTATCACTTTGTCATTTGTATTCTCGTTACTTTGAATTATTGCCTGAGCTAACCCATGGTAAAGACTTCTTGTGGAAGCTTTATCTAATTCATGTGAGTTTGGATCTCCGTTACCAACACCAATCAGTTTACCATCTCCCGATACTTCAAATTCAATAAGCATATTTGCTGTAGGTACGGGTCTTCCCTTTTTGTCTAAAGCTTGTACGGTGATGGGCATGGCATCCCATCCGTCTCCGTCTATAGAAGGGCGATCTGCAATTAACTGAATGCTTACGGGTTCATCCGTAGTTTCTATTTTCGTACGAATTACTTCTTTGCCATTTCGGTAACCGATAGCTTCTAGTTTTCCGGGTTGATAAGGTATATCCCACGAATTGAAATTGTATTTATCTACATCTTCTTCCGCTATTGTTTTACCATTCACTATAAGCTTAACTTTATCAACATTGCTGATAGCCATTACTTTTATATTCTTGCCAATACTGTCAGCAGGCCAGTTCCAATGGGGTTCCAGATGAAGAATCGGACGATCTAACCAGAAAGCCTGATAGATATAATAAGCCGATTTTGGGAATCCGCATAAATCCATGATTCCAAAATTAGAACTTACTGTTGGCCATGCAAATGGGGTAGGCTCTCCTTTGTAGTCGAAACCTGTCCAGACGAAACAACCTGCCAGAAACGGGCGTTCATTAATATCTTTCCACGATTTACGGTGAGTTGTGCCCCAATCTGGGTGCTGTGTATCGTACGAATCTAATAGATTTTTACTATGATCTGTCACGTATTGTCCTCGTTGCATTACGCACGATACATCTTCCGAACTGGTGAGACACATGTGTGGGTTTGCTTTTCGGAAATCATCATAAGCGTATGATTGGTAGTTGAAGCCTACAACATCCGCGGCTTGCGATACATTTATTTCAGAAAATAGTCCTCCATTCATTGCAGCAGTAACGGGACGTGTTGTATCTAATTTCTTTACCTCGGTCGACATACGTCGCACCATTTCGTAACCGATTTCGGTTCCTTGCATAGGTTCTTCATTGAAAACCGACCATAGGATAACGCTGGGGTGATTACGGTCGCGCTGTATTAGCCACTGTAATTGGCGTATATATTCGGGCGAAGAATTGAAGTTACGGTTTTCATCCATAACCATGATACCTATACTATCACACACTTGCAGAAATTCGCGCGATGGCGGATTATGGGCACAACGATAAGCGTTTGATCCCATCTCTTTCAGCTTACGTAAACGAAATTCCCAAAGAGAATTAGGCATAGCAACTCCTACACCTGCATGATCTATGTGATTACATGTTCCTTTAAGTTTCATAGGCTGGTCGTTCAGATAAAAGCCAGTGTCTTTATCAAAACGGATGGTGCGAAAACCACATTTAGTTGTAGCTTCATCCAATAGTTTTCCATTTTGTTTCACCTTGGTTTCTACAGTATATAAGTAAGGATCATCTACTGACCATAAATGCGGATTGCTTACGGGTATAGACAATGATGCCACTGCCTGATCGAAAAGCTTAACTGAGGTTTTGGTTGCGTTCTGTGCAACTTGCTTTCCCGACTTGTCAAATAAACTTACCTCTACTTCTATATTTGAGGCATCACCTTTTCCTGAATTCTGTAATGTTATTTCGGCAGGAATCTCCCAGCTACCGCTTACTGTTTTTACAGGGTTGGCATATACTCCATCGGTAATAATATGAAGAGGCGAACGCTTTACCAGCCATGTGTGGCGATAAATGCCTGCACCCTCGTACCACCATCCTTCTTGTGCTACTGCGTCTACCCGAATAGCGATTGTATTTATTTCATCGCCATATTTTACAAGAGGAGATACGTCAATGTATGATGAGGTATAGCCACACCAATTGCGATGTACAACTGTGCCATTCACCCAAATAGTAGCATGTGTTGCAATACCATCAAATTGAAGTTCGAGGTGTTTGCCTCTGTCAGAATTATCTAGTTTGAAGTGACGACGATACCATCCGTAACCTCTTTGCTTATAGCCTTGCGACAGGTTTTCAGTAGAGTCGAAAGGCATTTCTACTGCCCAATCGTGTGGTAAGTCAAGTTCGCGCCACCCTTTATCATCATAGCCGGGAGCTGCTGCGCCTGTAGCACGAGCTGCTTTGGTGCTGCTATAGGTTGCATTATGACCTTTGATTATTGGAAAGGGAATATCTCCCAGATGAAAGCGCCACCCTTTATCTAACGATAAACGCTCGTGTTTTGCTGCTAATATTGCTTCGTTATTATTGCTTTGCTGGGCAAGGAGCCCTAAAATAGAGCACATAGCTAGCAATAGAGAAAAGATTTTCTTCATAGATATTAGTATTTATTTATTCGGTTTTGATAGATTTAAGCATTAAAGATAGAACATATATTTATGGAAAACTAAATTATTTCCCATCAGCTTTTCTTAGATAGTATTTGTGTTCAATAGATAAGATGACTTTATAAATAAGTCTTCCTTTAAAATCAATAACTCGGTCATCTCTATCATAAATCGTCTAATGTGAGGTCCATGTAAGACGAAATCAGGCTTTGGGTAATGTGAGTATTATTGTAGTGCCTTTATTCTCTTCTGAGATTATTTCGTAGTTGATATTATTTTTTTCAAGAATGCGCAGAGCGATAGATAAGCCTATGCCACTACCTTGTATTTTATTTGTATTATCTGCCCGATAAAAAGGTTTGCTTATATTGGCTAATTGGTCGGAAGGTATTCCTATACCTTTGTCTGTAATTGACATTGATAGATTGCCCCCTTTTTTAGATAAATGAATATCCACAGTATTTCCCTGAGAGTATTTTACCGCATTTTCTATGAGGTTGAACATCGCCATGAGTAATTGAGTTTTGTCTTTGCTTACAGATAGCAGTTGCTCATCTTCTGGTAAAATATCGACATTGACTTTTATTTTAGAGTCGGGATAACGATCGGATATCTTACTTATTATTTCCCATATCAAGTCGTCAATCCGTATCTGTGCCCTAATATCTGAGTCTTCTCTCAGATCGGAAATAACAATCAGGATATTGAGTATTTCTTCCAGTTGATAAATCTGTTGAATAAGTTTATCAGATAATTGTTTGTATTCTTCTGCTGTACGGTCTTTTATCGAAAATACTTCCAGATTACCAAGTATTGACGCAAGAGGTGTTTTAAACTCATGAGATACATAATTTACAAAATTCTTTTGTATGATAAAGGTTTCTGAAAGTTTATCTAAAAGTACATTGAAGGTATCTGTTAGGTCTTGCAGTTCGTCTTTGGTTTGAGGAGACTCTATCTGAACATCTAAATTTTTGGTGGATATATTATTCACCTGATTTATTATCCTTCTAAATGGACGATATGCCATATGCGATACCCATCGGCTCAATGCTATGATGGTTAACAATCCTATTATAAAAGCTGCCAGAAGAACCCATAGAAGCTGATTCATCTGCTCGTTGAGGTATTCTTTTTTCTTTTTAGTGATAACCACAAAGTCTCCTTGATTATCTTCGTAGAAGATACCAGTGCAGAGAAACTCGTCGGTCGAAAACGACAATTGTCTCTCTTTACGTATACGATCGAGTATGTCAATCGGAATGTTTGCGGGCTTAGCTCCATAGCTAACTTTATTTTCTTCGTTGTATATTTGATAGTGAGAATCTGAAACTGCCTCTTCGAATTGCTTCCTGATCTTGGCAAAGTCTTTACTGTTTAGCTCGTCTTCTTCCAGATAAAAAAGAGCTGTGATCTGAACCGTTTTTTGCAAGCCCTGATAGATCGATTTCTCTAGATTATTGTAATACAAAGCGTATATAAGGAAAGATAAGATTGCAAATATCACTCCAAATACAATAGAACAAAATAGGCTTAAACGGGTCTGAACTTTCATAATCTCATTCGTTATGTGTTCTTATCATATACCCTCTTCCTTTAATAGTTTCTATGAGTTTGGTATGGCCTTCAAGATCTACTTTGTTACGCAGATATGATATATATACATCTACCACATTGGTACTCGAATCGTAGTTGATACCCCATACCGAATCAAGAATTTGGCTACGGGGAAGAACTTTATTCTTATTTTCCATTAAGATTTTAAGCAGCTTAAATTCTTGAAGAGTTAGTTTTATTTCAGTATTACCTCTTTCTATGCGATGCTCATCTATGTAGAGTTTAAGATCATCACATTCCAGAATTTCCGAAGGTGTATTGTAATTCAGCTTAGCTCTACGAGTCAAAGCATTGATGCGCGCAATCAATTCTTTGAAATGAAAAGGTTTTGCTAAATAATCGTCAGCTCCATAATCTAAAGCCTTTACTTTATCATCGGGTTCTCCTAAAGCACTGACTACTAGGATGGGGGTGTTTATCTTCTTGTAACGGGTGTATTGTAGAAGCTCTATCCCGTCAATATCGGGTAACATAATATCAAGTAAAATCAGATCCCATTCCCGTTGGCTTATCAAACTTCGTGCATCCGTGCCATTTTCAGCCAGAACAACTGAAAATCCACTTTCGGTAAGTCCTTTAACCATGAACTCACTAATGCGTATGTTATCTTCAACAAGAAGTAGCTCCATAAGAACAATCATTTGATTAAGGTCGAAGACCTTTTATTGTATACTAGATAAAGATAGTTCTAACTATAGAATACAATAGTAAGCGGTTTATATTAGTTTAAAATCTAAAAATAATAATTTTTATTGAGCTTAATCTCTTTTGAGTAATCAATAAAAATTAATGATGTATTTCGAGGTAGGGGCGAACCTGCTTGTTCGCCCCTTTTCTCTGAATAGGTACATAGGGCTGACCCTACATTGGGTATTATATTGGGTGTGTCAATAAAACGATCTGTTATCTCAGCCTTTTGTCACGTCTGTAAGCAAAGTAAAATACTTGAGGCAAAACGGTAAATGATAAGAGCATACAAATTAATATCCCCCCTACAATCATAATTGCCAGTGGTCTTTGTATTTCAGAACCCATTCCTGTTGACATAGCTGCCGGAAATAACCCCATCGATCCCATAAGGGCAATCATCAATACTGGGCGTACTCTATTGTGTACTGCTTCGTCGATCGCTAACCGAAGATTATGGCTCCTCTGCATTTTATTTTTCATTAATGCGATAAGCAGAATACTGTCAATTGCCGTTATACCGAATAAGATAATAAAGCCGATTCCTGCCGATATACCGAAAGTTGTATTCGTTATCCATAGAGATATAAATCCTCCGATAAAGGCATAAGGCATGGCACTGGCTGCAATAAGAGTATCTTTTATAGTTCCAAAATTCATATAAAGAAGGAACAATATAAGAAGTAACGCAGCAGGAACAATAACCATCAAACGTTTAGTGGCTCGTTGTTGGCTTTCGAATTCGCCTGCCCATTGCATCTTGTTTTCGGGTTTCAATTGAACATTGTCAGCTACCTTCTTCTGTGCTTCGGCAATAGTAGATCCTAAATCTCGATCGCGTATGCTGAATCCTATACCAATGTATCGGCTGTTTCCGTCTCGGTAAATAAATGTGGGTCCTGTGATGAATGTTATATCAGCAATCTCTTTTAAAGGTACTTGCTTACCATCCATTGTAGGTATCAGTATATTTCCAATTTTATCTTCATTGTCTCGATATTCTTTTTGGAAACGGATATTTACGTCAAAGGTTCGTTCTTCTTCATAAAACTTAGTTGCCGATTTTCCTCCGATTGCCATTTCTACTACGGCTTGTGCATCCGCCATAGATACTGCGTAGCGAGCCATTCGGGTTTCATCTAATTTGATTTGTAATTCGGGAAGACCTATACTCTTAAAAACGTTTACATCTTCGATGCCTTTAATACCTTTAATGGAAGCTGCTGTTTGATTGGCAAGGTCTTCTAATTGATGCAGATCGTTTCCGAATATTTTGATAACCAATGAGCTTTTTACTCCTGCTACATATTCTTCAACATTATCCTGTATGGGTTGGCTGAAGCCGAAGATTACACCGGGATATATATCGAGCGAATCTTTGATTTCGTTTATAAGATCATCTTTGGTGATCTTACGATCCCATTCTTTTTCAGGTTTTAACTGAGTGTGAAATTCTATGTTGAAAAATCCCGTTGGGTCGGTGCCATCATTGGGTCGACCTGTTTGTGATAAAACAAATTCAACTTCGCCGAAATTTCTCAGTTTCTTCTTCATCTGTTTGGTTATTTTTACCGACTCTTCCAGATTTACACTATTCGGTAGAGTGGCACGAATATAAATAGCCCCTTCGTTCATACTGGGTATAAACTCGGTACCCCAATAACAGAATCTGGCAACACACAGCGATAATAAGATACAGAAAGCAATAATAGTTCCTTTACGGTATCGTGTACTCAATTCATATATCTTATACAATGTTGATGTAAAGAATCGGCTGATGAAATTAGTTCTTTCTTTCAAAGGTTTTGTCAGTAGAACCTTACACATTACAGGCACATAAGTTAAACTAAGGATAAGTGATCCCAAAAGCGCGTATCCTAGTGTAAATGCTAAAGGAGAGAACATCTTTCCTTCGACTTTTTGGAACGAGAAAATAGGGAATAGGGCTACAACCAAAATCAATTGGGCGAAGAAAATGTGTGAGGCAACAGTTCCTGCACTCTTTTTGATAAGTCCGCTCTTGAGCGTGTTTTCATACCTGCCTTGAAGTAAGACGGATCGTTTTTCCATCTCCACAAAAACAATCTCCACTATGACCAGAGTCCCTTCCAGAAGCAATCCAAAATCGAGTGCCCCCATCGAAATAAGATTGGCGGGTAACCCTTGGATACGCAGCATTACAATGGCGAATAAAAACGATAGTGGAATCACTGTGGCTACAATTAAAGTTGTTCGCCAGTTGAATAGGAAAATGAATACTACAATAGAAACCAAGATGATGCCTTCCAGCAAGTTTCTGATAACTGTATGCACAGTAGAATCCACTAAAGTTGTACGATCGAGAAATGGTTCTATTTTGACATTTTCGGGTAATATTCTCTCATTAAGTTCGGTTATTTTTTCTTTGAGGTTCACAATTACGTCGCTCGGATTTTGTCCACGAAGCATTATAACAATACCTTGAACCACATCGTCATCGTCATCAAGACCTACTTGTCCCAATCGCGGTTTAGATGAAACATTAACCGATGCTACCTGTTTTACTCGGATGGGTGTACCACCTTTCACTTCGATAAGTATATTCTCTATATCTTCTACACTTTCGAGTAATCCTACACCTCTTACAACAAATGCCTGACTACCTTTCTGTATTATATCTCCACCAACGTTGATGTTGCTATTCGATACGGCTTCGAATACTTCCAAAGGAGACAAATCGTAATTGTTGAGTTCAGCAGGGTTCACTTTTATCTCGAACATCTTTTCTTCACCTCCAAAGCTGGCGATACTAGCTACACCGGGTACGGATAATAACTCGCGTTCCACAACCCATTCGTTGATGGCTGCTACTTCTCTGATTGGCAGGTCACTTTTGAGAACATAGCGATAAATTTCGCCCGTTGCTCCTGAAGGTGGTTCAATCGAAGGATCGGCTCCATCGGGCAAATCCAACCCTTGCATACGATTCGAAGCATATTGCTGTGCAAAGAAATCGTCAACATCATCTTCGAATATTACTGTAACTACAGATAAACCGAAAAGTGAAGTAGAGCGCACATCTGCTTTACGGGGAATAGTGTTCATTTCCCGCATAATGGGGAGGGTTATAAACTTTTCGACTTCTTCGGCACTCCGTCCCTGCCATTGTGTAATAATTCTGACTCGGGTGTTGGTTACATCCGGATAGGCCTCAATGGGCGTATGTATGTAGCATATGATACCTGCAATAAAGAGTATACCGGTAAGAAATAGTACAAGTATATGATTGCGTAAGGCAAATGCTATTATTTTTTCGACAAACTTGTGCATACTATATAGATAACTAGTAATATTAAATGATATATTTAAAAGCTATAACAGTCTGTTGTTATTGTGCTTACCAGAATAGTGAAAAAGGAATGAAACCTTAATCTTTTAGACCTGAGTGTATCAGTAATTGATTCTTTATAACAATATTCTCTCCTTCCGATACCCCTGAGGTTATATAGGTTACATTGTTATGGTGTCCGCTGAGAGTGACTTCTTTCGATTTGAAATTATCTGGCGATTCTTCGACTACAACATAATAGCGATCGTTATCAAAAACTAAAGCTTCTGATGGTACTGATACCAATTTATTGTGAGTCTCATTTTTTAATCTGATCACGGCAGACATTTCAGGCTTTAGGCGTAAGTCTTTATTAGGCATTACAATGCGAGCCTTAAGTACTTTTTCTTCGGGATCGAATACTTGTGACAGAGAATTTATCTTACCCTGAAATATTTCACCAGGATAGGATAGGGTAGTGATTTTAACATCTTGCCCCTCTTTTACAAACAGCAGATTACTAGCATATACATTTGCTGTAATCCACACAGTACTCAAATCTGCAATAATAAACAGAGGATCGCTATCGGCTGATACGGTGCTTCCTGATGAGGCATTTTTGCTAACAATATATCCGCTCATAGGGGCTTTAATCGAAAATGTTCCATTCCCTTTGTCTGACCCAAATACTGCCATATCAGTTTGTATTTTACTGTATGCGGCTTTTGCTTGGCTCAGTTTGGCTACAGCTTCCATCAGTTCTTTTTCGGAGAGCATATTATCATCGAACATCGTTTGAGCAGTCTTTAATTCACGCTCGGCAATCTTAACATCCGATTCTAATCCAACCCGTTCCGATTGTAGGGAGCTTAACTCTGTACTTCTGATATCAAGTAATGTCTGTCCTTTCTGTACTTTATCACCAAGAGAAAAATAAGAACGCTCTATAATCCCCCCAACCATAGGTACATAGTTGATTACTTTGTCAGGATCATATTCTACCTTACCTGTCAAAGTCAACTCTTCTTCTTGGTTGCTTAATAGGGCTTTGGTTGTTTTTACATTCTGAAGAAAAGCTTGCTTGATCTCAGGTTTTCCGTCTGCGTTATCTGCATTTGATTTACTTCCGCAAGAAGCAAGAAGCAGAATTTGTAAAGCAGCAATCGTAAATGTAATCTGTCTCTTTATCATATATTTTAGTTCTTTCTATTTGTTGTAATCTTATTTAACTTCAGAGCCCACTGTGTATTGTAGTTCCTCAAATTGTGTATCAACTTTCTTGCGTGCCGAAAGAAGGGTTTCTTTGTTTGTCTTATAAGAATCCATAAAGTCTATATATTCAAGCATACTTATGTTTTTATTTAATAGATTCTTTGTGTATATGGTGAGCATTCCGTCTAGTTCCGATAGTAAACTATTTTCACTTACACGTTTATAAAATCGATATGCTAAAGCATAATTTCCGAATGCTTCAGCAACTTCGTGCTGTGCTTGATTTTGTTGTAATTCTGCCAAATGAATACTTTGGTCTCTGTTTATACGGGCAGCTTTTATGTTTCCTTGATTACGATTGAAAAAGGGTATATCGAAACTAACTCCAAAACCAACAAAGTCTTTCCATACACCACCATATCGGTCGTAGTTTGCATTTACTGTAAGATCGGGAATGCGCTGCGCTTTTTCATAAGCTAATGACTTTTCGTGATATTGAGTTTGTAATCTGGATGCTTTTACATCAGGACGATACTCCGAAGCCATAGCTAACAGTTTAGCTAATGATAAGTTAGTAGGATCTTGAACCTTTTTTGTATTATCTATTATTTCGATAATAATCGAAGGGGGAACATTTAGCAGAGTTTTAAGCTCTTTCTGCTGTTCATTTATATCTATTTGAGTGTCATTAGATTCATTTTCCAATTCAAGCAAGGCCGATTGTAATCTGAGTAATTCGCTTTTGGCAATATTGCCCTGTGCTACTTGCTTTTGATAGGCAACAGTTAATTGCCCTAAAGATTCTTCTTGTTGTACTAAAACTTTTTGGTAGGCTTGTAGATAAACTATTTCGTTGATTGATTTTCTGAGTTCAACTTTAAGTCCTCTGAATACTTCTTCAAATTCTTGAATGGCTATTTCTTTCGATATTTTCTCTTGCTTTACAAGTTTACCTCTTTTTCCTGCTGTTTGGATTAGTTGACTAAGCTCGACAGAGAATTGGGTATTTCGGGCAAAAGACCCGAATAAGGGAGGAATAGCCTCTTTCTCACCTTCACGTTGTCTGTCAGTACTCCAGAGGTTAATTTGCCCGACAGATATTTCGGGGTTGTCCCATAATTTAGCTTGTACAATGGCAGCATCTGCAATATCTATATTCAGGTGCTCGGCTATAAGTTGTAGATTTTGTTTTAGGAATAATGCTTCAACCTGTTCGGCTGATAGTTGTAACACTTGTGGTTCTTGTGCTTTGATATTTGTCAGGCTGAAAATACTCAGCAGAAGTAATAGATATTTTTTCATCTTTAGGAGTCAATATTTTATTTTACAAATATATTGTCCTAAGATTAGAGGCGTTTTTGAGTTGTATTAGAAGTTTGTTAAGGTAACATTAGAATTGGATTAGAAATGGTATTGAAATAAAAAAGTCCTCTTTCGAAAAAGAGGACTTCTTTGAGATTATAAGCAAATCTTTCGGTTTCGAATTCTTGTATTGAAGTCTTAGAAAATAATATTTGTCGATTTATCAGCGAATACCATTACCTATATTACTTTTTTCAATAGAGGTTTTTTATCTCTGACCACTACTGGGTCTCTCAGAACCATCGATCAGTGTAATACCTAGTATTTCCTGTCTTTCTTCTCGAGTAGTCTCCCCACCTCCTCTATTATTGCTAGAAGAAGAATTGTCCGTTCTCCCTCCAGAGGAAGTTCTTCCTGTCTCTGAATTCATATTATGAGTTACAATTTCAATCTTTAGAGATGATATAATATCATTAAAACTCTGACCATTTGATTTTTTATATCTCCCCCCTGAGAGTGGCATTTTTTCTGAGTTCCCCCTCTCCTCACCTGGCTTCATCGCAAAAGATTCGTACCAAGCTGTTACAGCAGAACATCCTATTGACTCTCCTTGATAATTTGGATGTTCATACATTGATAACACGGCAATTCCTCGATAGTTGAACTCTGGACTCATATTACCTAGGTATAAAGATATTGAAGCATGAGATATATTATCATCATGGTTGTAAGGTTTTAAATCAGGAATTCCATTCAATGTTAGCATAGGATCCTGGTCTGAAAACACTCCTATTGATCGGCGATTTAAAGTAATCTCGATTAATAAGGTAGTTGGAGCTCCATACCCTAGATCAAAAGGGATATTGAAATTATGGGCAAGTCTTACAACGACTTTCATATAAGGACTACCGTCGTCTGTATTTCTCAATTGAAGTTTTAATTTTCCTAGATATTCCGATTCACTGTCAAAGTATGTTATTTCGTTGTTGTCATTAACAACCAATAACTTATTGTGATTCATCTGAAGTTTATTGTAAACCTCTTGCATTTCTTCATCTAAAATAACAGTGGAGTCTCCTTCCATATAGTATTTAGAAGAATAGAGTTTGCCTTTGTAGCTAAATTCTATTGTTTTTATCTCCTGATTGAGATTACTAGATGGATTACTGATATCATTAGTACCAACAATCTCATCATCGTTCGAGCATGATGCAAATAGAAAAATAGATAATAGTAGAAAAAATAGATGTTTCATATAGTTTGTGTTAAAAATTTAATATAATGCAAATGTATTCAAATAGATTTAAGATAAGAATCTATTTTAAGTTAAGGTATTCGATTAAAGTCAAAAGAGCTCCTGTAACCTTACAGGAGCTCTTTTGACTTTAATCGATATATTCTTAAATTAATAAGTGAAGTTTTTTATAATAGCAACTTTAAACTCATAGTCTTGACGAGCATCATCGTCTTTAGCTAGATCGGATGCTTGTATTGAGAAAATAATAGATTTGGTTGGATATTCTAAAGCACATGATATAGTTTCTGTAAAAACATCACTGTCAACATACCATGTTTTTACATAAGGTAAAGACTCCAGTCTTTCAGTGGTAGAGCTACCTACGGGAATAAATACACCCGCAACTAATGCGCCATCATTGAATTCTTCGGCACTAAGCTCTGGATAACTAACAATAGCTTCATATCTATTATTATTAGCATTCCAATTCCAGTCACTTCTTTTGATATTAACAAATTCATTAAGTACTATAGCAAAGTCTCCTTGAGGATCTACAAAATAAGTATTTTCCTTTGTACATGAACCAAATAAAAATGAAATTGAGAATACTAGCAATGCTATTTTAGACAGATTTAATAATTTTCTAGTCATATGTTGTGTAATTTTTAGTGACATTGAGTATTGTTTTTATAATCATCTCTGGTCTTATAGTTGAGACTTATCAGAATTATAAAAACGTGTACAACCTTAGTTATAAGGTTTAATGATTACAAACGTATGTAAAAATAGTGAAATAAAAAAGCATTCTTGAAATGAATCAAGAATGCTTCTATGCTTAAGGGTGAAAGACGGGGCTCGAACCCGCGACCTCCTGAACCACAATCAGGCGCTCTAACCAACTGAGCTACAATCACCATTTTGTTTGCGGTGCAAAGATATATATTTTTTTTACTCAAACAAGATGTTTACCCGAAAAAAATCATCAAAAACGAATATCCTTTTCGTTGGCGATGGGTAAGGGCTGTTACTCAGATCAATCAAACAAGTTGAGTTGAATATTTCCTTTGGGTTTATCGGGCTTTTTAGCATCTCCAAAGACTGTTTTTCCTTTGTAGAGGTACGATTCATCTCTCTCCTTTTGAATAATTGCATCAAAATTATTGTTTGGAGTAAATCCGCGCTCCATCTCCTGAGCAATTTTTGATAAGTTTTTAAGAGCATCCGACTTATCTTTTTCGCCTAAACTGGAAAGATGAACAGCCTTATCGAATATCTCAATAGTTTCGTCATAAATAGTCAATGGAACGGGAAACGGATGCCCGTCTTTGCCGCCATGGGCAAAACTAAATCGGGCAGGGTCTGAAAATCGTGACGGCGAACCATGTATAACTTCACTCACCAATGTTAGAGATTGTACTGTACGAGGTCCTACACCTTCCAAAAGTAGCAATGATTCTATGTCTTGTACGTTTGTTTCGTGAGCCAATGCTAGCGCAGCCCCCAAACGTTTCAAGTTAACGTCTTTTGCTTTCACCTCGTGGTGTCGAGGCATTATCAACGATATTTCACGCATTAACTTATCTGGGTTTTCTTTGGTCAAATCGAGTATACCCGTTTTTAGAGGTTGAGCATCTTTGTCTGTGAGATTCAGAATTAGCCCTTGATTCTTCCCATAAATATAGGAATGAGGTTCTTCAGTAAATGACTTTACATTCTCCGACATCCAGTGATAGCGGCGTGCCATTTTCTCATTAGGGTTCATACCTTGTTGTATAACTGCCCATTCGCCTTCAACGGTAACTACAAATGAGTGAAGATACAGTTGAAAACCGTCTTGTATTGCTGTATTATCTACTTTAGCAGATAGTCGGCTGGCAGTAACAAGTTCAGCTCCGTTTAGCCCTGTTCTATTGGCAACTGCTAATAATTCGGTAGGGGTTTGCCGCGATGCTTTTCCTCGTCCACCGCAAATATATACGCCTAATTCGGCTGAACGTACATTAATGGCTTTCTTTAAAGCATTCATCACTGATGTTGTGATACCCGAAGAGTGCCAGTCCATACCTAAGACACAACCTAAGGACTGAAACCAGAACGGATCGCTCAATTTCTGTAACAAGGCAGTACGTCCATATTCGATAACAATAGCCTCTACAATAGCTCCCCCCAGATGACTCATGCGTTGTGCGAGCCAAGGTGGTACAGTTCCGTAGTGGAGGGGAAGATCGGCATGTCCTCTTTTCATCGGCTTAAAATATATGATAAAATATCCAATACATCATTCCAAAGTTATAACCAGCATGAGAGACTACTGCTCCCCATATTGATCCAGTCATTTGTTTGCATCTAAAGAATAACTGACTAAGAATAAACATACCCAATACCCAAAGTAGGGCAGGGATAAATAAGAAGTCCCATTTACCTAGGTTGTAAATAATTCCAAAATGGGCTAAATGTGTCAGAGCGAATGCCAAACTATCAAATATTGAAGCTTTTTGTTCACCGTATGTCTCGACAAAGCTGCCATGGATTAGTCCTCTATATAAAAACTCTTCACCAATGGGACTAAAAGTCATGCCCGTAAGTGAGAATGTAAGAAATAATATCAGCTTATTAGTTGCTGTTAGTTCACCTGCCGGAAGGGTGTATGATTTGGAAATGTATATAAAGCTATTGTTTAAGGAGTCTCCAAATAATAGATTCGCACTTATAAACATAAAGGAACAAAAAGCTACCCCGATCAGAAAAGAATATAGTAACCATCTATAACTCTGGGGCTTCTTTATGCCAATATATCTTCGTCCGTCTTTATTCAGAAGAATAAACGGAGTAATCCACATAAGCATGAATATGATAGATACCCAACCGTAACTCCCTGAAACGTTAGCTTGAAGAACTATGATGAATCGGGGTATACCGAATAGAAGTATCAGTAGAATGCCAAATTTCCAATTGTATGTAAGGAAGCTTCGCCAGAAGGGTTTTAGTATCGCTTTTTCCATTACCAAAATGGTTTTATATATAAGTATCCAATATTTTAATAGATGAGAGAAAACTTTGAGACTACTAAAGTATGTATATATTATTTATTCTTTTTATTAATAAGCAAGTTTGTGACTTTTATAGTATTGGGAGTTACGAACTTGTTATAAATTTTTTGAAGAATAAATGATACTATTATTACAAATGCTAAATGCAGAAATGAAAAGCCTAAAATTACAAGTGGAGGTATTCCCTCAAAATAGGGCGTTTTTATAAACTTCAAAGGACCATCTAAAAAAGAAGTGCCTTCTAAAATAGGTATGGATATATATCTTAAAGGTCCATTAATTACAAATATCATCATGCTAATAGAACCAATGAAGAGCAGGAGTTTCAAAATAAATATTTTTGAGTAAGTGTATATGTAATAGCATATTACTAGCAATAATATGGTAATACATAAAAAGCTAAAGGGGAAAAGATATATGATTTTATTTGATAGGACGAATATAAACAAAGTTGGAAGGATTACTTTCCACGATAATATTGTTTTAGGCGATATTGCAAGAAATATACCTAATAAGAATTCAGGAAGGTGTCCGATGAAATTGCCAAATATGGGGATGTTATATTTTTGTGTTGTCGGGAATAACAAATAGATTACAATATAAGTAACTATTAGAGATATAACGAAATACCTGGATGTGTTTTCTTTTCGGTTTATGAATTTATATAAGAAGGGGAAGATAAGATAGAGTTGTATCGCTAAGCTAAAATACCACCATGGACCCACAAATCTGAAAATTCGCGAAGAATATAAATTGTTGAACATCAATAATGTGGATGAGACAAAAGATATAGCGTAGTGCATATCCATCGAATAGAAGAAAAGCAGAAAGTAAACGATTATTCCGAATATAAGCAAAGAATAAATTTTGACCAGCTTAGGTACAATATAATTATAATATGAGATCTTGCTTTTTTGCGAATACTGCTTAGCCAATCCATAGCCACTTATGAATATAAATAATTGTACACCATAGTGTCCGAAATAAGAAAAGATGGAATTAAAGATCATCAGAGGGCTGTTGTATATTGAACTGATGAACAGATTTATTTTATTAGGATCTAAGTCTAATTCGTTTTCGCCTATATTATTCGACCAATGCAAAAAATTATGGAGCACTATCATTATAATTGCTATTGCTTTTATTATAGAGCTTTGGTCTTTAGTGATATGGCTAAATGAAAAACGCATAAAGAAGATTTCTGTTAGTGACATACTGAGGATATAAAGGTAAACATATTTCTGTTTATATAAGCTCATTCTTATATTTGCTAAGTATATAGCTGGCTTAGTGGTATAAAAACAACAATTTATTTTTATATTCGCTCAAAGCAAGTTATTTTTGCACCAATGAAGCCAAAACCGAAACTGACGGCTGCGATTCGCACCAAACAAGCAAACTTTTCATTGAGTGATGAAGAGTACAATCTGATATCTTTATACATGAAGAAGTATAAAATATCGAATAAATCGCGGTGGTTGAGAGAGACTGTATTAGCTCATGTCCTAAAGAATCTCGAACTGGATTATCCTACCCTTTTTGGCGAAAACGAAATGCGCCGATGACAACACCTATACTTAACGATGAGTTTTTTATGCGTCAGGCTCTTAATGAGGCTAAATATGCATACGAAAAAGACGAAGTGCCTATTGGTGCGGTAGTTGTGTGTCAGAACCGAATTATAGCCCGAGCACATAATCTCACCGAAACATTGAATGATGTAACTGCCCATGCCGAAATGCAAGCTATAACAGCTGCGGCAAATGTGTTAGGCGGAAAATATCTGATTGATTGCACCTTGTATGTAACAGTAGAGCCTTGCCCTATGTGTGCAGGTGCTTTAGGTTGGGCTCAGATTACAAAAATTGTATATGGAGCTACTGATCAGAAAAGAGGTTACTCGATGGTTTCTCCAAAATCATTGCATCCTAAAACAACTATTGCTTCAGGAGTGTTAGAACAAGAATGTGCCCAACTGATGCAAGACTTCTTCAAGAGCAAACGTTAGGACACAAAAATCATTTTATTAAGTTTGGTTTATAGTCCGGAACTACAAAAGGCTCTGCGAGCATCTATCTTATAAATACCCAGTCATCACCATTTGATAAAGAAGGAGAGAAAGAATATCCTTCAGTATCGAATTCTTTTAAACCATCAATGGTTGTAATCTGATTCTGGATTACAAAACGACTCATCAATCCTCTAGCCTTTTTAGCATATACTACTATTTGCTTGTAGCCTTTAGGAGTGTCTTGTTTGAATGAAGGTGTTATTATACGTACCTTTTTATCCAGAGCTTTCTTATCGATTGCTTTGCTGTATTCATTCGATGCTAGATTGAGCCAGATATTCCCATTAGCTTTAAGTTGTTTAGAAAGATATTCAGTTAAAGTCTTTCTCCAATAAGCATACAAGTCTACACCTCTGTCGTTAGCAACTTTGGTGTGCATCTCTAAACGGTAGGGATGTATTATATCGAAAGGTTTCAAAGCTCCATACAATCCCGATAAGATAGTAAGATGCTTTTGCGCAAAATCCCAATCGTCTTCGGAGAATGTTTTACTATCCAATCCCAGATACACCATTCCATTATAAGCCAAGGCTGCTTGTTTCTTTGGAGCTCTGCCAATGCCGAAAGATTGCACATACTGATAAACATCAAGAGTTATCTTTGGATTGATATTCATTAGTGTACCAATCTCATTTGCTGATAAATCTTTCAGAATTTCATTTAAATAATGCGCATCTTTTTCGAAAACAGGTTTTGTTTTTTTCTCAATTGTTGGAGGAGTTTCAAAATCTAATATCTTGGCTGGAGAAATAGTTATTATCATAGAGCTTTCTTTTTTTCTGAAATATATACAAATATACAACGATTATAAATAGATATTGTTCCCCTGGGTAATTAACAATTTAAATCTGTTGGGAAACAATATCTATCTAAGTTGTTTTCTTAGTATATAAAGACTTCGTCGATGAGGAACCAGGCAGGATGTCCTACTGCTAAATGCCACGAAGGGCATAATCCGATATTTTCAATTTTTATCTTGACATATCTGGCTTTAACTTTTTCTTTCGATTGTATTTCTACATTCACAAACTTAGCTTTTATATCGCGATCTTCGGGAATATCTTTGCGGCCCATCTCTGTGAAACTAGTATTGTCAACGGATGTATAACTTGTTACATTTTTGGGTAATATAGCCCAAGAACCAAGGCGTTGCAAAAAATCGAAATGGATAGTTTGGATACTCTTTGTCTCTCCCAGATCAATTACCAACTCTCCGTCTTGCCCTTGCCAACCTATCCATTCTTCACTCGGTGCCGCTGCTCCTAATATACCATCAGTGAGAGTCCTCTCGGGTAGATGATTGTAAGGGGCATTGGGTGTTGTAATATAACTGACTTTAGCTCCTAAGGCTAAGTTGTTATCTCTGTTAGTAAGATACCTTTCTTTATAGAGATCACAGTAGTCTTTTATTTTACTACTCTGCTCGTTCAAATCAGTAACATTAAGTTCATTAGCACGCTGCCTGAAAAAGTTAAGTTTGCGTTCTAACTCTCTTGGGTTGTTTATTTTATTGGTATGCGCTATCTCTAATTCTGAATATTGTATGGGAAGGTGTGCTTCCTTTACTCTTTTATAAAAAGTTGGATCATCTTTTGATACTTGCTCTGCTTTCTCAAGAAGGTTCTTATAAATAGTTAGCATCGGTTGGTTGAGCATTCCTGTTTTATGAGATACAGGAGTATCGTACAATTTAAGAGGAATGTTGCTACCAATTAATGCACCTTGTCTCAGTTTGATATATTCGTAAAGGTAAGGTGAGGCAGGCTTTCCATAATAGCCTTCTAAGAACTCTACAACTAAAGAATCAGAGTTTAGCGATGTATCCCACATTAGTTGAGAGACTACGTATGAGCGTAATTCAGAAAAGTCACCACCCTTACTTCCTGCAATCTGAGAGAAATGCATGGTTGTTTTATTGTCTTTAAACAGCTTCATGTTTGGTTGTAATACATGGAAATTAGGAAAAGGCGAGAGGTAGTTATCAAAGTCAATGCCATAATCCCAAACGAAAATATTATCAGTTATTTTAGCCCATCCTTCCATATCGCTTACGAACTTTTGTCCAATCTCATTTTCGGGTAACGTAACTTCACGTGTACATTCAATATTACATAACATGATGTTTACATTGGATAACGGTTTCACGTGTTTAGGTGGTGCAACCGAATACATGTATGCCAATGTTGAGAACTCTTTATCTGGAAACCGAGCTGCTAGCTTATTCAGGAAATGAATGATACTACCCGATAAACTCCCTTCGTATTCGTTGATTGCAGTACAATTCTCGCAAGTACAATAGGTGTCATGACCATCATTCTGACTGATCGAAATCATATTTTTGTCGGGATTGGCTTTGAATATAGAGTCTACCCGATGAGCCACAATATCAAAAACCTCAGGATTGGTCAAGCACCATTGGCTGGCCCATCCGGGGCGATGCTCGCCATTGATGAGTGCATAATATTCGGGATGTGACTTTCCGAATTCTTTGGATGGTAATATTCTATCGAAGGTATGTACCCATAAGTGATCTGCAAATACTTCAGAAGGTTCTTCGAGACGATGCCACATTTTATAAATGGGATCTTTTGTGCTGTATGCCTGTGTTTGGCGATAACGAAAGGAGGGATTATCTATGCGCGTGATGTTTTCCGCTAAGGTCAAATTCTTATCAGACTTAAATACTGCCGTATTGGCTGCATAATATCGTACGCCGAAATAGTCTTCCAAAAGTGTGACTATACCATAGATTGTACCCTTTCCTTTTCTTTTGACAATTCTTATATAGCCATCTTTGGTGGAGAGGTAAAAACCATCTTCGGTGAGTTTTGTAGGGTCTAATCCTTGGATGGGTAGTTGAAAATTACCAAGAAGAATATCGCCTTTTTTTATTTGACGGCTATCTGTAATAATAGGTAGTTCTGCATTTGATATTCGTTTCACAAAATCCTGCATCAATATGGCGGCTTGCATATCTATGCTGTCACTTGGGTCTACAATAATGCGAGAATGTGGCTTTCCGTCCCTGACGAGGGGTATTTGTGCCGTCGAAGAGAAGGCTATAATGCACAAAAATAGCCAAAAGAACTTACTTCTAAGTTTCATACTTAATTAGATTTAAAGGTGTGTATTCATATATAACTCAATTATAAAAATACACATTTTATCTAAGCAGAAACGTATAAGTAAGTTCTTTAGGTGTTAATAAATGATAATTATCATTTCATCAACGAGAACAGAAATTCTAAGCCTCCATCCAATCTGTTCTTTACTTGTATCTCTCCTTTGTGAAGCAGTACGGCATTTTTCACAATAGACAAGCCAAGACCTGAGCCTCCCGAATCTCGGGTGCGACCCTCATTTACACGATAGAATCTTTCGAATAAACGTCCTAGATACTGTTCGCCTACACCAACTCCTGTATCGTAGAATGAGAAATACACGTACTTGTCATCTTGCATATAATTGTTGATATGAATCTCTATATTGGCTCCTGCATAATTTACGGAGTTATCCATAAGATTACGAAATATAGAATATAGCAAAGTGTAATTACCATGTATAACCAAATCTTTATCTACTGAAATAGAAAGAGCAATGTTATTGTCTTTAAGCTTGCTGGCCATGTCTATTCTCAGCTCGTCCAATAAGAGAGAAAGGTTTACTTGTTCCATCACAAATTGTGCAGGAGCTTCCTCTATCTTGCTGATAAGGCTTACGTCTTCTATCAGATTTGATAAGCGTATCGATTGCAGATAAGCTCGACTAATGAAGAAGGCTTGCTTGTCTTCGGGTAGATGCTGTTCGTTTAAAGTCTCAAGATAGCCACGTAAACTTGTAACAGGAGTTCTTAACTCGTGTGCAATGTTATTGGTCATTTCTTGTTTCAAAAGACGATTTTTCTCTATTCTGGTTATATCTCTGATCGTGATCTCGAACGATTTGTCATCAAAAACAATAACTTGTATCGAAAGAATTTTTCCGCCGACTTCGTATTGTGATGCCGAATAGTTTTGATCTTTTCTTCTGGTGTTTAAAAATTGCAATACGGGTTTAAACGCCTCATTTTCGAATAACGAATTTACATCGAATGTAGGACGATTTGCTATCAGATTCAGAAATTGAATGAAATGTGTATTGGCATATATTTTCTGAAAATCGGAGGTGAATATACACAGTCCAACTTCCGAATATTGGAAATGTTGAATTAGCTTTTCGCGTTCTATTTCTACATTTCGTTTACTATTCTCTATTTCGTTGAATATATGTACCAACTCTTTGCTTATGTCTCCCAGCTCATCATCCGGAAACTTAGTATCCTCAGGAAGAGGTTTTCCCGTTTTGATTCGTGACGTGAAGTCTTTCAGTTTAGTGATAGAATTTTCGAAGCGGGTAGCAGCTATATTTACTAATATCAATATAATAATAAATAGTATTATTACGATGTATATAAATAAGTTATCAGCTTGAAGTGAACTTTGAGTTTCTACATTATAAGGTAAAGCTACACGAATAAAATATGTTTGAAAGTATTTTGCATAATACAAGTATTCATGTTGTGTGGAAGACGACATGCGGATATTGGTTCCGAAATCTTGATATTGAGCTTTTCTTACTTCGGGACGGCTGAGGTGGTTATCTAGGGTCTTAAGGTCTGAAACGTCTTTGTCATAAAGAACATTTCCCTCTCCATTGATAATAGTAACCCTTATATCTTGAGGTAGAATTTTAATCAATTCATCTACATGTGCCAAGTTGCCATCGCCCGATTGGTTCAGAGCAATATATTGGTGGATAATTTCTACATAGCCATCGAGTTTCGACTCAAGAGCTTCCGTCCTGTATTTTTTCTCCTGCTTTTGTTCTGATATAATGATACATATTGAGAAGATAGCAAAAAGGATTAGCATGAATCCGAATATCCGTTGCTTATAATTTAGTTTCATATAGTATCGCTGTTTTTGATAGATATGTTATCAGGTTTTATTATTCAGAGACGAAGTTATATCCATAGCCTGTTCTATTCACAATATGATCGCCATATACTCCTATTTTTTTTCTCAAACGGGCTATATGCACATCTACTGTTCTTTCTAATACGATGCCGTCTCCCTCCCAAGCTTTAGCTAAGATATCGGATCGTGAAAATACTTTTCCCGTATTTTTCACTAAAAGAGTAAGTATATTAAATTCCGTTTTAGTCAGTTCTATTGGTTTACCACTTACCGAAACGGTTTTCATATCCATGTCTATATTTAAGCTGCCGATACTTAAGGTATCTCCTTGATTGGTTTGTACAGGCAATGCTGTACGCTTCAATACAGTTTTAACACGGGCAATAACTTCCTTTATCGAAAAAGGTTTAGATATATAATCGTCGCCACCGATAGAGAATCCTGTGAGCATATCATTTTCGGTATCTTTGGCAGTCAGAAATATGATAGGTGTATAATTTCCCGATTTTCTTAATTGATCTGCCATCTTGAATCCTGATATTCCACCCATCATCACATCAAGCAGTATCAATTTATGATCGGGCGTTAACTTCTTTATAGCCTCTTCGGCAGATTCCGCCAAATCTATTTTATAACCTTCATTTTCGAGGTTGAATTGTAGAATCTCCCTAATGTCGACTTCATCGTCGACAATTAAGATCGAAATATCTTTATTCGTTGTTTCCATGTCTAATGTCTTTACCTTCTGTTAGATAAATTGTTGCTTCGGCAATATTCGTAGCACTGTCTCCAATACGTTCGAGATTCTGAGCTATTGCGCTTGTATTCATAATATTCATGATCTGCTCTTTCGTTAAACTCTTGTTTGCAAAAGAACTTTGTAACGATTCGCTTATTTGATAGAAAAGGTGGTCTACCTTGTCATCGTCTTTTATCACCTGATAAGCAAGACGTGTATCTTCATTCGAAAATGAGAATATTGCATTGCGAAGCATCTCATCTACCGATTTCAGCATCTTGTATATTTGCTTCTTCTCTTCCTCAAATTCTGGTTGATTTTGATAAGTCGTTTTTGTGTAATGAATCACATTCAATAACATATCGCCAACTCTCTCGAGATTGGTTGTTATATCCTGATAGGTAATGATTAATCTTAGATCGGCAGCCTTTGGCGAAAACTGAAAGATAGAGAAAACGACTTCTTCACGTATCTTTATTTCGAGCCTGTCCATGATTATCTCATTTGCTTCGGCTTCCTCATAAAGTGCTACTAAACTCTGGTCCTGTAATACTTTTTCAGCAATTTGCATTTGCAACAAAGCTGTTCGCGAGAGTAACTCAAAATCATTAAGTAATACCTTAAGCTGTTTTAGTTTTATATTGGTTGTCATATTTGTATTGTATTCAGTTGTAACTCGTTTATATTATAGCCATTTGTAGATGAATAAGGTCTGCAATCTTATCCGAATACTCCTGTTAAGTAATCTTCGGTGCGTTTATCCTTAGGTTTGGTAAACATTTGTTTTGTTGTACCATATTCTATCAGTTCTCCTAGATACATAAACATCGAATTGTCTGATATACGAGCCGCTTGCGACATATTGTGCGTAACAATTACTATCGTATATTCCTTTTTCAGTTCAAGAATTAGATCTTCAACTCTGTTTGTCGAGATAGGGTCAAGTGCCGATGTAGGTTCGTCCATCAATAATATTTCAGGTTTCAGAGCAATGGCGCGAGCAATACATAAACGTTGTTGCTGTCCTCCCGAAAGGAAACTTCCTTTTTGAGTCATCGAGTCTTTTACCTCATCCCAAAGAGCAACACTCTTTAAACTGTTTTCTACAATTTCGTCCTTTTCAGCTTTGTTGAGTCCAATATTGTTCAGCTTGTACCCTGCCAAAACATTATCATAAATACTCATGGTTGGAAAAGGGTTGGGACGTTGGAATACCATACCCGCCAAACGTCTTACGCGCATGGGGTTCATATCGAAAATGTTTTCGCCCTTAAGCAGAATTTCTCCCGTTGTTTTAATATCAGGATATAATTCGTGCATTCTGTTTATGGCTCTCAGAAGGGTACTCTTTCCACACCCTGAAGGTCCCATAATTGCAGTCACTGTATGCTCCTTAATAGTTGCATTAACGTCTTTTATCGCTTTCTTTTCTGGGTTGTAAGATACCGAAACATCTTTAAGCTCCAGAATATATTTATCGTTATTTATTGAATTTTCCATTTTTTAGCAATGCTTTTAGCAAATATATTTATACCTAATACAACTAACAAAAGTAATAGTGATGAAGACCATACAAGCGGTGCAAGATTGGGGTCGTTGTAAAATTCCCAGATTAGTAAAGATATTGCACTTGTGGGTTCGGTTATATGCCAGTTTACAGTAGATGCACCTAAAACGGTAACGAGCAGAGGGGCTGTTTCTCCCATAACCCTTGATACTGCGAGCAGCGAACCTGTAAATAATCCTCCAAAAGCCGACGGTACAAGTATTTGTAATACTACGGATGTGTATGAGCCTCCCAATGCTAAACCTGCTTCTTTGAGCGAAGTGGGCAGCATCTTAATACTCTCTTCGGTGGATCGGATAATCATGGGTAACATCATAATAGCAAGTGCAATACTACCGGCAAGTGCCGAATAGCTGTGCATTGGTTTTACTACCCATACATATACTATAATACCTATTACGATAGAAGGAATACCTTGCAAGAGATCGGAAAGGCTTCTTATGAGTTTAGTGAAAGTTTTCTTTTGATTTTCGGCAAGATATATTCCGGTAAGAATCCCTACTGGAATAGCTATAATCATAGCCAATAAAAGAATAAGTAGTGTACCTGTCAGTCCGTTTAATATACCTCCGGGAATAGCCTCGTCGCTTATTTTGGCAAGCATGGCATCCATTGACGAAGGCGATACTTCGGTAAATAAACTTAGATTGAATTGTTTATATCCTTTCTTCACCAGTTCCCACAAGATGAGGAATAGTGGAATCATTGTGATTCCGCAGAAGGTACAAACAGCGTAAAAGAACAATTTACTTTTGAATTGTCTGTATCGGGATGTTGAGAATATTGTCTTTTTCATTTATTTACAAGTTTCAATATATACTTGGCTATAAAGTTAATCGTTGCTGTTATCAGGAATAATAATAATCCGATAGCCATAAGCGAACTTAGCTTCAAGCCATCAGCTTCACCAAATTGGTTGGCTATGATACTCGCCATTGTATTTCCTGTATCCGATATATGAGTTGGTATGTTATTGGTGTTTCCTATAAGCATCGTTACCGCCATTGTTTCGCCTAATGCTCTACCTAATGCCAATATATATGCGGCAAAGATACCCGATAGAGATACGGGTAAGCTAACCGTTTTTATGACTTCCATTTTGGTAGCACCCAAGCTATAAGCAGCTTCTTTCAGCTCGTTGGGAACCATTGAAATAAACTCTGTACTTAGCGATGATGCGTAAGGAATAATCATTATCGCAAGAACAATTGAAGCCAACAATACACCAAATCCCTGAGCGCTTACACCCATATCTATAAGAATGGGACGTAAAACATAGAATCCCCATAGACCAAATACAATAGAAGGTATTCCTGCTAGGAGGTCTACTATGGAACTGACTATGGTTGCTATTTTGGTTTGTTTGAAATACTCTCCATTAAACAATGCAATTGATAATGAAAAGGGTATACAAAAAAACAATGCCAAGAGTGCTGTAATAAGTGTACCTGTAATGAAAGGGAGAGCGCCGAAATCGTTATTGACAGAATCCCAATTGGTTGAACTTATAAAGTTGAATAAGCCAAAGGCAGAAAAAGCACTTATGCTCTGGGTGACCAGAGCATAAATAACCCCTGCTGTCAGAACCAAGATAAGGCATGACGCTATGAATAATATTGATTTGAAAATCTTGTCTTTCATTCCGACTAATTAATGTCTTTTTTCTTTCTTTAGGTTGCAGATCTATTTATTATTTAATTCTGAGGTGCAGCAATAGGTTTAGTAACCTCTATTGCTTGACCATTAAATGTGATTGATCTGATGATAGCTTCTGTTTTTTCTAAAGCTTTAGCAGGTAGGGGAGCGTAGTGAGTTTTCACTGCAATCTCTTGTCCTTCTTTGCTTATAATGTAGTCGAACAATGCCACTAATGCTTTAGCCTGAACTTCGGTTTTCTTGTTGTAGCCTTGATCTTTGTAGGCAATAATCCAAGTAAAAGTACTGATAGGATAAGCTTCAGGATTAGATGAGTTGGTAATGATTTGTCTTGTATCATCGGGAAGGTCAGCTTCGGCTGATGCCGAGATACTTTTATCATTAGCTGCGATAAAGTTACCCGAACTGTTTTGTAGTGATGCTGATGCAATATTCAGTGCCAATGCATATTCAGAACCAATATATCCGATAGAACCTTCTGTTCCCGAAATAATACCAGCTACACCCGGATTACCTTTTGCTGCAACTCCCACGGGGAATTTCAACGATTTTCCACTGCCTATTTCGTTTTTCCAAGCTTCGTTGGTTTTAGCCATATATTCAGAGAATACTGAGGTTGTACCACTGCCATCCGAACGATAAACAGCTGTTATTTCTTTGTTTGGGAATGTAATGTTTGGGTTGATAGCTTTGATTTTAGTATCATTCCAGTTTGTAATCTTACCTCTGAAAATATCTGAGATAATTTCAGAATTCAGCTTCAAATCAGTTACTCCTGGCAGGTTGTAAGATAAAACTACTGCGCCAAGTGCTGTTGGTATATGTATTACATCTGATCCCATTTCTTTAAGCTCTGTATCTGATAAAAAGACATCAGTTGCTCCAAAGTCCACAGTTTTGTCTTTTAAGCTTCGTATTCCGCCACCGCTGCCAATAGCACCGTATGTAACATTGTTACCAGATGATTCTCCAAACTTTTTGAATACTATATTATAAAATGGAGCAGGAAATGTGGCTCCTGCACCCGATAGTTTTGCTGTTTCACCTTTGTTAGAGTTACAGGCTGTCAGCGAGATAGCTGCTGCTAGAATGAATAGTAATTTTTTCATATTTTCGTTTTCTTTAGTTACTTTTATCTGTTGCAATATTAGAGGAGAATTGCAACAATGGTGTCAAGGAAATGTTACGAAATGGTTAAGAATATAGTTAAGATATAAGACCGTGTTATCGCTTTGGCATGTAAAACAACGATATAAAGCTGTAATATGAGAATACATCATTAAATAGTTGTTTGTTTTCCTGCAAACTGAACTCTATATTATTATAAACAGATACTGAGGGGTTTTGTTTCTAATTTATCTGATATTACTATAGTTAAAGGTTATAGTTTATGTGGTAGTTTCCAATAGTAGTCATAAGATTCTCGTTGTAACAAATGTAAATTTGCAACAAAAATATGCTCCGAGATTTCGGAGCCGTTTTTATCTTACGAAGATTTAATTAAGAGTCAATAAGGTAAGTTTAAAAGCATTCTAAAGCTTCTGCCACAACAAAGTTGCTTCCTCCTATAAATATAAGATCATCGGGCTTGGCATTGGTGAGAGCTGCTTCAACAGCTTCTTTTACAGTGTGAAATGTATTTCCTTTCAGATCAAAAGCCGAACCTTTATCAGCAAGTTCTTTTTCGTCCAATGCACGCGATATTGTTGCTCTTGTGAAGTAATAGATAGCTCCTTTGGGAAGGAGAGCTAATACATGACTAATATCTTTATCGTTTACCATTCCTATAACAATGTGCAAACGGTCGTATTTCTCGGAAAGCAGTTGCTCTGAGACATATTTTATGCCTCCAACATTATGACCAGTATCGCAAATTATTTTAGGGTTAGCTTGTTGGATTATCTGCCATCTGCCCATAAGGCCTGTAATTTCTGTTACCAGCGAAAAGCCTGTGTAAACCGATTGCATAGTGGTGTGGATTCCTCTTTTACGAAGGGCATCAACAGCGCAAAGTACAGTTGCCGCATTCTTGATCTGAGGTAAACCACCCAATTCGCCTTTCAGATTAGGGTAAGCATTTGTCTGGAACAGCCACGAGCCGTTGTCCAATTTATCGGCTGCATATATAAGATTCTCATCTTCTGCAAATATAATAGGAGCATCAACCGATTGAGCTTTCGATTCAAATATTTTGCGTACCTCTCCCTCGGCTTCGCCTATAACTACGGGAATATGGGGTTTTATAATACCTGCTTTTTCATAGGCTATCTTTTCGAGTGTATCTCCTAAAAATTGAGTGTGATCGAGGCTTATATTTGTGATAACCGATAGCTCGGGAGTTATAATATTTGTACTGTCTAAGCGTCCGCCAAGACCTACTTCAATTATAGCAATATCTACTTCTTGCTCTGCAAAATAGCAGAAAGACATCATCATCGTCAGTTCGAAAAACGATGGGTGTATAGGCTCGAAATGTTTCTTGTGATTAGCTACAAAATCGACTACGTATTGTTCCGATATTTTCTTGCCATTTACACGTATTCGTTCTCTGAAATCTACCAGATGAGGCGACGTGTAGAGTCCTACCTTATGTCCTGCTTGTTGAAGTATAGCCGCAAGCAAGTGCGATGTTGAGCCTTTACCATTAGTACCTCCAACGTGTATTGTTTTATACTTTTTATGAGGATGGTTAAAGTATTTGTCTAATGCCAAACTATTGTCTAAGCCTTCCTTGTAAGCGCTTCCGCCAACATGCTGATAAACGGGTAACTGGCTATATAGATATTCTAGAGTTTCTTGATAGTTCATTTTATAAGAGAGGTGTAAATAGTCTGAAAATTGATTCGAAGAATCGTCTGTGTCTAGGTCTTTTGTCCCACTCTTCGGGGTCGACTAGCTCAGAAGATTCCATATCATCCAGAAATATATTTTTAGCAGTCAATGCAGTATCTTGGTTGTAGATAAAGGCATCAATCTCAAAATTATGTTCAAAGCTTCTCACATCCATATTTGCTGATCCGGTTATGGTGAGGGCATCATCTATAACTATCATCTTAGAGTGAATGAATCCTCCTGTAAAGAAATAAATCTTAACCTTGGTGTCTAAAAAGTTCTTGATAAACGATTGGGATGCGATATTCACAAATGTAGTATCTGATTTTTTAGGTATCATAATCCGTACATCTACACCACTCATAGCAGCCGTTTGTATGGCCAACATAATGGCATCGGTAGGTATCAGATACGGAGTTTGTATATAAACATATTCCTTTGCATTGGTTATTGCCTGAAATATGCCTTGATGTATCTCTTTAAATTCTCCAACGGGACCACTTGTTGCAATCTGCATCAGATTATCACCTTTAGCAGAGAGGGGAGGGAAGTATTTATTAGCTACCAAAAATTCAGAACGAGAGGCATACCAGTCTATAACAAAAGAGGTTTGTAGGGCATGCACCGCTTTCCCTTCGAGTTTAAAGTGGCTGTCTCGCCATACTCCACCCTTAACACCATTGATGTATCGGTCAGCAATATTCATTCCTCCCATGAAACCGACTTCGCCATCAATAACCACAACTTTACGGTGATTACGATAGTTTACACGGCTGGTTAATAAGGGGAATGCAACTTTAAGGAATGGGGTAACTTGTATTCCTGCTTTTGCCATCTCTTTATAGAATTTTCTTTTGGCAGTCCAAGAGCCTACGTCGTCGTATAAGACTCTAACTTCGACACCCTCTTGTGCTTTTTCTATCAAAAGACTCTTCACCTGATTGCCAATAACATCATCCATAAAGATGTAATATTGGAGGTGGATGTATTTCTTCGCCTTTCTTATTTCTTCGAAAAGGGCGTCAAATTTATCAATACCATTTGTATAAAAGGTAATCTTGTTGCCTCCGTAAAGTGGTGTATCTTTTTGTTTGTTGAGCAGATTGATTAATCCTTTGTACTCTATGGGTGGATTTAGAGTCTCTAGTAATTCTATTCGTTCAAGAGTTTTTCGGTTTATCTTTTTGTGCATCTTACGAGAGATCAACCTTTGTTTACGGTGATCTTCTCCAAAGAAGTAATAAAAAATAAGCCCGACTAAGGGCAGCAGCAGAAGCACTAATACCCATGCTATTGTTTTTAATGGATTTCTATTCTCGGAAATAACAACTATTACGACTCCTATTGCTGTAAGTACATATAGCAATTGGAATACTAAAATGAAGTTATTTGCCGAAAAGATTTCCATTATATTATTCATACATCGAGTAGTCTAAGTATATCTTCTTTTAAGATAGTTCTGTTCCACGAATATGTTTTGTCTGTAGCTTCGATATACTCTACCAGGTCGAGAGCTCTATGCAGTTGATACACTTCCTTTATATCACTTATTTCGTACTTAGTTAGCAAGAGTTTGGCGTATTGCTCAATCAGGTCGTTGTCGCCTATTTTTATCATAATAGTCTCTGCCGAATCTTCTTGGCTGATGTTGAAATCATTATCAAAAAGAGTAAAGCATTCACGCAGAATCTGTTTTTTCTCGGTAGTGACAGATTCTAAATTCTTATCCTGATTTATCAGTTCGTGTAGCTTGCTGAAAAAGTCTTCGATAAGTCGTTGTAAATAATCTTTTTTTCTTTGCTGAATCATGTAAGTAATTTCAACTGTTTAGTGCTATTTTTGATAACGATAACTAACTGTTTTTATTAGACTAACCTTATCAATAAAAAGGTTAGTGCTCTTATTGTGTGATTGCTTTCATTTCTTTTCTATCTAAAAATAGACAGATAATTGCTCCTAATGTATAGCAAAGCATATCGCCCCAACTAAATGACGAACCTATTACGATTCGCATAATTCGATTGTCCTGCATATTTAAAACTTCAACTAAGTTGAAATATTGTCCAATTTCTACAGCGTATGCAAAGAATAAAACTCCGATAGCCAAAGGTAAGGGATTCATCTTTACAAAGGTCTTGAAAAAATAGTACATCAAAATAACAACCAGTACATCGCCTCCATAGGGTCGGATAATACTATCTTTTACAAATAAAGCTATAATAACCTCAATAACAAATATAAGTAAAAAACATAAAAAAGATTTAAGATCGAATCTAAATTTTATAGCGACCTTACTTTCTGTATTTGTCATTGGTTTCGTCTTCTAAAATATTGATATATGATTTATATCTGGTTTCGCTTATATAATGATTCTCTACGGCTTCTCTAACAGCGCATCCCGGTTCATTGGTGTGCATGCAATTGTTGAAGCGGCAATTGTGCGAGAATTTAAATATCTCGGGGAAGTAGTGGCTTATTTCTTCGGGACTCATATCTACTGTTCCGAAGCCTTTAATACCGGGAGTATCTATAATGAAGCCTCCTTGTGGTAGTTCGAGCATTTCGGAGAACGTCGTTGTATGCATTCCCTTTCCGTGATAATTAGAAATATCACCTGTCCGCAAAGTAGCATTGGGCACTATGGCATTGATAAGAGTTGATTTTCCAACTCCCGAATGTCCTGAGAATAAAGTTATCTGGTCTTTTAGCTTATCATTCAGAATATCTAGTCCGGTGCTGTTTCTTGCTGAAATTTTGAAGCATGGATAACCTATATACTCATATAAGTTTATCAGCGCTTCCATATATTCTATTTCCTCTTCATCACAAATGTCTATCTTGTTGAATAGTAGATTGACTGGAATACGATATGCTTCGGCTGAGGCTAGAAAACGATCTATAAAGACTGTCGTAGTCACAGGCTTTGAAACGGTGACAATGAGAAAGCACAGATCGAGATTAGAAGCTATGATATGAGATTGCTTCGATAGGTTAGACGATCGTCTGATGATGTAGTTCTTACGGGTTTCAATTTCAGTAATAACGCCAGTGTTATCTTCGTTCATAACAATAGATACTCTGTCTCCTACCGTTATCGGGTTGGTACTTCTGATATCTTTAAGCCTAAAACTGCCTCTTATTTTGCACTCAACATCTTTGTTCTCATCTGTTCGTACAAGATACCAGCTTCCTGTATTTTTTATAACCAATCCTCTCATCAAGCTTTTTTCATTGTTTTCTAATTCTTAAGGTCTTAGACCTTTTTGATATTAATTAATCTTTCGTAGGTGTATAACGTTATACCTCTACTTTTCTTTCGTCTGTAAAGGTATAAATTAAGTGCTAATAATGATTTATTCTTGTGCGATTTAAGAATGCATACCTCAATTTAGCTTGTGAATAACTAATCCTGATCGAAGCTTTGGTTCAAACCAAGTAGTTTTGGGAGGCATAATATTGTTTGAATCTGAGATTCTCATCAATTGCTCCATAGTAACAGGATGGAGAACTATTGCCAGAGCCATTTCACCACTGTCAACACGTTGCTTCAATTCATTTAAGCCTCTTATTCCTCCAACAAAATCAATTCTCTTGTCGGTACGCAAATCTTTGATACCAAGAATGTCGTCGAGAATATATTTAGATGAAATGGTTACATCAAGTACATCTATAGGATCATCATCGTTATAAGTATTTTCTTTAGCAGTTAAACTATAGCATTTGTGATCTAAATAAATAGAGAAGTTGTGTAATCCTATTGGGCGGATTATATCCGATCCTTTTTCTTCAATTACGAAAGAGGCTTCTAGCTTTTTTAGAAACTCAGAGGGAGTTAGTTCATTGAGGTCTTTTACCAAACGATTATAATCAATAATGTTGAGCTGGCTTGCCGAAAAACATACCGCCATAAAGTAATTATACTCTTCGCTTCCTGTGTGATTGGGGTTCTTCTGAGCCTTTTCAGCACATACTAATGCGGCGGCTGCCGATCGGTGATGCCCATCTGCAATATATAAATAGGGTATTCGAGCAAAGAGATCGGTTATATTATTTATATCCTTTTTATCATTTATTATCCAGAAATGATGCCCTACATTATCGGGAGTCGTAAAATCATATTCGGCAGGCGATGCTATAACTCGCTTTATGATTATATTTAATTCTTCATTGTCAGGGTATGCAAAGAAAACAGGCTCTATATTAGCATCATTCACACTAACATGTAACATGCGATCTTCTTCTTTGTCTTTTCGGGTCAGTTCGTGCTTCTTTATTTTCCCCGTCATGTAATCGTCAACATGAGAGCAAACTACTAAACCGTACTGAGTTTTTCCATTCATTGTTTGAGCGTATACATAGTAATTTTCCTGCTCATCTTGTACAAGCCATCCTCTTTCCTGAAATTTGTGAAAGTTTTTCACAGCACGCTCATAGACCTCGGGGTGATGCTCGTCTATTTCTGTTTCAAAATCAATTTCGGGTTTAATTATTCGGTACAACGACTTTTCGTTACCTTCTGCTTCAAGTCTGGCTTCAAGAGAATTCAATACATCATAGGGGCGTGATGCTACTTCTTTGATGATACTTTTAGGAGGGCGTAAGCCTTTAAATGGTTTAATTGTAGCCATAAGAGATGTGTTTTAAGTGGAATGGATAAAAGGTTTCTTTATTTCCTGTAAGCGTATTAAGTTGATCTAAATTATTTAAGGATATATTTTAGAATACCCTTTGGCTGTTACTGTTTTTAATAAGGTATGACAATTTGATAAAGTGTGTAAGATAGCAAAAGAGTAAAGAATAAAGAGCTTTATACCTCTAAATTCTTTACTCCCTATTTCTTTTTAAGAAAAGACTGAAACTTATACAGTCATAATCTCTTTTTCCTTAGCAGCAAACAAGTCATCTATTTGTTTGATATACTTGTCGTGAATTTTTTGAATAGAAGCTTCTGCATCTTTAGCAACGTCTTCGGGAGTACCTTCTTTTACTGATTTTTTTGCAGCATCTATAACGTCGCGACGAGCATTACGAACGCTTATTTTAGCATCTTCGGCTTCTTGTTTCGATTGTTTTACGAGTGCTTTACGGCGTTCTTCGGTAAGAGGAGGAATAGATAAACGAATCATCTCTCCATTGTTATCAGGGTTTAATCCAAGATCGGAGTTGATAATAGCTTTTTCTATTTCGCTTAACATATTTTTTTCCCAAGGTTGGATAACGATAGTTCTAGCATCAGGAGTATTAACAGAAGCAACACCTGTAAGAGGAGTAATATTTCCGTAATAGTCTAATTTGATACCATCCAAAATACGAGGATTTGCTTTTCCTGCACGTATGTGAGCCAAAGTTTCTTCTAAAAACTCAATTGTTGATTGCATTTTGGCTTCAGCTTTCTTTTCGAAGTCTTTAATGTCTGTCATTTGTTGTGAAAATTACAAATATGTTTATTCTTTCTATTTATTAAATATGGTTGTATGGAGCGTATCATTAGCAGCTTATCTGCTTATTATATCAAGCGAAGCCATAAAAAAGTCTGCGACCTCTTATGCGTGAACGTAAGTACCAATGTTTTCGCCTCTCATCACCTTCGCCAGATTGCCAACAGTGTCCATATCGAAAACAACGATCGGAAGATTGTTTTCTTTGCACATCGTAGTTGCAGTTAAGTCCATAACCTTAAGCCCTTTGTTGTATACATCGTCGTAAGATATATTCTCAAATTTGGTTGCAGTAGGGTCTTTTTCAGGATCGGCGGTATAAATACCATCTACACGAGTACCCTTTAGCATAACATCGGCTTCTATCTCAATACCTCGAAGTGCCGAACCTGTATCGGTCGTGAAGAATGGATTGCCCGTTCCGCATGAGATAACAACAACTTCGCCGTTCTCCAATGCTTCTATAGCTTTCCATTTAGAATACAACTCGCCAATAGGTTCCATTCGTATGGCTGTCAATACACGAGATTTCTGTCCGATAGCAGTCAAAGCCGAACTGAGTCCCAAGCTATTGATTACAGTTGCCAGCATACCCATCTGGTCGCCTTTTACGCGGTCATATCCTTTCGATGCACCACTCAGTCCGCGAAAAATATTTCCACCTCCGATAACTATTCCGACCTGCACACCCATTTCTGCAATTTCTTTAATTTGGGTTGCATATTCCGACAAACGTTTTTCGTCGATGCCATATTGTTTATCTCCCATGAGAGATTCGCCGCTAAGTTTGAGTAGTACTCGCTTATATTTTGCCATTTATTAAGTAGATAAAAGTATTTAGTGATACATCTTAGGGTAATAACAGACTATATCTGTTATACTTGCCAAAATATTAAATAGGTACAAGACCTTAAATATTTATACAATAATAAATACAAAACTAAATAATTTTTGTTACAATCAAGCCAATGTGAATATCAAAGCTGCTAATTATTATAAAAATAACAATTTGTTACGAGCCTCAATTAGAAGAATTCTTTTAGAAGGTTATTAATAAAGAAGAGTATAAATCATATATTTGTAATACTTAATAACCAAACTAATCTAAGAAGATGGCAGAACACAACGATCTGGGGAAAAAAGGTGAAGATCTTGCCGAAGACTATCTTCGTAAGAATGGTTATCAGATTATAGAATGTAATTGGGGTGTCGGGAAATATGAAATAGATATAATTGCATCTAACACCGAATTTATTGTTTTTGTGGAAGTGAAAACCCGCACATCCAATCACTGGGGAAATCCGGAAGAGGCTGTGTCGAAAACAAAAATCAAACGAATAGTGGAGGCTGCCGATTTTTATCTTAAAGAACATAATATCGAAACTCCTGCCCGATTTGATGTAATAGCTATCGTTATAAATAAGAAAACGCAGGAAATAGATCATATAGAAGATGCTTTTTTTGCACCGGTAAATTGAGCTACGAGAGTTTATTATAGTTGAGAATAGGATTAAATAAATACTTAGCATTACTTAAGTGATATGAATATAGAAGATGTAAGAGAATATTGCCTTTCGGTAAAAGGAGCGGAAGAATGTTTTCCTTTTGATGAAACTACAATTGTATTTAAGGTAATGGGTAAAATGTTTGCCTATATGGGGTTAGAAAGGCGCGATGATGGTTTTATGTTAAACCTGAAATGTGATCCCGAAAAGGCAATAGAACTTAGAGAAAAATATGAGTGTGTTATTCCCGGTTACCATTCCAATAAGAAATATTGGAACTCTATTTTTATTGAGCAAAATATGCCGGATGACGAACTTAAATACTGGATTAACCATTCAGTCGAAGAAGTCATTAAAAAACTACCCAAGAAACAACAGGCAGAATATGCTGAAATGAAGTCGGACTCTCTATAAAAAGAAACTCTATGAATATTGAAGACCTGAGAGAGTTCTGTATGTCTGTAAAAGGAGCGAGTGAATCGTTTCCATTCTTTGATGATAGAATATTGGTATTTAAAGTAATGGATAAAATGTTTGCTTATGTGAATATCGAACCTAAAGATGCAATGTTCAGAGTGAGTATGAAGTGTTATCCCGAAAGGTCGGTAGAGTTGAGAGAAAAATATGAAGGCGTTGTAAATGGTCAGCATACTAAAACCTTAACATGGAACTCTATTTATCTGGAGAGTGATGTTCCAGATGATTTAATAAAAGAGCTTATTATGCATTCGGTAGAAGAAGTAATCAAGAAATTGCCTAAAAAAAGACAAGCGGAATATGCTGTTATGGAGGATCGAAATATATGAAGAAGCCATTGTTTATTCATTTGGAAGAAGTAACATCTACCAATTCTTATCTGAAAAACCTTAGTGACATAAAGTCTTTGGGAGATGGAACATCTGTATATGTTGATTTTCAAAGTGCTGGGCGAGGTCAAAGAGGCAATTCGTGGGAGTCGGCAAAAGGCGAGAACCTCATGTTCAGTACTATCTTATATCCCAAGGGACTAAAAGCCGATCGTCCGTTTATTATATCTCAAATTATATCTCTTGCAATAAAAGATGTGTTGGATAACTATACCTTGGGTATCTCTATCAAATGGCCGAATGATATTTATTGGAACGAGAAGAAGATAACGGGTATTCTTATCGAAAACGATATTATGGGAGACGAAGTCAACCGAATGATTATAGGGGTAGGGCTTAATCTTAATCAAGATACTTTTACGAGTAACGCCCCTAATCCTGTATCGTTGAAACAGATTACGGGCGATTCATATAATGTAGAGGATATACTGACTCAAATAATAGAGCGTCTGCTTTTTTACTATGCAAAACTAGACTCTCCGGAAATAATAAAAGCTGAATATAAAGCCTCTTTATTCAGAAAAGAGGGGTTTCATCTATTTACTGACAATGAGGCAACTTTTCTTGCCCAGATTTACGATGTTGAAGATTCAGGCTTGTTGGTCTTAAAACTCGAATCGGGTATGATCCGAAAATTCGCCTTTAAAGAGATCAAATATATTCTCTAAAGTATTTCTTTTAGAATTGTTTATCTCTTTAGTTATCGTAGAAAAATTCGAAATCAAAAGAAAGGCTGTCATAAATTTCTTTTAGTAACGGATCTTCCGAATCTTTGAATATTGTCACCTTTTCTAAAATTTTCTCAGCCAATGTGGGGGAGAACTTACCTGCATTTTTCAGAAACAAAACGGCGGCATTGCGTAGAGATACGTTTTCGGAAACAATATCTTTCCATATATACTGAAATGTATCTATTTCTATCGTTCCTGCAAATTTTTTCGCGAGTAAAAGTCTTACAATAAGCCAATATCCTGTTGCTCGTACATTCTCATCCTCTTCGTTTATCCACTCTAAAGCTATTTGATCAGAAAAGTCGAGAACCTGAAAAAGATTTACACAAACCTGTTCCCTTATTTCCTGATTAGGAACTTGCGACACCCACTCATTAGCCGTTTCTTTTGAAAACTGATCAGCAGGGTATAACAATGTTGCCAATATCTTTAATTCACGAGTTCCGTCTAACCAAAGAGTTTCAGCCAGATCTTTATCCGATTCATAACGAGAGGCAATCTCTTTAATCTTTTGTATAGATACGCCAAAATTGAGCTTGTAATTAAGCCCATAACCTCTCATACTCGCAGAAGCAACACCATTCATTGTCATTCGGCATCGCTTGCGAATATCTTTTATAATTTCTTCCTGCATCATTTTAGTAACTGAAAGTATGTAAGTAATGCTAATACTTAATGCAATGTTCTATCACTCTAACTATTTCTAGTTGTGTGCATGGCAAAGCAGTAAATAAGGCTTGCAACCTTAATGCCGTATTACAAGAGTGTAACCGGCAGTTGATGTATATTTAGATAGAGCACAAATAGATATGTGTTCTTAAATCTCGTAGTCAACAGCTACTCGGCTATTTACGGCTTCTTTTACAAAAGGTAATACAGCTTGGTGTAATGGGTGATTTTGATAAAAGTCCAATGCTTCCTTAGATGCCACTTCGGAATAAAGAGCTACATCGTAATTAGCAGCCGAATCAAGAAAATTGATACCTACTTCAACTTTAAGCAGGCCATCTATTTTTCCGTTAAGAGCTTCTAGTTTTTCTTTGATTAGCAAAGCGTTTGTAGCCTTATCATTTCCATGAGCTTCTTCTTTGAGCTTCCAGAACACAATATGTTTAACCATGGTGTAATTGTTTTTTTGAAAGTATTAGATGCACAATGTTTAGAATTAAATAATGCAACATTAAATACTTACTTGTTATTTATTCGTAAGCAAATATATAGAAAAAACCACTATTAAGAGTAGCCTTTCTGACGAGTTTTAAGACCCAATGATCTCTAAAATAGGAATACTTATCTAAACTTTGTTTTGCAATATGCACTGCATCAATCATATTATACTTAAATTTGTATAGAAATTACCAATAATTAGAATGATGAAATTATTATTACTGAGCAATTCAACTAATCCGGGTGAGTCGTATTTAGGTTATCCTAAACAAACAATAAAATCTTTTTTAGGAGATAAACCCCTCAATATAGTGTTTATACCTTATGCAGCAGTAACTTTTTCGTATGACGAATATGCGGGGAAAGTAAACGATAGCTTGCAGGAAGTGGGTATTCAGGTAAAAGGAATACATACATTTGTAGACCCCAAAGAAGCTATACGCACAGCAGATGCTATAATGATTGGTGGTGGTAATACTTGGAAATTGACCCGAACTCTTCAAGAAAACGATTTAATAGATCTTATTCGCGAGAAAGTAAATACAGGTACACCTTATATTGGATGGAGTGCAGGTTCTAATGTGGCATGCCCAACATTGAGAACTACAAATGATATGCCTATTGTGGCTCCTTTGAGTTTCGAAACACTCAATTTAGTTCCTTTTCAGTTGAACCCACATTATCTGGATGCTCATCCTGATAATCATGGTGGAGAAACCAGAGAAATGAGAATAAATGAATTTGTGATCGAAAATCCAGATATTTATGTAGTGGGTCTGAGAGAATCAACTATTCTGCATTTTGAGAATGGAAAATTGTCGTTGATTGGAGATCGCTCTGCACGTATATTTAAATTCGGAAAAGAGCCATACGAATTGACTTCTAAAGATGATTTCAATTTCTTGGTGAATTTGAACTAAAGTCATTGCTCAATAGTTAATATGTTGAGTAACACTAAACTGTTTTAGTGCCATGTTGTTATTGTAGAGACAATCTTTTCGATGTGTGTTTATCATTGGATTGATCAGATTTAAACTCTTCTTCCGACAAATACTATTAAACAAGTAAAGAGGTCTGCGACCTTAATTATATAACTATGGGATATTTAAATAAGAAAATAAAAATACCAACCCCTACCTTTTTTATATTTGCGATTATTCTGATAGCTTACTTTGCTCCACGTGAGACTACTGTAAGTTACAATGAAAGCGAAGGTAAGCCTTGGCGGTATGGACTTGTGACAGCCCCTATGGACTTTCCTATCTATAAGCCAGAAGCACAGTTAGAGCAGGAAAGGGATAGTATTTTAAAGGAATATATCCCTTATTATAGCTTGGATAAATTCAGATCGGAACGGGCAATAACTCTCTTCACCAATGATGCTCAGGCAGCTGAAATTCCTAAAGGATATATTCAGTATGTACAGCGAAAAATGCACGAAATTTATCAGGCAGGATTAATTGCTGCGACTGATTATGATAAGATAGAGGAAAGCTCCTTGAAACAGCTTTACCTAATTAATGGGGATAATGTGGCTTCTATCCGGAATATCAATTCATTCTATACTTCGAAGCTTGCTTATGAGAAGTTGATAAATGATCTGCCCGAAAATTTGCAATTGTATGTTATTCAGTCTCTCAACTTGAATAATTACTTGTACGATAATATAATCTTAGATAGCGAACTGTCGAAGAAAGCAAAAGATGAATTATTGATGAGGGTTCCTTTTGCGGAGGGGAATGTTTTAGCAGGACAAAAAATTATCGATAGAGGAGAAATTGTAACTGCAAAAACAGTGCATATACTCAACTCTTTACAGAAAATAACCGAACAGAAAGAAGGGTCGGGTACGCGTAAAAATTGGATGATAGTGGGGGATATTATTTTGATAACCGCCCTTATTATGGCATTTATGACTTACTTGATATTTTTCCGTCCAAGAGAATATTATGACCGTCGCAATGTCGTCTTCATGCTGATGATGATTGTTGTACTGTGTGTACTTACAGGACTGTTTGTAAAGCTGGGATTCAATGTCTATATAATCCCTTATGCTATGGCAACGGTTATGGTACGTACGTTTATCGATTCTCGTACAGCCATGCTTACACATCTTATAACGGCTATAATCTGTTCGCTGATGGTACCGTTTCCTCAGGAGTTTCTTCTGTTACAGATACCCGTAGGCTTTATGTGTATCTTTAGTTTGAAAGATTTGTCGGAAAGATCTCAACTTATAAAATCGTCATTCTTTATCTTACTTACCTATACATCTCTTTATATTGGTGTAACATTGGCTCTGAAAGGCGATATCAAACAGATTGACCCTTTGATGTTCCTTTATTTTGCGATCAACTTTATGTTTGTAATGTTTGCATACCTATTGGTGTATATGTGCGAAAAGGTGTTCGGTTTTATATCGGGAGTGAGTATGATCGAATTATCGAATATCAACAAACCTTTATTACAGCAACTGTCGGAGGTTGCACCGGGTACATTTCAGCACTCGATGCAGGTCTCTAATTTGGCGGCAGCGGTAGCTACACGTATTGGAGCAAATGCACCGCTGGTTCGTACCGGAGCATTGTACCATGATATTGGAAAGATGACTAACCCTGCTTATTTTACCGAAAATCAGATTCCGGGAATGAATCCTCATATAGGCCTTTCATATAAAGAAAGTGCACGCATAATTATAAACCATGTACCCGAAGGAATTAAGATTGCTCGAAAATACAATCTACCTCAACAGATTATCGACTTTATAGCTACTCATCATGGAACGGGAAAAGTGAAATATTTCTACAATTCTTATAAAAATGAGCATGCAGATGAGGTTGTAGATGAGGCTGACTTTTCGTATCCGGGTCCAAATCCGTTTACAAAAGAAACAGCGATTCTTATGATGGCAGATACAGTAGAAGCTGCATCGAGAAGCTTAAAAGAATATACGGAAGAATCTATATCTCAATTGGTAAATAAGCTAATTGATACTCAAATGCATGACGGATTACTGAGGAATGCACCTATTACCTTTAGGGATATTGAGATTGCAAAGAATATATTCAAAGAGAAGTTGATGACTATATACCATTCTCGTATTGCCTATCCAGAATTATCGAAGGAGGCAGAAAAGAACATAGAAGAGGCAGAAGAAAAAGCTTCGATATAAAATTAAACACACTAAATTTTCTGAAAAAATGGATATGCCAAAACCTTTAAGGGTTGTAAGTATTGTATTGATAGTATTAGGTATTATAAGAATAGTTGCGGGAATATTGGGACTTATAGGATTGCAAGCTTTTCTTGCTGAAAATCCTAATTTGATTACTCAGGTGATAATTGAAAATTTTGTGGCAGGTCCGCTAATCTTGATATCAGGATTGTTATTATTGAAAGGTAAAGTAATCGGCCGAATCCTTTTAATTGTAGCAGTAGTTGCTTCATGGATTGCTAGTTTTGTAATTTCCAAAGAATATAGTGTTGGTACTTTGATTATATTCAGTGCCATAATTGCTATTCTATTCTTAGAAGATAAGATCAAGCAGTATTTTGCAGAAAAAGCTTAAACAAATTTGTTCTAAAATAAAAAGAGGCGATGTTTGATTTCAAACATCGCCTCTTTTCTATTTCTCGTTCTCTTTACTTAGAGATTTCGTTAATCGTCATCTTCGCTTTTTTCAACATATCATTAATAGGCTCTGTTGGTTCAATTGTCTTGAATTTAGCAACTTCGGCATTCAGTTTTTCTAACTTGCTTAAAGATTCGGGAGTGTTGGCTTTCTTCAAGTCTTCTCTTAGAATGCGAATCTTTTCAAAATCTTGGATACCTTCTATCAAACGTTCGAAGCGTATAGAGCTGCGTGCCTCAGGATATACAATATATGTATCACCGGCTGGCCATGTTTTGAATCGAGAATCGGTCAATGGGTTTTCTACCCATGAGTTGTATGCCCAACGCAAGAAACCGTCGAAATCGGCAGCAATAGCATACCAACTGGCATAAACAGACTCTGCTGAGTTGGAGAATGTAAACATATTGGGGAATTTGTCAGAACAGCAAACGTAATACGTGGTTATCAAACCTTTTTCGCGACGCATAGCTATGTCAGCCGAATCTACTTTTGCACCGGCAGCTACACACATATCTTTTATGAATGGGTATTTTTTATAGCTTTTGTGATTATCAGCCAATGATATTCCTAACTCGGGTGCTACTTTTTGTAGAAGGTCTACTGTTGCTTTCATAGCTTCGGGCGAACGCTCGTCCATAGCAATATTAGTTATCTCTAACCAGCCCTTTTCTTTCAGATGTTTGGTGAAATCGGTTAAAAACGGAGTCCACATATCAGCGAATATTTTTGTTCCCGGATCAGCCTTCACGTTTATAATCTCTTTAGAGGCAGCATCAGTATAATGTATCTCGTTATTCCAAGGAATCATAGAGTAACAATTGATCATTTTATTGATTCCTAAATCCATCATTAGTTGTACCCACTTGTCGAATATGGTATAGTCATAAGACCATGTTCCATCTGTGTTTTTAGTCCATATAATCATATCTGCATATGGGTCGAAGCATTGGTTGTTCCAAGGTTCTTTGTTGATGTTTGCAGTAATAACCTTCTGTCCAGCATCGGCAAGCATTTTCATTTGAGGTTTAAGGGCTTCAAAGTGTTTGTCGCTCCACATTTCTAGGTTCTGAACACGAGCCACAGCCGAAGGATGTTGCCACAAATCAAGGTGATAAGTCCATTGGGAAGGAGAAGGCAAAGTGCGGTCTTGAACCTCTATGCTTATCTCAAATTCCTGAGTCTTTTGATCTCTTGCATAAACTTTAAGCTTACCATTATAAGTTCCTGCTGTTGCCGATTGAGGAATGTTTATACTAAGCCATACTGGGCGTACCGTTTTAGCTTCGATGTTAAAGCACTCCAAATTATCGAGCATATCGGCAGCTAGTGACGAAGGGAAATCCTCGGGTTTACGATAGCCGCAACCCGGCTCGAATATATCGGTCATAACATAACGAACAAATCTGGCTTGAGCTATATCAGAAGATAGTTTTCCGTTGGGAGAAGTAAAATCGCTGAATTCGCATTCTACTTGTTGAATATCTTCAGCACTCCAAAGCAATAGTTGTCCCGAAAGTTTTTCACCTTTCCATCCGGTTACCGTATATGATTGACTATTTGTAATTTCGGGCATTACCGACCTAGGATATTTATTGTCTATGCTGACAAAAGAAGCATTAAGCCCCGGAGGTGTCTGGCTCCAGTTCGACAGAGTATCTGCTGTCGGATCAGCCATTTCAGCAAAAGTGTCACACGTTTTTATGGGTCTTTTCTGTTCACAACTTGCAGATATTCCGCAAAGTATTATTAGGCAGATTAAGTTTCTTGCCAAAATCAAGTTTTTTTTCATAGCATCTAAAAAGATTGGTTATTATAGTATTTCGTAATAAACTGTCTTACAACAATAAGGTATAAATGTACTAAATAGTCATTAGTAAATAAAATAAAATATAGTTAATGGTTGCCTTTTAATAAATACTTCTCTCTAAAATAAAAAGAGACATCAGTATTGATGTCTCTTTTCTTATTCGTCTATCTCTTCCCACAAGTCCTTATGATGGAGCGATTTTAGTTTTCGTAACGAGTATAGCTCTTGTTCCAGGCTCTGCACTTTCTGCAATAAATTTTGTATTACATCAATACCCTCTATGTTAATAGAAAGATCGTAATACCAATTAGCAAAACGCTCGAGATCTTGCAATTGAGATTCTCTTATATAATGTTCCCCTTCAACTATCTCTATTTCTATCAATCCTTCGTTCTCTAACAGATCGATGAAAGATGGTTCTACTTGCGAACTGTTACAGTATTCTTCTATTATAATTAGTCCTGTTTTCATAACGATATTCTTTAAGTAACAGTAAATATTAAATACAATATTATTCAATAATATCAGCTTATTGTACTTATACTTACTAAAGTAATAAATAGATATTAGACTTTGGATTGATAACTTGCAAGTTTTCTGAAGAGGTCTTTTTGCTCATCATTCAAACCTGTTGGTACCTTCACGGAATAGGTGATGTATAGGTCACCAAACTGTCCGTCTTTTTTATATACAGGAAATCCCTTGCCTTTTAACCGAACTTTAGTTCCGTTTTGAGTTTCGGGTTTTACTTTCAATTTTACTTTTCCCGAGAGAGTATCTATCATAGTCTCACCACCCAATACTGCCGTGTATAAGTCTAACGACTCATTTACATATAGGTCGTCTCCTAATCTTTTGAATATAGGGTCTTCTGCAATTACAAATGTGATATACAGATCACCGTCAGGACCTCCGTTTACTCCCGGTCCTCCTTGTTTGGGTAGTTTGATAACTTGTCCGTCGGCAATACCCGCGGGAACGGTTATACGTATATTTTTACCATTAACGGCAAGAGTTTGCTTATGTGTTTCCGATGCATCTTTTAAGCTGAGATGTAATTCGGCAGTATAGTCTTGCCCTTTGAAACCATGCGATCTGCCGGAACGCGAACCTCTACCTCCTCTGTTTCCGAATAAGGATTCAAAGAAGTCTGAAAATTCGCTGTCGTCACTAGAGTAGCTATAACTGGCATCGCCTCCAAATCCGCCGAAGCCTCCTCCAAAACCTCTACTTTGAGATTGTTGTTGACGGGCTTTTTCGTATTCTTCGCCATGTTGCCAATGTTCGCCATATGTATCGTATTTTTTTCTTTTTTCGGGATCACTCAAAACCTCATTCGCTTCATTAATCTGCTGAAATTTTTGATGTGACTCCTTGTCATCCGGATTCAAATCAGGATGATATTTTCTGGCTAATCTTCGATATGCCTTTTTGATATCGTCGGCAGAGGCATCCTTCTTTAGCCCAAGTACGCTATAATAATCAATAAATGCCATATTTTATTTAGTTTATAGAGTTTGTACTGATTATCGATTTTTCTTACAACTTGTTTTCCTTGTATAGACATATTAAATACGTCCATTTATAGGGTTTTCTGTTGCTTATGGAGTATACGTAATACACCCATGCATTTTTAATCTGTATAAACCCGTATGTTATTAACACTTTATTCTACTTATTCGTTCACTCCAAAAGGTAACAAAAGGTGTTTATCCAATTACTTTACAGTAAAGTTAAGAACTAATGAGTTGCCCGTTTCATCCACCACAGTCAATCGGTGTTTACCCGCAGCAGGAGCTAACTCTTTCTTGTGAAAGTTTTGAGTTTCTCCCACATAAGTGTCATCTAAATGCCAGTAGACTTTTGTCTGTGGATTGCGGTGAGCTAAATCAAAGATTACCTTTCCGGGCGATCCGTCCAATTGCTTCGGAATGCTTACAACCCCATTTGCAAACGGATATATGAATTCCATTGTTTTGGTTTGATCTTCGTTCATACATTCGGGCGAGAATGGAGGTAACATCTTATAAGACGGATGTTGTTCTTTGTAAAACCATTCCCACGAAGGCGGTAAAACAAACCACGAAGTTTGTATTATACCTCTGCTTCCTGCGCAGTTTTCATACACTCTGTATTTGAAATCTTCGGATACATTTATCCTTATATGAAAATCGCAGGCATTAGTCTCCATACCTTTTTTTGTAATCCATGTTGTATCAATAGATGTTTCAGGGCAATTTATACCCGTCAACATTCCGCTTTCCCTACAAGTTTCAGCTCGTACAAGATCGCTCGTAGGAGCTGTAAACCATTTAGAGGAGGGTAGCGAATTGAAGATGTCGAACATTACCATTCCCGCAGTTCTAGCACCCGTCAATCCGGGGCGACCTTCTCCGTCTGAATTTCCAACCCATACGCCCACTGCATATTTGGGGCTAACACCCACTGCCCAACCGTCGCGGAAACCAAAGCTTGTGCCTGTTTTCCATGCAATCTTTTGTATGGATGGGATAGACCTCCAATCGATCTCTTCAGGACGATTTACATTCGTCAGAGCATCAAAGGTTAGCCAGATAGCACCAGCTTCAAATAAAGGTCTCCTAATACGCTCAATGGGTTCGTTATTATCCTCGTTGTAGATATACGAGATCGGTTTGTGTTTCCAGTAACGTTGTTCGTTGTTATAATCGTTCAAAGATTGTGCCATATGTGCGTACATCGACGTGATGTCCCACAATTTACCTTCAGCTCCTCCAAGAATAAGCGAAAGCCCGTAAGTATCGGGCGAACGTGACAAAGTTGTCATGCCTGCTTCTTTCAAAAGGGAGTAGAATTTAGGTATTCCATATTTTCGGAGTGAAACCACAAAGGGAATATTGAGAGATCGTGCCAATGCTTCGGAAGCAGGAGCTGCACCATCGTAATTGAGACTAAAATTTTTAGGACTGAAACCGTTTATATTGATCGGTATATCTGCCAGTAACTGATTGGGCAGTAATTGTCCATCTTGAAGCATGGCACAATAAAGGAAAGGTTTCAGTATACTTCCCGTACTTCGAGGTGCTTGAATAACATCTACCTGATTGGCTGATACACTTTTGTCGAAATTGACATTTCCGCAGTAAGCAACAACCTCGTTCTTTTCTATATCAATAACTACCGCTGCGATGTTCTTTATTTCATTCTGTGCAAATTCGGCATTCCATCTCGATAATATATTCTCGACCAGTAATTGTCGGCGTTTGTCAATAGTCGAATGTATATGTTTTCCGCCCTGTTCCATGTATATCTTGGTTACAAGGTGAGGTGCAACTTGAGGTAATGCATAGGGCTCGAAGGGTAGGGGCTCGGCTATCGAAAGCTCGTAATCTATCTCATCAATAATACCTTTTTCTTGCAGACGCTTGAGTAGGTTGTTTCGTTTATTTAAAAGTTTCTCTCTGTTACGCCCAAAGTGCATAATGGCAGGAGAATTAGGGAGTACAGCCAACGTTGCAGCTTCTGCCCAAGATAGAGTAGATGATTGATGCCCGAAATATCGCCATGAGGCGGCTTCTATTCCTACAACATTACCGCCCATTGGTGCATGCGAAGCATATAGATTTATAATTTCATCTTTCGAATAAGAGAATTCGAGCCGTGTAGCTAAAATCATTTCAATAAACTTCTCTCCGAAAGTCCGCTTTTCTTTTCTCGATAAACGGATGGTTTGCATGGTAATGGTACTAGCCCCACTTACAATTCGCTTCTGAGAGATATTCTGTTTAATAGCTCTAAAGAGCGAGATAGGATTTATACCCCAGTGATAACTGAAATACTGATCTTCGAACTGAGTAACACATACTCTGTATTTTTCGGGAACAGAATCAACGGAAGGAAAACGCCATTGCTGATCGTTAGCAATACGTGCCCCCAATAATTCGTTTTCTCTATCGGAGACCACCGTACTATATGGAACATCAAAAAGTGGCGAAGGTAGACAGAATATATACCAGATAACTAAAATACTGCACAAAGGAATCGCTATTTTGTATTTAAGTTTGGCATTCTTATATCTGTTTTTCCACTCTTTGATAATTTCTTTCATTATGGCTATAACTTTGAGTAAATTAAAGTATTTGATAATATGTTTTTGGAGCTATAGCATTTATGTTTGTTATGCTTGTCAAAAGTAAATAGAGGTCTGAGACCTTTATTTCGTAAATTCAACTTCGGCAACTACCGGATAGTGGTCGGAAGGTATGCGTGGAACTCCATTCTTATCCCAATAAATATCGGTTAAGATGCCATAACGTGAAACTCTGAACTTCTTAGTAAGAAAAATATGATCTATACGTTCATCTGTAACACGCGTCAAATTGAATGCATTGAATGTCCCGTTATTGGCATACTTAATAGGTGATAAGTCGTAAGAGTCTCTTAACAGACCGGATGTATCTAAAAATAAATAACTTTCGTTATGCTGATCAACATTGAAGTCGCCGGTCAATATAGCTGATTGTTTTCCTGCTATCTTTTTAATTTTTTCAAGAACCAGTTTTGCCCCTTCTTTACGTGCTTTTACACCAACATGATCAGCATGTAAATTAAAGAAGTAGAATTCTTTTCCGGATGCTTTTTCTTTAAATTTACCCCATGTGCAGATACGGATGCAAACGGCATCCCATCCCAAATTAGGTTTAGAAGAGTTGTTTGCTAACCAGAAATTACCCGAATCGAGCAATTTAAACTTATCCTTTTTATAAAATATGGCAGAGTATTCTCCAGCTTGTTTAGCATCGTCGCGCCCAACTCCAATATAGTTGAGTTCGGGTAATTGTTCTTTTATATTTTCTAATTGATTATATAATCCTTCCTGTGTCCCAAAAATATCAAAATTATGATACTTAATCAGGTTACATACTACGGGTAGACGTTGCTGCCAGCCATTACCGTTTTTCACATCATCCGCATTGTCGTTACGAATGTTGTATGTTGCAACAGTTATTTTCTGAGCATTCGCAAAAAACGAACAGCTCACTAGGCAAAGTAGTAGTAAAAGTTTAGTTTTCATTATTTATCAGTTTAGTGTTTTGTTTAAAATAAAAACGAAGCCAATTTAATAAAAAAGCCTCGTTTTGTATTTATGTTTTAGAGATGATTTATTATTGTTTATCTTTTATTTAAGAAAGTAAAAGTTAACAATAAGATTAGCAACCTTATTCTTCATCTTTGAACCAACCTGAATACATTAAATAGTTCTTTGCTATCTTTTGATTCATTTCTTTAGCTTGTTCAGCATCCACTTTCTTTACGAATTTGGCAGGTACTCCGGCGTATATGCTTCCGGGTTCTATAATTGTTCCACTGAGTACTACCGATCCGGCAGCAACAATAGAGCCTTCGCCTACTACTGCATGATCGAGTACTATTGCTCCCATGCCGATTAAAGCTCCGCTTTCGATTTTAGCCCCATGTATTACTACATTGTGACCTACCGAAACATCGTCGCCTATCTCAACGGTCGATTTTTGATAAAGTGTATGTAAAACAGTACCGTCTTGAATATTCACACGGTTGCCTATACGTATTGAATTTACATCACCACGAAGTACAGCATTAAACCAAACGCTGCAATCATCACCCATGATTACATCTCCTATTATTGTTGCATTGTCCGCTAAAAAAGCATTTTTTCCTATTTGAGGTGTAAAACCTCTAACTTCTTTTATTAAAGCCATTGTTCTTTTTCTATATAATATAAAGTAATACGAAGAGCTGCAAAAAAGGTTATAGCCTTAAATTGCTTTAGTCTTATCTTTCAACCATTCTTTTTCTTCTGCCGAAAGGCTTGGTGACAATCTATCATATACATATTGATGATAATTGTTGAACCATGAAATTTCGTCTTCGGTAAGCATTTCCTTTACGATTGGGGTTGTATCTATCGGGCAAAGAGTAAGTGTTTCGAAAGAATAGAAAGCTCCAAACTCTGTTACACAATCTTCTTTTGTTAAGATCAGATTCTCGATACGGATACCGTATTGATTAGCTCGATAAAGTCCCGGTTCGTTAGATGTTACCATTCCCGGTTGTAATGTAGTCGGATTTTCGTTCATCCGTATATTTTGAGGACCTTCGTGTACATTGAGAAAATGACCGATACCATGCCCAGTTCCATGCAGATAATTAAGTCCATTATCCCATAAAGCTTTTCTAGCCAAGATATCTATCTGGCTGCCTCGTGTTCCTTCTGGATATTTGCATGTTGCTATACCTATGTGACCTTTGAGTACCATAGTATAATCCTTTTTCATTTGCTCGGTAAGAGGTCCTACAGCAACAGTACGTGTAATGTCGGTAGTACCATCAAAATATTGAGCGCCCGAATCTATTAGTTGAAGCCCTTCGGGTATCACTTTGGCTGAGCTTTCGGGTGTTACATGATAGTGAACAATTGCTCCATTAGGTCCATAACCTGCTATTGTAGCGAAACTTTCTCCTACATAAAGGTCTTGTTGACTTCTGTATTCGGTTAGTTTTTCTACAATTGTCATTTCTTCTACTTCACCGGTTGGTACAGCTTTTTCAAACCACATAAGGAATTTTACTAAAGCAACACCATCGCGTTGCATTGCATTGCGGAAGCCTTCTTGTTCAGTTTCATTCTTTTTGCTTTTCATGAGATCAGCAGGAGAAGGAATATCTATGATGCGGCAAGTCTTTGGTATCTTATTATGCAGGGTAAAAGACACTTTTGAGCTTTGTAAGCAAATTCGGGTTTGAGCAGGAATTGAACTTACATAATCAAATATCTTATCATAATCGGCTACTTGTATATTTTCCTGTTTGAAGTATTGACCCATCTCTTGAGTCAGCTTCTTAGGATTGATAAACACTACAGTTTCTTTTTTAGAAATATAAGCAAAGCAAACTGCTACGGGATTACACTGAACATCGTTTCCTCTGATATTGAAGAGCCACGCAATGGTATCTAACGATGCTACTAATAGCGAGTCGGCACCATGCTTGTCTATAATAGTACAGATTTGTGAAATCTTTTTAGAAGCTTCAAGTCCGCTATATTTAACGGGCAGTTCAAAAATAGGATTCAAAGGTATCTGAGGTCTATCTTTCCATATCTCAGCAAAAGGGTCGTAATCAGTTATTAGATGTAATCCGTTCAGATTCAATCTAACATTTAGCTGAAAAGCTTCGTTTGCTGCATATACGTTTCCATCAATGCCCACAGTATTACCTTCGGATAATTCAGAAATCAGCCATTCTTCAATAGTTGGGGTAGTAGGCAAGCCTTCTCTGAAAAGATCGATATTTGTATTCTCTAACTGCTTTGCAGCTTGAAGAAAGTATCGTGAGTCGGTCCATAAACCGGCTTTATCTCGTGTAACAACCACAGTACCGGCAGATCCGGTGAATCCGCTAATCCATTCTCTCGAAGCCCAATGTGCAGCAGGATACTCACTCAGATGAGGATCGGTGCTGGGGATTATAAACGCATGTAATTGTTTTTCTTCCAGAAACTTTCTTAGTGCTCCCAGATGGCGCTGTATTGTGTTTGCCATGACGTGCAATATTTAAGTATGGTGAAACTATAAGAGTCCGGCGTAGTAGTTGGGGACTCTATTTAACTTTTCATTTTGCAGGATCCAGTAAAACGGGCTCCCGGTTCTATCTCTATGATTTGAGTAGTAATATCTCCAATCAGATTTGCTGTAACTCTAAGTATTATCGTGTCTTCGCACAACACGTTGCCTGAAACTTTTCCAAGTAAATCAAGATTTTGACATTCTACATCACCCGAAACGTGACCGTTATTACCGATGATTATTTTTCCTTGGCTGATAATATTTCCTTCAATAACTCCATCGATTCGAATATCATCTTGCGTGACTAGATTTCCTGTCAGGACGGTTCCTGTCGATAATACATTATGCATGCCACTTGGGGCTGGTGCGACTTCCTTACGATTTAGCATATGTCAAATTATAATTGAGTTTATTCAGATAACAAATGTAAAAAAAAAACTTAGCTTTGCAGCTCTATTTTTCTACTAATGTATATCACAGGTTATGGAAACATACATATTACTTGAAAATGTCGAGATATATGGCAATCACGGAGTGTTTGCTCAAGAGACTCTGGTTGGAAATCATTTCGTTATAAATCTTAAGCTAAACGTTAATTTTGAGAAAGCCTCCGTATCGGATGATCTGGATGAAACTCTAAGTTATGCTTCGGTTTATGATGTTGTAAAAAGAGAAATGATGATACCGTCCAAGTTGCTAGAACATGTAGCTGGCAGGATCGTTAGAGCGTTAAAAAGCGAGTTTTCCAAAATCGAGAAAGTAGAGCTGAAAATCTCGAAGAGAAACCCTCCCGTAGGAGGACAAGTCGAGTTTGCTAGTGTGGTGATTATAGATTGAAATGTCATGAGAAAACTGAAAATAACGGAATTGAATAGAATTTCGACAGAAGAATTTAAAGAGACAGAGAAAATACCCTTAGTGGTTGTGTTAGATAATATTAGAAGTCTGAATAATGTAGGATCTGTATTCCGAACTTCGGATGCTTTTTTGGTAGAAGCAATCTATTTGTGCGGAATAACTGCAACTCCTCCTAATCCAGAGATACATAAGACTGCATTGGGTGCAGAACATTCTGTAACATGGCAATATTTTGAAGATACGGTAAAAGCTGTGGAGAAATTGCAAGAAAATAACTATACTGTTTTTGCTATCGAACAAGTAGAAAACAGTGTTATGCTGGATGATTTACAGCTCGATTCTAATAAGAAATATGCAATTGTTATGGGTAACGAAGTGAAAGGTGTACAACAAGCCGTTGTTGATGCTTGCGATGGCTGCATTGAGATTCCTCAATATGGAACAAAGCATTCTCTGAATGTAGCCGTAACTACGGGAATTGTAATATGGGATTTCTTCAAGCAACTTCATTCTTAATAGATGTAGAGCATGATAAGTGAAAGAGGAAAACGCAAGCTTATCTATAACGATCAATTGTTTTATTGGTTTGTGAAATTAGATGAAGATTATGGTATACCTTATTTGCATATCATTTCGGATGACAGGCGGCTGTGTCTGGCCTATCGAGTGAATCAAATCAGTGATGAGTTTATACATCCGAAAATCAGTGTTCTGCAAAGTAATAGATTGAAAAAAGGATTATATTGCTTCTTCTCACCAATAGCGGACGAATTTATTTCTACTCATAATGTTCGAGCGATACTGAACTGGCATGAACAACAGGATGAGAATTTAGCTCCAATCGAAGAGAGAATGCCATCTAACCCTTTTGAAAATATTGATTTTAAAGATGGATGTGTAACCCATATTGAAACTGATTTTTCCCGAGACAGTTTACGTGAAGATATGTTGCAGGTTATTTATCCGAAAGGCTATTTGTTAGATGTTGGTTGGTATGGTGCAAGTGAAGGATTTATCGTTTCTATAATCTATAATCAAGATTGGGAGAATCCTATAAGGAAAACAGGGAAAAGCATTTTTAATTTGAATGAGGCTGTTGTTAAAGCAATAGAGATTATTGGAAAGTTAATGATAAACGAGTAAATGCTTTAACTTCTAACTCGGCTCCTTTACTTCAAATCAATAATCTGCATTACTTTATCTACTACACCTGCATTGTTTCTTACATATTCTCCTGCAAGATTACCCGCAGAACTTAGTACTTGAGGGTATTCTAAAAACTCATTCATAAGACTCCAGAAGTTTTCGTCATCTTGTATCGGATATCCACCACCTTCTTCGATGAGTTGATGCGCCTCTCTGAACTTCTTGAAATTTGGTCCAAAGAATACAGGGATACCATATACAGCAGCTTCAAGAATATTGTGAATGCCGACTCCAAATCCACCACCTACATAAGCTATTTCGCCATACTCGTAAAGGGAAGACAATAAGCCGAAAGAATCGACTATAAGACAGTCGTATTGTTGTATGTTTTCTACTGTTGCCTTCGAATAGCGAATAGAAGGACGTTTCAATATACTCTCTATGTAGCTTAAGTGTGCTTCGTGTATTTCGTGGGGTGCTATTATAAGTTTAAGGTCTGGATTGCCATTGAAGTATTTTATAAATATATCTTCATCTTTAGGCCATGAGCTTCCGGCTACAAGCGTTATCTGTTTTTCGCCTTTTTCGTTTTTGGTAAATGCTTCTGCAATAGGAAGCGTTTTAGCTCCGGCTTTAATATCTAAAACCCGATCGAAGCGAGTATCACCACAAACTTCTACATTATTTACTCCAATATTGTTGAGTAGTTGCTTCGAGTTTTCATCTTGTACACAAATACAAGAGTAAAAATGAAGCATCTTTTGGTAAAATTTTCCGTACCATCTAAAGAATATCTGATTGGGACGGAAAATAGCCGATACCATATAGGTCGGAATTTGTCTCTTGTGCAATTGGTTTACATAATTGTACCAGAATTCGTACTTTATGAAAATCGCCATATGAGGGTTTGCCAGATTCAAGAAGCGTTTTACTTTACTCTTTCTATCGAAAGGTAGGTAACATACTATATCAGCCAACTCATAATCTTTACGTACTTCGTAGCCTGAAGGGGAGAAGAATGTTAATAGTATTTTGTAGGATGGGTGATTCTCCTTTATGTTTTCAATAATTGGTCTTCCTTGCTCAAATTCACCTAATGAAGCGGCGTGTAACCAAATATATTTAGCATTTGGATCTATTTCTGACTCAAGTTTTTTGAACACATCTCTGTGTCCTTTAACTATCAATCTGGCTTTTTTGTGAAAAGGCGATATGATATATACAATAAAAGCGTAAAGACCTATGATGAAATTATACATGCTTAAGCTTTGTATTCAATTTTAGAAATAGCAGTTTTTAGTCGATTAAGAGTCTCTTCTTTTCCGATTGTTGCTGTGATGTCAAACATATGAGGTCCTTTCGATTCGCCAACAATTGCCAGTCGAAAAGCATTCATTATATTGCCCAGATGGTATCCTTTATCTTCGATCCATTGTTTTACAATTTCTTCTTGGTTATGTGCTGAGAAATCAGAGATTGCATTCAATACATCAGACAGTTCAGATATCTGAGCAGACGAATCTTCTTTCCAACGTTTTTTTACTACTTTCTCATCATAGCTATCGGGAGCTTTGAAGAAGAAAGAAGATTGATCCCATAAGTCAGGAATTAAGTTAGCACGTTCTTTTATAAGACCTACAACCGTTTCAGTATATTCAATTTTAGCATTAACCCCTTCTTTTTGAAGGATTGGTTCGAATAATTTTGCTAATTCTTGATTTGATGTAGCTTGAATATATTGATGGTTGAACCATTTTCCTTTTTCGAAGTCAAATTTTGCACCACTTTTGCTACATCTTTCGATTGAGAAAAGTTTGATCAACTCCTCCATTGACATAATCTCCTGATCGTTGCCCGGATTCCATCCTAACAGAGCTAAGAAGTTAACAACTGCACTTGGTAAATATCCGCTTTCTCTATATCCCGAAGATACTTCTTGAGTCTTAGGATCAGTCCAAAGCAAAGGAAATACAGGGAAGCCTAAACGGTCACCATCGCGTTTACTTAGTTTACCTTTGCCATCCGGTTTCAAAAGAAGTGCTAAGTGGGTGAATTTTGGCATGGTGTCTGTCCATCCAAAAGCTCTGTATAATAAAACATGCAGAGGAGCAGATGGTAGCCATTCTTCGCCTCTTATTACATGTGATATTTCCATTAAATGATCATCTACAATATTTGCAAGATGATATGTTGGTAAATTATCTGCTGATTTGAATAATACCTTGTCGTCAAGCTCAGATGAGTTGATAACTACTTTTCCTCTGATAAGGTCGTCTACTGTAATGTCCTCATTAGGCTCTATCTTGAAGCGGACAACGTAATTATCGCCTTTGTCAATTAATGCCTGAACTTCTTCTTTCGAAAGAGTCAGAGAGTTTTTCATGAGTCCTCTTGTAGAAGCATCATATTGAAAGTTCTCAATTTCAGCTCTTTTAGCATCTAACTCAGCAGGAGTGTCGAATGCCATATAAGCAGCATCTTTGTTGAGAAGAATATCAACGTATTCTTTATAAATATGTTTTCTGTCTGATTGTCTGTATGGGCCGTATTGACCACCAACATGAGTTCCTTCATCAAAGTTAAGACCTAACCATGTAAGTGCTTCAATGATATATTCCTCAGCACCCGGCACAAAGCGTTGCGAGTCTGTATCCTCAATTCGAAGAATGAAATCTCCACCTTGTTGTTTAGCAAAAAGGTAATTATATAATGCAGTACGCACTCCTCCGATATGCAATGGACCTGTAGGACTGGGAGCAAAGCGCACCCTAACTTTTGAACTCATAATATGTATAGAATAAATTGAAAAAACGGCTACAAAAATACGCAAAAAATATCAATACTAGACTAAGGTGCTCGGCAAATAACTATCTTTTAATTTCAATATTGCTAAAAAAAGATTTTTATCATAAATTAATGATTTATTTATCAGGAAAGCCTATTTGTTAAATTGTGTGTGTATACATCCATCTTAGATGACCTTTAGTCATTTCTTTACAGACAATATGGATGAAAAAGAAGAGAATATATGCAGTTTATTGAACAATAAGAAAGACCCAATCTTTAAAAGAAAGGGTCTTTTTATATATTGTCCTACGTTATGGCTTATTTAAGATTTAATTTGCCTGCAATGTCTTTAGGAACAGCTTCTTTGTTTACAACAAAACTTATTGTTTTGTATTTTACGAAAGCCTCTGATGCATACCAGATACCTTTGTATGCTCCTGCTTCGCCCCAAGAGTTTTTCACTAAATAGTATTTAGTGCCGTTTTGATCTTTTACTATACCAAAAATCTGCATACCATGATCGTCAGTTGTTTCATAGTTATCATATCCTTTTTGGCGCATCTCTTGAGTAATTACAAGTTCTTTAACAGGACCTTGCTCTATTTTCTTTTTTATGGTTGAAGTCTTTTCAGTTGCAGATAATCCTAGCCAATGAGCTTGGTCTGAACCTACATTTTCGGGAGCACTATCATCTGGAACTACTGCAATTCCATTACGAGAGAAGCCTACTTCGCTTACATCCGAAGCCCAAGCAATAGTATATCCTTTTTCGATAGCACTATCCATTACCTTTATCATATCGTCCAAAGGAACATTGTACGACAATGCCCAACGCCAGTTGTCTGGAACCTCTACTGCAAAAGGTGTATAAAATGGGTGATGTGTAAAAGAGGTAAATGATGCATAGTTATTGCTGTTTAAGCCAAGCTCTTTAGCAAAACTTTGTGGTGTATAGCTTTTACCCTTGTATGTGAAATTTTCAGGCTTTTGTCCTAAAAAAGCATCAAGTATTCCAGTGAATCCATTGTACCAAGCAGTTGAAAGCTTTCTGTTACCATTCTTCATGATACCGTTGATGTATCCTGTAAGACCATCAGCCATTTCGCCATGCTTGTGTCCGGTTTCGCCATAGCTAAGCCCAGGCATAGCTTCTTCGGGTACAACTCCATATTCGTTCAGTGTTTCGATAACATCGGCAAACGAACCTCCTTGTGCAAAGTTTAGGCTTCCGTTCAAACGGATATATTTTACAGCTTTGTCTTCATAGTTGCGACGTACAATATACATTTCGGAAATATCTTGTTCTCCTTTTCCCATTTTCAATAGCTCTGACTCTAAAAAGCCAACGCCTGAAAATGACCAACATGTGCCACTACTTCCCTGATTTTTTATAGAAGTGATTGGGTTTTCTTTTACTACAGAAAACTGATAACCGGATGAGCCCGTGTTATCGTTTTGTGCCCATGCTGATACAGCTATCAATAGAGCAACGGATGCTACAAAAAGTTTCTTCATATTATATGTTTTTTTAGTATCACAAAGGTAAAGAAATAACTATAAAGACTGTATTTTTTATCTTAAAAGAGTTAATCGGTAGATGAAAGTATTTAAATGAACAGTTTTCTTGTTCTAAAAGATTATAGTTTTTGTTCTGATCTAAACATCAAAGAGGTCAGAAAATATTTTTATGACCAAGTATCTAAATATTGCTGTGCTATTTTTAGATAGTCGTGATGTTGCTCTACGAATATACGGCTATTGATTGATTGTTGAGGAATCTGTTCCCTATTTAAGATTAGATTCTCTAATTTGTTGAATATATCCTCCTCGCTAGGGAGTATATTTATGATAGGATGGTTGTTTTTTTCATTTAAGAGGTCGTATGTTTCGGGTTCTCCACCTCCTACCACTAAAAGACCCTGTGCCATGGCTGTCAGCGCATTCATTCCGGGAGTGTATGAATAGAGTTGATCTAATAATACATCCGATTGATCTCTCATGGTGATGTATTCATCGTAAGGTACAGATTCTGCTTTGTGGATGATACATTCATTCGGGTACTTTAATTGTACTTCTTGCAAGCATTTATATAGGATATCAGTTCCTTTGATTTCGTTTCTCTGTTTTTGTATTCCTATAAAGAATCTAACCTTGGATGGGTCTTTGCCTCTTTGTGTAAAAGCTATCTCGGAAGTATTGATAGGGGCAGGTATATAAGTCAGCTTCTTCTCGAATTGTGACTGGTAAGAAGCAAAGTATTCATAAAGGCAGGCAATTATACCGTCTGCTCTTTCGGCTATTTCTTTGTTTACATTCACTTTGTCTTCGTCAGTCCAAACTTTGATTATATCTTTTGCAGAACAGAGATAGTCTGATTGATTGGGAATATCAAATTCAGAATATCGAAAGGTGTTTTTGTTTAAACAAGCTTGCAACCAATATGCATCATTACCAAAAGCTCCCATGAAAACCTTCCCGTTGTGCTTTTTTAGATAATTGAAAGCCGAGAGATTTTTATAGGGTTTAAGGTCGAGAAAAAGAGGATTTATAATTTGTACAATATCAAATCCTTTGAATAGTCTAAAGTTCTTGCTGAGTAGATAAGCGTATTTAAGAGTGTCGATAATATTATCGCTCTTTCGCGAAAGGTCAATATCTCTTTTGTAATTCTTGAACCTGTCACCATTAGAAGCCACTACAACCGAATGTCCTAAAGCCCGTAGCCCTTGTGCCAAAGTCCAATGCAGGTTGCTGTATTCTCCCAATAAAAGAATTTTCATTCAAAAAAATATTGATGTACAAACAAAGGTATAAACTTTTGTAAAATTATACTGTTTATAAGTATAGGAGAATAGAGTGTTGGGGCTTTTTCTTATTAGGCTAGGTGTTACAGAAAAGTTACGAAGATTAAAAATGAATACATCCAGTATCGATATTGTGTTGCCTTGGGTGAATGGGCAAGACAAGGAATGGCAGCAAAGTTTCAGACAACATGCAGGACGGTCGTCGATAGGTGATACCAGCTCTATTCGTTTTAGAGATTGGGATTTGCTTCGTTATTGGTTCAGGGGGGTAGAGAAGTTTATGCCCTGGATTAATAAGATTCATTTTGTGACATCGGGGCATATTCCCGATTGGCTCAATCTCGAGCATCCTCAATTAAACTGGGTGAAGCACGAAGAGTTTATTCCTCAAGAATATCTACCTACATTCAGTGCAAATACGATAGAACTCAATTTGCATCGTATAGAATCGTTATCCGAGCATTTTATATATTTCAATGACGACTTATATGTTCTGAATCCTGTAAAGCCTTCACGGTTTTTCAAAAAGGGACTGCCTTGCGATTATGGTGTTATGACTTCGAAGCCTTCGGATGGAAGTATTATTCATATGGCTATAAATGATTTGGATATAATTGATTCTTTCTTCAATAAGCATCAACAAATAAGAAAATTCTGGAGAAAATGGTTTTCTTTAAATTATGGGTTTAGTTTATTGAGTAATGCCTTTCTGTTTACTTGGCGCGACTTCTCGGGATTTGTAGATCCCCATCTTCCCAATGCGTTCCTAAAATCTACTTACCACGAGGTGTGGTCTCAGGCAACATCAGTATTGCATTTGACATGTCGATCTAGATTCCGGTCAAACTCTGATGTAAATCAATGGTTGATACGTTATTGGCAATTGGCTGCGGGGAATTTTTACCCTTACAATACTGTAAAAGACACAACGTATGTAGATATTACAGATAGTTCATTGCTTCATATTTGTGATCAGATATCACGTCAGGAGTATGATATAATGTGCCTCAATGACAGTGTGGAAATCTTAGATTTCAAGCGTGCAAAGAATACTCTAAAGAGAAGTTTTAAAGAAGTATTTCCTTCAAAATCAGCTTTTGAGAAGTATTAATATTGTAGACTGATTCGTTCCTTACAGTTCTTTGTTCGGGCTTAGCTTCTGTATAATAATTTGTGCAGCTTTTTGTGATGCTCCCGGTTTGCCTAATATACCGATAATGCGATCGTATCCCTCCAGCATATTATTTCTATAAGCTTTATCGTTTAGAAGTTTATCTACTTCTTTTTCGATGTTTTGACGCGAGAAGTATTTAGCAAACAATTCTTTGACCACTTCTTGGTTTGCAATCAGATTCACAAGCGAAATGTAAGGAGTATGTAAAATATGCTTGAATGCCCAATGTGCAATATGGGGTACAGGCATTCTGTAACATACTACTTGTGGTACTCTGAATAGGGATGTCTCGAGAGTTGCAGTTCCTGAGGTTACAAGTGCTGCATCTGAATAAGAAAGCAAGCGGTAAGTCTGGTCGAAAATTATTTTGCAATTACTATCGCCTATATATGTTTTGTAGTAATGGGGGTCCATACCCGGTGCGCCAGCAATCACCGCTTGATAGTTAGGGAACTTCTTTACTACCTCCAACATGGTAGGGAGGTTGTCTTTTATTTCTTGCTTACGGCTTCCCGCCAATAGAGCGATGAAGGGTTTTTCTTCTAAGTTATTTTCTTGTATGAATTTTTCGCGAGAATCTTCTTTGTTTTTTTCTTTGAAGCTGGCTATTGCATCAACTGTAGGGTTGCCTACATAATCTACCCGATAGTTGTGTTTCTTAAAGAAATCAACTTCAAAAGGAAGTATGCATAGCATTTCATCGACATATTTCTTGAACGATTTTACTCTGTATTCTTTCCATGCCCATACTTTGGGCGAGATGTAATAATATACGGGAATATTAGTTTGTGTCTTTACAAACTTGGCAATCTTTAGATTGAATCCCGGATAATCTATTAGAATAACTACATTGGGTTGGTAATCAACAATTGCTTGTTGGCACATTTTCATATTGCGGAGAATTGTCCTCAGATTTAGCAAGACGGGAATGAAGCCCATAAAAGCCATTTCTCGGTAATGCTTGATAAGCTTGCCTCCTTGAGCCTGCATAAGATCTCCTCCTAAAAAGCAGAAATCTGCTTTAGGATCTGAAGCTTTAAGTGCAGCCATAAGGTTAGAAGCATGCAAATCGCCCGAAGCTTCTCCCGCAACAAGAAAATATTTCATATGTCAGATACTTTATAAGTAAATAGATCGATATTATGCCCTTAAATAAGGTTTTCCAAGTTTTTCATTTGAACCACTAGCTCATGGTCAGTAAAGTCTACTTTGGTTGGAACAACCGAAGCGTAACCATTAGCTAAAGCCCATTCGTCTGTAGAAGTATCATCAGGAGTGTCATTCTCAAAATATCCAGTCAACCAGTATATTTCGTTATCAGCACCGTCTGCCGATTTTTTGAATTCTTTTACAAATTGTCCCGGAGCTTGTTTGCAAACTTTCAGACCTTTTAGTGCTTTTGTTGAATGAGGTATATTTACATTCAGACAAACTCCTTTAGGCAGGCCGGTTTTAAGTACGCTTTCACTTAGTGAGCGTGTTATTTTGTACGTATGAGAAAAATCAGCATCAAAATGATGATCTAGTAACGAGAAACCGATAGATGGTACTTTGTATAAGCATCCTTCTATTGCAGCACCCATCGTTCCCGAATAGATAACACAGATAGAGGCATTAGAACCATGATTGATTCCCGAAACCACAAGATCGGGTTTTCTATCTAATATTTCGCTAATTCCTAATTTTACACAATCCACAGGCGTACCTGTACATCCGTAAATGGTTATATCTTTCTCTATGTTTTTTTCTAATAAATAATAGCGTATCGGATGTATTGATGTGATGGCGCTAGACATTCCTGATCGTGGACCATCTGGTGCAACAACTACTATTTCTCCTAGTCCGACCAATGATTCGGTTAGCGATTTTATACCTTTGGCTTGGTAGCCATCATCGTTTGTAATAAGTATTAATGGTTTCTTTGCAGACATAACAAATTTATATTTTACATTGAATTACAAAGATACAGAAATATTTTCGGTGAGCGATTTTACCCATTGGGGGATTATAGGGGGAAATAGTATTTCTTTCTTCCTCTTTCTTTTCTTTCTTAAAGTTTGGGTTATCGCTGGGTTGTTACTCAGTTATTTTGTGAATCCATCGTTGGGTTTTGTTTGTGTTCAAGTTGTTTATTATCAATGCGATAAGAGAATCGTTTGTTGGGTTATTCGCTGGGTTGTGCTGTTTTTCCATCTGAATAATTGTTTGTGGACCAACGATATACTCAATTTTGCTCGGTTGCCTCTAATCATGTCTCCTATATCAAGGCGATTCACGCTTTGCACTCCGAAAGTATCCGTGCTTCAAAAAATATGTCCGTTTGATAGATAAATAATAGCTTAGGGTATCTTGTAGGACTGTCTAATTTTATCTATTTATTACTATATCTTATAGTTGTGGCTATCCATTATTGTTATATTTTGATGAATAAATAAAAAGGGCAGAGGTTTAAAAGGGGAATGTTGGTCTAAATTTTCTACTTTTGTAGATACGCTAAGGTTTAGAACCTTAAGATTGATGTTTGGCTAAATATTATTTTATGAAAAAAACTATTTGTTCCTTAATTCTGATTCTTTCTTGCGGCTTGGTTTGGTCTCAACAATACCACAGACCGGTTAAACCAGTTAAAAACGTGATAGTAATGATTCCCGATGGTACCTCTATCGGAGTAGTATCTGCTGCAAGATGGTATCAAATATATAATAAGTTGGGTGGCGAGAATTTGAATATCGATCCATATATGTGTGGTACGGTGAAAACTTTCTCGTCTAATGCTCCTATTGGTGATTCGGCTCCAACTACCTCTGCATACATGACAGGTATGCCTCAGCGTACGGGTAATGTAGCTATCTATCCTGTTGCCGACCCCGAAAACGATCTAGTAAAGGTCGATCCTTCGATGGCTTATCAGCCGTTAGTAACTATTCTCGAAGCAGCCAAAATTCAAAAGAAGAAAGCTGTTGGGATGGTTGTTACTGTTGAATTTCCTCATGCTACACCTGCCGATTGCTCGTCTCACTATTATGCACGTGGCAAATACGAATATATTGCTCCTCAGATAGCATATAATAATTTGGATGTAATGTTTGGCGGTGGTAATTCTATCATGACGGATGATATGAAGAATCACTTCAAAAAGAATAATACAACTTTGATTCAAGATGATATAAACGCTTTTCGTTCATTCGATGGCGATAATAAAGTGTGGGCTTTATTTCAGGAGAAAGAATTGCCTTACGATTTAGATCGCGATGATTCGAAGATTCCATCTCTAGAAGAGATGACCCGAAAAGCAATAGATCATTTATCTGAAAATGATAACGGATTCTTCCTTATGGTAGAAGGTAGTAAAGTAGATTGGGTTGCGCATGGAAACGATGCAGTAGGTTGTATAACAGAATATTTGGCTTTTGATAAGGCAGTAGGTGCAGCTATTGAATTTGCAAAAAAAGATGGTGAAACTGCAGTTGTAATACTTCCCGATCATGGTAACAGCGGATTTACCATCGGACGCAGAGATTTAAAGAGTTATGATAAAGCAACTATTCACGATCTGTTTGCCAATGTTTCGAAATACAAAAGAACAGGCGAAGGATTAGAGCGCATCTTATTACAAGAGAAACCCGAAGATTTTAAAGCTGTATTTAAGAAATACACAGATATAGATCTTACTGAGGACGAATTGGCTAGTTTGTTAAGTTCGAAGAACTATAAAGAGGCTGACTATATGAAGAAAGCTGAAAGTCAAAATATGGGACATGCCATTGTTGATATAATGAATAGCCGTACTTATTTTGGTTTTACAACAGGAGGACATACAGGTGAAGAGGTTTTCTTGGCAGCTTACCATCCTCAAGGAGATGTGCCATTGGGTATGAATACCAATATACAGATTAACAATTATCTGTCTGACGTTTTAGGGCTTGAAGAAAGTTTACCTGAAATGACCAAAGAGGTTTTTGCGAAACATCAGGAGGTATTTAAGGGATTAAAATGTACAATTGATAAATCGACAGCTTTTCCTCAACTAACCGTAAGAAAAGGTAAGAAGACATTAGTTGTTCCTGCATTTAAGTCGATTGCTTATGTTAATGGCAAAGAAATAGATTTAGGATCAGTAACAGTTTATATCGATAAAAATGATACATTCTATCTTCCTTCGAACTTGATAGAGCAATTGAACTAAGATTTTTGGATTAATTGGTTATCTTTGCCAACTGAAAAATTAAGAATAATAACTAAACAATCATAGCATATGATTACTGTAGACCAACTCAAAGAAGTGTTGGAGCGCGAGCAAGCGTTGAGGGGGTACCTTTGACGTCGATGCAAAAATAATCCAATTAGAAGAAGAAGAAATAAGAACGCAAGACCCTGACTTTTGGTCTGATAATAAAGCTGCCGAAGAGCAGATGAAAATAATCAGAGGACTAAAAGGATGGCTTTCGGGTTATAATAAAGTAAAAGCAGCGGTAGAAGAACTACAACTGGCTTTTGATTTTAACAAAGAAGGAATTACTTCAGAAGAAGAAGTGGACGAGACCTATGCCCAGACAATAGAAGTATTGGAGGATATGGAGCTTAAGAACATGCTTCGCCGTGAAGAAGATAAGCTGGGTGCAGTACTCAAAGTAAACAGTGGTGCAGGTGGTACCGAAGGTCAAGATTGGGCTTCGATGCTTTTCCGTATGTATCAACGTTGGTGCGAGTCTAAAGGCTACAAGGTAACCATTACCAACTTTCAAGAAGGTGATGAGGCGGGAATCAAAACAGCCACTATTCAGGTTGAAGGAGATTTTGCCTATGGATACCTTAAGTCGGAAAATGGTGTACACCGTTTAGTGCGTGTGTCTCCATACAATGCACAAGGTAAACGTATGACTTCTTTTGCTTCTGTTTTTGTGGTGCCTTTGGTTGACGATACAATTGAGATTGAAGTCAATATGGGTAGTATTACATGGGATACTTTCCGTTCTAGTGGAGCAGGAGGTCAGAATGTAAATAAGGTAGAGACGGGAGTTCGTCTTCACTACAAATACAAAGACGAGGAAACTGGCGAAGATAAAGAGATTGTAATCGAAAATACGGAAAGTCGTTCTCAGTTCGGTAATAAAGATAATGCGATACGTTTATTGAAATCGCAACTTTATGATATGGAGCTTGAAAGACGAAGCCGTATGCAATCGCAGGTTGAAGCCGGAAAGAAAAAAATAGAATGGGGATCGCAAATCCGTAGTTATGTTTTTGACGACCGCCGTGTGAAAGATCATAGAACAAATTATCAGACTTCGAATGTCAATGCGGTAATGGATGGCGATATTGATGGTTTCATCAAAGCTTTCCTTATGGAATTTGGAGCAGATGTGTAAAATAAAAGATACTAATTAAAATAGTATGAAAAAGGGTTGTCGTTTTTGGCAACCCTTTCTTATTCAAGACAGTTTGTTAATAATGATTGTTAAGGTAGGAGGGGATGCATTCTAAATTAAGATTATAATACTCTATATATTTGACAGAAATTTTGGTTTTTATCATAAAATAACATAAATTTACATATTCTAAGTGGCTCTAATGATCAGATTGAAAATAAATTATAATATAAAGTGAACAAACTCTATTAACAACTAATATCTGAATAAGATGAAAAAACTAATTTTATTAACTCTTCTTATATTTGTCGGCGTTTCGCTGAGTGCCCAAGATTTACCTGAAATAGTATATCTTAAAAATGGTAATTTGATTCGAGGAGAAATTATACAAATAATTCCTGACAAGTCTTTAGAAATAAGGTCAAAAGATGGTAAGGTGTATGTTTATGATATGGACGAGGTATTAAGCATCGAAAAGAATGCGGCTGCTGCACCTCCCAGAAGGTGTAATGATCGTAGAACATCATCTGGGCATTATGGCAGGCATGCGGAAGAATTTTCCGAGCCAATGTATTCATCAAATGAATATAGCTTACATGAAGGTTATCGTGGTATGTTCGATTTGGGTTATTCTGTAAGTGTGGATGTTGCTGAATTGAATAGATTAGAATTTACAACTTCGCATGGTTACCAATTTAATCCATATCTGTTTTTAGGTGTTGGTGGTGGAGTGAGCTTTTACCATGGCAACGATTCTGAGTCTACTGTGTCTTTTCCTATATTCATTAACCCTCGGATCGATTTCAATACTGGAAAAATTTCTCCCTTTATTGACCTAAAAGGTGGTTATACACTTGGTGAAGACGTAGAAGGACTTTATCTCTCTCCTTCTATAGGTGCTAGATGTGCTATTACTACAGGAACAGCAATAAATTTTAGTATGGGGTACACATTACAACAACTGGAAGTTCCTGTACTTAATGAATATGGGCGAAAAATTGATTCGTCTCACCCTAATATCGGAGCTATTACTATAAAGATCGGGTTTGATTTCTGATCAGAAATTATACTATAAAAAAGAGGAGCTGTTTCGATATCGAAACAGCTCCTCTTTTTTATATTGTTTTTTTTATTCTACATACATGAGATCGCTCATGATACTGTCTGAAATAAAGATGCCTTGTGGTGTTATTTTGTAGTGGTTATCGGCGAGAATTACATTTCCCGATTCGAGATGCTTTCTCAAATTGGCCTCGCAGTACTCGAGCAGCTTATCTCCAAACTTATCTTTCAAAGTCGAAATGTTGATGCCCCACATGGTACGCATACCTGTTAAGATGAAATCATTATATCGGGCTTGAGTATCCAGTATTTCCTCTTCAATATTCGGCTTTTCGGCTTTTATTCCTTCGATAAACTTGGGTATGGATGCTATATTCCAGCACCTGTTAATCTGGTTGAATGAGTGTGCGGAAGGTCCTAAACCCAGATACTTTTTGTCGAGCCAATAAGAGCTGTTATGACGAGAGAAAAGCCCTTCCTTACCGAAATTGGATATTTCGTAGTGTATGAATCCGGCTTCTTTCAGTTTCCCAATTAATAGTGAAAACATATCCAGACTAAGCTCTTCGTCAGCCGATCTTACATCGCCTTTTTGTAGTAAACGATATAGTTTAGTACCTGCCTCATATATTAAGTGGTAGGACGATATATGTTGTATATTCAGGGCAATTGCTTTATCAAGTGTGTTTTGCCAAATATCCATTGTAAGGTCAGGGAGACCATACATGAGGTCGATACTTATATTTTGAAAGCCAGCTTGCTGAGCCATTTTGACTGCATCTATTGCTCTTTGGGCTGAATGTCGTCTGTTGAGAAACTTCAATTGTGCATCATCAAAGCTCTGTACGCCCATACTCAATCGGTTGAATCCCGAAGATAAGAGTTGAGCTATATAACTAGCATTCAAATCATCGGGGTTAGCTTCTAGCGTAATTTCTGCCTGAGGGCTTATCTCGAAAGTATTCCGAAGGGTATTGAGTACGGACTGTAAGTCTTCGATGGATAGCTGAGAGGGTGTTCCTCCTCCAAAGTAAATTGTTTCGATAGTTTCTCCGCCCAAATATTCGGCACGGAGAACAGCTTCCTTACATATTGCTGATACATAAGGATTCTTTTGTTTCATATCGGTTCTTGTAAAAAAGTCGCAGTATATGCATCTTGTCTTACAGAAGGGAACATGTATGTATATTCCTGCCATTTATTATTCGGCGTACATTTTCTCAATCAAGTCTTTGTATCTTTCAACTACAACTTTTCTCTTTATCTTGAGGGTGTTTGTTAACTCTCCCGATTCCATAGTGAATGGCTCAGGAAGAAGAGTGAAACGTTTTACTTTTTCGTAGGGAGCTAAATCTGCCTGACGCATTTCGATACGTCCTGATATCATCGAATTTACATCTTTATTAAGGAGCAGATCTTCCATATTGCTGTATAGTATTTGGTTCTCTTCAGCCCATTTAACTATAGCTTCGTAGTTTGGAACAATGAGTGCACTTACAAATTTCACCTCATCGCCAATAACAGCTATCATATCAATAAACTTATCGTTTGCAATAATGGTTTCAATGGCTTGTGGTGCAATGTATTTTCCATTTGATGTTTTGAAAAGGTCTTTGATCCTTTCAGTCAATACTATAACATTACCTTCTATCATTTTACCCGAGTCTCCGGTTCTGAAAAATCCATCTTCGGTAAATACTCTAGCTGTTTCTTCGGGTTTCTTGTAATACTCTTTCATTACAGTACGACCTTTAACCAAAATCTCATCATTTGTTGGGTCTATTTTTACTTCCAGACCCGGCATTACTGCTCCTACTGAATGAATTTTAAAATGAATGGGAGGGTAAAAACTTACAGTAGCTGTAGTCTCAGTAAGGCCATAACCCACTATGATAGGTATATTTACTGATTTGAGGAATATGTTTATTTCATCAGATAAAGGAGAACCGGCACAAGGAAATAATACTCCTTTTTCGATACCAATTACCATCTTTAATATGCGGAATATGGTATTGTTATAAAAGTGGAACTTTATAGCATTGCCAATCGGAGGCTTTATATCGTTATTCTTATAGTCAAGATTATATTTCTTTCCTGTCTTTATCGCATCGGTGTATAACCATTTCATTAAACCTTTAGAGCTTTCGATCTTTTCGGAAACGCCTTGAAATACTTTTTCCCAGAAACGAGGTACACTACACATTACTGTTGGTCTTACCTGCTTGATAGATTTTTGTATTTCCTTAGCATCTGTATTGATTGCGATTGTCATACCTTTATGTATAACATAGTATGTCCAAGCCTTCTCGAAAATATGTGCTAATGGAAGGAAGTTCATCGATACATCTCTGTTCGATAGTTGTGGTAATCTTTCATCGTGGATTCTAAAAACCTCAAGAAAAGATGAGTGTAGAAGAACAACTCCTTTAGGTTCACCTGTAGTACCTGATGTGTAGATGATACAGGCAATATCCGTTTCGCGAATTGTTTTCATTCTCACAGTAACCTTTACTTCTGCATCAGAATTTTCTCCGGATGCCATAAAGTCACTGAAATATACGGATGTATGATCTTCGGGATGAAGTTTTACATTTGGATCGAATATAACCAGCTTTTTCAGAGTTTCCGACTGCTGTTGTACTTTGTATGCGTTGTTATATTGAAACTGCTCTCCTACGAATAGCGTTTTTATTTGAGCATCGTTCACTATGTATTCTACTTGATGTGGCGATGCTGTTGCGTATATAGGAACAACTACGGCTCTGTTTGCAAAAGCTCCAAACTCCGTATATAAGTACTGACACATATTCTGAGAATATATTCCTATATTCTCTTGAGCCTCAATTCCAACCTCAGCCATAGCCCATGCCGTTTTCATGACATATTCTGAAAAACGATTCCATGAGATTGTTTTCCAACGTTTTTCGTTGGCATCTCTGTATTTAAGAACTGTACTCGATTTGTATTTGGCTGCTCGTTTATGCACAAGCTCGGCTAAATGATAGTAACTCATCTCTATGTTTTTTACTTATGTGGTAAGGTCTCAGACCTCGTTATTATTCCTATAAGAGACATCAGTAAAGCTTATTAAACGATACGGATATACGACTCAAATGTATTATTGAAGTTTTTATAACACAAAGTTAGCTGAATAAATCATTAATTGATGTTAATAGCTTGATTTTTATAATTGTCTACACATTAGTTGTTAGGGTAACGATAGGTCTAAAATGTTGTGTATTTCATTCATATTAACTATAATATACATACGATTTATATTACCTTTGCATCCGAAAAATCAGAAAGATGGCAGGAGGAATGAAAAGTCTGGCCAAGGATACCGCCATTTATGGTTTGAGTAGTATCCTGGGAAAATTTATAGGTTGGTGTCTTGTGCCAATCTATACAAGGGTGTTAACCACCGGCGAATTTGGTGTAATGACCAACGTCTATGCCTATACTGCTTTACTGGCGGTGATTCTTACATATGGCATGGAGACCGGCTTTTTTCGTTTTATGAATAAGGGAGATGATGAGCCAATGAAGGTATATTCTACAACTCTTCTGTCTATTGCCCTTACCTCTATTCTTTTTGTGGTTTTTTGTTTTAGTTTTTTGAATCCTATAGCCGACTTTTTAGATTATTCGCATCACCCCGATTATATTGCTATAATGGCTATTGTGGTAGGGATTGATACTATAATGACCATTCCCTTTGCTTATTTACGATACAAGAAACGTCCTATTCGATTTGCCACCCTTCGGTTGTCGAGTATTTTTATAACCATTGCATTTACTATCTTTTTCCTGATTATTTGCCCTAAGATTCATGCTGTAAATCCATCATTGATCGCTTGGTTTTATAATCCGTCATACAAAGAAGGTTATGTATTTGTAGCCAATCTTATAGGTTCGGCAATTACATTTATTCTCTTGATTCCTGAACTGAGAGGCTTTAAATACGTCATCGATACCGATCTGTTGAAGCGTATGCTTAAATATTGCTTCCCTTTATTGATATTGGGAATTGCAGGCATGCTGAATCAAACAGTTGATAAAATAATTTATCCATTCTTATTTGAAGATAAGGTAGAAGCTTTTCGTCAATTGGGTATCTATTCGGCATGTTCGCGGGTAGCTATTATTATGATGATGTTCACACAAGCTTTCCGCTTCGCCTACGAGCCTTTTATTTTTGCTAAAAACAAAGACGCTAATCACGATAAAGCTTACACCGAAGCTATGAAGTATTTTATCATTTTCTCCTTGATTATATTTCTTGGAGTAATGTTTTATATGGATATAATAAAACACTTTATAGGTAAGGATTTCTATGAGGGGTTGAATGTGGTTTCTATCGTAATGATGGGGTATATTCTGTTTGGGGTTTACTTCAACTTGTCTTTTTGGTACAAGATGGTCGATAAAACTTATTTCGGAGCAATATTCTCAATCGCAGGTTGTGTAATAACTATTGTACTGAATATTGTTTTTGTACCTATCTATGGATATATAGCTAGTGCATGGGCTACATTGATTTGTAATTTGATAATGATGTTACTTTCTTACTACTTTGAACGAAAATACCGACCACTGCCTTACGATTTCAAATCGATAGGTTTGTATTTTGGTCTGGCTATTGTGCTTTATGGAGTAAGTTGTTATATACGCTTCGATACAGAAGCATTACGCTTGGCGTTTAATACAGTGTTGTTCGCTATTTTCTTTTTTGTTCTTATCAAGAGAGATTTACCCTTATCGGAAATTCCCGTTATTGGTAAAATAGTAAAACGAAAATAAAGGAATAAGCACTATTCTTTTTTTAGTGTGTATCTCGAAATAATCCAATAGGTCTTAGACCTTAATTTAAATAATTGAAATGAAGAAAATCTTTTTATTGCTAGGCGTTTTACTCTCGCTAGCTTCTGTTCAGGCAGATGAGGGTATGTGGCTGTTAAAAGAGCTAAACAGACAAAGTGCAGCTCGTATGAAAGAGCTGGGATTTACATTCCCTATTGATAGTATTTATAGCGAAAATAATGCGTCTCTAAAAGATGCAGTTGTTATATTCGGAGGAGGTTGTACAGGTGTAGCTGTATCGCAAGAAGGTCTGATTTTTACCAATCACCATTGTGGATACGATGCTATTCAAAAACATAGTTCGGTAGAGCATGACTATCTGAAAGATGGGTTTGTAAGCCAATCGAAAGCCGAAGAGTTGTACACTGAAGGGTTGACTGTTTCTTTTCTTCAAAAGACAGAAGATGTTACCGATCAGGTGACAGTGGGTGTAACAGATGCTACATCTGAAGAAGAAAGAAATCATATCATAGATTCAATATCAACCGATATTCTGGCTCAATACAAAGACAATGAGTTCTTAACAGCACGTATTGTGCCTTTTTATACAGGTAACAAATTCTATTTGGTTGTTTACGAAGTATTCAAAGATGTAAGAATGGTTTTTGCTCCACCATCTTCAATCGGTAAATTCGGAGGAGATGCCGATAACTGGCAATGGCCTCGTCATACAGGAGACTTTTCTGTATTTAGAGTATATGCTAATAAAGACAATCAGGCATCGCATTACAGTGTAGACAATGTGCCTTACAAACCTAAATATTCTGTGCCTGTTTCAATAAAAGGATACAAGGATAAAGATTATGCAATGACAATCGGTTATCCGGGAAGTACTGAGCGTTATTTATCTTCTTGGGGAATTACTCAAATGATGGAATCTGAAAATATTCCACGTATTGAAGTTCGTACCGTGAAACAAGATATTTGGAGAAAAGCAATGAATGCAGATGATGCCGTACGTATCAAGTATTCGGTGAAATTCAGCAGAAGTTCCAATTATTGGAAAAATGCTATGGGAATGAATGCTGCTCTGAAAAAGTTGAATGTAGTAGAAGCTAAACAAGCTTTAGAATCTCGTCTTGCAGATTGGATAGCTAGCAGTCCTGCTGCAACTGAAAAATATGGTGATGTATTACCAAGTCTTGAAGTTGTGTATAAAAACACAATGAAGCCAGTGGAAATAGGAACCTATTTTGGTGAAACATTCAACAATGGAATAGAAATAGCACGTTTGGCAAATAGCGTAAACATTGCTAATATTTCGGACAAAGAAGAGCTAATGGCTTATCTGAGAGCAAAACTAACGGATACATATAAAGATTATGTTCCTGAGTTGGATAAACAAGTAATGCCTGCTTTACTTAAACTATACAGAGAAAGAGTTCCTGCTGAATATCTGCCTAGTGTATATCAAACTATTGATAAGAAGTTTAAAGGTGACTATGATAAATATGCTGATTGGGTTTTCAAAAACAGTAAATTTACCAACCTAGACAACCTTATTTCGGCGATAAGTGCTGGAGGTGTAAAAGAGTTGGATAAAGACCCTGCTATGATTTTGGCAAGATCGGTTGCCGAAGGTCGTTTGAAGGTTGTTGAAGATCTTTCGCCCGTATATCCTATCATCGATAGAAATGCTCGTAAGTACATGGCTGCTTTAATGGAAATGGAACCCAATAAAGCATTCTCTCCAGATGCTAACTTTACTCAACGTCTTAGCTATGGTTCGGTAGGCGGTTATAGCCCTGCTGATGCAATTGAATATGATTACTACTCTACAAGTAAAGGTATTTTAGAGAAAGAAAATCCTAACGATCCTGAGTTTGCTGTACAAAGTTATATCTTAGATAATCTTCGTGCAGAGAAATGGGGCGAATATGCTAATGAAAAAGGTTCTATGTCTATTGGTTTCCTTTCTAATAATGACATTACAGGAGGTAACTCAGGTAGTCCCGTATTTAACGGTAAGGCTGAATTGATCGGTCTTGCATTCGATGGTAACTGGGAAGCTTTGAGTGGCGACGTAGTATTTGAGCCAGAGTTACAACGTACGATCAGTGTAGACATTCGTTATGTACTTTATACTATCGACAAAATTATGAATTGCCCTCGTTTGATTGAGGAGCTTACTATTCAGAAATAAGATAAAGAGAGGTACTATACCTTCAACAATATAGATAGCCTTGTTAGATAAATTCTAGCAAGGCTATTTTTTTTATCTGCTAAATAGTATAATTGGTCGAGCAGATTACTCCTTATGTAGAATGTAGTTGCCAGTTTTAGAAGAAACTTATAATATTGAAAACTGTAAAGTACTCTGTCTGCTTAATGAAATATATAAGGCTTATGGCAGGAGGTGTTATGCTAGCTAATACTTTAACAGGTCGAAGTCCTCACTTATAATAATTTTAGAGTATGAGATTAAACAAACTTTTAGTAAGCTTTTTATCTGTTGCATCTGTTTTTGTACTATCGTGCAGTAGTGATGATGATAAGGATGACGATGTAACTGGTGGAGGTGATGGAAGTGATGTTGTAGTTGATGAAGATTTTGTGACCAATACAAAAGATACCACATTTGTAAATGCAGTATTGATTGCTTATTCGGATAATAGAGTCGAGATTACAAACCCATATGCTGATAAAGGTGTAGTGGTAACAAAGACAGGGAGCGATGTTACAGTAACATCTACAATAGCAGACACAGAGGTGAATTATGTATTATCGGGAACAACTAAAGATGGTTCTTTTAAGATTTACAGTGATTATAAATTTGGAGTTGGCCTCAATGGTGTAAGTATTATAAATGGTGACGGAGCAGCTATAAATATTCAATCGGGAAAGAAAGTATCCTTAGTATTGGTTGGAGGTACTTCTAATAGGTTGGTCGATAATGCAACTTATACAGCAAGTGGCGATGAAGATATGAAAGGTACTCTGTTCAGTGAAGGACAGTTGAATTTTGATGGAAATGGCACTCTTCTAGTTTATGGATACAATAAGCATGCAATAGTAAGCGATGATTATATAAGAATAAAAGGCGGAAATATAACAGTGAAAACTGCTGCTAAAGATGGTATTCATGCCAACGATTATGTTCGTATAGATGGTGGAGTATTAGATATTACAGCATTGGGCGATGGTATAGAATGCGAAGAAGGATATATTACAGTAAATGGGGGAAGCATAAAAGTGAAGAGTGTAGGAGATGGAATTAAAACCTCATACAAAGGAACTGATATTTCGATTCTCCCCTATATAACTATCAGTGGAGGTATAATTGATATAATAACTATGGGTGAAGGAGCAAAGGCAATAAAAAGTAAAGGAGATATTACAATTGTTGATGGTGATATAACTCTTGTAACTACTGGTAGTGCTTATTATGATACAGATGATGCAGACATATCCTCGTCGGCAGGTATAAAAGCAGGTGGGAACTTCTTGATGAAAAAAGGAACAGTTTCTATCAATAGTTCAGGAGCAGGAGGTAAAGGTATCAGTATTGATGGAACTCTGACAGTAGACAATGGAACTATATCTGTGGTAACTACAGGAGATCAATTTAAATATGGAAAAGATGATACAGCGGCCAAAGCTATAAAAAGTGATGGTGATCTGACGATCAATAATGGTACTATAACTATTAAAACCTCAAAAACAGAGGCAGAGGGTTTAGAAAGTAAGACTACACTAACCATAAATAATGGAGAGATCGAGATAGAGGCTTACGATGATTGTATCAATGCCACCAATCATATTCAGATAAATGGAGGTTCTATTTATTGTTATAGCGAAACAAACGATGGAATAGATTCTAATGGAACTTTAACTATAACGGGTGGAACAGTAGTTTCAGCAGGTGCAGGAGCGCCAGAAGAGGGATTCGATTGTGATAATAACACCTTCAAAATAACAGGCGGTACATTAGTTGGAGTTGGAGGTTCTACCAGTACACCTACATCGAGCGTAAGTACTCAGCGTACGGTTATTTACGGAGGTTCGGGAATGGCTAATCAGTTTGTACATATTGAGACGGCTGATGGTACGGGTGTCCTTACCTATAAAGTACCAAGAACGTATAGTCAGATGACCTTATTGTTTAGTAGTGCCAATTTGGTATCAACTACAACCTATACAATTTATACAGGAGGTAGTGTTTCGGGTGGAACAGATTTCCACGGATTATATACCGGCGCAACTTATACCAAAGGAACATCATCAGGTACATTTACTCCTACTTCAATGGTAGCTACAGTGGGTAATGTTAGTACAGGTCCTGGTGGAGGCGGTGGGCGTCCTTGAAAAGAGGAATAGATTACAAGACAGGAAACAAAAAGTAATTATAGGAAGCAGTTTTATTGTGTTTATGTTTTTTTAGTGTTTAGCACAAGGTTGTGAGAATAAGGGGTGTCTTGGGGACACCCCTTATTTATGTAAAATGAAATATTATTGCTGAGAGATAAAAAAGATAAATTACTCTTGTATTTAGTGAAGCTATACAAAGGTTTGTAGCCTTTATTTTGCAGTTAGAGTATCTATCTTGAATATTACATTTATTAATCTGCAAATAAAGTAGATTGCGATCAGAATAAATATAATGAACGCACCCGAAGGTACATTGATGAATGCAGATAATATAAGTCCAGAAATGCATCCTACTAATCCGAAGACGATAGAAAGAAAAATCATCTTAGAGAAATTGGCTGTGTATAGATTGGCTGTCATTTGAGGCATAGTCAATAGAGACATTAGCAATACAACACCCACCAAGCGTATAGTAAGAACAATAGATACAGCAATGAAAAACATCATAGCATATTCTATAAACTTTACGGGAAGATTTCGGGTCTTAGCAAAATCAGAATCGAATGCTACATACAGAATTTCGCGTCTGAAAAAGTAAAATATAGCAGCCAATACTGCTGATAATGCAATAAAGGCATATATGTCGTAAGTGGTGATAGTCAATATATTACCAAACAAATACTCAGAAAGATTAGGAGCAAAACCTGCTTTGAGGTATATGCAAATAATCCCGATAGCCATCCCGAATGACCAGAAGGCGGCTATTGCAGAGTCTTCGCGAACCCCTTTTCTACCGGACAACCATTCGATACCGAATGCTGATAGGATAGAAAATACCATTGCCGAAAGTATAGGGTTGAAACCGAAATAGAAACCTATTCCCAGCCCTCCCAACGAAGCATGTGTGATACCCCCACTGATAAATACCAGACGCTTGATTACAATATATGTACCTATTATGCCACAGGCAATGCTGGCAAACAATCCTCCTAAAAGAGCATTGATGAAAAAGTCGTATCGAAAAAGTTCGAAAAAGTCCATTTAAGCGTTGGTTGTTTGTGTACTACGCAAATCGTTAATTATAAGTAGTATCTCGTCTTTTAATTCGTTCGGAATAGGGATTTCTCGTTGTTGAAGGCTTCTAACCCAACGTGGCTTATCTTCATCAAGCAATGTATAGAATACCTCACGGAATTCATCCACTTCTTGAGCTGTATAGTCTTCCTCCGAATATTTTTTGTATTTATCCAGTTCCTCATCATCAAAATAGTCCGATTCCTCAACAAAACAGTTCAGAAGACTGTCTTGTTCGCAAGTGGCATGTTGTCCGCAACATGTGCCATCTATAGGATCGCTGTTTACTATTTCAGCACGTTCAGTATTTCCTTGTTTTCGCTGGTATGAGTTCCATACAAACAGAGCGATCACAAAGAATATGATAATGCCTAAAAAGATAAAGAGTATTTCCATTAATTGTTTATTTATCTACCGAGAATCCGGCTTTACTTAAATCCTCCCAAAAATAGGGGTAAGATTTAGTAACAACCATAGGCTCAGCTATTGTAAGGTTCTCTAATTTAAGAGCGGCTGGTGCAAAAGCCATTGCCATGCGATGATCTTCATAAGTAGCTATTACAGGAGTTTGTTCTGGCTCGCATCTTTCGCCATCCCATTCAAGTATACTGTTTTGGCTGTCTGTTATAACATAGCCTAATTTCTTCATTTCAGCTTTTAGAGCTTCTATTCTGTCTGTTTCCTTAATCTTAAGAGTTTGAAGTCCTGTGAAAAGGAAAGGTACACCCATCATACAGCAGGTAACAACAAAGGTTTGAGCAAGATCGGGCTCATTTATAAAATTGTGGAATAGCTTTTTAGCAATTCTATCAGTCTTGGTTAGAATAACGCCGTCTTCTTTAAATTCGGTTTCAACACCTAGGTCTTGAAATAATTCGGCAACCTTAGAATCGCCTTGTCCACTTTCCTTAAATAAGCCTTTTAATTCAATTTTGGCATCGCTGCTCAATGCTGCGATTGAATACCAATAGGAAGCTGCCGACCAATCTGATTCAACCAGATATGGGATTGGCTTATATTCATTCGGAAATATTTTGATAACATTATCTACCCAATCGCATTTTACTCCAAATTTTTCCATCATACGAAGCGTTAGCTTTATGTAAGGAATCGAAATAACATCACCCTCAAGGTGTAGAGTCAAACCTTTTTCCATTGTTGGAGCGATCATTAATAGAGCCGAAATAAACTGAGAACTTATTCCGCCCGACAAGAAGATGTCTCCTCCGTCTAATGCACTACCTCTGATCTTTAATGGAGGAAATCCCTGATTTTTAAGATATTCAATATGTGCACCAAGAGTGTTAAGTGCTTCCACCAATGTATTTATTGGTCGTTGTTGCATCCGCTCACTTCCGGTGATTACCCATTCTCCCGGTATTTTTGATAGGTAGGCAGTAAGAAAACGCATCGAAGTTCCTGCTGCACCTATATCAAACGTATTTGTTTTAGAATTAAAAACTTCCAACATCACTTTAGTATCGTCGCAATCAGACAGGTTTTCGATAGGAAAAGGGCTGTTACTAAGAGCCTTTAATATAAGAGCTCTGTTGCTGATGCTTTTCGAAGCAGGAAGTTTAATACTTGTATATGTCGGAGATTTTGGTGCTGTTATTTTATATTTCATGAGTATTGGTAAAATGTATTTATTACAATAATTACAAAGATAGCAAAAAGCAACTTTGGAAAAGCCAGTCCAAATTAAAGTTTATAAAAATTAAAGTTAAGTTGATACTTATCAATGTTTGGAGCAGGATTTTAGCCTCGCTTCAAGAGCTTGATGTGTATAGCTATTTTGTTCTTTTTGTGGTTTTTGTACGGTACGAACTCCAGTTCCAGTTGATCATTTGTCGTAATCTTTTTAAGAAACGTTTAGAGGGTTTGTCGAGTATATACGACTCTATATGACGTTTACGCTTTTCTTCCAGAATTTCGTCTTTGTCAATAAGTATTCCGGTTTCTTCTACGTTTCCAAACAAGTCATTTACGGCTGTTCCAAACACTTTCATCTGTGGAGAAAGACCCATGTAAGCATTTACAAGAGGTGGAATATTGATTCCTAATCTGCGTACAGCTGTATTCAATATTTTATAATCACTTTTGAGATCGTCTTCAATAAAAAGTTTCTTTAAAACTTTAGTTTCGGTAGTGATATGTAGACTCTTCTTAGGATATACTAACTTGTCGGGGTCGGGGAAGTGCTTAAACATGAAATATAAAATCATATCTCTAGCCTTAGCATCATAGGTGTCATACATGGTAACCTTTCCGAAGAAATATCTCATCGTAGGTTCAGCTACCGATAGGGCTCCCAATCCATCCCAAAGGTTGTCAAGAGCAAAAATTCCTTTCGATCCTGCACGTGTACTTTGGTATTCGAGTGAAACGAACGAACGTCCCAGTTCAATAGTGTAGGGTAAATATTCGTTGATAAATTTAGGTGAAAAGTGAAAAAGATGAGAGGTTGCCAATTCGGGCTCTCCGTGCTCATCAAATTTGATATCAGGACCACAGATAAAACGGTAACCGCCTAATATTTCTTCGGCTTCAGGATTCCATACAATCAGTTGTTTGTAGGGGTTATCCATCATATCATATTCGTCTATATCTATTTCTTTGCCTGTACCTCCACCATAATAACGGAAAGCAATTTCGCGCAAACGGGCGATCTCGCGCATTACATTCGGAGAATTGTGATGCGTGATAATGTAAATCTCATTATTGGCTTTGTTGGTCTTACGTAAGAATTTATCTCTTGTAAGCTCAGCTTTTAAAAGTTTCTTATCAATTGCCGGAATAATACTTTCCATATTTTAAGTAACGTCAAATATTTATTTCTGTATTTTATATTTGTAACGATTTTTCGTTATTCTTCTAACCTGAGTAGGAGCGTGGTGTATGACCTTATTGCTTATTACTTGAGGCTAGACTGTATGTTATATCTTTTACTTTTTCTGCCCATTGTTGATGAGTTTTTGTTTCATCAAAAGATTCCCACGGTATGGGATCTCCAAAAGTAACAGAAAATGTCTGATGCTTATTTTTAAACATTTCATCGGGTAGAAAAAATGTTTCAATGTTAAATTTCACCCCTAGTTTCTTTCTAATATTTGCAAATCTATAAAAGAAATTTGAGTTTTTCGCTTCAAAATACACAGGAACAACATCCCTCTTGGTTTGTATGGCTTTCTGTATAAAAGACTTCTGCCATTTAAGATCATATATTCTCCCGTTTGTTTTGCGGGAACATAATCCTGCCGGAAATGTAATGATCTGATCGTCCGAAGCATAGGCTTCGTTCAATAATGCAGCCTTTTCTTTGGCTTGCGCTCCGTATTTATTGATCGGAATAAATATCGGTCTCAGATTTTTTATAAAATACAAAACATCGTTAACCAGATATTTTATTTTTTTATCGAATTTATTTCCGATGATAGACGATAAGCAAATACCATCGAGCCCACCTAAAGGATGATTGGAAACAAAAATATATCGATTGTCATTCGGTATATTTTCTAAGCCTTTGATATTTAAATGTAAATCGAAATACTGAACAACGGAATCCATAAAATCGACCCCATATTTATCCGCATAGATAGTCAATATCTCGTTTAGCTCTTCAAGGTGTATTTTCTTTTTTATGTAGTTTAGAGCAAAAGTAGGTGTCTTGGCATAGAGCTTGGGAGCCTTATCTATAAACACCTTGTCCAAATCAATTAAGTTCGGAGCATTATCTTTTACTTCATCCATTACTTTTCCGGGCACAGTAGAAATCCTACCGTTTATTATTGGTTTACTAACTCTATTTCTCTGTTTTTTAATACTCTTAAAGCAATAAAGAGGTCTGTGACCTTGTTCTGATTTTCCAAAACTGTAAAGATAATTTTTTTTATACAAAGTCACGGTTTAGTAGTCCTATTTATTCTCATTTTTATATTTTAAGATTGTTTTAAGTAATTTGTTTTATCTGTTTTTTGTTAACTCTAATGGGTTGATTTTTATAGAAATGGGTGTGTTGAAAACTTTTTATTAAAACTTTGTGTTTAAAAGTGGGGGAAAGTGGATAATTTTATACCTTTACGCACTATTGTATAGAATACAAGGTGTGTAAGCAATGTTTTAGAATGTAATCACAGCGTTTCTGTTTGGAATATTAACAAATTGAAATGTCTAAACTTAGGATAGAATGCAGTTTTTAGGTAGTATAGATGCAAAGATTGACGCAAAAATGCGTGTGTTTGTGCCTGCGAATTTCCGGAAGGTTTTGCAAGCAGAAGCCCAATCTGTGCTTATTCTGCGTAAAGATATTTTCCAAGATTGTCTTGTTTTGTATCCAGTGGAAGTTTGGGATGCTGAGGTTCAGAAGCTACGTTTGCGATTGAGTCGTTGGGATAAAGCCCAACAGCAACTGTTTCGTCAGTTTGTGGTAGATGCCGAGCGTTTAGAAATTGATGCCAGTGGTCGTATTCTTATACCGAAGCGTTATTTGCAAATGATAGGTGTTGGTTCTGAAATACAATTCCTTGGTGTCGACAATACGATAGAAATTTGGGGTAAAAATCAATTGAATGAAACTCTGGTTGCTCCCGAAGATTTTGGAGTTGAGATTCAACGTATAATGAGTGGAGAAGATTGATATGGCAAAAAATAAAAATACGGTTGTAACGGCTGATGGTTATCATGTACCTGTTCTGTTAAAAGAAAGTGTAGATGGTATGAATATTCAGGCAAATGATATTTGTGTGGATGTAACATTTGGTGGAGGAGGGCATTCTCGAGAGATTTTATCTCGACTAGGTTTCGATGGTCACTTATATGTTTTCGATCAGGATGAAGATGCAATACATAATATTACTGATGATAAAAGACAAACTTTTATTCGCAGTAATTTTTGTTTTCTAAAAACGTTTCTAAAATATCATAATGTAACAGAGGTGAATTCTGTTCTTGCTGATTTGGGCGTATCTTCTCACCACTTTGACGATAGCGAGCGCGGTTTCTCGTTTCGTTTCGAAGAAGGTGATCTTGATATGAGAATGAATCAGAAATCGAATCTTACAGCTGCAAAGATATTGAATGAATATGCGGAAGAAGATATTGCGAATGTTCTCTATCTATATGGTGAATTGAAACCTTCGAGACAAATTGCTGCGGCAATAGCTCGTCAACGCAAAGAAAAGCCATTCGAAAAAGTAAAAGATTTATTGGCGATATTGACTCCGTATGCAAAAGGAGTTAAAGAGAAAAAGATATTGGCTCAGGCTTTTCAGGCTCTGCGTATTGAAGTGAATCAGGAGATGCAGACTTTGAAGGATATGTTGACTCAGGCTTTAAGCGTTTTAACTCCAGGCGGACGTTTGTCGGTTATCACATATCATTCGTTAGAAGATAGGTTGGTTAAGAATTTCTTTAAGACCGGTAATTTCGAAGGAGAGGTAGATAAAGATTTTTACGGAAATGTAAATACTCCCTTTGTATTGGTGAATAATAGAGTTATAACTCCATCTCCCGAAGAGCAGGATGCTAATCCCCGATCAAGAAGTGCTAAGCTGAGAATTGCAGAAAAGAAATAAGATTTAAACGAGGTTGTAAACCTATAAATTAGAACATGCGTGTGAAGCTCAAGGATATAAAGAAAAATATAATGCACGTATTAGGTGGGACTATTCTCACTGAAGATTTCTTCTTGAAGAATACCCGCTTTATGCTTGTCGTTTTTATTATTATGGTGTTGTATATCAGCAATCGTTACAGTTGTATCTCGAAAATGGCTGAGATAGAATCTTTAAAAAGAGAACTGAAAGATGTTAAATACGAGTCGTTAACTATCTCTTCGGATTTGACGGGTATAAGCAGACAAACTCAGGTGCAAACTCTTATCGATCAGAATGATCTTAAGCTGATGACACCTTCCGTTCCGGCTTTTAAATTAGGTAAACAGAAATAAAAACAACACATATATATTAGTATAAGCATGTCAAAAGATGCGAATAATATCAGAAAAAAGAAGAATGCGATAATCAATCGATATGGGTTGATAGTGATTCTTTTTTTGACTGTTTTTATTGTAATCTTCGGTTATATCATTCGCATAATGTTTGTAGAAGGCGAACAGTGGCGCGCATTAGGTCTCAAAGAGACTGTGAAAAAAGATAGAGAGATTAAGCCCAATAGAGGTAATATTTATGCTGCCGACGGTCGTTTGTTGGCAACAAGTGAACCTCTTTATGGGGTGTATATGGATTTTATGTCGGAAGGTATACGAAAAGATACCTTAATGAAATATGTAGGAGATTTGTCGGTTAGGTTATCTAAAAAGTTTCCTGACAGAACAGCTGCTCAATATAAAAATGTTATTCTGAATGGCTGGGAATTAAGCCGTAGAGAGTTAGCCGAAATAGAACGTAACAAAGCAAGTGGTTCTGATAAGCAAGTGAAGTTGAAAAGTCGTTATGTTCGAATCATAAAACGAGATATAGACTACTTGGAATTAAAAGAACTGCGTACTTATCCATTCTTGAATCAACGCTCAAACAAAACGGGCTTGATTGTAGAGGAGAGAACAATGCGTGCTAAACCTTTTGGCAGACTTGCCGGACGTACCGTTGGTTCTATCTATAAAGATATGGCAAAAGGCGGGGCGAGTGGTATCGAAATGAAATACGATTCTATATTGAGAGGTAAACCCGGTGTGAAGAGCCGTCAAAAAGTACAAGGACGTTGGATTGATATAGTTGAAGTTCCTGCCGAAGATGGTTGGGATGTAAAAACAACTCTTGATGTGGATATTCAGGATATAACCGAACGTGCATTGTATGCAAAATTGGTAGAAACGGATGCCGAATCGGGTACAGCTATTATAATGGAGGTTGCAACGGGTGAAATCAAAGCAATTTCTAACCTTGACCGGATTTCGGATGGTGTATATGCAGAGGGTAATCCAAATGCGTTTTCGTATATGAACGAACCGGGGTCAACCTTTAAGACGCTTTCTGTAATGATTGCTTTAGAGGATGGAGTTGTTACTCCCAATGAAAAATTTCATGTGGGAAACGGTTTGTATCAATACGGTAAAAGCTGGATACGAGATCACTACTGGCAAAAGGGTCAGGATAGAGGAGATTTGACAGTAGCAGAGGGTATGTATATATCATCTAATATTGTTATTGCAAAAACTATTTTGAAGGGGTATGAAAATAATCCGGAGAAATACGTTCAACGTTTATATGATTTAGGAATTACGAAAAAGATAGAATGGGATGTACCATTGAGCGGAAAAGAAGGTACAGCCGTTATTCGTCATCCAAATGATAAATCGAGTTATTGGTCAAAAACTACGCTTCCTTGGATGTCATTCGGATACGAAACTCAAATTCCACCTATTTATATACTCATGTTTTATAATGGTATTGCTAATGGTGGTAAAATGATAAAACCTTTTCTCACTAAGGCATTTATAAAGGATGGAGATGTTCAGGAGAAGTTCGAAACAGAGGTGATTAATCCCTCTCTGTGTTCTCCTAAAACTTTAGAAGAGATAAAAGCAATGCTTGTGGGTGTTGTAAATGAAGGAACGGGTAAAGCTGTTGCATCGAAATCGTTTCAAATTGCAGGAAAAACGGGTACAGCTCAAATTGCAAGTGGTGGTAATTATGCTAACGGACACTTTGTGTCGTTTTGTGGATATTTTCCGGCAGATAAACCTTTATATACTTGCTTTGTAGGTATCAGACGTCCTAGAGGTATTCCTTCGGGAGGGCTTATGCCGGGAGGAGTTTTCAAGCGTATAGCCGAGGAGGTATATGCACGTAATGTTTTTGTTGCCCCAGATCAATGTAAGCCCGATTCTGTGATGACGATGATGCCTTATGTTAAAAATGGGTCTTTGAAAGATATGCAAACAGTGTTTACTCAGTTGAATATTCCTTTTACGCTTCCCGTTGGTGAGGCTGAATGGGTAATGGCTAGTACATTGCAAAATAAGATAGAATTAAGTAAAAATGTAGTTCAGAACGGATTAGTACCCGATGTTCGCGGAATGGGTGCTAAAGATGCTTTGTTTCTTCTTGAAAGAGCAGGTCTAAAGGTGGTCTTACAAGGATACGGAACTGTTACATCTCAATCTGTTCCGGCAGGAAGCAGAGTAATTAAAGGTTCGCAAGTAACACTTGGGCTAAAATAAAGCAATTAATAATTGAGGACTTAACAAAATACAGGATATGGAATTGCAGGCTTTGATATCAAACATAAAATCGGAAGATATAGTAGAAATACTAGGCATTAAAGATGTAAATGTAACAGGCATTACTTCTGATTCACGCAAAGTAACCACGGGTTATGCGTTTATAGCACTGAAAGGTGTTCAAGTGGATGGTCATGATTTTATTGCGAAAGCAATAGAGTTGGGAGCAAAAGTTATTATTCATGACGAAGATACTGATACATCTAACTCATCTGTTACTTATATAAAGGTAAAAGATGCGGCAGATGCCATTGGAAAAATGGCTTCGGCATGGTATGGCAACCCTTCTCAGAAATTGAATCTGGTTGGTGTTACCGGTACAAATGGCAAAACTACTACTGCAACTCTTCTGTATAATGTTTTTCGTAAATTAGGATATGGAGCAGGATTGCTTTCTACGGTTTGCAATTATGTAAACGACGATCAGTTTCCGGCAACTCATACCACGCCAGACCCTATTTCATTGAATGAATTTCTGGCTAAGATGGTTGAAGCAGGTTGTGAATATGCTTTCATGGAAGTTAGTTCGCACGCCATTCACCAAAAACGAATCAGTGGCTTAGAGTTTAAAGGAGGTATATTCTCTAACTTGACTCAAGATCATTTAGATTACCACGGTACTATGCAAGATTATTTAAAAGCGAAAAAAGCTTTTTTTGATAATCTGCCAGCTACCGCTTTTGCGTTGACAAATGTAGATGACAAGAATGGTTTGGTAATGTTACAAAATACTAAAGCCAAGAAATATACATATTCGCTACGAACTCTTGCCGATTTTAAAGCTCGTGTTATCGAAAAGCATTTCGATGGTACTGCTATCGAAATAAATGGTAGAGAACTTGAGGTTCAGTTTGTAGGAGTATTCAATGTCTACAACCTATTGGCAGTATATGGTGCATCTGTATTGCTAAGTGAAGATATAGAGAAAATCTTGATAGTGTTGAGTACTTTGAAATCGGTTGCAGGCCGTTTTGAAACTATTCGTTCCAAAGATGGCTTTACTGCAATTGTAGATTATGCACATACACCCGATGCACTTGTTAATGTGCTTGGAGCTATTCATGATGTCTTAGAAGGAGGTGGTCGTGTGATTACCGTAGTAGGTTGCGGTGGTAATAGAGATAAAACCAAACGCCCTATAATGGCTCGCGAGGCGGTAACATTAAGCGATCAGGTGATTCTAACATCGGATAATCCCCGATTCGAAGAGCCTCAATCTATCGTTGATGATATGGTTGCAGGTTTAGATCCTGTACAGATGAAAAAAGCTTTGTGTATTGTAGATAGAGAACAGGCAATAAAAACAGCTTGTACTTTTGCAAAACCCGGAGATGTGATACTTATTGCAGGCAAAGGACACGAAGATTATCAAGATGTAAAAGGCGTGAAACATCATTTTGACGATAAAGAAATTGTCAAAAACATACTTGGATTGTAATCCTAAATTAAGAAATTATAAACTACCTGATATAGGCGATAAAATTAAATTATATAATGCTATACTATCTATTTAACTATTTGGATTCCTTAGACTTTCCCGGTGCAGGGATGTTTAAATATGTATCTTTTAGAGCAGTTATAACTATTATACTTTCTCTGATAATATCTACGGTTATAGGTCGGAGGATTATCGATAAGTTGCAGATGCTGCAAATAGGTGAAACTGTACGTAATTTGGGACTCGAAGGACAGCTTAGTAAGAAAGGCACTCCTACTATGGGAGGTATCATTATTATCATTGCTATTATAGTTCCTGTCATATTATTAGCACGTCTCGAAAATACCTATATCATATTGATGCTGATAACAACATTGTGGTTAGGATCGTTAGGCTTTTTAGACGATTATATAAAGGTCTTTAAAAAGGATAAAGAGGGTTTGCATGGCAAATTTAAGATTATTGCTCAAGTAGGTCTTGGCTTAATTGTTGGATTGACTTTGTATTTGAGCCCAACAGTAATAGTTAGAGAAAATACTGAAATTCGTAATCAAGATAATGTAATCGAAAGAGTTACTTATACGGTAGAGGGTGTGAAATCAACTCAGACAACTATTCCTTTTCTGAAAAATAATAACTTGGATTATGAATCGTTTGTATCCTTCTTAGGCGATTATTCAACTCCTGCTGCATGGATATTATTTGTATTCATCGTAATATTCATTGTAACTGCGGTGTCAAACGGAGCCAATCTAACCGATGGTCTCGATGGTTTGGCGGCAGGTAGTTCGGCTATTATAGGTGTAACACTTGGTATCTTAGCTTATGTATCGGGGCACGTTGAGTTTGCCTCCTATCTGAATATAATGTTTATTCCCGGTAGTGAAGAACTGGTTGTATTTGCTTCCGCCTTTATAGGTGCTACCATTGGTTTTCTTTGGTATAACTCCTTTCCTGCTCAGGTATTTATGGGAGATACAGGTAGCTTAACTTTGGGGGGTATTATAGGTGTATTTGCTGTTATTATACATAAGGAGCTATTATTACCTATACTTTGCGGAGTTTTCTTTGTGGAGAGCTTGTCGGTAATGATTCAGGTATTCTATTTCAAATTTACGAAGAAGAAATATGGAGAAGGACGTCGTGTTTTCAAAATGACACCTTTACACCATCACTTTCAAAAATCGGGCAATTCGGGAATACAAGCACTTATACAAAAACCATTTAACCCGGTACCCGAATCTAAAATTGTAGTTCGTTTCTGGATTATTGGAATTATATTGGCAGCTATTACTTTAGCTACATTGAAAATGCGATAAAAAGTTGGAGCGAATTATATCGCGACTAAACGGCAATAGTATAAAGGGATTAATGTTTTCTGTTTCTTAATAATTAGAGACTTAACTTAAATGAAAAAGATAGTAATACTCGGAGGAGGCGAAAGTGGAGTAGGTTCGGCTATACTGGCTCTGGCAAAAGGATTTGAAGTCTTTTTGTCCGATAATGGAGCTTTGCTGGATAAATACAAAACTGAATTGACAGAACGGAATATTCCTTTCGAAGAAAAAGGTCATACCGAAGAGCATGTACTTTCAGCAAATGAGATAATTAAAAGTCCAGGTATTCCCGATAGTGTGCCTCTACTTCTGCAGGCAAAAGCTAAAGGAATATCTATTATTTCGGAAATAGAATTTGCAGGTAGATATACCGATGCAACAAAAATATGCATAACGGGTAGCAATGGTAAAACAACTACAACAAGTTTGCTTTATCATGTACTAAAATCTGCCGGACTGAATGTTGTTCTGGGAGGTAATATCGGACAAAGTTTTGCAAGGCAGGTTGCTGAAAATAGTTACGACTATTATGTATTGGAGCTTAGTAGCTTTCAGTTAGATAATATGTACGATTTTAAAGCAGATATCGCTATATTACTCAATATAACACCCGATCATTTGGATCGGTACGATCATGATTTTCAGAAGTATGTAGACGCAAAGATGCGTATTACTCAAAACCAAACACCGGAAGATGCTTTTATATATTGGGCAGAAGATCCGGTTGTAACAAAGGAAGTGGCAAAGAAACAGCCTAAAGCTAGGGTGTTTACGTTCTCGGAGCATAAAGCTGACAATGTATCAGCATATGCAGATAATGATCAGATAGTAATTAATACATCAAAATCAGTATTCACCATGGAGCAAGATTTATTGGCTTTAACGGGTACTCACAACTTATATAATTCTCTAGCTTCGGCTATTGCAGCCAAGCTTTTAGACATTAAAGATGAGAAGATAAGATTGTCATTGAGTGATTTTAAAGGTGTAGAGCATCGTTTAGAAAAAGTAGCTACCGTAAAAGGGATACAATTTATAAATGACTCTAAAGCTACTAATGTCAATTCTTGTTGGTATGCTTTGAAGAGCATGAAAACAAAAGTTGTACTTATATTGGGTGGAAAAGATAAAGGAAACGACTATCAGGAAATAGAGGAGCTTGTAAAAACAAAAGTTCATGCTCTGGTTTTCTTGGGAGTAGATAATTCGAAGCTGCATAAATTTTTCGATGGAAAGATCGAAACTATTGTTGATGCAGGTTCTATGGAAGAAGCTGTAACAAAAGCTTATTCATTGTCAGGAGAAGGAGATTCTGTTCTTTTATCACCCTGCTGTGCAAGTTTCGATTTATTTAAAAGTTATGAAGACAGAGGCGACCAGTTTAAGTATTGGGTAAGAAAACTCTAATAGGTCTCATGCCTTTTTATTGCTTTGATACATGGAAACGATGATAGGTATAATTATAAAATAGAGCAATAAATATTTAATGCTACTTATATGAACGTCTTTGAGCGAATATTTAAAGGGGATAAAACAATCTGGTGCATATTTATAGCCTTATGCATTATTTCACTATTGGAGGTATTCAGTGCTTCCAGTACCATTGTTTATCGCCAACACAATCACTGGGGGCCTATTTTGCGTCATGCAGTATTCCTTCTGATTGGTTTTGGGTCTGTAATGTTCCTTCAAAGAGTGCCTACACGCTATTTTGCAGCATTATTGCTATTGTTGCCTATATCGTGGATATTGCTGGTAATGACTATGTTTATCGGTACGGATGTCAATGGCGCGCAACGTTGGTTGGGGGTAGGAGCTTTTACCATACAGCCTTCGGAGTTTGCTAAGTTAGCTTTGGTTGGTTTTGTAGCTTTCTTTTTGAGTAAACTTAAACCTGATAACGAATCGTTTCTATTTAAAATATTAATGGGTGGTATATTGGTTACCTGTGCCCTTATTATCACAGAAAACTTATCAACAGCCTGTTTGCTTTTTGGAGTTTGTTATTTGATGATGTTTATCGGTCAGGTTAGCTTTAAGAAGTTAGGATTGATAGCTTTGTGCGGTGTTAGTGCTCTGGTTCTATTGGTCGGTTCTCTAACTCTCATACCTAAATCTACGGCAAGAGATTATTTGCCTGATCGTTTTGCTACATGGCAAAATCGTATCGATCGACATTCGGCAGAGCAGGAAGATAGCAATATTTCATCGCCCGAAGAATATAAGATAACAGATGACAACTATCAGGTTTCGCATGCAAAGATTGCAATAGCTAATGGCGAAATTATAGGTTTGCCCGGTAGTGGAAATGAGCGAGACTTTTTGCCACAAGCCTATTCCGACTTTATTTTCGCCATAATTCTCGAAGAAATGGGGTTACTGGGCGGTCTGTTTACATTACTTTTATATGTAGCCTTAATGATTCGTACGGGAGTTTTGGCTTCTAAATGTGAGAAATTATTTCCCCGTTATCTCTTATTGGGTGCGGGATTGATTATAACAGTACAAGCATTAGCCAATATGGCTGTTGCCGTAAATTTGATACCCGTTACGGGGCAACCTCTGCCGCTTATCAGTAGGGGAGGGACCTCTACCATCATAACGTGTATTTATTTTGGAATAATATTAGCTTGTTCAAATGCAAAAGAAGATCAACATGAAGATGTAGATGAAGATATTGCAAATGTAGAATACGAGTAAAATAAAACGATCTATGAAACAGCCGATGAGAGTTATTATAAGTGGAGGAGGTACGGGAGGTCATATTTTTCCTGCCATATCTATTGCCAATGCTATCAAATTGCGTTATCCCGATGCAGCTATTCTTTTTGTAGGTGCAGAAGATAGAATGGAAATGACCCGCGTTCCAAAAGCCGGTTATGACATTGTAGGTCTTCCGGTAGCAGGTTTCAATAGAAAAGAATTATTTAAAAATATAGCAGTTGTAAAGAAACTGATAACAAGTCTTTTTAAGGCAAACAGTGTTGTAAAGAAATTTAATCCCGATATAGCAATTGGTGTAGGAGGCTATGCAAGTGGTCCATTGTTAAAAGTAGCTTCAAGAAGAGGTATACCGACTCTTATTCAGGAGCAAAACTCATATGCCGGGGTAACTAATAAATTATTGGCTAAAAAAGCTTCTAAAATTTGTGTAGCTTACGAAGGGATGGAAGCATTCTTTCCAAAAGATAAAATAGTATTGACGGGTAACCCTTGTCGTCAGGATTTGCTTTCGGACGTTTCGAAAGAAGAAGCGTATCGTTTCTTCAAGCTTGACCCCATGAAAAGAACTATTCTTGTTTTGGGAGGAAGTCTCGGCGCACGCACTTTGAACCAGAGTATAATGAGAAATTTATCTCTCTTAGATAATTCAGGAGTGCAGATTCTTTGGCAATGTGGCGAACGTTACCAATATGATTTGACAATAGAAATGTCGGATAAACCTCAGGCAAAAGATATTCATTTATATGATTTTATAAATAGAATGGATTTGGCATATAAGGCTGCCGATATTGTGGTTTCGAGAGCAGGAGCAGGTTCTATATCGGAACTTAGTATATTGGGAAAACCTACAATTTTGGTACCATCTCCGAATGTAGCTGAAGATCATCAAACTAAAAATGCAATGGCATTGGTTGATAAAAATGCTGCTATAATGATTAAAGATGAAGATGCGACGTCCAAACTTCTAGGTAGTGCGTTACAGATAGTGAAAGATGACAGTATGCTTGCTATGTTAGCAAAAAATATAAAGACAATGGCGCATCCTAATGCGGCAGATCATATAGTTGACGAAATAGAAAAACTGGTTAATAAAGAAGGTAAATAGAAATTATGGAAAATATAAAATCAGTATATTTTTTAGGAATAGGTGGTATTGGTATGAGTAACTTGGCTCGTTATTTTTTATCGAAAGGTAAAAAAGTGGCAGGATATGATAGAGCCGAAACTTTGTTGACTCAGACTCTTGTGCAAGAAGGAGCAAGTATTCATTACGATGATAATACAAATAATATTCCAACTGATTTTATAGATAAAGATTCAACTTTAGTTGTTTATACCCCAGCTTTACCCAGTGATAGTGCTGAGTTACAATATTTCCAACAAAATAATTTCGATCTTAAAAAACGAGCTCAGGTTTTAGGCTTGATAACTAAAAGCAGTAAAGCTTTATGTTGTGCAGGTACTCATGGTAAGACAACTACTTCGAGTATGCTTGCTCATATTCTGAAAGGTTCTCATCTCGATTGTAATGCTTTTCTGGGAGGAATACTTAAGAATTACGGAAGTAATCTCATGTTGTCCGATACAAGTGAATTTACGGTGGTTGAAGCTGATGAGTACGATCGTTCTTTCCATTGGCTGCATCCTTATATGGCTTTGATAACTTCGGTTGATCCCGATCACCTTGATATATATGGTACAGAAGCCGAATATTTGAAAAGCTTTGAAAAATTCACAAGCCTAATCCAACCCGGAGGGGCTTTAGTGATGAAGCACAATATAAAATTGTCACCTAAACTGGTTGAAGGAGTCAGACTATATACATATTCTATTGATAGAGGAGACTTTCATGCAGAGAATATAAAAGTAGGTGGAGGTACTATTCGTTTCGATTTTGTGACACCTAAATCCACTATTAAAAATATAGAATTGGGAGTTCCTGTTCGAATTAATATCGAAAACGGAATAGGTTCTATGGCGCTGGCTTGGTTAAATGGAGCAACGGATGAAGAATTACGCCGTGCAATGGCTACCTTTCAAGGAGCAAAACGTCGTTTTGATTTTCTTCTCAAATCTGATAATCTGGTAATGATAGATGATTATGCGCATCATCCCGATGAACTGTCGGCAAGTATATCTTCTGTCAAAGAATTATATCCCGATAAAAAAGTGCTGGGTGTTTTTCAACCGCACTTATATACACGAACCCGAGATTTTGTAGATGAGTTTGCTAGAAGTTTATCACTCTTGGATGAATTGATTCTATTGGATATATATCCTGCTCGCGAAAAACCTATTGAAGGTATAACTTCAAAAGTTATTTTTGATAAAGTAACCTGCAAAAAGACGTTGTGTAAAAAAGAAGAACTATTAGATATACTAGAGAAAAAGGACGATATTGAAGTACTCTTGACAATTGGAGCCGGAGATATTGATCGTCTGTTACCTGAAATAAAAGATATATTAGAAGCTCGTTTAAAATAAGGCTACTAACCTTGTTACAGGACATAGGAGTGAATAAAAACATAGTTTGGTTACAAACAATAATGTAGCAATAATTATTTAAATGTTACTTAATTTTGAAAAAAGTCTGAGACTTTAAAATACTGAATGGTAAAGAAAATATTAGTTATTATCGGATTGTGTTTATTGGGTGGTTACCTGATTTTTGCGGCTTTCTTTTTCGAGAAAAAGCCACAAGATAAGATATGCAACCAATTTGAGATTGTGGTAAACAATGAAGATACTGACCGTTTTATACAGGTGTCTGACCTGGAGAAAGATATAGACTCGCGAGGGTTAAATCCTTATGGAAAGCAGCTAAAAGAAGTTAATACTTTAGCTATACAAGAAGCCTTGTTGTCTAATAAATTGATTAAATCTGCCGAGGTTTTCTTAACTAGCGGAGGTGGTATAAGAGCCGTAATTATTGAGCGAATCCCTATTCTCAGGGTTATGCCATCGGGTGAACAAAGTTACTATATTGATAAAGATGGGGAGAAAATGCCCCTCTCTACTCATAATACAGCGTACCTACCAATTGCAACCGGGGAAATAAAAGATGAGTTTGCAAAGACAGATTTATATAAATTTGCACTATTTTTGTCAAAGAACGAATTTTGGAATGCTCAGATCGAACAAATTGTGGTTCAACCGAAAGACGAAGTTATCTTGATAACCCGAATTGGGAATCACGAAGTACTGATGGGGAAGTTAGAAGATGTTGATGCTAAGCTAGATCGACTGAAAAAATTCTATACCGAAGCTTTACCCGGTACGGGTTGGAACAGGTATACAAAAATAAATTTGAAATACGACAAACAAGTTGTAGGCACAAAGCGTTGAATGTAAGAAATACTACAGATACAAAAAATATTAAAGGCAGAGCCGATAATTATAATAGCTTGTTGTTATTATGTTTATCAAAGCCATAAAAAGCTTTACGAGCTTAAATATTTTTGTGAAAAGAACGTTTAGTATGTATATAAGTAAATAAAAGAGTTTAGAGATCTATCTAAGTAAACAAACTAGAATTGTTTTGCTTGAGGAAATGATATAATGGGTCTTAGACCTTAATAGGAAAGAAGATATGGAACAATCAGGTTTTATTGTCGGTATCGACTTAGGGACTTCGAAAATTGTAGGATTGTTAGGACGGAAAAATGAGCAGGGAGTAATATCTATTCTCGCATCAGAATCTATCCCATCTGATAATTGTGTAAAGCACGGAGTGGTTTACAATATAGATGAAGCAGCAGGAAAAATAAAGAAGTTGGTAAACTTGTTGGAAAACAAGTCGGGTCGTAAAATAGGAAAAATATATGTGTCGGTTGCCGGAAAATCTCTGCGGGCAATAGAATATACTTTAACAAAAGATCTTATAGATGAGTCGGAAGTTTCATTTGCGGTTATAGACCAAATGGAACAACAAGCTCGTCAGAATAAGCCTGATTTTTTGACAAATTATAGTGTTGTTGCACCCGAAATATTTTTGGATGGACATCCCGAGGATGATCCTATTGGTAAAACTGCAACTCTAGTAGAGGGGCGTTATCGCCTTATAGTAGGCCGTCCTAATATCAAGAGCAACCTTATAAAATGTATTACTGAAAAGAATCAGTTAGACATTGCCGGATTTATTGTTGGACCTGTTGCAGCCGGAGCTATTGTTCTGGATGAGACTGATAAGCAAGCAGGCTGTGCTCTTATCGACTTTGGTGCAGGTACAACTACACTATCAATATACAAGGAAGGTCTTCTTCGTTACATGGCAGTGATACCATTTGGAGGTCGCACCATTTCTAAAGATGTAAAAGAATTAGGTTTTATAGACACAGCTGCCGAATCGTATAAAATAAAATACGGTAGAGTAGGCAAGGATAAAAATAAACAAGCCACATCTTCTTCTAATTCAGAAGTTGATGTAAAGGAGATGAATAAAGTAATCCAACTTCGTGAAGAAGAGATTATTTTAAACATCCTTAATCAGATAAAAGAATCGGGTTATGCAGGCAAATTAGATGCCGGTATAATAATAGTGGGAGGTGCTTCTCAATTGACAGGTTTGCCTGAGTTTTTAGAAGAAAAAGCACAGATGCCAGTTAAAAAAGGAGCAGCAAAACGATTGTATATTAACAATGCAGCCGATTTATTGCAAAATCCTGCATATGCTCAATGTTTAGGGCTATTGTTATTTGCAAATGAGAATTGCGAAAAAGTAGAAGCTCCTAAAGTTGATTATATCAACCGTCCACGTCCATTAGATTCAGCACAGAGTGGTAGTTATTCTGAAGCCTCAGAAAGAAATCAGAACTCTTCTGCACATCATGAACAACCATCTGTGGATAATGATGATGACGAAGAATACGAAGACGAAGAGCCGGAATACGAAGAAAGACCAAGAAAAGCGAAAAAGGTGAAAGACAAAAAATCGCCTGGTCTTTTTGATTTCTTCGGTAAAATACAGAACTTAGGTGGAACTATGTTTAAAGATGAAGATTAATTAATCTACAGCTTTTAGTCCTCCAATTTCGAATTAATAGCTAATTAGGGATATTAGACCTACCAAAGCAATATAAGGTCTGCAACCTTACAAACGTGATAAATAAAGAAGATACGCTATATGAATGACGAGATATTAGAATTTCAGTTTCCGCGAAAAACCCAGACTATCATCAAAGTAATTGGTGTAGGTGGTGGTGGTGGAAATGCCGTGAATCATATGTATAATGAGGGAATACATGACGTATCGTTTGCTCTCTGTAATACAGACAATCAGGCATTGCATGAATCTCCCGTTGAAACCCGTGTACAACTTGGTAGACGTACAACCGAAGGTCTAGGAGCAGGTAACCGCCCCGAAGTAGCAAAATCTGCTGCCGAAGAAAGTCGCCAAGACATACAGGAACTTCTGGCTGATGGTACCAAAATGGTATTTATTACGGCAGGTATGGGAGGGGGAACCGGAACCGGTGCAGCTCCTGTTGTAGCCCGTATTGCAAAAGATATGAATATTCTGACCGTTGGTATTGTTACAATACCTTTTGTGTTTGAAGGTCGTAAAAAGATAATCCAAGCCCTTAGAGGTGTTGAAGATATTGCTCAAAATGTAGACGCCTTATTGGTAATCAACAATGAGCGTTTGATAGATATATATTCGGATCTTACGATTCCGAATGCATTTGCCAAAGCTGATGATACTTTAGCTATTGCAGCAAAAGGTATTGCCGAGATTATAACCGTACACGGACATATAAATCTCGACTTTGCCGATGTTAAAACCATTCTTAAAGATGGTGGTGTCGCTATCATGAGTAGTGGCATGGGCGAAGGAGAAAACAGAGTAGAGGAAGCTATCAGAAACGCATTACATTCGCCATTGTTGAATAACAATGATGTATTTAAAGCGAAAAAGATACTATTCAACATTTATGCAGGAGCAGAAACTCCACTTATTGTTGAAGAAATGGAATCTGTATCTGAATTCATGAAACGCTTTGGTCCTGAGATTGAAGTTATCTGGGGTACAGCAACAGAAGAGAGCTTGGGTGGTAAGGTTAAAATTACTTTGCTGGCAACAGGTTTTGGAATGTCGAGCATACCAGGTATTGGAGATCATCTGAGAGAAATGACCGAAGAAGAGCAACGCTTGGAAGAGGAACGTTTCATCAAAGAAGAGGAAGAAAAACGCCGTATCAATACAATGATTGAGCAGCATTACGGGAAAGACGGAGTTAAAACTATGGATGTTAAATCATTCTTTACTCCACGTCCTATTATATTATCGACCGAAGAACTGGATGATGATAAGATAGTTGAAGCATTGGAAAACACTCCTGTATTTAAAAGAGGTGAAGATTTCAATCCGAATGACTATAAGCCCGAAACTAAAAAATCAACAGATTTATTTAACTAAGGTCTGAGACCTTAAAAATACAACCATATATGGACTTGTTTGATAGAGTAAGTGAAGATATTAAAGATGCAATGCGTGCTAAAGATAAGATCAAATTAGAGGCATTACGCGGAGCGAAAAAAGAGTTTATTGAAGCAAAAACAGCTAAAGATAGCGATGGTGAATTATCGGACGAAGTTGCTGTGAAGATTCTTCAAAAAATGGTAAAGCAAAGAAGAGACAGTGCAGATATCTACAAGTCGCAAGATCGTCCCGAACTAGCTGAAAAAGAATTGGAAGAAATAGCTGTACTAGAGCACTATTTACCAAAGCAACTCACAGAACAAGAGCTTGAAGTTAAATTGAAAGAGATTATAGCTTCTGTAGGAGCAACAAGTGCAGCCGATATGGGTAAAGTAATGGGTGCTGCTACAAAACAATTAGCAGGATTAGCTCCCGGAAAAGCTATTTCGGAGACTGTAAAGAAACTATTATCATAAAAGGTCAACAAACCTTTTGATTCTTATCATAAATAAAGAAGCCGATGAAAATAATTTTCATCGGCTTCTTTATTTATGATTGCACCTTTTTGCTTGTACCTAGCAAATGCAGTTTTGCCTTACCAAGGCAATAAAAAGGTTTATGATCTTACATCATATTGGCAGCTAGAAATTTTCTGGTTAGCTCAGCTTTTTCTCCTCGGCGTTCGATATAATTATCAGCTTGCTCTTCTGAAATCTGTCCGATACTGAAATATCTGGATTGTGGATGAGCAAAGATTAGTCCACTCACCGAAGCATTAGGTAGCATAACACCGTTTTCGGTTAGTTCAACACCTATTTCTGTTGATTGTAAAAGATCGGTATTCAATAGGAAGTTGATAGACTGATCGGGTATAGAAGGATAACCTACTGCCGGGCGGATGCCTTGATATTTAAGAGAAAACATCTGATCTATCGTAATATCTTCATCTGGAGCAAATCCCCAAAATTCTTTTCTGATCTTAGCATGAAGGTATTCGGTTGTGGCTTCAGCCAAACGGTCAAGTAATGATTTCAATAGCAATACATTGTACTCATCTCCCTGATGTTCGTATTGACTTAGCAATTCGTTAGAACCTACACCTGCTGTTGCTGTAAATCCTGCTACATAATCTTTTTTGCCACTGTTCTTTGGTAGAACAAAATCACAAAGAGAAAGATATACCCCTTTGTCGTTTTTCTTTTGCTGACGTAACATTGGAAAGCAAATGTCGTTGATATAGATGCATTCATTATCTACGTAAGCTTCATGAATAGCATATACAGCTTTGATGTACTCCGCTTTCGAAAAGATTAGTTGATCTAACATTTTCTTAGCATCACGATACAAACTCATACCCTCTTGAGCCTTTTCTTTCTCTTTCTCGGGAAAAGTGTTCAGCCATTCAATATCGCAACTAGGACAGCCATCTAAATGCTGTACAGTGTGATAACGTGCCGAAAGATTCCAGGAGTGGAAGAAGAACTTCCAATCGATATATGGAAGAATCTCTTCTATCGGAATGTGAGGAATAATATGGCGACCCAAGTTATTAGGAGTAGACGGTGTATAATTTGCCCAATCAATTTTGAATGAATTCTTTATAGCTTCATCAAGTGGAAGAAGTTCCACTTTTTTTGTCTCCATTGAATCTCTCAGATCCTGATACTCGTCTCTTATCTCTTGGATAAAAGATTCTTTAGAGGCAGGATTGATGAGTTTAGCAACAGCTGATGGAGCTTGTGAAGCATCCTTCACATATACTACCGAACCGTTGTTATATTTAGGATCAATTTTTATAGCTGTATGCAGTTTAGAAGTCGTAGCACCTCCAATCATAAGAGGAATTGTAAATCCAGCTTTTTCCATTTCATGAGCAACAATACTCATTTCTTCTAAAGATGGAGTAATAAGTCCGCTAAGACATAATATATCAGGTTGTTCTTCTATTACCTTTTGGATAATTACTTCCGGTGGAACCATTACGCCAAGGTCGATAACTTCATAGTTGTTACAAGCCAGAATGATAGCTACGATATTTTTACCAATATCGTGAACATCGCCTTTCACGGTTGCGATAACAAGTTTACCGGCACTGTTAGAAACCGATTTTGAATCTTTTTGAGCCTCAAGTGTAGGTTCAAGTATAGCTACGGCACGTTTCATTGTACGTGCGGTTTTTACAACCTGTGGTAAAAACATTTTTCCCGATCCGAAGAGATCTCCTACTTTGTTCATCCCTGACATAAGAGGTTTATCGATGATATCTACGGCTTTTGGATACACTCTTAGAGCTTCTTCCAAGTCTTCTTCCATAAAGTCGCTGATACCTTTAATCAGAGCATATTCTAAACGCTGATCTAAGGCATAGCTACGCCATTCTTCTACTCTTTGTTCGGGTTGGTTCGATTTCTCATTCTTGATACGCTCAGCGTAATCAATAAGTTCATCGGTAGCTTCTTCTCTTCTGTTGAAGATAACGTCTTCTATGAGGTTTCTAAGGTCTGTGGGGATGTCGTCGTATATAACTGACTGCCCCGGATTCACAATACCCATATCCATACCTTTTTGGATGGCATAGTAAAGAAATACCGAGTGCATAGCTTCTCGTATATAATCATTCCCGCGGAACGAGAACGAAAGGTTGCTAACACCTCCACTGATTTTAGCATGAGGTAGATTCGCTTTTATCCATTCAATGGTTTTAAGAAAATCAACCGCATAGCCTCTATGTTCTTCAATCCCCGTAGCTATTGCTAAGATGTTGGGGTCGAAGATTATATTCATCGGATTAAATCCGTCATTTACAAGTAACTTATAAGCACGCTCACATATTTCGATACGTCTCTCAAATCTATCAGCTTGTCCTGTTTCATCAAATGCCATAATAATTACGGCTGCTCCGTATTGGTTAACCAAACGTGCTTGACGAAGAAACTCTTCCTCTCCACCTTTCAGCGAGATTGAGTTTACAACAGCTTTACCTTGCAGACATTTAAGACCTGCTTCAAGTACTTCCCATTTAGATGAATCGACCATTACGGGAATACGTGATACATCGGGATCGGACGCTACCAGATTGAGGAAGGTCGTCATTTCTTTGACTCCATCCAATAGACCTTCATCCATGTTTACATCAAGAATCTGAGCGCCATCTTCTACTTGTCTATGGGCAATAGTTAGTGCTTCTTCGTATTTTTCTTCTTTTATAAGTCGAAGAAACTTACGAGAACCGGCTACATTACAACGCTCACCAACATTTATAAAATTAATCTCAGGTTTAGCTTCCAATAATTCTAAACCAGAAAGCCACATATATTTAGGCTTTTCAGCAGGTTTATGAGGAGTTGCTCCTTCAACTAAACTCACGTATTGCGCTATGTGATCGGGGGTAGTACCACAACATCCACCAAGAATATTAACAAGACCTTCGTCTATATATTCTTTGATCTGCTTAGCCATAATTTCGGGAGTCTCATCATATTCTCCAAATTGATTTGGTAAACCTGCATTAGGATATGCCGATACATATGTAGGTGCAAGTCTGCCCAATTCCTTAAGGAAAGGTTTCATGTCGGATGCCCCGAATGAGCAGTTAAGACCTATTGAGAGGAAATCGATATGGCTGACAGATGCAAGAAATGCTCCGGTTGTTTGTCCCGAAAGAGTACGTCCGCCTTTGTCTGATAACGTTACCGAAATCATAATTGGCATCTCTATATTTCGTTCTTTGCGAACTTCTGCTGCTGCAAAAAGAGCTGCTTTAGCATTCAGTGTATCAAATATAGTTTCTATTAAAAGCAGATCAACTCCACCATCAATCAAACCTTCTATTTGCTCTTTGTATACTTGATGCAAATCGTCAAAGGTCACAGCACGATAGATTGGGTTCTCTACCTTAGGACTCATAGATGCAGTCTTGTTAGTAGGGCCTATTGATCCTGCCACAAAGCGAGGCTTATTAGGTGTACGTTTTGTATATTCATCTGCTGCCTTACGAGCAAGACGAGCCGCTGCAATATTCATTTCTTTTACTAAGTCCGACATATTGTAGTCGTCCATAGAAATAGAGTTTGCATTGAACGAGTTGGTCTCTATGATATCTGCTCCTGCTTCTAAGTATTCGCAGTGTATAGCTTCAATTATATCAGGACGGGTAAGACACAATAAATCGTTATTGCCTTTAAGGAGATTCGTAGAGTTTTTGAATCTGTCTCCTCTAAAATCTTCTTCAGTAAGCGTATATCGTTGTATCATGGTACCCATGGCACCATCTAATATAAGTATTCTCTCTTTTAGTATATCTTTAATCTGTAGCATTCTTAGTATTCTTATTTATTTCTCGGACTCTATTTTGAAGGATCTGATTTTGTGATATTTAATATAGAAGTAATTTATCCAGTGTTCACTATCCGATGGAACTTCATCTATCATCGGTAGAGCTGTTTGAGGATTGATTGTTTCTTTAGTAACAAAGTCGAATTCAGCCTTGTTTTGTTGTTGATCTATAATTTGTTCCCTTCTTTTAAATACTTCGTTAAGAGCATATAAGTCTTTAAATCCTTTTTGGTATGTCAGTAAGAAATAGACTGATGCAAAAAAGATTAGAAGTGTCTTTATAACTGAAAGGTATATATGTTCTGTCTTTAGATTGGCATATATAATTCCAATAGCAATAATAAAGAATGTAATGATACCAAACCAAGCCCTAGAAGGAAACTCAGGAGAAGCAATCATTGCCATATCTGCTATAATACCAGCAGCACAGAAGCAGAGCGATAGGTATATGATTCTTATATTTCTTTTTTTGTCGAAATAGATATATGTGACTAGTGCTAGCGAATATATCATGACAAGAGGCAACGCAAATTTGTAAAAATCACCTATGACGGGTAGTAGCCTTGTTAAGTAATATTTTATTTTCGATTGTTGTATGACTTCATTAGTTTGGATGATACCTTCGTATCTTACATAATTACCGGGTGCGGCAGCCATAATGATGAAGCCTATAATTGCTCCTGCCAATCCGGTTATCATCCACATCGGTATTGGATTATGTGTTCTTTTTAAATATATAAGCAATAGGCAGATCATAAATATCATGCCTAAAGCTGTATTTTCGTTAGTCCATCCTGCAATAATACCAGCAAAGAAGAAGATAGTAGTTTTAGAGGCGGAACTTTTATTGCTTTCTTTTATAAATGATTGGCAAAAGAAATATAGAAACGAAATAATAATGAGCGTTCCCCATAAGTAGTTAGCACTACCTGTTATCCAGAGAATTGTTTGAGAAAATGCTGGTTGAAAAAACCAGATTAGGATATTGATAAAAAAGAATAACGTAGGATTAACCTTTCTATCAATATTAGAGATCTTGTATATTACAAAAGTAAATAGAATGTAAGCAACACTATTAAGGAGATCAGTCCAATAACCTCCAAGAAAGAGTAGATATTGGGCTATGATATGCACTACAGTTCTTCCGCCATGCCCAAAATAGTGGCTATACTGCGAATGTAGAATATCGGATATACCACTATTCCTTTGAGTGAAATTTGTTCCTTCTTTAAATACATAACCCCAATCGTCAGCATATAAAGGATATATAATATTTAGCGATAGAATGAGTACGAAAAAGAATAGCAGAAGTATGCTAAAAATAAATTTAGCTGACTTTTCACCAGATAGTGTAGCATCTAGTTTAAGATATTTGCTGATACAGTTTTCGTAATACTCTTTCATTAGTCAATCTTAGATGTGCTTACGGATCGATCCGTTTTATTGAATTTAACTGATAATAGTCGGCGCAAATTGTATTCCGCCAAGATGTTGGATCACCCGAAATATCTTCAAAATCAAATTCGGCAGGCAGTATAATCGGTGATTCTTTTAATATAATATCCTTATTACCTATTTCTTTTTGGTCTTCTATATATAATTCTCTTTGCTGATATCTGTCAGAAAGAGAGGATAACACTTGATACCTTTCTATGTAAGTAAATACGAAGATAGTAGTTCCTGCGATCAATATCAAAATATTTCCGATTTTGAGAGTCAAATTACTCAAACTGATATTGGCATAAAGTATGCATATGGATATGATCATAAAACTTGATAAGCAGAATGTAGCACGAAGTGGAAATATAGGTGAGCCAATCATTGCAAAAGCTGAGACATGAGCCGCAGTAAAAAACAATAATGAGCCAAACCATGCTTTGTAATTCCTGCTATCCTTATTCTGACAAAAGAAGAGGAATGTAAAGCATGCATATATTACAATAAGAATACCTATTGAATTGACATATTTATAAATCCAATATATATTTCGCGCTTTGTACTCTAGTACATCCATGAAGGGTTTATCAGTCAGATTAAACGCTGCATGTGTATCTTTCGATCTGATGAAGTTACCGGGTGCTAACAGCATAATGATGCAACCTATACAAACACCAATAAAGCCATAAGTAGCCCACAGAGGTATCTTGATCTTTCTTATCTTAAAATACAGAAGTATGTTGAATAGGATGAAAATAAGTGCGATGGCGGAATTTTCGTTTGTCCATCCTGCAATAACTCCACAGAGCAAAAACAGAATGTTTCTAAAAACACCTTTGTGCTTTTTTTCGTTCAAATAAAAGCTATAATAGTATGATAGAAATGCAATGATGATTAATGTGCCCCATAAATAATTACTGCTGCCTGTAATCCAAATAACTGTTTGAGGAAATACGGGTGTTAGTAACCAGATCAATAAGTTGATCAGCAAAAATAAAAAGGGATTGGTTGGTCGCCCGTTATTGGCTATTCTGTATATTATAAATGCGAAAAGAATATAAGCTATACTATTGATTATCTCTCTGATAATAGGATTCAATAATAACAAAAGCTGATCGATGAAATGAACCACGTTTCGACCACCCCAATACAGATAATGATTGTACTGTGATACGAATATATCGAGTATGCTTTCAATACGTTTGGGTGGAGTCTCATTGAAAATAAATGAGTACATCCAATCATCTGAATGAATAGGATACAATCGATTTAGTAAAAAAACTAAGATGAAAAAAATAAGAAGAAATAATCCCAGAATAATCTTATTAGTATTATCCCCCGTTATTTTTTTTTTATTGTAATTCATTCCTCTTTATTTTTTCATTATTCTATCCATCATTCTTTTATCATCTTTTTCTTTTAGAGTTTGTCGTTTGTCATATTGCTTTTTACCTCGTGCAATTGCAATATTAAGTTTCGCCAAGCCTCTGTCGTTAAGAAATAGGCGTGTAGGAACAATTGTATAGCCTGTTTCTTTAACAGATCGCTGAATCTTTTTTAGTTCTTTTTTATTGAGTAGAAGTTTGCGGTCTCTACGAGCTACGTGGTTGTTGTATGAACCGTAAAAATATTCGGTAATATTCATGTTTCTTACCCATAGGGCCTCTTTCTCGAATATACAAAAAGTATCAACCAGACTGGCTTTACCTAATCTGATTGATTTAATTTCGGTTCCGGTTAATACTATTCCCGCAGTATAAGTATCGAGTAACTCATAATCGAAAGTTGCTCGTTTATTCTTTATATTTATATTTAATTGTTTCATCGTATAATCTATCTTGGAGTAGCTGTGTGTGAATAAGATGCGAAGAGCTTATTCTTTCAGCAATTTATCTAAAAAGTCGTCAAATTCTTTATCTATACGGCTAAGAAAATCATTCTCGATTCTGATGATAGAATCATCTTCAATAACTAATAGTTCTTCGAGAACCACCAAGTTTTCATCAGCAATGTTAATCGAGAATGGTTTAAACACGTCCAGAGAGTCGAACTTATTATCCATATCGAATTGTTCCACAACCTCTCTTAATTGACGGGCAATAACTTGGTCATCATCTTCTGATGCCCAAGCCTCTACTATAACTTGAGAAAGTAGATTCTCTTCATCATCAAAAACGGATAGGCTACCGCTATCTTTATCGACAACAAGAAATATATCAGTTAAAGAACTGCCTGTATACCCTTCGTTCAAACCATTAATTGCCTCGGTCAGAACTTTCGAAATTTCTTTATACACTTTTCTTGCTGTCATAATCTATTGATGTTTATTCTTTTCTTTCTTGATACTCCTTATTTAAGTAACTTATTGTATTCAGTATCACTATTTATAATTTCAAGACCTTTTTTGAAGATTTCACTCTCGTCATTGATAATCTTGAAGTATGCTTCGGTGTTGAATAGATCTCTCGCAATTAAAGCCTTTATTCTGCGCTTAAACTGTTCTTTAGATCTGAGATATTGATCTTCTTTATATTCGATTTTATCATCGGTTGCCATTTTTATCATTTCTGATAGAAGTTCATCCGATACCTCATATTCTTTTTTGAATTTCTCGATAGTCGGATATTTCTTCAGAAGCTCTTTTCTATTAGCATCCACTGTTTGTAATGACAGTCGGTAAATAATGCCCATTGCATTTATACGTCCGCTATACTCTGTATATTCAGCAGTATCTATTGGCACAAAATAGTCGGGCATAATACCACCGCCACCATATACGGTACGCTCATTTACGAGTGTTTTGTATTTCAAAGAATCAGGGAAATGTATGCTGTCTGCATTCATCATTTCACCTCTGTTGTATCTGTCAATCAAATCTTTATTGTAAGAATCTTGATCTCCATGTGTATATGGTTTCTGAATAGAACGTCCTGTAGGTGTGTAATAACGTGCAACAGTTAAGCGAATCATCGATCCATCGGGTAGGGGAAACTGTCTTTGAACAAGCCCTTTACCAAAGGTGCGTCTACCAACTATTAAACCTCTGTCCCAATCTTGAACTGCTCCTGAAACAATTTCACTTGCCGAAGCCGAACCTTCATCAACCAAAATTACTAATTTTCCTTTTTCGAATAGCCCTTTTTCTGTTGTCGAATCGCTGGTTCTAGCCTGATGAGTTCCTTCCATATAAACAATAAGCTTGTCTTTATCTAAGAATTCATCAGCAAGTTCTGTTGCAGCATTTAAATAGCCTCCGCCATTACCCTCAAGATCCAGAATCAAGTTCTGTAAACCTTGAGATGATAGTTTAGCTAGTGCCTCTTTAAATTCGGCAACGGTTGTTGCTCCAAAGCGGCTCAATCTGATATAGCCTGTTTTATCATCAATCATATAGGCTGCATCCAGACTATAAATAGGAATCTTTGCACGTATTATCTGAAAGCTTATTGGTTTTTGAACACCTCGGCGAAGTACTTTTATATTCACCTTAGTTCCTTTTGGCCCTTTCAGTCGTTTCATTATATCACGTGTATTCATATTAACACCTGCAATAGCGGTATCGTTCACAGCTATAATACGATCGCCAGGAAGTAAGCCTACACGCTCCGAAGGACCATCGGCTATTGTTTCTATCACATACAGCGTGTCGGAGATCATGTTAAATGATATACCTATTCCATCGAAATTGCCTTCCAACGGTTCATTCATATCTGCTACAGTCTCAGCACTTAGATAAGAGGAATGAGGATCGAGTTCCTTTAGTATGGCTACGATAGCATCTTCTGCCAACTTTTCGTCGTCAACAGTATCAACATACATTCTCTCTATTAAAGTCATAGTCGTGGCTAATTTCTTAGTCCCCTGACTCATGGCGTATTGTGCCGAAATTGTATTAACAAAAATAAATGTACAGGTTATTATCAATAACAGTGTCTTTCTCATTCTGTGTTCTCTTTTAAGTAAATAAAAGTATTAAGTGATATGTATTTAGAATTATAACAGGTTGTAGATGTTATAGTTCTAAAGTAATAAAAAGTCTACGACCTTATTTATGCAAAAAAGTCAAGCAAAGGCTCTTACTTGACTCTTTGGATAGTTTTATTTTATTCCAATTCAATTGTCTTAGTCTGTATTAAAATCAATACCATCCGGTACAAATTTGCTAACGTCGTGTTTATAGCGCAAAAGTTCCCGAACAATTGTAGAGCTAATATGAGTTAATTCTGGCTCAGTAAAGAGTACTAATGTTTCGATACCTGAGATATTGCGATTCATGTCGGCTATAGTTTTCTCATATTCGAAATCATTAACAGATCTTATTCCTCGGATAATAAATTTTGCACCTACTTTGTTTGCAAAATCAACAGTCAGAGAATCGTATGAACCTACCGAAACTCGAGGCTCATCCGCATACAACTTTTCTATCATTTGAATTCGTTGCTCCAACGAAAAATAACTCCTTTTACTATCGTTAACTCCAATTGATATAACAATTTCATCAACAACGTTTAATCCTCTTCGAACCAGTGATGCATGACCAATTGTAAATGGGTCGAATGTACCTGGAAAAATAGCTCTCTTCATTTTTTACTGCTGTACTTACTGTTTGTATCATTATTAGGTTCACAAACCTTTTATGACTTAGGGAATTAAATCGTAGATTTTCGCTACAAGATATAACAACAAATAGTTGTATATTATTTAATACCTAGATGAACTTAATTATGAATCAAACAGTAATAATAAGAAGGTCAATGACCTTAATTTGCCATATCGGAAATGAACTTGATTCTTACCAGACGAATTTCTTCTTCGGTAAACATGCCTAGCTCATTAATTGCATCTTCGAGATCATCCGACTCGGCTTCCTGAAAATAGTCAAAGATGTCAGCCATATGGTCTTCGTCTATCACTTCATTCAAGAAATAATCGATATTTATTTTGGTACCCGAATAAACAATAGCTTCAAGCTCAGCCAATAACTCAGGAAATTCTATGCCTTTCGATTCAGCAAGATCATCAAGAGCCACCTTACGGTCTATACTTTGAACTATCGCTACCTTTAATTTCGACTTATTTGCTACTGTTCTAACACGTAAATCTTCAGGGCGTTCAATTTCGTTTTCTTCTACGTGCTTTTTGATGATTTCAACAAACTCAGCACCGTATCTTTTTGCTTTACCTGCTCCTACACCCGGTATGTTTTGTAATTCGTCGATACTTGTAGGATAGATGGTTGCCATCGATTCTAATGAAGGATCTTGGAATATTACATAAGGAGGAACATTCAGCTTTTTAGACATCTTCTTACGAAGGTCTTTCATTATCGAGAATAGTACAGGATCGACAGCCGAACTTCCGCCACCGCCTTTGATAACTACCTCATCGTCACTTTCATCATCAAAATCCTCTTCTTGAGCAATTTTGAATGAAACTGGCTTCTTTAAAAAGTCTTTTCCTTTTTTTGTAACTTTCAGTAAACCGTAGTTTTCAATATCCTTGTCCAGATAACCCGCAATTAACCCCTGTTTTATAACGGCATTCCATGTTTCGTCGTTTGTCTCTTCTCCAGATCCAAATGCTTCCAACTCTTGATGTCCGTAGGTCTCAATCTCAGATGTTTCTTTCCCTCTAAGGAAATTAATCACATACTCGGTCTTAAATTTTTCTTTTAATGCTAACACAGCTTCTATCGCTGTTAATAATAAATCTTGAGCTTCCACTTGTTTTTTAGGGTTTATACAATTGTCACAATTACCACAATTATGTTGATTATATTTTTCTCCGAAATAATGTAATAGAACTATTCTACGACACATCGCTGTTTCAGCATAAGCTGCAGTTTCAAGAAGAAGTTGCTTGCCTATTTCCTGTTCGGCTACAGGTTTTCCTTGCATAAACTTTTCGAGTTTTTGCAAATCTTTATAAGAATAGAATGCAACACATTGCCCTTCGCCTCCATCACGTCCTGCACGTCCGGTCTCTTGGTAATATCCTTCGAGACTTTTGGGCATATCATAATGGATAACATACCTTACATCGGGTTTGTCAATTCCCATCCCAAAAGCAATAGTGGCAACAATTACGTCCACTTTTTCCATTAAGAACGAGTCCTGATTCTCTCCGCGAGTAGAAGCATCTAACCCTGCATGATAAGCAAGTGCATTTATATTATTGGCACGAAGAATTTCTGCGAATTCTTCTACTTTTTTTCTACTTAAACAATATACGATCCCTGATTTTCCAGCCTGAGATTTAATATAGCGGATAATGTCCCGATCTACTTTCTCTGTTTTGGGTCGAACTTCGTAATAAAGGTTTTCCCGATTAAAGGATGATTTGTAGATTTTTGCATCCAACATACCCAGACTCTTCTGGATGTCGTGCTGTACTTTAGGCGTCGCAGTAGCTGTTAATGCTACAAGCGGACGTTGCCCGATTTCCATTATTATGGGTTTGATACGTCTGTACTCGGGTCTGAAATCGTGTCCCCATTCCGATATACAATGCGCTTCATCTATCGCATAAAAAGATACCTTGATATGTCGCAAAAAGTCGATGTTTTCCTCTTTTGTTAAAGATTCGGGAGCTACATATAATAATTTTGTTTTGCCCGATACTACATCAGCTTTTACCAACTCAATGGAAGCTTTATTTAAGGATGAATTCAAAAAGTGAGCTATCCCATCTTCTTCGCTGAAGTTGCGCATGGCATCAACCTGATTTTTCATCAATGCAATCAATGGGGATATAATAATAGCTGTACCCTCCATCAAAATTGCAGGAAGCTGATAGCAAAGGGATTTGCCACCTCCTGTTGGCATCAAAACAAAAGTATCTTTTTCCGCTAAAACATTCTGAATGATAGCCTCCTGGTTACCCTTGAACTTATCAAATCCAAAATGCTTTTTTAGATTTTCGATTAATAAATCTTCTCGTTTTGACATAGTTAATTAAATCGCATAAATGGAATCTCAAAAATAGACATAACCTACACTCGTAATTTTTGAAAATGTAATTATATCTTACGAAGATAGCTTCTTAAGTGAAAAATACAATAGAAAAAGATTTTTTTTTAATAGAAAAATGAGAATTATTCATAAGAATTTTTCAGCCTGTCCAGATTCGAGCTTTCCAACTGTTGCACTGCGTAGTCTTTTGTAATATGCAGGCTCTTTTCTTCGCTTGAAGGGATGGTAAACATGGCATCCATCATCACTGTTTCTACTATCGAACGAAGCCCTCTGGCTCCCAATTTGTATTCAATGGCTTTATCTACTATATATTCATAAACATCCTCATCGAAGGTTAGTTCAACACCATCCATTGTAAATAATTTCAGATATTGCTTGATGATTGAGTTTTTAGGCTCTGTTAAAATTCTTCTCAAAGCAGAATGATCTAATGCATTCAGGTAAGTAAGAATAGGCAGACGACCTATAATCTCGGGGATTAATCCAAAAGATTTTAAATCCTGAGGAGTTATATATTTCAACAGTTCTTTTCTGTCGATATCAGCATTTTTCAGAGCCGAAGAATATCCAACTACACGAGTATTCAGACGTTGTGCTATCTTACGCTCAATGCCATCAAAAGCACCTCCGCAAACAAAAAGTATATTTTTGGTGTTTACGGCAATCATTTTTTGGTCAGGGTGTTTACGGCCTCCCTGAGGTGGTACATTCACGATAGAACCTTCCAGTAATTTTAATAAACCTTGTTGTACACCTTCGCCGCTTACATCGCGAGTGATAGAAGGGTTGTCTCCTTTACGGGCAATTTTATCTATTTCATCAATAAATACAATACCACGCTCAGCAGCAGCCACATCATAGTCAGCAGCTTGTAAAAGACGAGTCAAAATACTTTCGATATCTTCACCTACGTATCCCGCTTCTGTTAATACAGTTGCATCAACAATTGCGAATGGTACATGTAATAATTTTGCGATGGTACGTGCCAGCATTGTTTTACCCGTTCCGGTAGGTCCTACCATGATAATATTAGATTTTTCGATCTCAATATCATCTTCGCCTACTTCCTGCAACAATCTTTTGTAGTGATTGTATACCGAAACCGACAGGTAACGCTTAGCATCATCTTGTCCAATAATGTATTGATCCAAGAATTCTTTTATTTGTTTTGGATTTGGCAGCGTCTTTCTGTCAAGTGAATCTCCAAAGCCTTTGTCTGATTTTAAAGAATCTTTTACTATAAGATATGCCTGATCGATGCATTTGTCGCATATATGTGCCGATATCCCAGAGATTAATAAATTAACCTCGCTATCAGGTCGTCCACAGAAACTACAAGAATCGTTTGTTCCTTTTTTAGCCATATTTTTTATTTGAGGTCACAGACCTGTTTTTGAAATGTATTTATTATCTATTGCCTATGTCTACAAACGAATAATTGACTGCCTATAAATTATAAGCAGCCAATTATTAAGTCATTCACAATGATATGTATGCATTATTTTGTTCGAACTAATATTTCGTCAATCATACCATAGTCTTTAGCTTCAGTAGAATTCATCCAATAGTCACGATCCGAATCCTGAGCAACTTTTTCGATAGTTTGTCCAGAATGATCTGCTATAATAGCATATAATTCTTGTTTAACTTTAGCAATCTCACGAGCAGTGATCTCAATATCAGAAGCTTGTCCTTGTGCACCACCTAAAGGTTGGTGTATCATGGTACGTGAGTGCTTCAAGCCAAAACGTTTGCCTTTTTGTCCTGCAACCAATAGTACTGCTGCCATAGAAGCTGCCATGCCTGTACAGATTGTAGATACATCGCTGCTGATAAATTGCATGGTGTCATATATTCCATATCCGGCATATACTGATCCTCCCGGTGAATTGATATAGATAGAAATATCTTTACCCGAATCGGCAGAATCTAAATAAAGTAATTGTGCCTGAATAACATTGGCAGTATAATCGTCAATACCAGTACCAAGGAAAATGATACGATCCATCATTAATCGTGAGAACACGTCCATTTGTGCAACATTAAGTTGACGTTCTTCAATGATGGTTGGTGAAATATAGCTGCTGGTTATATCCATGTATTGATCGAGAGCCAATCCGTTCAAACCAATATGTTTGGTTGCGTATTTTCTAAAATCATTCATAGTTGTTTATATCTTTAATTATTAATTCACTTAGGAGACTGCAAATTTTATGCCTAACTTTTAATGTTGTAAGTTACAGTAACTATTTTGTATGTTATTTGAATTATAACTTAATAACCTGTTGAAGCTATAAACAGGTCTTAGACCTTGTTGTGCAGCGAACAAAAAAGAGACCTTTGCCATTGGAGCTTAGTCTAAAACAAAGTTATAAATAATTATTGGAAACCAACAAATAAAAACTTTGTCTTTCTTAAGATTAGAGGCAAAGGTCTCTTCGTATAGACCTTATTTTTTTATTGCAATATTATGAATATGGGTCTTTATTCAGCGTCAGCTTCTCCTTCGAAGAATTTTTTGAATTCGTCAAGACTCATTTCTGTTTCTTCTACTCCAACGATAGATTTAAGACATACAACGATTTTTTCTTCCATTGCTTTGTCAACCAAGTTGCGAGAAGTTTCTTTGTTCTTAAGCATTTCGTTTGCATAGTTTGCAAGAACATCATCAGGCATACCCATCATTCCGTATTGAGCAAATTGTACACGAGCAGCTTGTAGAGCTACGGCACGAACATCAGCTTCTTCGATCTTAAGATCGTTTTCTTTCACTAATTGTTCTTTAATCAAATGGAATTTCAAATCGTTGATGATTTGAGGATAATCAGCTTCAAGAGATTCTGCAGTTCTGTCAGTACCTGTTGCCATTAACCATCTTTTAAGGAATGCATCAGGGAATTCAAGATTACCTGCTTTTTCTTCAAGTAATACACGTGCATCCAATAAGAATTTGTAGTCGCTATCTGGAGCTAATTGTGTTTGAAGAGTTTCTTTTACTTTAGCGATAAAATCAGCCTCAGTTGTAACAGTTCCTTCTCCAAATACTTTATCGAATAATGCTTGATCTAAATCAGCCTCTTTGTAACGAGTAATTTCGTTTACAGTGAATGAAAATTCAGCAGCGATAGATTCTACTGCATCTTTTTCGATATGTAAGAACGAAGCTATTTCAGTTTCGTTTCCTTCGTAAGCTTTACCTGGGTTGAAAACGATAGTTGCACCTTTCTTTACATCTGCAAATTTAGCTTGCTCTTCTTCGTCTTTCATATAAGAAGGCATCAAAACAGCTCCTTCTACGCGGATACCACCGTCTTTAGGTTTTCCACCTTCTAGTTCTACTACTTCACCTTTAAGAAGGTCAGTTGGTTTAGCACCTTCTTCAACAGTTTCGTATTTACCGTAGTTTGCTTTGTAAGAAGCGATTTGTTTGTCAACTAAATCTTGTTCTACAGCTATTTTGTAATAAGTGATTTTGTCTTTTTTGCTCAAAGCCAATTTTACTTCAGGAGCAAGAGCAATATCAAAGAAAAACTCGAAATCTTCTTCTTTAGAAAAATCAACAGGTTGTTGTTTTTCTTCGTTAGGAAGAGGTTCACCTAATATATTAAGTTTGTTTTCTTGTATGTAATTGTAGATTCCTTCACCAACCAATTTATTTACTTCTTCGGCAAGGATCGATTTTCCGTGCATTTTTTTAACCATACCTACTGGTACAGTTCCCGGACGGAATCCCGGTACATTCGCCTTTTTGCGAAAAGTTTTGATAGCCTCATCGACTTTTCCTTGATAATCAGCTTTCTTTACGTCTACCTTAAGTATAGCATTTACGCTATCTACGTTTATAAGAGATGTATCCATCTTTCGCTTGTATTTTATATATTGTTATGTAATTAATTCGGTCGATCTACTAAATCCAGCTATATTGCTTCAGACTCAGAATAAAGATAAATTTTTTAGTGGCACAAAAATAGTTTATATTATTCCAATATTCAAATTTATTTCTCATTTTCATTTTAGTTATGACCAATTCCCGTGTTAATATGATTAATTTGTTGAATATTAAATTATTGTTGATGTTATTTGGCCTTCGATTTTAAGAGCGAATATATTATTGTAATTTTTATATCATTTTTTTATCACCTCGAAAACTCAGATAATGAATAAATAATATTTATATTTGCTCCTATATTCGGTATCTTATATATCAGATACCTAGTAAAAATGGCGTTATATGATAAAAGATAAGGGAGATGTAATCAGCTTTGAAGCTAGCATCCCTGACATGTGGGCTCTTCTGGAGGATAGTGAACGTGAACTTGTAAAAGATGCAGCGAAGATTCTTCACCTCAAAAAAAATGAAATCATTTATTGCGAAGAAGAGGTCCCCAAAGATTTAATGTGTCTCTTAAAAGGGAAAGTTAAAATCTTTAAGAACGGGGTTGGTGGACGTAGCCAGATTATCCGAATGATACGCCCTGTCCAGAATTTTGGATACCGGGCTTACTTTGCTAAAGAACCTTATGTGACAAATGCTTCGGCTTTCGAAGCTTCTATGGTTTGTCTTATTCCTATGGTACTTATAGAGCAGTTGGTTATGTCAAATACCAGACTGGCAATGTATTTTATTACAGAATTATCTACCGATCTCGGTATTGCCGACGAACGGGTGGTAAGTCTTACTCAGAAGCATATTCGCGGGAGACTTGCTGAATCATTAGTTTTCTTACTCGAAAATTATGGTTTGGAAGAAGACGGTGCTACTATTAGTATCTACCTATCGAGAGAAGATTTAGCAAACCTGTCAAATATGACTACTTCAAACGCTATCCGAACATTATCTACATTTGTAGATGAACATATTATTGCTTTGGATGGACGTAAAATTAAAATAATGGACGAAGATAGACTGCGAAAAATTAGTAAAATAGGATGATCTCTTCTTTAGTACATAAATATTTAGATTTTAAGTACAGAGAGGTTGAGCAGTTTATAAATAACCCAATTCTTACACAAGAAAAAATACTTAACTATCTTATCAAATCTGGAACCAATACTTATATTGGATCCCAGTATGATTTTGCGTCTATTAAAAATAAGGACGATTTTAGAAAATCGGTTCCTGTTTTTCATTACGAAGATTTGAAACCCTATCTCGAAAAGATTCTGATAGATAAGCAGCAAAACGTGTTGTGGAATAAACCTGTGAAATGGTTCGCCATGTCATCGGGAACTACAAACGATAAGAGCAAATATATTCCTGTAACTCAAGAATCTCTGACACAAGGTCATTACAAATGTGGACAACAGATGCTTGCATTGTATGCGCATAGTAATCCTCAAGCTAAATTTTTCTTAGGAAAGACTCTTGTATTAGGAGGTAGTAAACAGGTTAATAATATAGGAGATGGTGTTTTTACCGGAGATATTTCGGCAATACTAATTAAGAATTTAAAATTCTGGGCAAAGTATAGCAGGACTCCCGAAAGAATATCTCTTATCCCCGATTGGGAAACCAAATTACAGGAACTTACTGATTATGCTATAAGAAAAGATGTGAGAGCCTTTATGGGTGTTCCTTCTTGGCTGTTGGTTCTACTGAAAAAAATTACAGTGGATACAGGTCGAGAGTTGACCGACTTATGGCCTAATCTGGAAGTGTTTTTTCATGGAGGAGTAAGTTTCACCCCTTTCGAAGATCAATATAGGAAGTTGATAAACAAAGATTCGATGGTTTATTGGGAAACCTATAATGCATCCGAAGGATTTTTTGGCTCACAATATTTGGGCGATTCAAAAGATATGCTTTTGATGCTCGATAATAATATATATTACGAGTTTGTTCCCATGAGTGAGTGGGATTCTAATAATCCAACGACTCTGACGCTTGAAGAAGTTGAAATAGGTCAGAACTATGCTGTATTGATCACTACAAATGGAGGTCTTTGGCGGTATATGATTGGAGATACTATCGAATTTACATCTACAACACCTTATCTATTCAAAATAACAGGTCGTACCAAGCACTTTATTAATGCTTTTGGCGAAGAAGTTATCATTGATAATGCGCAGAGTGCTTTGAGTGAGGCGTGTGCAGTAACGGGTGCTCATATTGTTGAATATACGGCTGCTCCTATTTATTTTGGAGACAATTCGGCAGGAGCTCACGAGTGGTTAATCGAATTCGATGTAGAACCCGCGGATATTCATTTATTTAGAGTAACTTTGGATAATGCTTTGAAGAAGGTAAATTCGGATTATGAGGCAAAAAGATCCCATAATTTATCGCTCCAAGATCCGGTAATTCGTGTTTTACCTAAAGACAGTTTCTATAATTGGCTAAAATATAAAGGAAAAGCAGGCGGACAGAATAAAGTACCTCGGTTATCGAATAATAGAGATTATGTAGATAAAATGTTGATATTCTTGAATATGAGTGGCGTTTAGAGTTGTTTCGAAAGAAAGCCTAAAAAGGTAAGTATCTCAAAATAACTTAAAAAAAAAACTTTATTTTCAAAATCTAAAAGCTTTACTTAAATTTGTGACTCAAAATCTCATTCTGAAATAATGAAAATAAGAATTCTCTTAGTATTTGTACTTACTCTGTTGGTGGCTACTTCGTGTGGCGAATACAACAAAATACTTAAAAGCACCGATTATGAATTGAAGTACACTTATGCAAAGAAGTATTTTGATGAGAAGAAGTACGGTAGAGCATCCACTTTGTTGGAGGAGTTAGTTCCTATTTTTAAAGGAACGTCTCATGCCGAAGAATCATTATTTTTGTTAGCTCAGAGTTTTTTCTACGATAAAGATTATACCACAGCAACCCAATATTTCAAGGCTTATTATACAACTTATCCTAAGGGTGAGTTTACCGAATTGGCTAGATTTAATGCCGCTTATGGTTTGTATTTAGATATTCCCGATGTAAGACTCGATCAGACTAATACATACAAGTCGATGCAGGAGTTTCAAACATTCTTAGAAATATACCCGCAAAGTGATAAAATACAGTTAGTGCAAGACTATTTATTCGAGATGCAAGAAAAATTGGCATTAAAAGAACTTATGGCATGCCGTTTGTATTTCAATTTAGGTAATTACATGGGTAACAATTACGAATCGTGTGTAGTTACTGCACGTGAAGCTCTAAAAACGTATCCATATTCACAATACAGAGAAGAATTTCAGATTCTTATTTTAAGATCTCGTCATGAGGTAGCATCTAAGAGTATTGTAGAGCGTACAGCCGAACGTTACAGGGATGTTATTGATGAGCATTATAATTATTTGAATATGTTTCCAGAAGGGAAATATAAAAGAGAGGCTGATAGATATTATCGACGAGCTGTCAGAGCTCTTGATCTTAAGATCGAAGGTATGACAGATGAAGAACTAGAAAACGAAAATAAATTAGAAAGAAAATAAACATCACATTCATTATAGCGAATTAAAGTTATGGATTACAAGAAGACCAATGCACCAAGCAATACAATCACCAGAGATATGATGACCTTGTCTGCAGATACTGGAAATGTCTACGAAACAGTAAGAATTATTGGTAAGAGAGCAAATCAGATAGCTGTAGAAATGAAACAGGATCTGGATAGAAAACTTCAAGAGTTTGCTTCTTATAGCGATAATTTGGAAGAGGTTTTCGAAAACCGTGAGCAAATCGAAATTTCTAGATATTACGAAAAATTGCCTAAAGCTGCTTTAATTGCTGCTCAGGAATATACTGAAGGTAAAGTATATTATAGAAATCCAAATAAGGATAAAGATAATTTCTAAATGATACAACGTATACAATCCGTATATCTACTAATTGCAGCCATTCTTATGGCTGTAACTGTATGTAGTCCTCTGGCTGTGCTGATTGGTACACCCGATAGTTTCTATCTTTTCAAGAGTATGGGTATTTTCGAAGATGCAATAGCTCTTTCTTATCCGACATGGGCTGTAGCAGCTCTTTCGGTAGTGAGTGCTTTATTGAGCTTCGTGGCTATATTCTTGTTTAAGAAACGAAAAGTACAAATAAAGATGTGTTATGTTTCGATAGCATGTATCATTCTTTTTTATGCAGCATTTGCATATTACTTGTATGCAGGGCAGATAGTATTGAGCGCAGAGTTTACAAAAGTAGAGTATGGGCTGGCATTTCCTGCAATATCATTGATATTGACAGTGCTGGCATTATCGAAAATCAAGGCTGATGAGAAACTTATTCAGTCATTGAATAGGATCAGATAAGTACGATATCTAGCCTCATAAGAGGTTGTACATAATAAAGAAAGAGATTACCCCTAGGTAATCTCTTTCTTTATTATAATTATACCTTACCTTAAACGGTATAGGTGAGTTTATTAAAAGGGCTAGGAATTATCTACCAGCAAAAAAAGGATTGCTTCTCATTTCTTCAGCAATGGAAGTTTTAGTACCATGACCAGGATAAACAACCGTTTCGGCAGGTAATGTGAATAGTTTCTGGCGTATAGCTTCCAGAAGTTGATCTTGATTACCTTTAGCTAAATCGGTACGTCCGATGCTGCCTCTAAATAATGCATCGCCTACAATAACACAATTACCTTCAGCACTATAAAAGGCAACACTGCCGGGTGAATGTCCCGGAACTTCCAGAATCAATAGTTTTTGATTACCGAATTCAATTGTATCATTTTCCTTTATGTATGTACCTATTTCTGGAGCGTCTTCGCCATCCTTAAATCCAAACATTTTCATTTGAGCAGGCATGCCCTCTAGTAAGAACTGATCGGCCTGATGTGCTTTTGTTTTCAAATCGAACTGATCTAGAATAAACTTATTACCAAATACATGGTCAAAATGTAAATGCGTATTTAAGAGGTGTTTTACAACTAGATTATTATCTAAGATAAAATCGAGAAGTTCCTGTTTTTCATCAGGATAGAAGCAACCTGCATCGATGATAACACATTCGTTTGTTTCGTCATACAAAACATAAGTATTTTCTGCTATAGGGTTAAATTCGAAAGTCTTGATATTCATAGAACTGAAAATTAAATCAAAAAATGAGGTCTTTTGACCTTTTGTTATATTAATAGGGTAGATCCTCTTCGGCTACACCTATATAATCTGGTGATGGATTAGTCTTGAGTTGTACAGCTTTGATATGTTTATCTTTGTTAAGCAATGCCTTTATTACTCTGTGCATTCCGTCCAGAACTCTGCCTTCGGGCGATAGTATAATGGGATAAGACAAATCAGCCTCTGTTACTAGAGTAATGTGTTCGGCAATCTTTCTGCATGTAGGAGCATCGTTAAACCAATATGATTCGTCAATTTCCTTAATATCATCCAAAGCTATTAGTTGTATAGGTAAATCTTTAGTCAGCTCTATAAGACGATGTACGTCCCAAGCCAAAAGACCTTTTTCGCTTTTAAGAAGATGATATTGTTTTCTCATATCCAATTAAAGATATAGTTATATGGGAACGTAGACTACTTTTTTAGTTTCGAAAAATTCTTCTTCGAAAAAGTTCTTAAGGTCGTCTACCTCTGCATATTTTCTGAATGGATGTATTTCTCCCTCAAGCTCACCACCTTTTAAGCAGATAAGCCCATTAGGTAGAGGATTCTTTTGTTCTTGAGATACATTCTTACGGATAATCTTAATCAAGTCACCTAGAGGCATAACAGCACGACTTACTACAAAGTCAAATTTGCCTTTTTCTTCTTCTGCTCTGCAATGTCTAAAACTGATATTGGTCAAACCTATGGCATCGGATACCTCTGTTGCTACTCTTATTTTCTTACCAATGCTATCAACTAAAAGAAAGGTTGATTCGGGAAAGAGTATAGCTAGCGGTACTCCTGGGAAGCCTCCGCCGGTGCCTACATCCAAAATTTTACTGCCTTCTTTAAATTGAATAACCTTAGCTATTCCTAAAGAATGAAGTACATGGTGTATGTACAGATTTTCTATATCTTTTCGTGAGATTACATTTATCTTCGAGTTCCAGTCAAGATACAGATCATATAACGCCGCAAATTGACCTTTCTGCTTATCTGTAAGGTTCGGGAAATATTTTAATAGTATATCCATTAATGTTTTATTTAGCAAAAAAATGAGAGATAGGAGAATCATTTTTCAAAGCTAACTCTATCTCGTTGTAGGGTATAAATATTTTAATTGCATCGAGCTTATAAGCTGAATATTCTCCTTTGTTGAAAACATATGTTATCCCCTTATCATCAAGTAGGAAGTTATCATTAGGAATCATTTCATCAATACCTAAATAACCTAAATCTTCAAGCTCATTAATGGTTTGTACCTTGTTCGATTTAATCAGATAATCTTTAAAGATAGAGGTCAAAAGCTTTTCATATCCCGGTTTGAAAATATCCTCTTCGGTTATAAGCTTCCCTGTTTTTAAATTGATAGCGTGATTCTTAAAGAACTCATAAGAACTAGCTCCGCCTTTATAATTGGACTGCGTGATTTGAAATACAAGGATGTCTCCTTTGTTGAAGGTTATTTGATTTGAAGTTGTCTCATAATAAGAGAAGTATTCTTCGTTGTCGTCATGAGCATCATTATTCTCTGCGAATATCTTCACATCCTCTTTATAATTTTCAATATATGCTTTGGCATAATTATCTACTGCTTCCTGAGGTGTAAATAGGGCATATGTTTCATCAAAAAAAGACGAGATGAAAATACGTTGAAGTGAATCTAATATTGCCCGATCATCATAAGATACAGGGTATGTAAAAGTCAACTTCAGATTACACGATGGCTGTGTAGAATCGTTGTCCCAATGATAGTTTTGTACAGAATGGATTGTGTCAAATTCAATACTATTATCACGAGTGGGGGTCTTCTTTGTGTTACAAGAAAACAAAGACATTGCAATAATGCACAATGTCCCTAAGTATATACTAAAATGTTTCATAAGACTTTCATAAATCTAGTTACAAATGTACCAATAATATTAGAGTAATCTAGTTAAAAAAGGGGATTTTAGAGATCTTAATTAGAGGTGGTATTTTGTGAATGCTCAAGCTTATTGTATTTATTGAGTTCTGAATGTCGAATGTTAATATACGGCGTTTTGACTCTATTAGCTTAGAGTCTTATATTGTGTTAACACTCTTGGCCTTTAATGTATTAATGTTTATTTTAGGAGAGTAATAAGAGTTAACCGAATTAAATATTTCAAATCTGATGCTGAAAACTAACTATCACACGAAGTTATTTTTTACTTTGGGAATATTATTCTCTCTCGTTTTATGTGCTAGAAGTCAAACATTGGAGGATTCGAAAATATGGCTGAGGCAGGAGCGAAAAGATCAGTTAAAATCATCTATACTGTTAGCTCCCCAATCTAAAATGATAACATCAAGGACGGATATTTTCTCTACTTATAAACTTGTAGATGACAAGAAGAAAGAAAAATATACGGTTGATTATTTGAATAACTCTATAAAGGTAGGGATCGAAAATATGATGCTTGAACCTCCCGGACTTTCAGAGAATGGATTTGGGGTGATAATTGGCGGCTTGAACTTAAGTAATCCAAAGGCTTGGTTTACTGCTGCAAAGTTTAAGAAACGAAAACGAAAAATGGAGCAGATAACAAATTGGGTCTATTCAATAGACTGATATTTACTTGTTTTCGTTCTTCTCCTTATTGTATTCTTTCGAAAGCATAAAAGTGGTATAGAGTAGTAAAAATGCTGCTACGAGCATAGAAATTACCCATTCGTTTTTCTGTTCGAACATCAAGTAGGTAGCTATTGCCATGAAAGCGATTCCAAATATCTGAATGCTGAATAAACGTTTTCCTCTTAAGCTTTTACCTGGGTATGGCGTTGTAAAAGTCACACCTGCAAAACCAAGTACGCCTATAGCCATAATAAATGCTGCTACTACAGGATTGAAGATATAGGATATTGCAGCAACTAGTATAAGTAGAGCCGAAAGTTTAAATATAAAATCTTTAGGTTTGGTCATAATTTGTAGGTCTGTAATCTATTCGATGATGAATACTTCTTCGTTTTCTCTTTTCATCAAATAATTTTCACGAGCAAATTTCTCAATATTGTCTTTATCAGAGCGAAGTTCGTTCAACTTACGCTTGTCAGTTTCTGTTTTCTCTTGGTAATACTCAATTTGAGTTTTCAAATTATGAATCTCTAAATCATAACCGAATCGAGAGAAGATATTACTATCTCCAATTACAAAACAACAAATAATAAGGACAACTATAATTGCCAACTGAATTTTGCTGAATTTTCGCAGGATATATCTTCCGATTCTCTTTAACTGTTCCATATTGAGTAATATTATTCTTTTCTTGCCATATAACTTATAACTATCTCTGATTGTTATAACCTGTCTAAGTAATAAAGAGGGCTTTTGACCTGAATGTGGATTCGAAAATTAATATTCAATACAAATATATAGATATTTAATCAGATGATATCTAAGTAGTGTGAAATATTTATTATTGTACTTAGCTGTTTTAGATAGCCCTGGTTATTGTTATATTTATCTAAGTAAAAACGAGATTAGTTCTTTAATTGAAATATTTTTGTGTAACTGACATAGAAAACGATACATTTGTATGGAATGGGTGTAGCAAATAGGCTGATTATAGTAAATTATATTTATGGCATCTGAAGAAGAAATAAAAAAGTCTGCGAGTTTAATCTCGAAATATAAATCATATTTATTGTTGGAGAAAGCTTTGTCGCCAAACTCAATTGAAGCATATCTGGATGACTTGTCTAAACTATTGCAGTATTTTGAAACAGAGAATCTTAAAATACAAGAGATAAGCTTAGAGAATCTTCAACAGTTTGTTACACAATTGTATGATTTGGGAATCAATGCGCGTTCTGTTGCTCGCGTTTTGTCGGGGGTGAGGTCTTTCTTTAATTTTCTGATCTTAGACGGTTATATCCAAAATGATCCGACTGAATTATTGGAGACTCCCAAGATAGGGTTAAAACTCCCTGTTGTTTTAAGTCTCGAAGAAATAGAGAACATAATCTCGGTAGTAGACCTATCTACAAAAGAGGGTCAACGTAACCGTGCCATTATTGAGGTACTGTATAGCTGTGGTTTGCGTATATCGGAATTGACGAACCTAAAATTCTCGGACTTATTCTTAGATGATGGATTTATTCGGGTCGAAGGGAAAGGCAGTAAACAGCGCTTAGTGCCCATATCGCCAACTGCAATTAAAGAGATCGGAAATTATTTACTCGATCGTAAGCATCTGGATGTGAAAAAAGGGTCGGAAGATATGGTTTTTCTCAGTAAAAGAGGTACGCCTATATCTCGTATTATGGTATTTCATTTTATAAAGCAATATGCTGAACTGGCAGGAATAAAAAAGAATATAAGTCCGCATACGTTCAGGCATTCATTTGCAACCCATTTGTTAGAAGGAGGTGCAAATATTAGAGCAATACAACAGATGCTTGGGCATGAAAAAATAACGACTACCGAAATTTATACGCATATGGATAGGGAATATCTTCGTCAGGAAATAATAGAACACCATCCACGTAATATGGATAAGCGATAATCCTTTCATTTTGTACAGCAAAACTGTAAGAACATAATAAAAAGAGGAAAATGTAGTTTCTATATTTGAAATATCCTTAGGGATTCTTTACTTTTGATAAAACAGAACGAATAAATTCACATAAAAGATGATTAAGAAATATAAATCGCATCCTTGGCATGGTATCTCTCTAGGGAATGAAGCACCTGAGGTCGTGAGAACATTTATAGAGATTGTTCCAACTGATACAGTTAAGTATGAGGTTGATAAGCAAACGGGGTATTTATGTATAGATCGTCCTCAGAAATATTCGAATATCATACCTGCATTATATGGATTTTTACCTCAGACAATAAGTGGCCCTAGAGTAGCCGAACTGAGCAATAACAGGCTTGACAGAACTGATATTGTGGGTGATAACGACCCGATAGATATTTGTGTGTTGACCGAGAAGGATATTACTCATGGTGATATTATTGTAAATGCACGCCCTATTGGAGGTTTTCGTTTAATAGATCATGGGCAAGCAGATGATAAACTGATAGCTGTTTTAGATAATGATGCTATTTACAGCTCTTATCGCGATATTAGTGATGTTCCGTTTGCTGTTATAGATCGTTTGAAACACTATTTTACAACTTACAAAGATATTCCCGGTGATAGTGAGCGTAAATGTGTGCTGACTCATGTTTATAATGTAGATGTTGCATACGAGGTCATCAGACGATCAATAGATGATTACAATGATTATTTTAGTGTGTGTGGAATATAAGACCTCACATTCTTCGACTTTTTTTTTGACGATATAAAAAATATAAAAGCCGATATTCAATTGAATATCGGCTTTTGCTATATAATTAAGAATTACTTCTTATTTTTTGCGTTGTACACGTTTGTAACCATATACAGCTTTGTCACCCAATTCTTCTTCGATACGAAGTAGTTGGTTGTATTTAGCCATACGGTCAGAACGGCTCAATGAACCAGTTTTGATTTGTCCTGAGTTAGTTGCAACTGCGATGTCAGCGATAGTAGCATCTTCAGTTTCACCCGAACGGTGAGAAGTTACTGAAGTGTAACCTGCACGGTGAGCCATTTCGATAGCATCTAAAGTTTCAGTAAGAGAACCAATTTGGTTAACTTTGATAAGGATTGAATTAGCACAACCTAGTTCGATACCTTTTCTCAAGAAATCAACGTTAGTTACAAATAAATCGTCTCCAACAAGTTGTACTTTGTCGCCGATTGCATCTGTAAGGTTTTTCCATCCGTCCCAATCGTTTTCGTCCATACCGTCTTCGATAGAATCGATAGGATATTTTTCAGAAAGTTCTTTCAAGAAAGCAGCTTGTTCAGCAGAAGTGCGTTTTGCTGCGTTAGGACCTTCAAATTTAGTATAATCGTAAACTTTAGCAGTTTTGTCGAAGAATTCAGAAGCAGCACAGTCAAGAGCGATAGTTACGTCTTTAGCTGGCTCATATCCTGCAGCTTTGATAGCTTTAAGGATAGATTCAAGAGCATCTTCAGTACCGTTTAATTTAGGAGCGAAACCACCTTCATCACCAACAGCAGTACTAAGACCTCTGCTTTTGAATTCTTTTGCAAGAGCGTGGAAAATTTCAGCACCCATTCTCAAACCTTCTTTGAAAGAAGCAGCACCAACTGGACGAATCATAAACTCTTGGAATGCGATAGGAGCATCAGAGTGAGATCCACCATTGATGATGTTCATCATAGGTACAGGAAGAGTATAAGTATTAGTACCACCAATATAACGGTACAATGGAATATCTAGAGCATTGGCAGCAGCTTTAGCAACAGCTAAAGAAACACCAAGAATAGCGTTAGCACCCAATTTAGATTTAGTAGGAGTTCCGTCAAGAGCAATCATTTTAAGGTCAACACCTCTTTGATCCAAAGCACAGTCTCCGATAAGTGCAGGAGCGATAACGTTGTTTACGTTCTCTACAGCTTTTTGTACACCTTTACCTAAGTATCTTTTTTTGTCTCCATCACGAAGTTCAAGAGCTTCATGCTCTCCTGTAGATGCTCCTGAAGGAACAGCAGCACGTCCAAATGCACCACACTCTAGTGTTACGTCAACTTCGATTGTTGGATTTCCTCTTGAGTCCAAGATTTCACGTCCGAAAATACGTTCGATTCTCATGTTTGTTTATTTTAGTTTGAATAAATAATATGTCTTAATTTTTAATTCTCACGTTTGCGTAACAAAAATACTTTTTTTTTTCGTTTATTGAAATACTTTTGTGGTGTAAAATGTTTTTTAAGGTCTCAGACCTTTTTTTATACTTTGGTAAGCATAAGTGCAACTAACTGTTATACTTAAATAATATTGCATTATGTGTTTGCTATAACTAATAATAACTTTAGTATGATAATGAGAAAAATAGTAGTGTTGATAGTAGTATGTGTCTCGATAGTAGCCTGTAAAGAGATCTCAAAAGCGGAGAATGGAAATGATATTCAGATAGCAGGAGATTCTTTAGCAATAAAAGATAGTATTGCTAGTTCCGATTCCATTGACAATATAGATTGGATAGATGAAGAGCTTTATCCTAAAAGTAAGGATTTACCTCTATCGGTATTATCTACAGGAGTTTTTCATGGAGATGAAACGTCTCCCGAAATGATAAATAAAGGATGGTTTGGTGTTTTTCAGGATAGAGGACGATATTATATTGCACCTACCACTCTTAGTATTCAAAAAGCGTTTGACGTTGTTTTGGATGAAACGGTAGATGAACACAACTCCTCGAATTGGACAGGGTGGGAAGTTAAGACTTCTCATATTGACACGTCTTTGGTTTTGATAAGTAGTTCGCCTCGTCTATCATCTCATGAAATAAAAACAATACCATTAGACAAAGATTTTATTGACCTGAGTGAGAAAAAAACATTTACATATAATGGTTCATCTTATACACTATATTCAACAGGCGATTTAAAACCTGCTGAGTACAATAAAGATGAAATGATTATAAGTAATTATAAACTATATCTCAAGGGATACAAAGAAGGAAAAGAAATAAATCAATTGTTGGCATCTACCCCTACTTTTGATGATACTATGTTTAGAGTATTCTTAATAGGTGATATTGATAATGATGGATTTCCAGATTTAGTATTAAACACAAGCTATCATTATAACCTTTATAGACCAACGGTTTATCTATCATCATTTGCCGATAAAGATCAATTGGTAAAAGTGGTAGGTTTGCACTCAAGTGTGGGATGCTAAAATAAAAAGAGATCGAAAAAAGATATAGATAAAATAAATCGCTTATATTTGCTTCACAGTTTTGGTGTTATTCAGTCACTTTTGCTGAAAGAATAATGAAAAGGGAATCCCGTGAAAATCGAGAACAGACCCGCTGCTGTAAACTTCATAAAGAGTCTCTAAATAACACTCTATACCACTGTTCCTTAATGCGAATGGGAAGGATGTTTAGGGATGAAGTAAGTCAGAAGACCTGCCAAAATATATAAATTCGGATGCTTTCGGGAAACAAGGCAATGAATCTTAACCATAGAAGTTTACAATTAGTAAATATTCGGTCGGTTTTTTTACATATTGTTATTTTATAGATAAGAAGAGAACTATGTTTTTTCTTTTTTATAACTTGTGGCGCTAATTTTAGATAATAAAAGGCAAAATTATAATTACATATTCTGAAAGTATGTAATTGTTGAGTGCGTAATTGTTTGATAACGAATTGTCTGGTTGTAGTTTTCAATTGTGCAGGTATCTGCTGAAATGATAAGTGAATCTTAGACTTTATATTATTGTAGCAAAAGAAGATTAAAGATATTATAGTAATAAAATGAGAAAAATTTACGAACAGTTTGTAGCCCGCGAAAATCTGCTAAATAAGCAGTACGATGAGGCGTACTATAAAAAACAACATCAAAGAGGGAAGTTAACCGCCCGCGAACGTATTCTATTATTGTTTGATGAGGGTACTTTCGAAGAAACAGATGCTTATACGCCACCGGCAACAGCATCTTTTGGGAAAACCGTAGAAGCTTTCGGAGACGGTGTAGTTACAGGATTTGGGTCCGTAAACGGACGTTTGGTATACGCTTTTTCTCAGGATTTTAGTGTGCTTGGAGGTTCTTTAGGTACAGTTCATGCAGCTAAAATCGTAAAAATACAGGATATGGCTCTTAAGACGGGAGCTCCTGTTGTTGGGCTTATCGATTCGGGTGGTGCCCGTATTCAGGAAGGTGTAAGTAGTTTGAATGGCTATGCCGATATTTTTAAACGGAATGTAATGTCGTCGGGGGTAATTCCTCAGATTTCGGTAATAATGGGACCTGCTGCAGGTGGTGCAGTATATTCACCAGCTCTTACCGATTTTATATTTATGACTGCCGATACAAGCTATATGTTTGTAACAGGTCCAAATGTAGTGAAAGAGGTTCTGAATGAAACTGTATCGACCGAAGATTTGGGTGGAGCATCTGTTCACGGAACTAAATCGGGTGTTGCCGACTTTGTATATAATGATGATGAGAATACAATTTTAGGAGTAAAGAAGCTATTGTCTTACTTACCTTCTAATAATATGGAAAATCCTCCCTTGGTAAAATCGGAAGATCCGATAAGTAGGGTAGAGGAGAGTTTGAGGAATATTGTACCCGATGATCCCGATAAACCTTATGATGTAAAAGATATCGTAAGACTAATCGTAGATAAAGGTGATTTCTTGGAAGTTGCCGAAAACCATGCAGCAAATATATTTACAGCATTTGCACGTCTGGATGGTCAAGTGGTAGGTATTGTAGCCAATCAACCTAAAGTCATGGCCGGAACGTTAGATATTGACTCGTCTATAAAAGCGGCGCGCTTTATTAATATTTGCGATTCATTTAATATACCTATTATAACATTGGAGGATGTTCCCGGATTTTTACCCGGAACAGATCAGGAGCATGATGGTATTATTCGCCATGGAGCGAAACTATTGTATGCATATACTTATGCAACAGTGCCTAAGATTACCGTAATTTTGCGTAAAGCCTATGGAGGTGCATACATTGTAATGAATAGTAAAGGTATAGGTGGCGATTTTAGTTTTGCATGGCCTACTGCCGAAATTGCAGTTATGGGACCCGATGGAGCAATTGCTATCCTTTACAGAAAAGAATTAAAGGAATCAGAAAATCCGGTAGTACTTAAAAAGGAGCTGACTCAGAAATATAGAGAAGAGGTTACCAATCCTTATATTGCTGACGAAAAAGGATTTGTTGATGAGGTTATTGATCCCGCTCTGACTCGTCACAAAATAATCAGGTCTTTAAAAACACTGGAAAGAAAAACTGAGTATAAGCCTAAGCGTAAACATGGTAATATGCCTCTTTAATTTGGATAAGAATCAAGATGAAACAAAAGAATAAAATAAAATCAATATTAATAGCCAATCGTGGTGAGATAGCTATTCGTATAGCTAAGACCACTAAAATAATGGGTATTACTTCGGTGGGTATTCGTACCCTTAAAGAACCGAATGCACTATATTTATGGTCAGTCGATAAAGTAATAGATTTCCCAGATATTGATAATGGCGGTATTCCCGAATTTCTCGATATAGAATCATTGGTGTTATTAGCCAAGAGAAATAATATAGATGCCATTCATCCCGGATATGGTTATCTGTCTGAAAATGCACAATTTGCAACACGCTGTACCGAAGAAGGTATTATATTTATAGGTCCTTCGCCACGTGTTATTCAGAACATGGGTGATAAGGTAATTGCCAAAGAAATAGCTGCGAAGAATAATGTTCCCATGTTGGGAGGTAGTAATGGAAGCGTTGATACACTTGAGGATGCTTTGGATGTTGCCGAAAAGATTGGATTTCCACTTATTATAAAAGCTTCTGCCGGAGGTGGTGGACGTGGTATGCGTGTGGTGTACAAGAAATCGGAAATGAAACAAATGTATTTCTCTGCGTCATCTGAGGCTCAGAATGCATTTAACAATCCATCAGTATTTATCGAACGCTTTTTGGAAAACCCCAAGCATATCGAATTTCAAATAGTGGGTGATTCGCACGGAAATGTAATTCATTTAGGAGAGCGTGAATGTTCTGTACAGCGCAAACATCAAAAATTATTAGAGGAAGCTCCATCACCAGCTCTTTCTGAAGAACTTCGTGAAAAAATGGCCACAGCTGCTGTCTCTTTAGCAAAAGGTGCAGGATATGTAAGTTTAGGTACAGTTGAGTTTCTGCTTGATAAACAAGGTAATTTCTTCTTTATGGAAATGAATACTCGTGTACAAGTAGAGCATCCTGTGACGGAAATGATAACAGGTCTTGACCTTATCGAATTACAAATTTGTATTGCCAGAGGTGAAAAACTTCCAATTGCTCAAAGTGATGTGAAGTTGAATGGTTGGGCTATTGAGTGTCGTATAAATGCAGAGGACGTTCAATCAGGATTTTCTCCATGTACGGGAATCATTAAAGGATTGAGAACTCCCGAAGGCGAAGGCGTGAGAGTTGATAAAGGAGTTGTTACAGGTTCCGAAATTACTCCCTATTTTGATTCTATGGTTGCTAAATTGATTGTTCATGCAAAAGACCGCCCAACGGTTATTGAAAATACATTGAAGGCGTTGAATGATTTTCATATCAAGGGAATTAAAACAACCATTCCATTTTGCAAAGCTGTTCTGCATAATGAAGTTTTTAAAGGAGGAAGTTTCGATACTTCATTCATTGAAAAAGATATGGATTCTCTGGTTCATCACGAAAAAGATGAGGCTCTATTTGGTGCTCTATTAGCGATAACCAATCATCGTATAGAAAACGAGCCAATCAAAGAAGAGAAGCAATCGTTAGATGCATGGTCTTTGAGAAACAGAATTAATAATATGTAATCTGGAATGATAATGAACAAGCAAAATACAACTCAAAAACAATTAGTTGCTCTCGATTTAGATAATTCTAAAGAGTATGAGTTTCTTATTGGAGACAATGATACATACACAATTGAGGATAAAGAGCTGAATGCTCATTTGGAAGAAACTCCTGATGGTTTTACTTTTATGAATGTCAATGGAGTGAGTTATCCCGTAGAAATAGTTGCTCAGAAGCAGAATGAATATGAGATTCTGATTAATGGTATCAGCTATTGTTTTTCGGTAGAAACACCATTCTCTTTGCAGAGAAGAAAAATTCTGAGTTCGCAGGCTAATGAATCTAGTACTATATTGCTAAAAGCTCCAATGCCCGGTAAAATATTGGATGTATTGGTGAAAACAGGTGATACTGTAAAAGCGGGAGATACATTAGTGATCTTAGAAGCAATGAAGATGCAGAATGCAATCTTAGCAAGTACCAAAGCCATTGTAAAGAAAGTAGTGGTAAAAGTAGGTGATACTACTAGCAAAAGCGATCTACTTATAGAATTGGAAAAGGATAATTGAGAAGTTATATACTTTGATATAATAGAAAGAAAGAGCGTGAATGTTGGTTCACGCTCTTTCTTTCTATTATATATTGATGTAATAAATTACTAATACTACTCCCATTCAGGAAACTGGCTGGTGTTTAAATCTAATTTAGAGATTTGCTGCATATCTGAGGCATCAAGTTCGAAGTCAAAGATATTTATATTTTCCATCATATGTTCTTTACTTGATGTTCTGGGAATGGCTACTATACCTCTTTGTATAAGCCATCTCAATGTAACTTGTGCAATGCTCTTGTTGTGCTTTTTGCCAATGGCTGCCAATGTCTGATTACTGAAAAGATCATTGCGTCCTTGAGCGAAAGGAGACCATGCTTCCATTTGTATGCCTAATTTTTCCATCGCTGCTTGTGCTTCGTGTTGCTGAAAAAATACATTGGTTTCTATTTGATTGACCGCAGGTTTAATTTTAGCATACGTAAGCAAATCTTCTAGTTGGTCAGGCTCAAAATTACTTACCCCGATGGCTTTGATTTTACCTGCCTCATACAGCTCTTCCATAGCTTTCCAAGTACCTTTTACATCTCCCCTTGGTCGGTGGATTAGATAGAGGTCTATATAATCTAAGCCTAATTTATTCAGAGATTCCTCAAAAGCCTTTTTGGTACTTTCGTAGCCCATGTCGCTAACCCAAACCTTTGTTGTAACAAAAAGTTCTTCTCTTTTGATTCCACTCTTTTTGATTCCCTTTCCTACGGCTTCTTCGTTTCCATATATTTTACCAGTATCCAGAAGACGGTAGCCAACAGAAATAGCTTCTGCAACACATCTTTCACCAATGGAATCTGTAAGGTATAAAGTCCCAAAGCCAAGAATTGGCATTGAAACCCCATTGTTAAGAGTTTGCTTTGGTACGGATTGACCAATCTGAGAGTAAATACTAATAGACAAAAAACAGAGTATACAGAGTGCTAAATATTTCTTCATACACTTTCAATATTAGTTTATGTAACAATTATAGTCTTAATCTGTAAGGTTGCGAGAAAGTTTGGATAGTATCTTATTGAGAAAACGATTGTAATAAGATGTGCAAATTAGACGTAAATAGTTTTACAGCAATTCCCATAAGGATAATACCGAAAAATTTACGCATTACATATACACCACCTACTCCAAGAAGCCGTTTTACAAATTTCAGATTTTTGAGAACCAAGAATACGATTATCATATTAAGAAGAAGTCCGATAATAATATTGCTGACTTGAAATTCGGCTCGCATTGATAATAATGCTGTAAATGTTCCTGGACCTGCAATCAGAGGAAATACGATAGGAACTAAGGTGGTAGACCCCGGAGGAGCATCGTTTCTGAAAACTTCTATTCCGAAAATCATTTCCACAGATATAATAAAGATAACTAATGCACCTGCAATAGCAAACGAAGAAACATCGACATTAAATAAATGTAATATCAGTTCCCCAACAAAAAGAAAAGCAGTCATTATGACAAACGAATATATGGCTGCCTGTTTAGGGTTTACATCTTCCCCCTTTTGTTGAAAGTTGAGGAAAATAGGAACTGACCCTAAGACGTCAATCAGTGCAAATAATACAACAAAGACACTTAGTATCTGAGTGAAACTTATACCCATGGTAATTCAATTTAAATACAAAAATATATCATAATAATCATCTTATTTTATCTTTTAAGGATAAAGCACTGGGAGTTTATTTAGTTTCTATTAGAATTATTCCATTAAGAGCTCTTGTCCCATATATAGCTGCAGTAGACGGGATATCTCCAGATAGCACTGTGATTTTCGTTGTCTGACCGTATTCTATATTATTTAGATCTTTTAGATAATGTGTTTGATTATCAACCACTATCAGAGGAAATTTAGAGTGGGCAGTTTTCTCGTCAATGCTCAATTCTTCTCTCATTCTTTTTTCAATGTAAATATAAAGAGATGATTTGGGAGTATTCTCAGGCAAGTATTCATCTTCTCTAATAACTGTGCTATTCCTGTGTAGACTCGATTCTGAGTGTTTGCGATATTTGAGTTGGTTGGACTCTATGTTTAATGTCGAATCCTTACTATTAGTTGAGGTTTCGATCGTTTCTTTACAGTTCCCAATAAGAGGAGTTAAGGCGAAAAACAATATTATAAGATATCTCATATGTGATCTAGATTACGGTAAATCAGAGGAGAGTGCAATATAATAAAAAAAGGTTACACGAATGGTGTAACCTTTATATTTATTTGTGCTGTAATTTTACTTGATTAGTTCGTTTACGCAAACTTTAAGACTGTCCTCCCATTGAGGAGTTTCTACTTCGAAAGTAGTCTTTATTTTAGTTTTATCTAAAACACTGTATTGAGGACGGCTTGCTCTTGTCGGATACAGCTCTGTTGTAATAGGGGTAACCTTGCAACTTGTGATACCTGCATATTTATGAATAGCCACAGTGAAATCGTACCATGATGTAATCCCCTCGTCGGTATAATGATAGATACCTGCTTTGAAGTGGCTGTAAGATTCACTATGATCTAATATTTTAACGATGGCTTTAGCTAAATCGGCGGCATTAGTTGGACTACCGGTTTGATCCGCTACTACATTTAGAGCATCTCTTTCTTTACCTAGTTTAATCATTGTTTTTACAAAGTTATTTCCATAGATAGAATACAACCATGCTGTGCGGATAATGATTGAATCGGGGCATACTTCAAGTAAAGCGGTTTCTCCTTCTTGTTTAGACTTTCCATATACCGATTTTGGATTTACAGGATCGGTTTCCAAATAAGGACGACTTCCTGTACCATCAAATACATAATCGGTAGATGTATGAATTACTTTAGCTTCATTGTTGGTTGCTGCAATACCTAGATTACGAGCTGCATCTCTGTTTATTTTATAACAAAGTTCAACATCATCCTCTGCTTTGTCTACTGCTGTATAAGCTGCGCAATTGACAATGTATTTGATATTGTTGTCTTTTACAAATTGCTCAACAGCTTGTAAGTTTGTAATATCTAATTCGGCAACATCAGTAAAAATAAAATTAAGATTCGCTTCATGATCTGCGGTTGCACGCTTAAGCTCGCTCCCTAACTGACCATTAGAGCCGGTTACTAATACATTTTTAGGAACTAATTGAAATACGAAAATATTTTTTGCTGACTTGTCTTCGTCATCAGCTTGTTTGTTTCCTGAGAAAAATGCCATTATAGTTAGTTTTTATGGTTGTTGAAATATATGCTTTTTTATTATTGCTTGCTTAGAAAGTAAAACGGTATGTGATTTTATATCTCTAACTTCCCTTCTTTGTCTAAATGGTATCTGTTAGATAGCATTCGAAGAAATGAACTGATTTGAGATATTGCTGCTTGAGTTTCTCCCGAAATTTCCTTTTGCTGTAAGCGTAGTAATAAGAATCCGTATAAAGCAGAGAAACAAGTTTCTAGTTCGGGGGTACTTTTGTCTTCAGATTTTGCTCTCAGCTCTACAATAAAAGGCAGCGTTTTGTAGTAGTTTGAGATGTATTCGGGTTCTTTGGGCGATTTAAGTAATCTTAAATGAAGGTCGGTTAGATCGATAATTACATTTTTGTTGATTTGAAGATGTCCCTTTTCAGTTATACCTTCTAGTTTCATCATCTCGATTAAGCCTTCATACCAATCTTTTATTTCTTTTTTAATATCATCAGTCTGGTCAAATTTATTAATAATACTTTCTTCTATAACATCAATATCTAATTTGTTTGCCCTTAGAATATCTTCTATTTGCCACATATATAGCAAATATTCAGCAATATTTTCGTTCTTTTTTTGTTTGGCTATTAGCATTCTTTTTCGATTAAGTAAGATGTTTAAGTAACGATTGCTAAATCTTATAACTATAACTGTCTCTTATTATTGTATTTATCAAAGTAATTATTTTTGCCTTGAATAGGTGCAAAGATAACCTAGTTTATAGAGATCGAGAACAAATAAACTGGGTTTATTTCCTAAAAGATTCTTAATGAAACTCTTTTTCAGCAATTGAAAAGAGAAGGAAACAAGCCGCGTTAGCTTTAATCTGTCAATCTTAGACTTAGTCTTAAGAAGTTTTACAGTTTCGGTTAAGTCTACTTTGTCATTTCCCGATTCTTGTAATAAATATAGATTCTCCAGAGCTGACTCTGTTCTTTTAAGAAATTCATCGTTTGAGATGATGCCTGTGTGAATCAATGGATTATTGACTTGAGTAATATGATGTCCTTGTTTTATTATTTCGGTATGAAATACAACATCCTCATATCCGTATTCCTGTATACTTTCGTCGAAATGAGTAAGTAGTAAAACCCGCTTATCTATCATGAAATTGAAAGTCGAGAAATACTGATCAGGATGTTCTTTTCGTGTCTCTATCGAAATAGCTTCTCTATACATCCCGAAAAGCCAACGTAATGAATGCTGACTGTCTTTACAAGGTAGGTACTCGCATCCACCATAACACACTATGCCTGGCGATCGCATTTTTATGTAAGTAGAAATATAATGTGGCGAACAGACCTGAGCATCATTATCTATATAAATAAGATAAGGATGCGCTGCTTTTTGCGGGAAAAGATTACGGATTTTAGCCCTGCTAATATTAACAGGAAGTTCTTCGTAATGTATATTTTCAAGTTTCGATAATTCTCTATTGATCGTTTGAAAGGGCAAGTCCGAAGCATCATCAATCAAAAGTATTTCATACGGAGCATCCAAAGCCTCGCATTGTAGATGTAGGTCTGTTACAAGCTTTGTAACATCAGTATTATATATCGGGATACATACTGAAATCATTCAACACTTTCTTCTTTCTCGAATATAGAAAAGTTGACACTGCCGTAAACTCTTTTCTCTTTGAATAAAGGAGCTGATGAAAAATCGTCTGATTTCGAATGTTCCATCACAAACACTCCTCCGGGTTTCAAAAGATTCTTCTCAAAGATAAGTTTAGGTACCTCTTTCAGGAAAGGAAGATCGTAAGGCGGATCTGCAAAAATAAAATCGAACTGATCTTTGGAAATGTCCAGAAATTTAAAAACATCCATCTTGAATATTCTTAATTCGTTGGCTTCGAGAAGTTTTTGAGTTTTCTCGATGAAAGAATAATTAGGGGCGAATTTTTCTACACATGTAACCTGAGGGCATCCTCTTGATACCAGTTCGAAGCTGATACTACCCGTTCCTCCAAATAAATCGAGAGCCTTTACATCTTCCCAATCAATTGAATTGCTAAGTATATTGAATAAATTTTCTTTCGCAAAATCAGTTGTCGGTCTCGCTTTGAAGTTTTTAGGAAGTTCTAATCGACGTCCTTTATATCGTCCGCTAACAATTCTCATATGGTTGCTAATATTAATAAGTCAAGAGGGGCTTTTCTACTGTCTGTTTCCATAAACTCTACTTCACTGGGTACTCCAACCGTTTCTATGCGTTTGATATAATCGCGAAGAATTGGAAGAACAAACTTATCAGAACCTGCAAAATTTTCAAGGATATACAGGTAATCCTGATTCTGGTCAAAGTTGCATTTGTTCCAGATATTCAGAATGAAATATATGAGATTATGCCCATTCTCATGTTGAAATGTAATTGCATGAAGCAAATTAGATTTTTCATCATAACAAAATACATCGAGAAACTCGTTGTGAAAGTTGAGGTACATCTTCGAACGCTTTTCAGCAATTCTGTTTTTGCCCTCAATGTATTTCATTAATAAATTGGAATGATGAAAAAAGGTAGGATTATATAAACTGCGCATCAGAAATTTATAAATTTCTTTGTCAGCATTAAATATGGTAATATTGTCTTGAATTGGGTCAGGGCTAATCAGAACTTGTTCAACTTGTTCCTGATGGGTAAAGTTATATAATGCTTCTTTTTTATTTTTTTCGAATAAATAACGGGGGGCAATATCATACTCTTTCGAAACAAAGACAACATTGGTTTGTATAAAAACTTGTGTCAGAAAATTGTAGTCGAAAATTATACGTTGAATGTTGCTCAGTCTATCCGATTCGTTCGAAAAAGAAGTTTCCCGATAACAATAATTGCCACCCATGCGCGGTTCGTGTATGGAGAACGCTAAGCCGTTGGGTGTTATACGAATTGTCAGAATGTATTTTTCTGATTTTCCGAGATCAATATTGTCTGGTAGAAACATAATATCTTATTTAATGTTTACAAATTTAGAAAAAGAAACTTTATGTACTATTTTTATACCTTAATAAGTGAGGCAAAATAAATAGAGCCTTGCTTTTGTCAAGATAAAACTTTTCACTTGCGAGTTGTGATGACAGCAAGAATAACTCTTGTAAAGCTAAAATGCAAAATAGGTCTGTGACCTGAATTTAAATATCAAATGTCTCTAAATAGTTTCTTCCTAGAACAGATTAAAAAAAACTTTCCGTTTGAACCGACCGGCGAACAGGCGTCGTCTTTGGATCAGATAACTGATTTTCTATTTTCGCGAACTTCCGATGGTGTTTTCTTGCTCAAAGGATATGCGGGAACAGGAAAATCTTCACTAATTGGAGCTTTGGTAAAAACGATGACCGATTTTGAACAAAAAACGGTTTTGTTAGCACCTACCGGACGTGCAGCAAAAGTTTTCTCAAGCTACTCCAACCATCCTGCATTTACGATCCATAAAAAAATATATCGGCAGAAACGCTTTTCGGGCGAGGCTTCGGGCTTTGTGCCTATGGATAATCTGCACAAAGATACTTTATTTATTGTAGATGAAGCGTCGATGATTAGTAATGATGGTATTGATTCCTTTAGTTTTGGTTCGGGTAGACTTTTAGACGATTTGATTCATTATGTATATGGTGGAGAGAATTGCCGATTATTGCTTATTGGCGATGAGGCTCAGTTACCACCCGTGATGCAGGAGACTAGCCCAGCTTTGCAGATAGAAATACTGAAAGGATACGGTTTGGAGGTTTGGAGTACAACGATGACCCAAATTGTAAGGCAGGCAGAAAACTCAGGTATATTATTTAATGCAACACATATACGAAATGCATTATTGGAAAATACGACCGAATTATTCCCTAAATTGAAATTAGAAGGCTTCGACGATATTCGAAAGGTTTCGGGTGAAGAACTGATCGATGAAATATCAGCAGCTTATGATAGAGACGGTATAGAAGAGACCATGATTGTATCTCGTTCAAATAAGAGAGCTAATATATATAATGAGGGTGTTCGCAATCGAATATTGTATAGAGAAGAAGAATTGTCGTCGGGAGATATGCTCATGGTCACTAAAAATAATTACTTTTGGACTGAGAATGTTGAGCAGATTGATTTCTTGGCGAATGGCGAACTACTTGAAATATTAAGAGTCAGACGTACACAAGAGATATATGGTTTCCGATTTTGTGATGTTTTAGTGAAGCATCCCGATTATGATATAGAATTGGAAATAAAGATATTAATAGATACCTTACATTCTGATACTACCGGACTGTCTCAAGAGAAGAACGCAGAACTGTTCTATAATATATTGGAGGATTACGCTGATATAACAACCAAGAATGGAAAAATGCAGAAGATGAAAGTCGATCCTTTTTACAATGCGGTACAAGTAAAGTATGGATATGCTGTTACTTGTCATAAGGCACAAGGGGGAGAGTGGACGAATATCTTTTTGGATATTGGGTATATAACGGAAGAACATCTGGGCATAAATTTCTATCGTTGGTTATATACTGCTTTAACCCGTGCCTCTAAACGACTTTATTTGGTGAATTTGCCAGATGAGTTTTTTTAAGAGGATCATATTGATATATAATAAGGGAGACTTCAATTCTTAATATTTTGTTAATTTAATTAAAATGCAACAACAGAAAGCAACATTCTGAAGTTGTATTCATCTAATAACTGAACCTAAAAATCCGAATGGAAGAATTGCAACTAATAGAGGGATGCAAGCAACAAGATCGTAGGTCACAGCAAATCGTTTACGAACGATATGCTCGTGTGATGTATGGTATTTGTCTGCGGTATTCGTCAGATGCAGATTCTGCACAGGATTTATTGCATGATGGGTTCCTAAAAGTTTTTGCACATATAATTTCTTACGAAGGAAAAGGTTCTTTTGAGGGGTGGATGAAACGAGTTTTTATAAATTTGGCATTAGAAACCATTCGTAAGGATAAAATAAAAAAACAATACTCGGAAGATATTGAAAATCTGTCTGATATTGATGAAATAAGAGATGATTCGGAGGATGATACGGCTAAAATTTCAGAAACGGAATTGATGAAAATGATACAAGAATTACCTCAAGGGTATAGATCGGTTTTCAACTTGTATGCAATAGAGGAATATTCTCATAAAGAAATAAGTGAAGCGCTAGGCATAGCCGAGGGGACATCTCGTTCTCAATACATCAGAGCAAGGTTGTTATTACAAGAAAAGATTAAAGCATACTTAAAAAGACAATGAAACCGGACAAGGATCACATAAAGGATATTTTTTCCTCAAAGCTAAATGGTTTTGAGCCTGAGCTTCCTCCATTATTATGGGAGAGGATTGAGGCTGATCTGCCAGCTCTTCCGGTGATAGAGAAAGCGCCTGCTAAAACTCCTATATATAGAATTTTGACGTGGGCTACTGCCGCTGCTGCTGTGGTTTTAGGTGTTTTGTTTTTTATACCTCAGGAACAGAATTCTGAAAGTGTTGCCCTTTTGATGAATGACAATACAACAAGAGATAGTCAGATTCAGGAAAAGTATAAAATAATAAACTCAGAAAAGTCTAGTTTGTCAGACATCGGTGAAGAGTCTGTAAAGAAACACTCTTCATATATGCTATTGGCTGAATCTAAAGTAGAGACTAAAGCTGTGTCTGAAAAAGCCACTGTTGAATCTCCTCTAAAGGCAGAAGTGCTATCGGAAAAAACAACATCCGGAAAAGCAACCATTACTGCAACCTCAGAAAATAGAAGCTCATCAATAGTTAATAATGATATTTATGTTGCAGAAGAAAAGAGCTCTGAGAAATTTCAGCCAAAAGATGCAGCTTTTGATGAGGATCTGAAAGCCCGAATAGCGGCTTTTGAGGCTGAGGGCGATAGGGCTAAGAATATTTTGGCAGACAATAATATTCCTAAAAAAACAAAACGAAGCGATTCTGAGCCTAAAGGAATAACTCTAGGTTTGGGGGGAGGTAGTGGATTGTCTAAATCTGATGATGTTACAAACGCTCTTCGCTATGCGAATGCTTCTTCAGATGGGGCTGTAAACATGTTGAAGAGAGAGAGGTTGAAGATGGAGCATAACCAGCCAGTCTCTTTTGGAATTGCTGTCAATAAAAAAATAACGAATAGAATTTCGATAGAAAGCGGTATTGTATATACTTATGTTTCAGCAAGAATAAAGGAAGATCCGAATATGGAATTTAAGCAAAATGATTTGCAATATTTCCACTATCTGGGTGTGCCTCTGTCTGTAAATTATAAATTGGTTGAGTGGAAGAAAATCGAATTTTATACTTCAGTGGGAGGTATGATTCAAAAAGATATTTATGGAAAACTAAATAGCGATAGTAATGTAGATGGTTTGCTTAATTTTGGTAAGTCTACAAGCCGTAAGGTCTCTCAAGACAGACCCCAGTTTTCGGTAACAGGTTTATTAGGTATAAGTTATCCTTTGTATAATAAGTTATCTGTTTTTTCCAGTTTTGGAGGAGCTTATTATTTTGATGCAGGAAATGAGTATCAAACTATATTTTCAGATAAAAAATGGCTGTTTAATCTCAATCTAGGATTGAAGTTTGGCTTTTAAATTAATATACTAAATAGAAACAATAGAAATAATTAATTATGAAAAAGACCTCTTTGTATTTGTGCGTGATAGCTGTGTTGGCTACGGTCTTCTCCTCGTGTTTGGGAGATAATGAATCTACAACATCGGCTTCTAAAACTTTTACTTTTATCCAAGAAGATCCAGCTACAGGTAAATTGTATGCTGCTATAAAAATAGGTTACGGACTAGCTTATATAACTGGTACAGGTTTAACCGATGTAAGTGCAGGAGATGCAGCATTGATCTCTTATAAAGTAAATCTAAATAATCTGGGTGGTGGTACAACTATAAGCCAAGCAGAATATATTTCGGTAAATGAAGTATTTCCTAGACCTCATAAGGTTGTAAGAAATCAACCAGTGGATACTCTCGTAAATAATAGTCCATTTAAATCTGTAATTATAGATGTGCCAGATCAGAACATGTCTTTCAAAAATAGATGGTTATTCCTGTTTTCGGCAGACATGAAAGGTGATAACCAAAATTTTGATGTGGTTTTCTCTTATGACAAGGATAGTCAAAAAGATAAAGATGGAAATGCCTTGGCTGAAAATACAGTTATAGTAGATGTTGCTTTAGTGAAAACAGGTGTTGCTACAGAAGGTGCAACAGCGAAACCTAAGACCAAACCTGTAGTAGTTGATTTTACAAGTTTCAGAAATGAGCATACACCATCAACTATTCCAGACAATGGCGTGTTGATGTATGTTTGGTTTAGATATTTTTATGAAAATCCAACCACTAAGAAAGCAGAACTTTACTACTTGAAATCGGGAGTTGGTTTAGGATATTGGAAAGAAACTGAAAAATAATAGAGAATACTCCAAGGAGTAATTTTGATATGATATATAGTAAGGGTTGTCCATGATTGTGGACAACCCTTTTTGCTTTATTCTTCAAAAAGTCGATTGGTCTAAAAGGTAATAGGTGTAGATATTACCTTGAAAATATCAGAAATACATGACTCGCGAAGGATGCAGTTTTTTTATTCTCTCTTTTTCTTGATAATTTATAGTATTTTTTTGATAATTGACAGGAAATCTGTACCTTTGCGAGCCGATTATTATAAATGTGAATATAAATATTTGATATATAGCTGGTTATTTGCTTAAATAAGTGTCCTTAGTAAATAAGTAAAACCAATGTTGTCAAATAAAAGTCATTAACCAAATTAAAAAATAAAGAAAGTGGATACTTTAAGTTATAAGACCATTTCTGCAAACAAAGCAACTGCTAAAAAAGAATGGGTTGTGATTGATGCATCAGGTCAAACTTTAGGCCGTTTGGCTTCAAAGGTGGCTATGCTTTTGAGAGGAAAGTACAAGCCAAGCTTTACTCCCCATGTTGATTGTGGAGATAATGTTATCATCATTAATGCTGATAAAGTAGTTCTTACCGGTAACAAATGGACAGAACGTGTGTATTTGAGATATACAGGTTATCCAGGTGGACAACGTGCAACAACTCCTCAAGTATTGATGGGTAAAGGAGCTGATCGCTTAATGCATAAAGTGGTTAAAGGTATGTTACCTAAGAATAAATTAGGTGCAGCTTTATTGAAAAACCTTTATGTGTATGGTGGAACAGAGCACAAACATGATGCTCAACAGCCAAAAGTAATAGATATTAACACTCTTAAATAATAACAATGGAAGTAATAAATGCAATTGGAAGACGCAAAGCTGCAGTAGCTCGCGTATACCTAAGCGAAGGAACTGGGAAAATTGTTATCAACAAAAGAGAACTAGCAAATTATTTTCCATCAACAATTCTTCAATATGTTGTAAACCAACCTCTAAATAAATTAGGTGTTGCCGAGAAATATGACATAAAGATCAATTTGAACGGTGGTGGATACAAAGGTCAAGCAGAAGCTGCTCGTCTAGGTATTGCTCGTGCTCTAGTGAAGATCAACGCTGATGATAAACCTGCTTTAAGAGCTGAAGGTTTCATGACTCGTGATCCTCGTGTTGTTGAACGTAAAAAACCAGGACAACCTAAAGCAAGAAAGAAATTTCAATTCTCAAAACGTTAATTTGGATATGGCTTTCTCCCTCGAACATTTGCTTTTGGTTGCATAAGTTTATAGGAGAGAATAGAAATATAGACGTAGATATGATACGTCGGTCAAAAGTTACGTTTAGTATCTAAATTGGCGGGACTTCATACAAAGAGCTACCCGACAATTCAATTACAGAAAAAGAAAGTAAACGCATTAAAAAAACAAAAATGGCAAAATTAGAATTTGACCAATTATTAGAAGCTGGTGTACACTTCGGACACTTAAAAAGAAAGTGGAATCCAGCAATGGCTCCTTACATTTTCATGGAGCGTAATGGCATTCACATTATCGACCTTTACAAATCAATCGCAAAAGCTGACGAAGCTGCTGCTGCATTGAAACAAATAGCAAGATCAGGAAAGAAAATTTTATTCGTGGCTACTAAAAAGCAAGCGAAAGAAGTTGTTGCTGATTTAGCACTATCAATAAATATGCCTTACGTTATTGAGCGTTGGCCAGGAGGTATGTTAACTAACTTCCCAACTATCCGTAAAGCAGTGAAAAAAATGTCGACTATCGACAAAATGATCAAAGACGGTACATTTGATACTCTTTCTAAAAGAGAGAAACTTCAAGTTACTCGCCAACGTGCTAAATTGGAAAAAACATTAGGATCTATCCAAGATCTTACTCGTTTACCAGCAGCATTGTTTATCGTTGACGTATTGAAAGAAAATATTGCAGTTAAAGAAGCTCAACGTTTGGGTATTCCAGTATTTGCTATGGTAGATACAAACTCAGACCCTTCTGATATCGACTTTGTTATTCCAGCAAATGACGATGCTTCTAAATCTATCGAAGTAATTCTTTCTCACCTTTGCGAGTCTATCAAAGAAGGTTTGGAAGAAAGAAAAGTAGAGAAAGCAGATAGTACTGCTGCTGAAGCACAAGAAGATGGTGCTAAAAAAGACAGCAAAAGAACTACAGCTAAAAAAGAACGCACCACGAAAGATGATGACGATGCTTTGAAAGCTGCTGTTACAAGCAAATTCGTTAAAGACGAAGAATAATAATTATACTAAAGGTTAAGAGTAAGTACTAAGGATAAGTTTCTTGGGCTCACTCTTGACCTTTTGCTTTCTTAAGAAAAAGCAGTATTGAATGTCGTATTTGAAAGTTATAACTATCTGTCGATATTGTGCCTGCCCAAAGAATAAGAAAGTTCTAGACTAGAATATTAATAATCAAAAAATAATATAAAGATATGGCAGTTACTATGGCTGATATCCAAAACCTTCGTAAGAGAACAGGTGCGGGTATGATGGATTGTAAAAATGCATTGAGTGAAGCAGAAGGAGATATCGAAAAAGCAATCGAAGTAATTCGTAAAAAAGGACAAGCTTTCGCAGCAAAACGTGGCGATCGTGAAGCTTCTGAAGGTTGCGTACTTGCAGGTACAAATGGCGATTTCGCAACAATTGTTGCTGTAAGATGTGAAACTGACTTCGTAGCAATCAACTCTGAATTTGTTGGAATGACTACATCTATCTTAGACGTAGCATTAGCAAACAAACCTGCTGATTTGGATGCACTAAATAACTTGGAAATTGCAGGTCGTAAAATCTCAGATGTAGTTGTAGACCGTATGGGTATAACTGGTGAGAAAATGGAGATCGGTGCATACGAAACTATTATTGCTCCAACTGTAGTTGCTTATGTTCACCCAGGTAACAAATTAGCTACAATTGTAGGATTTAACAAGCCTAATGTTGATGCTCAAGTAGGAAGAGACATTGCTATGCAAATTGCAGCAATGAATCCTGTTGCTTTGAAAGCTGAACATGTGTCGGAAGAAATCAAACAAAGAGAGTTAGCTCTTGCTAAAGAAAAAGCTTTGGAAGCAGGAAAACCTGAAAATCTTATCGACAAAATTGCTGAAGGTGCATTGACTAAATTCTACAAAGAATTTACTCTTCTTCAACAAGAATTCATTAAGAATCCAAAACAAAATATTGAGCAATATCTTCAATCAGTAGATAAAGAATTGACAGTTACTGAATTCAAACGTGTTACCTTGAATGCAGAGTAATTGATTGACTTCAATATATTATAGTATACGAAAGCCGTGCTCTCCAAGAGTGCGGCTTTCTTTTTTATATTCTTTAGCTGAAACGTTTAGTAGAAAATGAAAAAACAATATTTCTCAACCCGAAGACCTAAGCTATATGCTCTAACATATCTTATAATTGGATTATTTATTCTAGGTTGTTTAATCGCTGTGTTAGTTGCGTTATTACTTTTGTTTTCGCTGGCATTATTTCTTAATATTTTGGATGAGTTTATAGTACTTTTTATTGTAATTGTCATTGTGGCAATAGTTTATATATCTAGATCAATTTCGTACTATCGAAGAGAGCATATGGTTGTGGCGGAAGTCGACGAAAATGGTCTGTATTATCTTACGAGATTGAACAACATAAAGTATACATATTTTGTTGAAATAAAAGAGATATATTTGAATGTGGATAAGAAGATCAAAGTTCTTTACAAAAATGGAAAAAACTTGTCTATATCATTGGAGATTTCTGATGATGAAAAAATGGAATTTATCTCGCTTGTGAAAAAGAATCTTATAAAGAAAGGTGTAAAATAGTATGATTAATATTTTTGATTTGCGGAGAGATTTCACACTTCGTACTTTAGATGAAAAGGATGTTTTGCTAAATCCAATAGCACAGTTTGAGATATGGTTTAAAGAGGCTATTGAGGCGGAAGCTTTAGAGCCTAATGCCATGAATTTGGCTACCGTAGGGTTTGATATGAAGCCATCATCAAGAATTGTATTGTTAAAACAGGTAAGAAGTGAGGGCTTTGTATTTTTTACAAATTATGATAGCCGAAAAGCAAAACAAATGGCTGAGAATTCGAACTGTGCCCTAACTTTTGTCTGGCAAGAGTTAGAGAGGCAGGTTCGCATTGAGGGGCGGGTAGAGAAGATTCTACCTGAGGAGTCTGATTTGTACTTCGAGAGGCGTCCTGTAGCTAGTAAACTGGGGGCATGGTCTTCGCCTCAAAGTTCAATAATGCCTAATCGTGAATATCTGGAAAACTTGGTTGCCGATTTTGAGCAGAAATTTGCTAATGTTGAAATATCAAGACCCGCAAATTGGGGAGGGTATCTTGTTCGTCCTACTTTGGTCGAATTTTGGCAAGGACGCGCAAATCGTTTACATGACAGAATTCAATATACTTATGAAAATAAGGAATGGATAATTAATAGATTAGCTCCTTAATTTTAGCCGAATAACTGAAAAGGTTAATTTATATTGTAAAATAGGTAGTAAAGATTTGCAAATGTGAGATAAATATTATTCATTTGTAATAATTATAAACCAAAACTACGAAGCCTATCGAAAAAACATTACTCATAGTAATTTAGACATATAGTAATGGATGTATTAAAGAACATGACTGATGAAGAGTTGGTTATTTCTTATTCGATTGGTAATAATCTAGCTTTTGATGAACTTCTTCTTCGTCATCAAAAGAATGTATATAATTATATATACTTCATAATAAGAAATAGAGAAATGGCAGAGGATGTTTTTCAGGAAACATTCATTAAAGCTATTACCACAATAAAACAAGGTCGGTACGTAGAAAATGGTAAGTTCAGGGCATGGATAATGCGTATAGCTCATAATCTTGTGATAGATTATTTCAGACAAGAGAGAAATGAGAATACGGTATCTAATGACGAAACTGAGATTGATTTGTTGAATAACGCAAATCTATGTGAAGGCACAATAGAAGATCAACTTATTTATGGGCAAATCTTGCAAGATGTAAAGAAGTTGATACAATACTTACCCGAAAGCCAACGAGAGGTATTGGAAATGAGATACTATCAAGGGCTAAGCTTCAAGGAAATTTCGGAACAAACAGGAATAAGCATTAATACTGCTTTGGGCAGGATGCGTTATGCTATATTGAATATACGTAAAATGGCGGAAGAGAATGGTATTATTCTTTCAGTCGGGTAAAATCGTCCCAATCCTTAAACTCTAAAGATAATTGTATAGCATCATGCCAGATGATGCTATCTGTGTTTTTTATACTTAAACCTAATAAGCGTACTTTTGCCGATATATCTATATCCTTCATTAACTCGAAACCCACTTTGTATAGAGTTTCGTAATCGGTGACCATTGATAGCAGAGTTTTGCTTCTTGTTATTGTTTTAAAATCGGCATACTTTGCCTTTAACGTAATTGTGCGTCCCAAAAATTCACTTCTTGTTATTCTCTCTACTACATCTTTCGCAATCTCATCTAGCTCTATGGCGAGTTCTTCAAAAGAGTCTATGTCTCTGCTGAAAGTATTCTCAGATCCTACGGATTTACGTTCTCTGTTGGGTTCTACTTTGCGGTCATCTATTGCTCTGGCATTCATATAATACATATGTCCAGCTTTCCCGAAAAGTGACACAAGTTCGGGTTCGCTCTTCGCTTTAAGGTCCGCCCCGTTCTTTATGCCGAGTTGATGCATCTTTTGCGCTGTGACTTTTCCCACACCAAAGAAACGCTCAATAGGTAAGGTTTCTACAAAGCTTTCGGCATCCTTAGGTCTTATTATAAATAATCCGTTGGGTTTTTTGTAATCAGAAGCAATTTTCGCTAAGAATTTATTATAAGAAACTCCTGCAGACGCAGTGAGCGAAGTTTCTTCATATATCTTTTTTCTTATCTCTTTTGCTATTTGTGTGGCATAGGGTAATGCTTTGTGATTTTCGGTTACATCAAGAAAAGCTTCATCTAAAGATAATGGTTCCACAAGATCGGTATAATCTAAAAATATATCCATAATCTGATTGGATACCGATTTGTAGACATCAAACCGAGCAGGCACAAATATTAGGTGAGGGCACTTTCGTAATGCTGTCTTAGATGGCATTGCAGATCTCACTCCATAGGTGCGTGCCTCATAGCTGGCAGCAGCAACTACACCTCTGTCGCCGGCATAACCTACGGCTAGGGGCTTACCTCTATATAGTTCGTTGTCTCTTTGCTCGATTGAAGCATAAAAGGCATCCATATCTATGTGGATGATTTTCCTCACATACAAATTTAAAGAATATAGGGATAAAAACTATTAAGGGAGTAGACCTTTTTGTGTATTTGATAAAGGTGCTGAAAATGAATTGGGTATGTGTGGGAGGATGCGTAAATACTTGATGAGACTTATACTCCTCTCTGAATATTTATGTACCAACTAAATAAGGTTAAGAGGAGAAATAGAATGTATACTTTCCAAGTTATCAGTTGATTCATTTTTGATACGAAGTGGTCTTTTCCTCTTATAGCATCAAATAATAATAGAAAGAAGCTAATAAGGACGAAGATTGTGAGAGGTATTCCAAGAATATGGTAGTGGAACGATTGAATGAAGTTACCGTTGAAAAGTGCTAAAGTTGCGCGCCCCAATCCACAACCGGGACAAGGTATATTCGTAAGATTCTTGAAAATACAGATAGTGCTGTTGTGCTCGTGGTTTTTGTGAAGATCCATGAGCAAAAGGGCGGTATAAGCTAATACAATTGCTAGAGCATATTTAAGGCTCTGGCGTAATTGCTTTATTGGGGAGGTTATTGACATAGGACATGAACATATTGTAGTTATACTCTTTGGTTAGATTGCCTATAATAAACCAATCTATAATAGTCCAAATAAAACATCCTCCAAAAGTAATTAGTTTGATGACTCCTAATAGAACTTGTCCGATCATCATTCGGTCAATACCTAAATATCCGACCAGTACTGATAAGCAGATAATCATAGATGTATCTTGATAATCTAATGATGTTGCAATAATAGATTCTTGAGAAGTCATTCCTTCCAGCCTCTCTTTGATGATAGATAAGCGGTGAGAGGGAAACTTATTCTGATTATTTATAGTAAACAGAATTATATCGTTTTCATTCATAGTATAATAAAAAAAGGCTCTCTTTTATAAGGGAGCCTTTATATTTTTGTTTTATACACCCAGAGCTTGTGTGAATAAATTGAAGTTGTATTCTTTTGCTTTATCTTGTATTAAGAACCAGTCAACAATTGTCCATACACAACATCCACCAGCAGTAAGTAGTTTTAATACACCTAAACCAGTTTCACCTAGCATAAATCTGTCTATACCTAGAGGACCAGCCAAAAGAGATATTATAAGCATGGTTGTTGGGTCTTTATAATCCAAAGATAAAGCTAATTGAAATTTGCTGTCATCTAATTGGCTTAGTTTATTGGAAATTAAAGAAAGTTGGCTTGTTGAAAATTTCTTTCCGTTTGTAGCCAAAAACATATCAATTTTGTTTTGATCCATTGGGTGTTTTTTTGTTAGTTATTTTATAAAAATTAAGGCAAAAGTATTCATAATAAACGGACTATGCAATAGGCTAAAATCCATTTTGTTTTTTTGTATAATAATGCTATAGTACAGTTTCTTATGGTGCTAATACTTGGTAGGAATGATTTAATGTTTTGGTAAGCATCTATATCTGCAAACATTTTCGTATTTTCGCAGTTCGAAAAATATTTTTTAATTATGGAAATTGCAAGTAAGTACAATCCTGCGGAAGTAGAGGATAAATGGTATGAGTATTGGATGAAAAATAATCTTTTTCATTCTGAACCAGACAGTCGCGAGCCGTTTACTGTCGTCATTCCTCCTCCTAATGTCACAGGTGTTCTACATATGGGACACATGTTGAACAATTCGATACAGGATATACTAGTCCGTCGTGCACGCATGATGGGTAAAAATGCTTGCTGGGTTCCAGGTACCGACCATGCTTCTATTGCCACCGAGGCTAAAGTGGTAGGCCGATTAGCTTCTCAAGGAATCAATAAAAGAGATCTTACTCGTGATGAGTTTTTGAAACATGCTTGGGAATGGACTGACGAACATGGTGGAATCATCCTTCAGCAACTACGTAAACTTGGAGCTTCGTGTGATTGGGATCGTACGTGTTTTACACTGGATGAGAAACGTTCCGAAAGTGTATTCAAAGTATTTGCAGACCTTTATCGCAAAGGTTTAGTATATCGTGGAGTTCGTATGGTCAATTGGGATCCTGCTGCCAAAACTGCTCTGTCGGACGAAGAGGTGATACATAAAGAAGAAAACAGTAAATTATATTACTTAAAATATAAGGTCGAAGGCGAAGATGGTTTTGCTGTTGTAGCAACTACACGTCCCGAAACTATTTTTGGAGACGTTGCTGTTTGCATCAATCCGAATGATGAAAAAACAACGCATCTGAAAGGTAAGAAAGTTATAGTTCCAATTGTAAACCGTGTTGTTCCTATCATCGAGGATGATTATGTAGACATGGAGTTTGGAACAGGATTTCTGAAAGTTACTCCTGCTCATGATGTGAATGACTATATGTTGGGCGAGAAACACAATCTTGAAGCTCTTGATATCTTCAATGATGATGGAACACTCAATGCGCATGGTCTTCAATACGAAGGAATGGACAGATTCGATGTTCGTAAGAAGATCGAAAAAGATTTAGCAGAATCTGGCTTATTGGACAAAGTTGAGGCTTATACCAATAAAGTTGGATTTTCGGAGCGTACAAATGTGCCTATTGAACCAAAGCTATCTATGCAGTGGTTTTTGAAAATGGAAGATTTGGCAAAGCCTGCTCTTGATGCTGTTGAAGACGATACAATAAAATTCTATCCGGCACGCTATAAAAATACATACCGTTATTGGATGGAGAACATCAAAGATTGGTGTATCAGCCGTCAACTTTGGTGGGGACATCGTATTCCTGCTTACTATTTGCCCGAAGGTGGTTATGTAGTAGCGGAGACTCCCGAACTGGCTTTGATTGAAGCTCAAAAAAAGAATCCAAGCTTAACAATGGAAGATCTTCGTCAAGATGAAGACTGTCTGGATACTTGGTTCTCTTCATGGTTGTGGCCTATATCGGTATTTGATGGCATAAATCATCCTGATAATAAGGATATAGAATATTATTATCCTACGAGCGATTTGGTAACAGGTCCGGATATTATCTTCTTTTGGGTAGCCCGTATGATAATGTCGGGTTATGAATATCGCAAGAAGCCATGTTTTCAGAATGTATACTTTACAGGAATTGTTCGCGACAAACAAGGTCGTAAGATGTCTAAACAATTAGGAAACTCTCCTGACCCTATTGAGCTGATGGCTAAGTACGGAGCAGATGGGGTACGTATGGGCTTATTACTTACGGCTCCTGCAGGAAATGATATTCCTTTTGATGAAGCTCTTTGCGAACAAGGACGTAACTTCAATAGTAAAATATGGAATGCTTTCCGTCTTGTAAAAGGGTGGGAGGTTGATAGCTCAATAGAGCAACCCGAAGCAGCAGCTATTGCTGTTAAATGGTTTGATGATGTATTGTCGAAAACAATTGCAGAAGTAGATGAGCTGTTTGCTAAATACCGTTTGTCGGAAGCTCTAATGCTTGTTTATAAATTGTTCTGGGACGAGTTTTCATCGTGGTATTTGGAAGTAATTAAACCAGCTTACCAAAAACCGATTGATGCTAAAACTTATCAACAAACACTTGGTTTCTTCGATTCACTATTAAGGATATTGCATCCATTTATGCCTTTCATTACGGAGGAATTATGGCAAGCTCTTTCGGAAAGAAAAGATGGCGAAAGTATAATGATTACTTCTATGCCTGCTGCAAAGACAGTAGATAGCGAACTTCTGAATTCTTTTGAGAAGGTTAAAGAAATTATTTCGGGTATCCGTACCATCAGATTACAGAAGAATATAGCCAATAAAGATCCGTTGGAATTAGAGATTATGGGAGATCATGATGACTCATTTAATTCTGTTATTTCTAAAATGGGTAATATCTCAGAGATAAGAAAGACATCGGATAAAAATCCATTGGCAATATCTTTCCTTGTAGGAACTACAGAATTTGCTGTACCTATGGGTAACAATATTGATGTGGAAGCCGAAATTGCAAAACTTGAAGCAGATCTTGTTTATCAACAAGGTTTCTTGAATTCGGTTATGAAGAAGCTGAGTAACGAAAAGTTTGTAGCTAATGCAAAAGCTGATGTAGTAGATGCAGAGCGTAAAAAACAAGCGGATGCTGAAAGTAAGATCAAAACCATTGAAGAAACTATTCAAAGCTTAAAGAAATAAGGTTACGACCTTATACTATACCTATATAAAAAGAGCTCTACCAACGGTAGAGCTCTTTTTTATTTAAGATATGCATTAAGCAGTTGTTTCGGTTTCTTTAGCTATATATATAGGACGCTTTTTTGTTTCCAGATAAGTTTTCGATAAGTACTGTCCGAGTATTCCAAGGCAAAGCAATTGAATACCTCCAATAAAGAATATGGCACATATCAAAGACGGATAACCGGGAACGGGGTCGCCCCATAGTAAAGTCTTGGTGATAATCATACAAATCCAAACGAGTGATATAAGGAAGAATACAAACCCAAATACAGAGGCTATAGCCAAGGGACGAGTAGAGAAAGCTATAATACCTTCGAGTGAATAAAAGAATAGTCCCCAGAACGACCATTTTGTCTCTCCGGCTACACGTTCTACATTTTCATAAGCAATCCATTTGGTATTGAAGCCTACCCATCCAAAAATGCCTTTCGAGAATCTGTTATATTCTCCTACCTGCAAGATAGAATTTACCATTGCACGAGACATCAATCTGAAATCTCTGGCACCATCTACAATTTCAGTATCTGATATCTTATTGATTAGTTGATAGAACTGTTTGGCAAAAAATGAACGGATGATAGGTTCTCCCTTTCGGTCTTCGCGACGGGTTGCAACGCAATCAAAATCTTCAGTTTTAAGAGACTCATACATCTCAACCAGCAAATGTGGAGGATCTTGAAGGTCGGCATCCAACATGGCAACATAGTCGCCCGTTGCAGCCTCAAGTCCAGCGTATATAGCTGCTTCTTTACCGAAGTTTCGAGAGAATGAGACATAACGTACTCTGTCATCCTTTTTCCTGAGTTCTTTGATAACTTGTAGCGTTTTATCTTTAGAGCCATCATTCACAAAAATGAACTCGAAATCTTGTCCATTCATTTGTTGAGCTACTTTTACTAGTTCTTCATATAAATATGGAAGAGCCTGTTCTTCGTTGTAGCAGGGAACAATTGCTGATATTTTATCCATTTATAACTTTGTTTTTGTATAAAATTAGAGTGTTGAAGAGGTTGAGCAAAAGAATAAGGCGATATTTTATCATTCCGATTATTAAATCTCCTTTTAATCCTGATTTCTCTCTCTGTATATCTTTTATAGACAATCTAGTGTTCGGATTGTTTATTATTGTTTTAATATTTTTATATCGCTTGAAGAAGCTGTTCGTGTTATTTGTAAAATACTCATTATTAATAGACGTAACAGCCCTTAAGGTGTAATCGTTTTTAATCCGTTTATTAGCTTCTGCTATAAAAGAATCAGATTTTGCGTGAGTATATGCTTTCTTAAGGTCATCAAGAAATATTAATTCTTGTTGCCAACGGATAGGATCGTATCTGTTAGACAGAGATTCATCATTTACTTGATAGTGATAGAGGACTGAATCTATAAAGAACATTCTGTTTGAATGTAACATTGCTGTAATAGTGAATAGTCGGTCTTCGCATCTCCTCAATTCTTTGTTGAAGCGGATATGATTTTTCTCGATAACCTTTCTTCTGAATAGATGGATCCAAAGAACTCCGAGGATAAACATACCTCCGAATTTTTCTGATCCCACCATTGGCAATACGATTTCTTGCTCAAATCTTTCCCCAGCATATTCTCCTTTAAAAGGCAGTTGATTCAATATTTCACCTTTTCGATATGCATTGAATCTCAGTATATCTATACTGTTATTATCCAGATAGGGTATAAGAGTTTCGTATGTGTTTAGCTCTATGTAATCGTCGGGGTCTACAAAACTTATATAATCTCCCGTTGCGATATCCAATCCTGAATTACGAGCAGATGAAACTCCTCCGTTTGCTTGATGTATTACATTTATGCGGGGGTCGCTTTGGGCATAAGCATTACAAATATCTCCCGAAGAATCCGTTGATCCATCATTTATAAGAATAATATCTAAAGCGGTGTAGGTCTGATTCACAACGGAATCCAGACAACGCCCCAGAAATTGTTCCATATTATAGATCGGGATTATTATAGAGATAGTAGGAGTCATAAGTTACATTCAATAATATCGTTGTATGTTTACTTGTAGTGGCAGATTTGTATATCTGTCCGAATTACTACATAATTACTAAAAAGGTCTACGACCTTAGTTTTTTATAGATAGCTTCTGCTATAAAAAAATCTTCTTCCCAATCGATGTCGAAAGAATCTATATCGTTATTCTCAAATAAGAATGGTTTCTTTCCGATTCTGTCTTCAAGATTTCTGTATATATCTATATCTGCCAGAAATATCCCGCTATTGATTTCGTAAAGCGGCTCAATAGTTTGAGTTCTTGGCCATTTCTCTTTGTTGCGGTCATAATTTACAGCACCTTCTTTGTTCCAGATGAAAGTTCTCAAGGCGGTAACCGACATTAGAGAATCATGATCGCCTTTACTTAGGGCATTTCTATAAGCATCAATTGCTTCTTCGTATATCTTACCGTCAATAAAAGGTGATGTTACATGAGTCCACAACACAGCTCCTTCTGTGATGATAGTAGGTACATATTTTACGAGATCATCAGTAGATGTGCTTGATGTTGCCAGATGCTCAGGTCGTCTGTCTATTTTTATTTTATCGCTTGATACTGTTTCGGCTAGTTGAATAACCTCTTCATCATTAGTAGACAAAACAATAGAGTCAATAGCATTACAAGCTACCAGTTGTTGTAATTTTATCTTTAATAGTCCACCCTCAATATCTGCAAAAATACGGGTGTTCTTATGAGGAACTCTTTCGCTGCCTGCCCTACATGGAAGAAAAACGGATATTTTCATTTAATGAAACATTATTTAGTTATAACTAACTGTCGTATTTATATTTATGAAAGCAATAACAAGATCTGAGACCTTTAATCTATTAATAATCGGTATACCGATAAATTTTTCACTCCTTGATATTTTGTAGCAGTTATGGTTGCTACCTCTATATCGGGTCTTTTATCTACAATCAGTGAAAGCAGATATTCGTTTTCGGAAGTGAGTAGTCTTTCATTCTCATTTATCAAGCCATCGTAGCCGTCATATCCTGCAATATATACAGTTGTTGCAGATAATTCTATTGCTGTTTGCAATGCCAACGCTGTATGCGAATCCTGATAAAGTGGAGAGAATGTTACTTCTTTTAGCTCAAAGCTTTTGTCGATTAGCTTTTGAGGAATATAAGTTCCCATTTTTCGAGGATAAGAAGGCAGAACACATGAGATCTTGTTCAGGTCGAAGTCAGCAAATACTTTCTCTAAACGGTGTCCTTCGTTTCCTACTAAACAGAAAAACTGAGGAATATCTATATCATTATAATAACCTGCATTTTTGCTGCTTGCATGAATGATGCAAATTGTCTTGTCTTCTTGTTTCTTTATGAACTGTTTTATTGCAGTAGCACAATTGGCTCCACTAGGACCTCCTCCTATAATAAGGACAGTGTCGAAATGTGATTTGTTTGAATTGAAAATAGGAAGTTTCAGGTTATCTCCTTTTTTATCTTTCATATTATGCAATGCCTGCAAGATACTATTGATAGAGTAAAAGCGGCGAGTAACCCAATCCATCACATCCTTTTGTGGTAGTGAATTGAAACCCGAAACCATATAAGGAAGGTTGGTTCCCCAACCGTATTCTTCTTTTAAACGTTCAAAATCGGCAACAGTAGTGCTAAGGCTGTTGAAATCTAGCGATACACCTTCTTTTGAGGAGAAGTAAGATAGCAACAGTTCGGTTTTCATATTACCTGCACCTCGTCCCATTCCCGTGATGGTAGTATCAATAAGTTCGCATCCAGCTTTTATGGCTGCCAGCGTATTGGCAAATGCCAATTCGGTATTGTTATGACCATGAAAGCCAATTTTACATTGCAGTACCGATCTTAAGTGTCGAGTTATAGTTTCTACTTCTTCTGGAAATATACCCCCATAAGAATCAACCATAGAGAAACTATCAACTTTACCATTTAAGGAGGCTACATCTGTCATGAAATTGGGATACTCGGTCATCCATTTGGATACGTACATTACGTTGAATCCCATTTCGAATCCCATTTCCTTGATGCGAGCAGCAGTTTCCCCTGCACGCTTTATATTGGCAGGATCCACAGCCATTCTTATAATGTCTATTGTTCCTTTGCAAGAAGATAAGAGCTTTTCAAGATCATCTATCTTAACTTCTTTCTCATTCAACATAATACCTATCTTCTTCGAAGGCATATGTTGGCGAGCGTATTTCAATATATAATCGGGGCAGTAATTATACTCCCCTTTATATCCATCCTGAACTAAAGATCGGTACCCGATTTCAATATATGATACAGGCAGTTTTTCCATTGCCTGAAAATAATTGAGAGTCAGGTTTTCATTAAAATCCCAATTGGTATAATATCCTCCGTCTCTAAGGGTACAATCTACTATATCTATCATAATAAGTAATTTCAACTATTTATAAATACATCTCGATAAGTATAATTTATTGTGATTATTATACTAACCGAAGCAATAAAAAGGTCTAAGACCTCAATTCTGGATTAAATACATACTTAATAATCTCTTTCATCTCTTGTCTAACTTCTCCCTCTGGTTTTTGGCTAAACTCATTTAGTTTAGTTTCGAACTCCGATAGGTTTACGAATTTGTCGTCCATGCCGATAAATTCTTCATTTTCTGATTCAGACCATCGTAAAGAAATCTTACCCAAAGCCAACGATTCGTAATAAGCAGTTGTATTAACGGCAATGGTAAAGTTGACCATATCTGATCTTAGCACTTCTTGTACCGAATGTTCCCGTCCAAGGAAAATCATATTGTCGGAAATGCTGGCAAATGATTTATGTTCTACATCCATCAAAAAAGGATGCTTCTTTATATAGAATAATACTTTGTTGTTATGTTTCTTATTGAAGTCTTTTAATAACGAAAGTAGCTTATCATTAGATGGAATATAAATGGCTCTTCCTAATAGTACTAAACATTTAGTGAAAGACTGATCGATATGAGAGATCATTAAATCTTTATACTTGGGATTCCCCATCAATATTAATCTTGATTTGTCTATACCTTTTGAGGTCAGATAATCAACTGTTGATTGCCCCCAGCACAAAAGCTTGTCAGCTATCATATTGTCGAAATTAATATAATCGAAAGGAATCATTAGCTTGAAATTGCAAAAGATTCCATGCTGCATCGATATGGTTTCTATCCCTCTGTTTTTAAAGTAAAGGGTAAGTAAGCTTTCTTCCTTATAAGCTGCATTGAAACAAATATATCTTTGGATATTTTCGGGACATTGCACCTTTTCAAGTACGTTTATCTGGTTAAACAACTTGGTCAATAAGCCTACTAAAAACAGCTTAGTCATAAAAGATTCATCAATTGGACGACCAAAAATGAGTTTGAATGCTTTTGCCAAGTGCTTTAAATAAGAGAAACTAAGGAATGACACTTTCTTATTGGGTAGAGCAGACAGTTTAACAATTGAAGAGTCGGGATAAATGGATTTTACGGAATTTGCCAAATCCTGATAATCGTCTCTATCTATCAGAAATGATATAACAGAAGATGATTTGGTGTCAAGAACTTGTCCCAGGTCTTTAATCTGTGTGCTGATATAAAACTCTTTAAATACTTCTCTTGCCGAAATAGCATCGTCACTAAACAGGAAAGTAAAATAACCTGGACCCAAATACTTTACATTATACCCTTTGTATGTATAATTTAACTTTTCGAGTAAAGATTTATACCGATTATAATAGGTTTTATCCATGTAAATAGTGAATATCTGTAATTATCTTAAGGTCTGAGACCTCTTTATTATTCTGACTTTTGATCTATCCTTAGAGTTATAACTGACCCAATACAGCAATGATGTTCATTATGTGTATAAAGGAACAAAGTTAATCAATTCACCATTATAGTAAGATACATCTTGGATAAATTTAATAATCAATGGATTATTTTAGAATCTTATACTTCTGAGCAATCTTTTAGAAAAATAGAATTAAATATCACTGAATGTATCAGAATGATATCTCTACATTATTATCAGCCGGGTAAAAATCTAATTCTATATTATCAGTAGGAACAGGCATCGACGAATCCAGCTCTTTAGACAATTGTTTGATTGTTGTTTTTAACTCTTCGTCTACAACTTCGTCTCCTGCAAGATGCATTACAAATATTTTTCCGATCATATCAGCCATTAATGATAAAGTGGCATCGGGTAATTGTAAGCCCATCGAGCGTATTTTGCTGATGGCAATTGCACGACCACGTTCGTGCATAATAGCTTTATTATCTTCGGATATTGTTGGATTATTGGGAATGGAAGTTATGTTTTTTGTCGAAACTTTCATTCCTTTTTTATTCAATTCCACAAAACGGTAAGGAAACGGGTAAGCACAAAGAGAGCCGGTTTCTATATCATAGATTTTGTTACCCGATGGCGATCTGTATTCTGTTATGTCATTAGCATGAAAATGCCCCGTAAATATTGCTTTCATGCCCAAATCGGCAAAAAGAGGAGCCAGTCGTTGCCAGTCATTGATCACATAATCTTTGAAAAATGTTGCCTGAAACATAATATGTTCTACCAATCCGTGGTGCATCATACTCACCACCTGAATGTTCTTTTGTTTGGCTTCGTTCATTATCTCTACGATCCACCGTTCGGTTGAAGGAGATATTTGCCCCGAAGAGATCGTTGATGTGGTGTGTTCTTTATATCGGCAGCCATCAATAGCTAGTAACCAAGTATCATTATTTAACTGAGCTACATAGCTGAGCGATGCTGTATCTCGCCTTAATGCTCTGTTATAACCACAGTCGCTATAAATATGCCTGAATTCCATAGGGGTGACACTTTCTACGGGGTATGTTTTATCTCCTTCGTAACGTACCGGATTTGGCACATTTACATCGTGATTTCCGGGAACAACAAAAACTCTTACACCTTTATCAATGAGAGGTTGAAGCTTTTTGACGAAATCAATATGGCTTTGCTTCTCTCCATCTTTGGTCATGTCTCCGGGAATAAGCAATACCTCTATATCACTCTTTAAATATTCGGCCAAAACCTGATCTAAAACTTGAGGTACATCGGTTATCGCTTTCCCGCCTGAGTTCACAGCATTTTGAATGGCTGAACCATTATCCATCAATTGCTCCGATAAATAATGAGGATCACTTATTACCCCTATTTTGAGGCTTTGGGTTTCTTGGGCACACGAAGTGAAACTCCACCCGAAAAAAAGTATAATAGAGAGTATAATATGATATCTCATTGTTATTAGGGTTGCTTTAATAGGAAATGTATGTATTTTGGAGCATCTCGTATGACTTTTGTTTGGTCTTCTCGTAGATTAGGTATCCACATACACCTAAAACTATTGATAGAATAATCATGTATCCACCTCTCTCTATCAATTGCCTCTTGCGATGATAGATCCCAAAAGCAAGCACAATTGCTCCTATGGATGCTAAGGCTATTAAGATATATTTTGCGAAAACGGCTATTTCGGTTATCTGGTCGGGCATCATACTCTATAAAAATGTTATTAGTGAATTTTACAAAAATAATAAAAGGTATATTAATATACAGTTTGTGTTACTAAAGTTAAATGCTTATTGTCTCTACATTGTTCATTTCTCGGAGAAATAAAAGTTTGTTAGCCCTTAAAAAGCTATAAATAATATGGGGAAATTAGGTTAAGATTTAGATTATCTTTTGTTTACTGCCCAAAAGCTTTAGTCTTCGCATTAATTATTCTATTTTTGCAAAACAAAATTTAAAATATCAAAAACAAGTGATGAAAAGGTGTTTCAGATATCAATATTTATTGACTGTTTTGTTGGTAGGGCTTATCTTATCTTCGTGCGGAAGCAAGAAAACGGTAACCAGTTCGGCAGATCTCCAATATCCCAAAAGAGAATTTAGAGGAGCATGGATTCAAACGGCATGGCAAGGTCAGTACAAGTCGATGAACAGTACGCAGATGAAAGCATATTTTTCCGATGTATTGAATAAATTTCAAGCAGCAGGTATCAATGCAGTTATCTTTCAGGTACGTCCTCAGGCAGATGCTTTCTACTATTCGGAGTTAGAACCTTGGAGTAGCTTTTTAACCGGAACCCAGGGTAAGCCAATGGCTGATGGATTCGATCCTTTGACTTTTTTGGTTGAAGAATGCCACAAGCGTAATATGGAATTGCATGCATGGTTGAATCCTTATCGTGTATCTCTATCCGAGAATCAGGTACTCACTAAGAGTCATATGTATTATCAATATCCCGATCGTTTTGTAAAATACGGAACACAAATTTTCTTTGATCCAGGAATTCCTGCTAACAGAGATTTTATTTGTCAAGTAGTAAAAGATATTGTAAAAAGGTATAATGTGGATGCTATCCATATGGATGACTATTTTTATCCATACCCCATTGCAGGAAAACCATTCCCCGATGATCGCAGCTTTGCAACCTATGGTGCATCTCAGGGATTCGATCAGGCACATCGTGACGATTGGCGTCGTAACAATGTAAATTCGCTAATAAAAGAAATCAAAGAAACTATCATAGTAACAAAACCTTGGGTACGTTTTGGTATCAGCCCTTTCGGCATATATCGTAACAAAAGAAGTACACCCAATGGAACGGGAAGTAATACAACCGGATTGCAAAATTATGATGACTTATATGCTGATGTGAAGCTGTGGGTGAAAAATGGTTGGATTGACTATAATATGCCTCAGGTTTATTGGGAAATAGGTCATAAAGCAGCCGATTATGCAACACTTGTAGAGTGGTGGGCAAACAATAATTTTGAACAACCCTTGTATATTGGGCAAGATGTAAAGCGGACTATGGATGCTGTAATGCCTTCGGGCGATAATCAGTTGGCTGAAAAGATGAGATTATCAAGAAGCTACAAAGCCGTAAATGGCAACTGTTTTTGGTATGGTCAAAATATAGTTGAGAATTATAGAGGCGTTACCAGCAGTCTGATATCTACCTATCATAAATACCCGTCACTTATACCTGCTTATACACACATGTATAGAGGTACACCCAAGAAGGTGAAAAATGTAAAGGAGAAATACACAGAGGCGGCTCATCTTCTGGTTTGGGATAGAGATGGCGAAAAGGGAGATCCTTTAGCAGGTACTTACTTCGTGGTTTACAGATTTGTACAAGGACAATCTGAGAATTTAGAGGATGCCCGAAACATTGTAGGTATTACACGCGATACAAAATACCCACTACCTTATGAAGGTGGAAAAAAGAAATACAAGTATGTTGTGACGGCAGTTGATGCTTTTCATAACGAGTCGAAGGGTATTGCTAAGAAGCTATCATTGTAACGAGAAACTTTTTTAAGCCATTGTTACTTTAGAGCGTATAATTGAAGTTATTTAAAAATAGAAATAGAATTAGATGAGTAGGAATACTTTTGAAATGGTTGCTAAAACAATGTCGGGACTCGAAGAAGTCTTGGCAGAGGAATTGACCGCCTTAGGTGCTGATAATCTTCAGATCGGGCGGAGAATGGTTTCGTTTACAGGCGATCAGATGTTGATGTACAAAGCAAATATACATTGTCGTACAGCTTTACGAATATTGAAACCTCTGTTCAAGTTCAAAGCAAAAAATGCCGATGAGGTATACGAAGAGATCAAGAAATTCAAATGGGATGATTTCCTTTCAGAGAAAAATACCTTTGTGATAGACGAAGTAGTCTATTCATCGTTGTTTACACACTCTAAGTTTGTGGCGTATCGTGTAAAGGATGCTATTGCAGACTATTTTATACAGAAAACAGGTAAACGCCCATCGGTGAGTATTACCAACCCCGATATATTTATCAATGTGCATATCTCGGAAAATCAGTGTACAGTATCACTCGACAGCTCGGGAGAGTCTTTACACAAAAGAGGATACCGAGTAGCTCAAACCGAAGCTCCATTGAATGAGGTATTGGCTGCGGGAATGATTCTTAAAACAGGGTGGAGAGGCGAATGTGATTTTGTTGATCCTATGTGCGGATCGGGAACATTGCTTATCGAAGCTGCTATGATTGCCATGAATATTCCTCCGGGTATTTATCGTCCCGGTTTTGCATTCGAGAAATGGCCTGATTTTAATCAGGACCTATTCGATACCATTTATCAGGATGATAGTAACGAGAGAGAATTCAAGCACAAAATCTACGGCTCTGACATCTTGAAAAGTGCTATTGCTATTTCGACCGAGAATATTAAAAGTGCGGGAGTTGCCAAATATGTAGAGCTTAAAGCAATGCCTTTTCAGCAATACAAAGAAGCGCCATCCGAAAAAGGTATTCTTATTACGAATCCTCCTTATGGAGAGCGTATCAAATCGGATGACTTATATGGTATGTACGAAATGATAGGTGAAAGATTAAAGCACGTATTCGCAGGATATACTGCTTGGATACTTAGTTATAGAAAAGACTGCTTTGATAAGATAGGTTTGAAACCATCAAAGAAAGTACCTCTTATAAATGGTTCTTTGGAATGTGAATTTCGTAGATACGACCTGTTTGCAGGAAAGAAGTACGACAAGAAGAATCGAGAAGAAAGAGAATAGCAGTAATTTATATTACTAACTGAGATATGTGGGATTTAAAATAAGACGAAGGAGCTTATTTTAAATCCCACTTTTTTGTGTAAATCTACGATTTGTCCCATAACGTATGCATCTAATGTCATAAGTATATATTGGCTGGTATCTACCTTTGTTGCTATAATTTTAAAATAGAAACAAAATGGAAATAGATTTGGTTTTTTACGCTATATTAGCAGCTTTAGGATATGTGTTACTGCAATCGTTGTTCATTATGGGTGTTTGGATTGCAGCGGCTGGAGAGACAGAGGTAATGCCCGATGGTAAGGATAAGGATAGTGAGATGATTCTTTATCCTCTTAAAAAGTTCCTTATGCAGTCTGAAACGAAAACTGTTTATTTTTCAGGGGACCAATTTACCAATCTGATTAATAAAATCCAGATGGTTCTACCGGAAGTGAATTTGAATGTGATAGATGAAACTCTTCTTTTGAATGGCGAAAGAGGTAATAATACTTCGTTTCTTAACTCTTTAAATAGTGTATTATTTCAAATAGATTCACAAATAAAGATTCAAATTAATAATAATGCAATAAGTTTCTACAAAGTATATCAAGAGCCGCGATTTAGCAAGTATTTAAGGAAACCCCTTATACAATGTCCTATGTGTATGGCTTCGTTTTGGAGTATATTCAGTTATTGGATACCTGTTTTATGTCTGTTTGGATTTAGTTTTTGGTATCTTTATTTGGGCGTTATAAATATCTGTTGTGTATCTTATTGTAATTTCTTATTGAGAAAAAAGCTTTAAAGATTTAATCGAATGGCAACTCAGGAAAATAAAGACAAGTATATAGTGAATAATACCTCTTATTTGCAGGAGGGATGAAATCATAATTTTCTGGAAATAATACCCCTAGAGAATTTGAAAGTTTTGCAGAATCAGTTTAACTCAGGTTCCGACAGACAGGATTATTATACTATTGTATTGCTGACATCGGGAAGTATAACCGAGACAATCGGCTATAAAACATACAGTTTCGAGCCCAATACTTTGTACTGTATTCCTGCAAATGCATTGCATTCGGTAGATTCATGGAGCCGTGATGTAAAAGGGTTTCATTGCACTTTTGATGTCGAATATTTTCTTCTTTGTATTCATAATCAGATTAAACTGACTCAGTTTCCATTTTTCCAATTGGGAAAGACTCCTTTTATGAAAGTTTCGACAGTGGAGAGGAATATGCTGATTGAAGTTTTCAAAAAGATGAACATTGAATATTCGCGTAAGAAAAGTTTAAATGATGACTTATTGGTACGACTTTATCTGAATGTTCTTTTGATAGAGATTGAACGTATATATAAGCACAAATCGGATACCGGTAATATGAGTATTCCTAGGCAGCAGCAAATAGTTATGCAGTTTCAGGAATTGGTATCTCAGCATTATTTACAATTGCGTAAAGTGTCGGAATATGCTGACCTCTTATATATTAATGCGCATTACCTAAATGATCTGGTGAAAGCAATAACAGGTAAACCTGCCAGTACATATATTCTGGAACAACTATTGATGGAATCTAAGTCGTATCTGATACAGACTAATTATACTGTAAGTCAGATTGCGATAGCTTTAAACTTTTCTGATGAATCTTACTTCTGTCGCTTCTTTAAAAAATATACAAAGATGACTCCTGTTGAATTTAGGCAGAACCATCATCAACATAGCAAGTAATCTATATAATAGATTAATCTTAAAACAAAGCAGCAGGAGAATATAGATTTTCCTGCTGCTTTTATATTCTAATTCTATAATCTTATTTCCAAAGTGGAGTAGGGTACTCACCGCTATTAGCAAGACCTTGAAGCTTGTCAACTACCGATTGACGGTCTTCAGCGTAAGTTACACCAAACCATTTAGAAGTAGTATCTAATATTTTTACATCTGCAGTTTTATTTTTGATCAAATGATCTACCATAAGAGGAATAAAATATTCAGACTTCAAGTTATCTTGATTCTTTTTCAAGAAGTCTACGAAGAAATCTTCCGAATATTGGAAATACTCAGGAGTGAATCCCCACATATTCATAGATACGGGAGTGTTTTCTTCCAATTCATGCCATTCGTTTTCACCCTCTTTATACTGAATCTTACCATCTTTGCGTTCGATGTGAGTACGCTCAGTAACCGTAGTCAAGAAGCCTTTATCATCACTGGCACAAACACCACGTGCAACAGATCCGCTTTCTGAAAGTGTATTACATAAACGGTATCCTACCATGCAATAATGGTTTTTGCTTCCTTCAAGATCGGTAAGGAATTTAGCAAGAGTAGCAAATCCGTCGCGACCATAGAAGTCATCGGCATTGATTACAGCGAAAGGTTCGTTGATAACGTCTTTACCCATTAGCACTGCATGGTTAGTTCCCCATGGTTTAACACGGTCGGGACTTACAGTAAAGCCTTCGGGTAGATTGTCGAGTTCTTGAAATACTATTTCTACCGGAATATGTTTGTTGTATTTAGATGCAACTTTGTCTATGAATTCTTTTTCGAAAGATTTACGGATTACAAATACTAGTTTGCCGAATCCACTTTTTACGGCATCATAGATAGAATAATCCATGATTGTTTCGCCACTGGGACCCAATCCATCCAATTGTTTAAGACCTCCGTAACGGCTACCCATACCGGCAGCAAGCACAAATAATGTAGGTTTCATTCTAATGTATTTTATGTTGTAATATTATAAGGTTTATAACGTCAAAGTTAAGTTTTTATTTGTTTAGGCAAAAGAAAGTATCGAATGATATATTTAGAAATATAGCAGTCTATAGATATTCTGTTTGCTAAAGCAATAAAAAGGGTAAGAGACTTTAATCGAGTCCTTTCATCGATAAAGCTACTCGTTTTCTGTCGGAGTCAACTGATAATACTTTCACTTGAACGTACTGATGTAGAGATACAATCTCAGTAGGGTCAGATACAAACCTGTCTGCTAATTCTGAAATATGTACCAAGCCATTTTCTTTAATACCTACATCAACAAAACATCCGAAATTGGTAACGTTAGTAACTATACCGGGTAGAACCATGCCTTCTCTTAAATCTGCAATGGTCTTGATTGTAGGATCAAATTCAAAAGCCTGAATCCCTTTTCGTGGGTCACGTCCCGGTTTATCTAATTCTTCAATAATATCGTTGAGAGTAGGTAAACCTACTTTATCATTCACATATTTATTTAGATTCAGGTTCTTTTTCAGTTCCTTGTTTTCGATCAACTCTTTTACGTTGCAACCTAAATCTTTAGCCATAGTTTCTACTACGACATAACTTTCTGGGTGTACAGCCGAATTATCAAGAGGGTTCTCTCCATCGGCAATTCGTAAGAATCCAGCACATTGTTCAAAAGCTTTTTCACCCATTCGAGGAACCTTAAGCAATTGCTTGCGAGTTTTGAATGCTCCGTTTTCGGCTCTGTAATTTACAATGTTTTGGGCTAGGGTAGGACCTAATCCCGATATATAAGTGAGTAAATGTTTACTTGCAGTATTTACATTTACACCAACCATGTTTACGCAACTTTCGACCGTTAAGTCAAGCGATCGTTTCAACTTCGTTTGATCTACATCGTGTTGATATTGACCTACACCTATTGATTTAGGATCTATTTTTACCAATTCAGCCAAAGGATCCATCAAGCGGCGACCAATAGATATGGCTCCACGAACTGTTACATCGTATTCTGGAAATTCCTCCCTTGCAATTTTAGATGCAGAATAAATAGATGCACCGTTTTCGCTTACTACAAATACTTGTACTTCTTTTTCGTAACGGATCTTCGTTATGAAATGTTCTGTCTCGCGGCTGGCAGTTCCGTTACCTATGGCAATAGCATCAATTTTGTAAGTCGATACCATTTGTGAAATCTTTCCTGCAGCTTTAGACGATTCGTTTTGAGGTGGATGAGGGTATATCGTTTCGTTATGAAGTAAATTTCCTTGCGCATCTAAACAAACGACCTTACAGCCTGTTCTATATCCGGGATCTATACCCAATACTCGCTTTTGCCCTAGAGGAGCAGCTAGGAGCAGTTGTCTGAGATTTTCGACAAATACACGTATAGCTTCTTCATCTGCAACATCTTTCGACATGGTAGCAAATTCTGTCTCTATGGATGGCTTAAGTAATCGTTTATAAGCATCTTTGATAGCGACTTCTACATATTCGGATGCTTCTGTAACTCCTTTTACGAATTTACGGTTGAGGCGTTCCAAAGCGTCTTCTTCTAGAGGTGCAATATTTATTCTGAGGAATCCTTCTGCTTCACCACGTCGCATAGCTAGTATGCGGTGAGACGAACAACGACTCAATCGTTCTTCCAGATCAAAATAGTCTCTGTATTTGTCTCCTTCCGCTTCTTTGCCTTTCACTACTTTAGATGTTACGAAAGCATCGCGTTGAAAAAGATTACGTATTGTATTACGGGCAGCTTCGTCTTCGCTTACCCATTCGGCAATAATATCGCAAGCACCATTTATGGCTTCTTTAGTATCCTGCACATCTCCTTTTACAAAAGTGAGAGCTTTAGATTCTACATCAAACTTCTGTTGTAGCATCAAAGCCTGAGCCAATCCTTCTAACCCTTTTTTACGTGCTATTTCGGCACGGGTTTGACGTTTGGGTTTGTAGGGTAGATAAATATCTTCGAGTTCGGTTGAATTCCAGCAATTTTCTATTCTCGATTTCAGTTCGGGAGTTAGTTTCTCTTGTTCTTCTATCGTTTTTAAAATGGTTTCTTTTCGCTTTGTTAGTTCTATCAGCTTGTCGTATTGCTCTTTGATGTCGGCAATCTGAACTTCGTCTAGTCCTCCGGTTACTTCCTTCCGGTAACGACTGATAAATGGGATGGTAGCTCCATCGTTAAGTAAGGCTATTGTCTTTTCTATTTGGCTCTCTCTAATATTCAGAGCCGATGATATTAGCTTATTAATGGTCATATAGTCAGTATATAATATTTTATTGCAAATCTACTTCCTGCCCCATCTAAGGCTATGTATTTGCTAGTTAAAATAGATTAACAAGATTCGTTTGTATATCAATTGCTTATTAGAGTCTGGTACTTATTAATAATGAGTATTTTATGAAAATATCCCTATTTTATGGTATTGTGTATACTCTAAAAGCCCGCTTTCTTTGTATTATTCAAAATCAATAAAATTAATTCTAAATACAAAAGAATAAAGACATGGCAAAGATAGGTATATACTATGGTTCTACAACCGGTAACACTCAAGATTTAGCAGAGCGTTTAGCAAAAGCTTTAGACGTAGCATCAGCTGACGTGCATGATGTAGCATCAGCTTCGGCAGACTTTAGTGCTTATGATGTGGTGTTGTTTGGAGGATCAACAATGGGTATGGGTGATTTTCAAGACGATTGGGAATCTTATATCGACGATGTCAAGAATGCAGACCTTAATGGTAAAAAAGTAGCTTTATTCGGCTGTGGAGACTCTTCTTCTTATAGCGACACTTTTGGTGATGCTCTAGGTAAAATTTATGAAGTGATAAAAAATAAAGGATGCGAAGTAATAGGTCGCGTATCTATCGAAGGTTATACTTTTGATAGCTCTGAGGCTATTGTTGACGGACAGTTTGTTGGATTACTTATCGATGAGGATAATGAATCTAATCTTACCGATCAGCGTGTTGCTTTATGGTTAGAGGATTTAAGAAAAGCAATTTAAGGTCGTAGACCTAATTTACAATATATGTTCCTTACCTCATAATTCTCAATTATGTTAGTATTTAATCATCATATTTACGAATTCAAAAAAGGAGTCAGAGACATGGTGCTCTGTACACTTCCCGGGAAACTGGAGGAGAAAGTAAAGGCTAAGCTCGAAAGGAATGAGATTAGTTATATGATACAGAAATTGAAGAATGGTAATATAAATGTCTTTTTTGGAAAGAAGGAATGTCTTGTAGTAGTGGACAAGCTATGTAAAGATAAGTCTTTAGACCAATTATCGGCAGAAGAAGATTTTATGATCGGTACTCTGCTTGGATATAGTGTAAGTGAACAATGCAGACGTTATTGCAAAAGAAAAAAAGAAACAAACGTCATATTCAGTTTATAGTGAATCATTTCTATTGATAGTTTTTTAGTTGATCATTAAATGCCCTAAGCTGTGAAGCTTGGGGCATTATATTTTGTAGTCCAATTTATATGGGTAAGAAATTACTCCCAAGAGTAGATTCGTCCATCGAAGCATATGAGTAGTGCTTTGGTAAGAACCAAGCTACGTATGCCATAATGGTATTAAAATGCTCTCGATCTTTAAATTTATCAGGAGTAAGATTAAATACAAGTTGTTGAGAGAATTCTTCACCCTTAGGTCGGTTGAGTAATGCTATTTTAGCATCGCTTATTTGTAAACTTTCGAAAAACATACGAAGGATAGCTCTTGTCTGAACAGGTATTATATATTCGGATGGTTGTCCCACTAATACTTTCTCTTCTTCTGCTATAACCTCATCGGATTTTTGCATATCCCAGTTGTCGGATTTTGTATAGAACTCGTTTCTTAAATGATAGTTTACGATATCACCGTATGAGAATACCCAATCAGGATTTCCTTTTTCAGGGTTTATTACGACTCCAAAACCTTGCTCTAAAAGAAAGTCAGGAATCATATTCTTGATCACATAACATTGAAATTGTTTATTAGGCTCTGGAGTGTTTAATACAAAATAAGGAAAGCCATCGGGACCACTTATTATTTGTGGATCACTACAAGCAAAACTTGCGTCGGCAACATTTTCAAAGAACTGTGCTCTCCAATTTTCGTCACGTAATTCTCCTTCAACATTAAATAATTCGTTTAAAATTGTGGTCTTCTCCAAATCTCCGTAATATGGCTCTTTCTCGGTCATGTGTGATAGAGTATTATGTATTATTGGTATTTCTAGATTTAGTTATAATAGACTTATTTAGTCAAGTGATAAGAAAGTCTAGGATTTTATTTTCGCTTGATTTTGCCAAACTTTTTAATAGATTGGTATTTTCTCCAAAGATTGAGCTTCCGTTCTTTGGGAACACCATGTCGGGCAATATAATCTTCAACAGCAGCAAACATTCGCTCAGCTACTTTTCCGTCCAGATAAGGATCGTAGTTGTTTATAATCCACTGGCGTTTCTCTTTATATTCGTCGCTGGTTTGTACTGTCTCAAAAGCTTCGCTTAGGAGATCAATATTATCCAGATCAAGCCAGTATTTATCCTTAGCCACATTTTTATATGTAATCACCGGTTTATCTAACAATAGGAATTCGTATACTGCCGATGAGGTATCACTGATCATAATATCAGAAGCCAAAATGTATTTGGTGATATTATGGTCGTCTATCCAGATGATATTTTCGACTTCGTTAGCTAGTTGCTTATATTCTTCAACCCATTCTTGTTTTGTTAGAGGATGGAATTTGAGAAGTATAACAACATCTTTTTCTTTAGCTAATGTTTTGAGGCTTTCTTTTATAAAAGGAAGTGAGGTAAGCGATGGCGAAAAAGTAGGTGCATATAAAACAACCTTATCTTTTTTATTGTCAGCTAATAACTGTTGTTTATAGTCGTCAAAAGTATGTAGATTGTTGAAAATCCAGTCCTGACGAGTCCAACCAGTTTCAACTACTTCAAAATCTTTATATTTAGCAGCTAATTTCTTAAAGGGTTCTGTGAAGAAAGGTCCTTGTGTGAGGTACATATCCAGATATCGGCGAATAACCCAATGATCTTTTTTTTCAGCAGCATACCCATGAAATATTTCGGCTTTTACGCCCGATAAATAATAGGGTACAATATTTCCGGGAACGAAAACTGCTTCGGGGAAAAAATCATAAGTTTCTTGTATCGAATTTGTCCATCTAACCTCATCTTTAAGAGAGAAGTCAGGGATGTTTCGAGCATCTACAAACCAAAGAACTTCGTGTTGTTGGCTTTTATTTGCCTCATCTTGCAAAGGAGCAAGAATACTTACTGCGTATTTATGCTCACAAAAAAGAACGATTTTCATATCTGTCTTTTTATAATAAGTGTGAGGGTAGCTTCTTACATGCAGTTTCGAAATCTTCTACGGTATCAAGTTCCATCGAAAATATATTAGTAGTGTCTACAATATACATATCGGCTCCTTTTTCTATAATATTTTCGAAAGCTGCTTCGTAGAATATGCCTGACTGATTTTTGTTAAGAATCATATCATCCATTTCATCAAAAAGAAGTTTGACTAATGGTGCTGAGAATTTCTCAATTCCTACCGATTCTCCAACTGCATCTTTAATGGAACAGACTTTACTTATTTCTTTTATTCTATTGGTCTCATCCACAATTACCTTTATCTCTTCATCACCTAATTCGTGAGAATTAAGAGCTAAACAGTTTTTGTGTGGAGATTCTAATAGGGCTGTAATGATGGGGGAGTCAAATAGAATGTCACTATCAAGTAGCATAATATCCTGACCCTTCACTGCCTCTTTAGTCATCCAAAGAGAATATATATTGTTTGTAGAAGCATATTTTTCATTGAATATATACTCTACCTGTAGTTTTGGATAGTTGACTGAGATGTAATCTTCAATCATCTCTTTTAAATATCCGGTTACAACTACAAACTCTTTAAATCCGTTCGAAATTAGAGAATCTATGGTACGTCCTAATAAGCATTTGCGGCCTACTTCGAGCAAGCATTTAGGAGTATTATCAGTAAGAGGTCGCAGGCGTGAGGCTATGCCGGCTGCCAGAATAACTGCTTTCATTTAAGATTTTGTATTAAGAGCAACTCTTCGTATTATTTCTACAACTTGTTTATTGATGGGGGTTGTTCCCAAGGTTATACGCATATGAGTACGCAAACCTTCTTCGTTCATGAATTTTACAACGATGTTGTCTTTTTTGAATTCTTCTTGAAGTTTCTCTTTTAGTTCTGTAGGATATTTTACTAATACAAAATTAGCATCCGAATTGTATACCTTAAAGCCTTCAATCGGGTTTAAGCCTGTTTTATATAATTCTTTATCCTGTTGCATTTTTTCAGCATTCGCATTGTAGTATTCAGTAGATTGAAGTGCTGCAATACCTAATTTTTCAGTTAGTTTGTTATATCCCAGATACATTGTGCTGAAATTGGTGAATTTCTTAAGACCATCGCCCATAAATCCATAACCCAAACGCAAACCGGGAAGTCCGTAAAACTTAGAGAATGTACGGATAATAAGCAAATTAGGAAACTCTTTTATCAGTTTCGAAATGTATGTAATATCTTTATTTGCAAAAGATGTATATGCTTCATCAATAACTACAATCGTATCTTTACCTAAGCTCGAAATTATATCCTTCATTTCATCTACTGAAAGAGAATTTCCAGTAGGATTATTGGGACTAGCCAATAAAACAATATCGGGGTTTTCGGCTTCCGCTATTTTCTTTATTTCCGGAATATTATATTTAAAATCATATCCATCTTCATAAAGTGGATACATTATCGTTTTTCCGTTTACCTCATCTGCAATAGATTTATAGTACCACCACGAGAATGTGGGAATAAGTATCTTACGTTGCTGATGTCCTTGACTAAGAAAGCAATGAATAATACCTTTCAGAATATCTTCTCCACCATATCCTAATACTACATTTTGTTCGGCAACATTATACATGTCTCCGATGTATTGAGATAGCTCGCTTTTTATTCCATGTTGAAAACAGCGGGTGTAGGTACATAAATCCTGAGGATTGAATTCTTTCAGAACTTTTGCTACAAGTGGAGATACTTCGTAGCTGTACTCATTTCGGTCGAGGTATATTAAACCTTTTGTTTCTGAATTACTCATAAGTCATAATTAATGAAACACTGTAAGTTCTAGTACTAGACTGATCTCAAGGCAAACCAATCTCAATTCTATTGATGGAATATAGAAGGGTAGCCAAAGTGTTTTTAAATTTGCTTGCAAAGGTATTAAAATAACATGATAAAAATTGAGTGTTTTGTGTTACTAATATAAAAATACTTTTCGGACTAATGATCTGCGATATACAGATGAGCCCCATCTCTTATAGATTAATTTCTATGCTAAAGTAAAGCAGGTGATATCTCCAACGTTTATTTCAAGGAAGATTTTTTTTACTCGTATTGCTATATCGAAAACTGTTTAATCCAAGTTTGGCTTATACCCATTGGGTAATCTCATCTGCGGAGAAACGGATAGAGTCGTGCCCCTCTTCGTCAGCTTTTCCTATTGATATTAGTAAAATAGGTATGTAACGTTTCGTATCTAAGCCCAATGCCTCCGTTAATTCCAATTTTTGATATCCTCCGATAGGATTTGTATCGTAACCATATCCTTTGGCGGCTAACATTATTTGCATACATACAAGTCCTCCATCAAGTAGCAGAGTATCTTTTATTCTCTCGTCGGTAAATACCGATCGGTAGGCTTCGTATTTTTCAAGAGCCGATCTTTTATTCTCTTCGGTAATTAAACCAAATCGTACTGCTGCCGAAAATATTTCATCTGCATATGTGAAGTTTTCTCTGTCTCCAAATACTGCAATAACAGCCGAAGATGTTTCGCACTGCAATTGATTGAACATAATATGTGAACTTAGTAGTTTCTTAGCTTCTTCGGACTCTATTATTACAAAACGCCAAGGTTGAAGATTTAATGATGAAGGAGCAGTTAATGCATCCTGCAAAATATTACTCATTTCTTGTTTGCTGATTTTTATGGTAGGGTTGTATTTTCTAATTGTGCGGCGTTCTTGCATTATTTTATTTGCAGGATTTTTGACTCTTTTTATTTCCATGGTGCAGAGATGTGTTTTTATAATTACTGATAGGTTATCTAATTAAACAAAGATAAAGGAAATAGGTCGAAAATCTTATCTTTGCTCCTTATATATTGGCTTAGAAAAACTTACTGAGAGGTTTGTGTGTTCTATAGTGATTGATATTACAATAAATGTTTTACTATACTTAATAAGAAATAATGAAGAGTAAGAATATTATATTTCCTGTATTTTGTATGTTGGTTGTCGGTCTTTTGTTTTCATGTAAAAGCGACAACGTATATGATGAGATGCCCGTCGGTAAAGATCTGACTGTTGCCTACGAAAAATTACTTAAGCAAAATAAATTGACGAAAGATTCAACAGAGTGTTTTCTTGAAATAGGGTCAAATTTTGTTATATATCCCGATAATAAAGTCGAACAGAATCAGGCTTCTGTTTATATTATTGTAGACCAGAAAGGGAAAGGTCTGTATAAATACATCTATAATATGACCAGCGACAAGTTTGATTCATATAATGTGAAAATGGAAGACGACTCTGTGAGTGGTTTTTTTGCTCACCAAATATTCCTTTCATTTGAAAGCTTAGATATAGTAAGGGATAGCTTGCTGAAAAAATCAGAGATAGCTAGTCCTAAAATAGCAAACCTTCGTTTCTATATAAGTCCATTGTCTAATAGACCCGCAGTAGAAGCAGTGGTGGAGGATATTGACAATCCAGATAATTCAAAAACTATTACTTCAAGTAATTGAAGGAGTAAGAAACAGTTTTATATAAAACCAAAAAGAGCCCGAATCGGATTAGATTCAGGCTCTTTTTGGTTTAGAAGCGTAGTTCCTTCTTATTTCATTAGCTCAGCTAATTTCGATAATAATTCACTAGCATGTATGTCTTTTGCAATAATCTTGCCTTCCTTATCTAATAGTACAGTGTGAGGAATACTATTTACTGCATAAGCTGCTCCTAATTCGGTTTTCCAACCCTTAAGATCTGATACTTGAGGCCATGTGATATTTAGGTCTTTAATTCCTTTTTCCCATGCTGCTTTATCATCATCCAATGATACTCCTACAATTTCGAAGCCTTTGTTTTTATATTGCTTGTAAGCTTCTACAACAGTTGGCATGTCTTTGCGACAAGGAGGACACCATGATGCCCAAAAGTCAACAAGTACATATTTTCCTTTTCCTGCATAATCAGACAATGAAAGTTCTTTACCATCGGGAGTAGTACCTTTTATATCAATAAATTGTTTTCCTACTTCTGTTCCTTCGAGAGCTTGAAGTCGTTTTTCCAATTTCTGAACTCTAGCGCTTGCTTTAACTTTAGCGTCAAGAGAAGGTAATAATTCTTTTAATTGAGTAGCATCAAACGATACCCCTCTATCTATAAGTACATATACTCCAAAAGGGTTTGTAATGTTGGCTTTGGTGAAGTCAAACACTTCTTTTTTCAAACCATTATATAAAGAGTCATATTTGTTATCTAACTCTTTTTCGTATTCAGGAGTTAAAGTTCCAGCCTTTTCAGCTTCTTTACCTAGTTTCGATAATTCGCGAAGTTGGTTATTGATTGCATTTCTTTTATTTGAGAATTCTTGATATTTATCATTCAAAGCAGTTCCTTTTACAGTAACCACAAATGCTGTATCAATAGAAACATCAATATTGCCACTTTCAATTGCTACTGGCACAGGTCTGGATAAACCTTCTGTTGAAATAAAACGAAGAGCAGGATTTTGTTCTGCTATGCCTTTAAATACGAAAGTTCCGTTCTGCACAGTTGTTGTGTCAACAGATACAAACTCTCCCGTATTCTCATCGATTATTTGTAGAAAAACCTCTAAACTGTCAGATCCTCCCGATATATTTCCGGTAAGAGTATACTCTTTCGAATTTGGTTGTCCTGTACATGCTGCCATCAATATAATAGTGGCAGCAAAAAGTAGAGATGAAATTTTTTTCATAAATATTCAGTAATTTAAAATTAGTATAGACTTATTTTAATAACTCATTAATCTTGTTGTCAAGCTCTTGTCCTCTTAGGTTTTCAGCTACAATTGTACCGTCTTTGTCAATTAGTACAGTGAAAGGAATACTTCTTACATTATATGGAGCGCCTAATTCACTATCCCAACCTTTAAGGTCTGACATATTAGGCCAAGCCATATTCAGGTTTTTGATTGCAGCAGTCCATTTGCTATTGTCTTCATCTAATGATATACCTACGATTTCGAAACCTTTGCTTTTGTATTTGTTATAAGCTGCAACGACATGAGGCATTTCTTTAATACAAGGTCCACACCAAGAAGCCCAAAAGTCAACTAAAACAACTTTACCTTTTCCAGCATAATCTGATATTGCAATAGTTTTGCCTTCTGGAGTTTTGCCTTTAACATCGATAAATTTTTGTCCTACAAAACTACCTTGTTGAGCTTGAGCTTGCTGACCGCCATTATCCATTCCAAGAAGATTGTTGATAGTCTTTTGGTATTCGGGGCTTGCCAGTTTAAGTATTTCTTGAACTTGAGCTTCGTCAAAAAGATCAATAAACGAAACAAAGTAAAACTCTCCGATTCTATTGTTTATATTTTCTTTAATAAAGTCGTAACCAATTGTGCTCATTTCTTTTTGTAGCTCATGCATTTGGTCGATATATGTTTGACGTTCGTTAGGATCTGCTACCTGAGCAGCCTGTCTGTCTATACCTTCCATTTTTTTAGCAACAACTGCCAGTTTATCAAAGAATACTTGACTTTTCTCATTTAGAGGAGTACCTTTTACTTTAGGAACACTGTCGATATACATATCAATATTTCCTTTTTCGTAAACAAAAGGAATACCGTTTGGAGTACCTTCAGCTGCCTCTTTAACTACAATATAAGCAACGCCAACTTCTGTTGAATCGTTAAGGATAAATTTAAATGCACCATCTTTTACTACAGTAGAGTCTACTGGTTGAAAGGGAGCATTGAAGTCTTTCATCGTTAATAGATAGACTTGTTTCCCGTCATTGTTAGCATTTGCAAATTTACCGTTCAGCTCACTTTTTTGAGAACATGCTGATAATAGCAATGCTATGGCTGGCAATAGATATAGGAATCTTTTCATGTTAATTATTTTTATATTTAATATTTTGAAATTTTATTTTGAGTAATATACAGGCAGATTACACTTTCTGAGCAAGAAAAAGGTCTGCGATCTAATCTAGCAACTCTTGTAATTTATTTAGTAGCTGAGTACCTCTAAGGTTGCTATCTATTATCTTGCCATCTTGGTCTATCAATAAAGTGTATGGAATACTGTCAATGCCGTATAATTTAGCAGCAGCACTTTTCCATCCTTTAAGATCCGACATCTGAGGCCAAGTCATATTCAGGCGATCAATAGCACCAAGCCATCTCGCTTGATCTTCGTCCATAGATACACCCACAATCTCGAAACCTTTGTCTTTGTACTGATTATATGCTTCTATTACATGAGGCATTTCCTTGATACATGGTCCACACCACGATGCCCAAAAGTCTATTAATACAACTTTGTGCTTACCTACATAATCGGACAAGGATATATTGTTACCCATTGGATCTTTTAGTGTGATGTCTTTATATGGAGCTCCTGCAACTTTTAAATTTTTAGCTTCATAATAAGAAATCACTTGTTGCCCTAAGTCGCTATTTCTGAATTCGGGTCTCATCAAAGAGGTCAATTCTAATACTTGATCAGGCGTTAGAACTTCAAACGATGATAGAGCTATAAACTCCCCTAAGTCGTTATTGATATTTTCCTTAGCAAAACTATATCTGCTTTCTTGTAGTTCTTTCATTATTGCTTGACCTTCCTTCATCATTTTATCTTGATTGCCGGAGGTTTGTAGTAGTTGAGAGTACTTCTGAACAACGGTCTCTATCTCATTGTTCAAAGAATCTTGTAAATTAGAAAAATCCTGGAAGCTATTGTTTCGTGGAGTTCCTTTAATTTTATTTTTTCGTCCTATTGCAAGAACTATTTCACCTGGTTCAGCCAGAAAAAAAGCAGGGGCATAGTTAATAGGCGCTTCTGTTGAAATAAATCTTAATGCGGGTTCTTTCGCTTGGGCAGCTTTTGTAAAGCTAAAACTGTTGTCTTTAACCGTTGTGCTATCAATATTGACGAATCCGTCTCTAGTATCATTCAACTGCTGCAAATACACTTTCTTTCCGTTGTATTGATTGTCCTCGATACTTCCCTTAAGGGTATATGTTGTGTTCTGAGCGTAGATTGCTGATGAAATAAATAAAAATAAACCTAATGCTTTTCCGTACATAAATACTTTTTATATTAAAGGCTTTAACCCTTTTTGTTACTTAACTAAGTATAGGTGTAACCTATCGTTATAATTAAACGATGTTCTAAAAAAAAACGCACTTTTACTTAATTTATAAACAAAAGTAGGGAAAGTATTTGATTAGTAAGTAGAACGATATATATTTTAAGTAATCTTAGATTTATAAATACTTTATAATTTAAACAGTACGTTTATTTTTTCAAGGCATTACTATATACATCAAGTGCTCTTTTTCTTGCAAACTCATGATTGACAATCGGAGGGATATAATTTAAAGGATCAAAATCAGGTATCCACCTTTTGATATATTCTAAGTGTTTATCAAACTTTTCTGTTTGTAGCTGTGGATTAAATATTCTGAAATAAGGTACAGCATCACAGCCGCTACTGGCTGCCCATTGCCAGCCACCATTATTAGCTGCAAAATCAAAATCGAGCAACTTATTGGCAAAGTAGGCTTCGCCCCATCTCCAATCAATTAATAAATGTTTGATGAGAAATGAAGCTGTAATCATTCGTATACGATTGTGCATAAAACCGGTCTCATTAAGCTGTCTCATACCTGCATCTACTATTGGATAACCTGTCTTTCCTTCGCACCACGCTGCAAATTCAGTTTCATTGTTTCTCCATACAATTTCGTCATACTGAGGTTTGAATGCCTGGCCTTTACATATGTGAGGGAAGTGCCATGTAATAGCATGAGAAAACTCTCTCCAGATTAGTTCATTAAGGAAAGTATCATTTATGGATTGTGCCTTTGCTATAAGTTTGCGTATACTTATAGTTCCGAATCGTAAATGAATACCTAATCGGGAAGTCCCCTCTATTGAGGGATAATTACGTTGTTGAGTATAGTTTTTGATTAAATGATCACTAACTTCTATTGGAGGAAATATGAGTCCTCTTCGTTGAGTAAACCCTAAATCGGATAGGCTCGGAATATTGTCATTCTCAAATTTATAGAAATTAGAAAAGAAATCTCTATTGTCAAATGATTGTAAATGTACTGGTTGAATATGTTGTTTCCATCGTTTACTATATGGAGTGAAAACAGTATAAGGTGTTCCGTCGTCTTTTAGAATGTCCTCTTTACTGAAAATAACCTGATCTTTGAAACTTAGGAAATCAATATCTTTTTTTCGTAGGAAATTTTCAATATCAGTATCTCGCCTTCGTGCCGAAAGTTCGTAATCTTCATTTATGTATACAGCCTTGATTGTATACTGTTTACAAAGATTGTCAAAAAAGACTTCAGGTGTTGAATGATCTATTTCTATAGAACTTCCATAACCCCTTAATTCTTTTTGTAAGATTTGTAGTTGCTGATGAATAAATTCTACTTGCGCATTCTCGGGTGTTTCAAACTGTTTAAGAATATCAGTGTCGAAAATGAAGATAGGCAAAACTGGATACTGACTTTTCAAAGCATGATAAAGTCCTGCATTATCATCAAGGCGTAAGTCTCTGCGAAACCAAAAAAGAACAATAGGGTCAGACTTCATCAGAATAGTTTGTTTTTATATTTAGGCAGATATAGATATACTGCTAATAGCTGAAATATAACAAAACGACATCTTGTCGTTTTAGTTGTATGATTCACTCTGTCGTTTTGGCAGTATCTTATTTTGGCATAGATTTCGCTATAGTTTGACTGAGTATAATCAATATCAAATATAACAAACAAATAATAAAAATTAGAATTATGAGTATTAAACCTTTAGCAGATAGAGTGCTTGTTAAGCCAGCTGCGGCAGAAGAAAAAACTGTAGGAGGAATCATTATTCCTGATACTGCAAAAGAAAAACCATTGAAAGGTGAAGTTGTTGCTGTAGGTAACGGAACTAAAGACGAAGATATGGTATTGAAAGCAGGAGATCAGGTACTTTATGGTAAATATGCCGGTACTGAAATAGAATTGGAAGGCGAAAACTTTCTGATTATGCGTCAGTCTGATGTACTTGCTATTATTTAAGTATTCCAAGTAATGAAAAGGTCTGAGACCTTAAATTTATCTCTAACGTTTTAAAGAATTAGAAAAAATCATGGCTAAAGAAATTAAATTTAATATTGATGCTCGCGACGAACTAAAAAAAGGCGTCGATGCATTAGCAAATGCAGTAAAAGTAACCTTAGGTCCTAAAGGTCGTAATGTTATTGTAGAAAAAAAATTCGGTGCACCTCATATCACTAAAGACGGTGTAACTGTAGCAAAAGAAGTAGAGTTGGAATGCCCATTCCAAAACATGGGAGCTCAACTAGTAAAAGAAGTAGCTTCTAAAACTAACGATGATGCAGGAGACGGAACAACTACTGCAACTGTACTTGCTCAATCAATCATCAGTGTTGGTTTGAAAAACGTAACAGCGGGTGCTAACCCAATGGATTTGAAACGTGGTATCGACAAAGCTGTTGCTAAAGTTGTTGCTAACTTGAAATCTCAATCGGTTGCAGTTGGCGACGATTTGCAAAAAATAGAGCACGTAGCTAAAATTTCGGCAAATGGCGATGAAACTATCGGTAAGCTGATTGCTGAGGCTATGGGTAAAGTGAAAAAAGAAGGTGTAATTACTGTAGAAGAAGCAAAAGGTACTGAAACTTACGTAGATGTAGTTGAAGGTATGCAATTCGACAGAGGTTATATATCTCCATACTTTGTTACTGATACTGAAAAAATGGAAGCTGATTTAGAGAATCCATATGTTCTTATCTATGACAAAAAGATTTCGGTATTGAAAGATATTCTGCCAATACTAGAAAAAACAGTTCAATCAGGACGTCCTTTATTGATCATTGCAGAAGACATCGATTCTGAAGCATTAACTACTTTGGTAGTTAACCGTCTTCGTGGTTCGTTGAAAATTGCAGCAGTAAAAGCTCCAGGATTTGGCGACCGTCGTAAGGAAATGTTGGAAGACATTGCAGTTCTTACAGGTGGTGTAGTTATTTCAGAAGAAAAAGGTATTAAATTAGATGCAGCTACTATCGACATGCTTGGTACTGCTGATAAGATTACTATCAACAAAGACAATACTACAATTGTAAACGGAGCAGGAGATAAAGCTGCAATCGCTTCACGTGTAGGTCAAATCAAAACTCAAATCGAAAAAACAACTTCGGATTACGATCGTGAAAAACTTCAAGAGCGTCTTGCTAAATTAGCAGGTGGTGTTGCAGTTCTTTACGTAGGAGCTCCATCAGAAGTTGAAATGAAAGAGAAAAAAGATCGTGTAGATGATGCTCTATCTGCAACTCGTGCTGCTATCGAAGAAGGTACAGTACCTGGAGGTGGTGTTGCATACATTCGCGCAATTGAATCTCTTGAAGGTTTGAAAGGCGAAAATGAAGACGAAACTACTGGTATCGAAATCATCAAACGTGCTATCGAAGAGCCACTTCGTCAGATTGTAAACAACTGTGGAAGAGAAGGTGCTGTAGTAGTACAAAAAGTACGTGAAGGAAAAGGAAACTTCGGATACAATGCTCGTCTTGATATCTATGAAGACTTAGTAGCATCAGGAGTTATCGACCCAGCTAAAGTTGCACGTGTAGCACTTGAAAATGCTGCATCTATCGCAGGTATGTTCTTAACAACAGAATGTATTATCGCGGATAAGAAAGAAGAAAATGCAGGTCCAGCAATGCCTCCTATGGGTGGCGGAATGGGTGGAATGATGTAATTCGTCATTCGCTGTAATAAAGAATTAATGATAAAAAACGCTTTCGGATATTTCCGAAAGCGTTTTTGTTTTATTGATATAGATAGGGTAGTAGACATGGTGACTTTTTAGGTAAATTGGTTTTTATTAGGTATGTTTGAAGCTTGCTAATACTCTATTAGTGCTAATATGTTGTAGTTAACCACTACAGCTATTTTTATGATTGGACGAAAAGGTCTGATACCTTAATTATATATTTTAAAAATAATCTTCTATGAAATTTCAAAAAATAACGATGATCGATGCTTGTCGTTTAACAGAGAATGCAATTCCTGAAATTCAAAAACTATCAACCGAACCTCTTAAATTATATTGGAGCCATCCTTCGTCAGAAGAAGAGGTAATTGAACGCATTGGTGATAGCGATTGCGTTTTGGTGAGCTTTCAAACACGACTTACTCCTGCAATTATAGCTGCTGCTCCCAACCTCAAATATATTGGTATGTGTTGTAGTCTTTTTAGCGAAGAAACGTCTAGTGTTGATATTCCAGCTTCAAGAGAGCGAGGTATCGTTGTAAAAGGCGTAAAAGATTACGGAGACGAAGGTGTTGTTGAGTTTATCTTTAGTCAATTGATCAATCTAGGCAAAGGATATGGCAAATATCAATGGAGAGAAGAACCTAGCGAACTTGGAGGAAAGAGTATTGGTATAATTGGTATGGGTACTTTAGGTCAGATGGTTGCTGCAGCTGCTCGCTCATTCGGAATGAAGGTTTACTATTATAGCAAAACGCGCAAAGCTGATGAAGAGGCTAGAGGATCGGAGTTTTTACCTCTTAAAGATTTGATGGCTACAAGTGATGTTGTTACTCTGCACTTACCTCGTTATACTGTTCTTGTCAATGAAGAAGAATTTGCATGTAGGAAGAAAAATTCGGTATTCATTAATACATCCTTTGGTCCTTTGTTTGATAAAGATGCTTTTGTTAAGTTTATGAATGCAGACAAAACTTCTTTTGCATTTTTCGATGCAGATGGAGCGGGGGTGTATTATAAAGAATTTTCAGAAATGGAGAATATTGTACTTTATGATAAGTCGGCAGGCTTTACAAGAGAATCTAAAGAGCGGTTATCTCAAAAGGCAATAGAGAATATGGTTTCTTTTTTGAAGGACGGAAAATAAGGTCTTAGCTTATGGTCTATTATTCATAAAATAGACTGTATATCAGAAGTGGAAATTTAGGCTGTTAGATAAATAATAAATATGTCCATATGTTGATTATTTATATGGACATATTTGTTTTTTTAGCGACCTGTATGGGTATTGACTAGCTGTGAAACTTTTTATTCAGCAGATAGGTTAAGAATCATTTTTTTTCGCAAAACAATATACTCTTTGGCATGTTTTAAAAATTGATAAGTATAGAATCCACTGGTATCTGAATTACGATAAGTAATCATAACCTTATATCAAAATGTTAAGTGGGTTTACCATAATATTGATTCCTACATATTAATATGAAAATAGGCTACTCCAATTGGAATAGCCTATTTCTATATAAATAGAATCTTTGATTCTTTTATTCAGCAGCAGGAGCTTCTGTTTGAGGAGCATCACCTTCTTTTTTTACTACAGGTCTGTCAGGACGAGGAGGGCGAGGAAGAAGAGCTTTACGTGATAGTTTTATTTTGCCTGTTTTAGCATCAACATCTACCAGTTTTACTTCTATCATATCACCTTCTTTAAGACCTGATTCTTCGATTGTTTCAACACGATCCCAAGATAGTTCCGAGATGTGAAGTAAACCGTCTTTTCCAGGTAAGAATTCGCAGAAAGCACCGTATGGCATTATTGAGCGAACTTTTGCAGTGTATATTTCTCCAATTTCAGGAACTGTAACAATACCTTTAATTCGAGCCATTGCAGCATCAATAGAAGCTTTGTTGGTTGCAGATATTTCTACACGACCTTGGTTATCTACTTCTTCGATAGTAACAGTAGCACCAGTTTCTTCTTGAATACCTTGTATGATTTTTCCTCCAGGTCCGATAACTGCACCGATAAATTCTTTAGCAATCATTACGATCTCGATACGTGGAGCATTTGGTTTAAGATCTTCTCTTGGTCCAGATAGAGTTTCCAATACCTTACCTAAGATGTGTAAACGACCTTCACGAGCTTGGTTCAATGCTTTTTCTAAGATTTCAAAAGACAATCCGTCTACTTTGATATCCATTTGAGTAGCAGTGATACCATCTTTTGTTCCACAAACTTTAAAGTCCATGTCTCCCAAGTGATCTTCGTCTCCTAAAATATCAGAAAGTACAGCGAAGTTTGTTCCTTTTTTCTCAGAAATAAGACCCATTGCGATACCTGTTACAGGTTTCTTAATGGTTACCCCAGCATCCATAAGAGCTAGAGTTCCAGCACATACAGTTGCCATTGAAGATGATCCGTTAGATTCCAAGATGTCAGATACGATACGTATTACATATGGATAGTTTGCAGGAATCATTGGTTTCAAAGCACGGTGTGCCAAGTTTCCGTGACCAATTTCGCGACGACCTACGCCTCTTTGTGGACGAGCTTCACCGGTAGAAAATGGAGGGAAGTTATAATGTAACAAGAAACGTTCTTTACCGTTGAATAATACATCATCGATAATTTTCTCGTCTACTTTAGTACCTAAAGTAACAGTTGTCAACGATTGAGTTTCACCACGAGTGAAGATAGCCGATCCGTGAGCTCCTGGTAGATAATCTACTTCAGACCAGATTGGACGAATCTCAGTAGTCTTACGACCATCAAGACGTTTTCCTTCATCAAGGATAGAACGACGCATAGCTTCTTTCTCAACATCGTGATAGTAACGGGAGATCAAGGCACCTTTTTCTGCTAACTCCTCAGGAGTTAAAGCTGCTTTATATTCGTCAACAATTGCTTTGAAGTTAGCAATACGTTCGTGTTTGTTTGTGTTACATGATGCAGCAACAACATATGCTTTATCATAACATTTTTCCCAAACGTCTTTGCGTAAATCCTCGTCATTTACTTCATGACAATATTCTCTTTTTACAGTTGTACCACATAGCTCCATCAATTCGATTTGAGCTTGGCATTGTACTTTGATAGCTTCGTGTCCAACTTTGATAGCTTCAAGCATTTCTGCTTCCGAAACTTCTTTCATTTCGCCTTCCACCATCATAATATTGTCGATAGTAGCACCAACCATAATGTCCATATCTGCTTGTGCAAGCTGTTGGAATGTAGGGTTTACTACAAATTTTCCATCAATACGACCTACTCTAACTTCTGAGATAGGACCGTTGAAAGGAATATCCGATACGGCTAGAGCTGCAGAAGCTGCAAGTCCTGCCAGCGCATCAGGCATATCTATGCCATCTGAAGAGAACATTGTTATAGTAACAAATACTTCAGCATGGTAATTGTCGGGGAATAGAGGACGTAGTACTCGGTCGACTATTCGACATACTAGGATTTCAGAGTCCGAAGCACGCCCTTCTCTTCGAAGGAAACCTCCGGGATAGCGACCTGCCGCAGCAAACTTCTCTTTATATTCAACTTGCAAAGGCATAAAATCTACACCTGGATTTGCATCTTTTGCGGCACACACAGTTGCCAATAACATGGTGTCACCCATTCTTAGCATAACAGAACCATCTGCCTGTTTTGCTAATTTACCTGTTTCTAAGGTGATAGACCTTCCATCACCTAAATCGATACTTTTTGTAATCGGTTTAATCATAATTCTTTTTTACTTCTTAAAATCGCATAAAGTTACTCAAAGTTTTTTAATTATTGTGCTGACAGATAGATTAAAGACAATGAAGTTATCTCTACTTTTTATTTTAATGTCGGATTTTTAGTAGGTGAGGATATAATTTTTCTGTTTTATACTTATATGATCCAGGTAAAGATGTAGGTGTATTTCGTCAGAAAAGGAAAAGTATATTTATAAGAATACTTATTTTTGGAAATTTATATATATACTTGTTAACTTTTTAAAGAAAGGTAAACCTTTTCAGTTTTCGGACTGTTATATTTTACCAAAAGCTAGAAATTTAAATATTTAATAATATGAAAAAGGGAATTGTTTTATTGTTTTCGGTAGTCTTATTTAGTTGTAATAACAAACCTCAACAAGCAGGGCAACCAGATGGTGCTACTTTACAAGGATCGGATACGGTAACAGTGGTGGATGATGAGCACAATGCTATGAATTCGCTTGATTATAAAGGAGTGTATAAGGGAGTTTTACCAACAGCTTCGGGTAGTGGTATGGATGTAATGATTGAATTGGCCGATAGTACTTACAATAAAAAGATACTTTATGTAGGAAAAGGTGATAAGGCTTTTTATACCAAAGGAGCTTATTCGTGGAACAAGGAAGGTAATACTATTACTTTAGAAGGAGAAGATAAACCAAATCAATATTTTGTAGGTGAGAATACTTTGACTCAACTTGATATTGATGGTAATAAAATAAAGGGAGAGATTGAAGAAGATTATATTCTAAGAAAATAAGAAAAAAGTAAGAAAAAAGAGAAAAGAGACTTCTATCATGTGATAGTTGTCTCTTTTTTTTATTTTCGTGAAAAAAAGTCTCTATTGTGTCACCTTGTTGTTTTAACGATTGTGATGTTGAACTAATTTTCTTTTTAAATGTTTCTATATCACAAGCTGGCTGGGCATTATATGCTAATGGTTAAGTAGGTCTGTGGTCTTTATGGGAAGATATTACGAGAAAGAACCCCGCATTTTTAAATATTATAATTTATGGATGTAATAATAGGTGATATTTTTTGTTAAACGCGGCTTTACCTCTTTTTATTTAACATTGAGGAGCTATCGAATATTTTAGAATTTTAATTAATAGATTTTATTTAATACTTATAAACGTTAGTCATCCATTTTTGAAAAGTATGAAGGACAAATACAATTTAAATGATCAGGTTGTTTCTGCGATAAAAGGTTCAATCCCTAAGAATAGTAATGTTATTAATGAGTTGATGGATGTTTTGCCTATTGGTAAAGAGGCAATTTATCGGAGGTTGAGAGGTGAGGTTCCTTTTACTTTTGAAGAGATTGCTAAATTGTCTTTGCATATGGGTTTTTCTTTGGACGCTATTTTGGGAGTGAAAAATCAGGAAAGAGCTGTCTTTCATCTTAATATGTTGGATGTTAATAATCTTATGGAAGATTATTGTTCGAGGCTTAACGATTATATTCAATTTTTTCAAAGGATGAGCTCTCAAAAACAGTTAAAAGCTGTATTTGCTTTTAATACACTTCCATATTCTTTTTACTTGCCTTTCGAGAATCTTTCTCGATTCCGACTTTACCGATGGTTTTACCAAGCAAGTAATACACAGTCTTACGTCTCCTTTTCCGAATTACAGTTTACTCAGGAAGTTCTGGATATGCAGGCTGCTTTTATCAAAGAGAGTAGAAGTATTCAAGAAGCGATGCATATTTTGGATCGAGATATATTTAATTCAGTAATTAAGGATATAAATTATTTTTTTAAATTAAATCTAATTACCCCTGAAGAGCTTGAATTGTTGAAAAGTGATCTTTTCGCATTAATAAATGAATTGGAAGTTATTGCAATATCGGGGATGTATAAGACTGGTACAAAGGTTTCTCTCTATTTGGCTAATGTTAATCTAGAGGCATCGCATTCTCATATAGAGTCTGATGTTGTGGGTTACTCTCATCTTAGAGTGTTAGCTGTAAATGGTCTTGATTCTCAAAATTCGAAAGTGTCAGATGCTCAAAAAAATTGGATTGAGTCTCTTAAGCGTTGTTCTACTTTGATCACGCAGAGTGGAGAGGTCGATAGGTTTGCTTTTTTTAGAAAGCAGAGAATAGCTGTTGCGAATGTTGGGCGAGATTAATCCTTTTTTTTTTAATACTATTTCTCTTTTTTTTATAATTTAAATATATTCTTCTTTTTGGAGGAGCTTAGTCTGTTTAGCATCCTCTTTTCATTTTAAGATGTTGTTTTTTTAGTTGGTTTGTGTCTGTTTCAGATTATTTTTTTCATCGAAACTCCTTTTTTGTCAATTTTTACCACCTTTCTTCTGAAAATGGTTGCGAGGAATATAGTAAAAACACTAAATATAGTGATTGACTTGCGCAATTAATATATACTTTTACTCCCCGGAAAATAGTAAATCAAAAGGTATGTTATTAAAAAAAAAGGAAGATGTGAATCAATGAATATCTTTCCCTCCATCTTAAAAATTCAAGTCTCTTTATTGTATTTCAAAGTGCAAGCTTGTTAATTTGTGCTACTTGAATAATCTATTGATATTAATGTTTTCGTTGTGAAATTGTAGGCAGAGATGCTAAAATATTGGTGAAAAGAATATAAGGAATTAAATTGACATATAGATAATAATCAGAATTTTAAATTATGCTACTTGAATCAAAGGATCGCTTGAATTAGACCCCGAAAAAATGTGTGTTAAGTAATGGAATATCAGTGTTAATTAATTAACGTTGACCGCTTCCTTTGTGTCGTACTGAGCCGAATATAAGGTAGTTTGCCTCCTTGTATGGTTCTGGTAGAGAGAAACTCTTGTGTTAACCGCTAAAATTAACGGTTATAAACAAAGTAGAACTTAATAACTGCTAAAATTATAGCAGGTCATATCTTGCAGTAAACGAAACAAACAAATCTAATTTTTTATGGAAATAGAGAGGACTACTAAAGTTGTTGTTAACAAATGCTCTTTTTTCGCTTTTTTCTTTACAATCTTTACATTTATCTCTTCTGCCCAAGTTTATGGACCGGAGAAAGTACTACAAGGAAATTTTGGAACCATTGATTCTAGAGGAAAAAATGGAGATAATGGGGTAGGAGAAAATATCTACCCACTGTTAGATGCTTCGAAATTCAGCATCTATTATCAACCTGCACATACTGTGTTTTCTAATAATGTTTTAAAAGAAGTTCCTATTAATCCTAACATGACTGTAGGTAAACCGTTGACTGAAGTGAACGGAGCTAAAACTTCTTATAAGTGGGGAATGACAGAGGCTTGGTACTCTGGTGTAGCTAATAATTTACCCGACAAATCTAATAAAAACTCATGGCAAGTAGCACCTCATGCTCCTAACAACGGCTACTATATTATAGCTACTTCTACTAGTGGTATGTATCATTTGCCTTCATTAAACGATAAACCTTGGCCTATAACCCTATATGACAGGTATGAAACTGATCTGCAAAATCCACGCAACTATTTTATGGTTGTAAATGCAGATGAGGACTCGAAGAAAATTTTTTATAGCCAAGAAATTCAGGTAGAATCGGGTCAGGCATATCGTATGTCATTAGACTTAGCGCAACTCAATAATACGGGGGCTGCTCCTTCTGTAGCATTTGTTATAGATAGCGATGCTACTAAGCTTAGTACTGTAAAAGCCACAAAAACTGTAACGATGTCAAAAATTGGAGTTTGGGAAAATACCTACTTTGATTATGTTGTTCCTTGTGGTATTAAGAAGATATATATCGCTTTTCGAAATAATGTAAGTGGAGGTGTAGGTAATGATTTAGCTTTAGATAATTTGAGTATGAAAGCTATTATTCCTCAAATTAAAACCACAGTGAGTGATTGTACTAAAGGAACTTATACATTGTCAGTTTCTGCTCCTGAAGCTTTTCCCTCTGCATCTTATGTTTTTCAGTGGCAGGTGAAAAATGGCAATACTTTTAAAGATGTATCGGGTGCAACTCAGAGTACTTATACAGCTAGTGCAGCGGGATTGTATAGACTATCGGTATATACCAAAACTACTAGCGAATGTCGCATGTACTCTAATGGGATAACATTAACAAAATTAGATAAATGTTTAGTAGTAGTAAATCCGATTGCAAAAGATGATGTTTATACTACACCACCAGCTACCGATCTTACAGGGAATGTTTTAACTAACGATGCCCCTGGCAATGCAGGGGATGCACTTACGGTAGTTGAATACGAGGTTAATGGTATTAAATATGCTGCAGGAACAACGTCTAAAATCTATAAAGAGAATGTTTTGGTGGGAACTATTACTCTTAATCAGGATGGAACTTTTCTTTTCCGCTCTGTTCCCGATTTAAATATGCCATTTACGATTCCTGATATTACTTATGTTATTGCTGAGTATTCAGCAGGTCAGGCTTCTGCAAAAATAAAAATAACAGTTAAAGAGAAAATCGTTCCTGTTATTACCGCAAAATACGATGCTTCTTGTACTTTATGTTCTATCAAAGTATCGTTGTCGGGAACAGGTATGTCAGAAGGAACAAATTACTCATTGTACAGAGGTACAGTGAAGAAGGGAGCTTTTGATGCTAAATATAATCTGGAATTTGTAGAAACTGTTTCAGGAACTTTCGATTATACGATTAAAGATGAGGCGGGTAATGTTGTAAAAACATTAAGTATGACTGTGCACCCTGCTGCTGCCACATGGAAAAAGACTTCATCATCATCTCAGTGGAGTGATTCTGCAAATTGGGAATCTGTAACAGGAACGGGGGCTCCTATTTGGTGTACAGATGTTACTATATCTGAAGGTGCGGCTACTTATCCGACTTTGGTTGCCGGAGATGCTTGCCGAGATATAACATTCAAGAATGGTGCAAGTGTAGGACAAATACAACAACTACTGTATAGAAAGGCTTTTGTTGAAATGAATCCAGAGCGCAACAGATGGTATATGTTATCTGATCCCTTGCGATATATGTATTCAGCCGATTATCATGGGGATATGACGTGGACAAATGCAGAATCTCCTAAAATATTTATGATGTATTTTAATGTTGCCAGCAGTAGAAATCCTGATGGACGGACGGGGTATGTTGTGGGAGATTTTTCTACGCCTTTTGCAAAGCTTGAGGAAAGTTTACGCACAGGTAAAGGTTTTGCTCTTTGGGTAAATGGAAAAGCAAATGGTTTAAACTATAATGATACAAGTTTTCCTACGGGAACACCTTATAAATTTCCTCGCAGATTAGCTAATGGCAACGATGTTTCTTACAGCTATCATGATAAAGCTACAGGGGCTTGGTTGACACCTGTTGAAAATCTGGATAGAGGAGATGTGGCTAGCATACCAAATGATGCAGAGTGGATTGTAAGTCATGATAAACTTTCTGCTCAGCAAAAAAATAATAGATACAGATTTCTTTTTGAAGAGTCGTTTTCTAATGGTGCTTCAACAGTAGCTGTGGCGGCAGGGACTACTAATATTATAGGTAATCCATTTATGTCGCATATCGACTTTACGAAGTTTGCACAAGATAATGTGAATAATATTTATGGCTATTACAGAATTTGGGATGGAAGCAAATTTTATGCCTATATAACTGCTGGTGCTACTGAAATGTGGAGCGGATTGGGTGGTCTTACTACTGGACCTTCAACCGAAAGTTTATCGCAATTTATCCCTCCAATGCAATCGTTTTTTGTAGAAACTAAACCGGGAAAGAACTCGGTGGTTTTTAAGCCTCAAAATATATCTGTGGCACAAGCAGGGAACAATGTAGAATTGAGATCGCAAAGTGAGACCGTGAGCGATGTTATTTATATAGGCTTAACAATGAATAAGATTCAGAGCCAGACAATATTGGCTGCCCGCAAAGGCGCCTCGTTGAAGTATGCCGCAGGAGAGGATATTAAGAAATTATTTTCACCCGGAACAGATGTTCCTGAGATATATACCATAGGTAGCGAAACCGAAGCTTTAGAACTTAATCTTATAGGTAATGACGATAAAAGTGTGATTGTACCTATTGGTATTCGTACCGCTAAAACCGGAGCTGCAACAATAACAGTCAAAGGAATAGAAGCTTTTACAGCATATTCCGATATAGTATTAATAGATAAACAATTAAAAAAAGAGTATGATTTACGAAAAACATCATCTGTATCCTTCGACAAAGCATCAACTAAAAATCTTGAAGATCGCTTTACTATTGAATTAAGACCTAGATCTACAACAGGTATAGAGGAAGAGGGAGCCTCTGAGGATAATGAAATCAGTATAACCCAGACAAATGGTATCCAGATTCAGTCTGTTAATTCTGAATTGGAGCAAGTAGAGTTATTTGATACTATGGGACGTATGGTATTTAAGAAAGATAAGATCCACGATAATACATATTTAATTAATGAGGGAACGGTAGGCAAAGGTTTCTATTTGCTGAAAGCTAAGACAACGACAGCTTCGAAGTCTTTCAAGTTAATCCTTTAAAAAAAGTAAATAATTAAATAATAAAAATCATGGCTATATCTGATAATACAATTAGTTTGAATCCCAATGTATCTTCAGAGACAGCAACACCTTTTAATGACAGGTTGCCATCTACGGAAACAATGAATCAAATACAAGAGGAAACAAATTCTTCAACCCCTATAACTTATGCAGGTTACAATCCTAATGATGATATTGATGCCCCTGAATTGGGTGCGGTTGATTCTCCGATAGGTGAAGGATGGCTTCCATTGATTGTATTTGTTGCATTATATATTGTGCGGATAATTTATAAAGAAAGATGAATTGGTTTCATCTAAGTAATATCTAATGAAAAAAATAAGCGTGTTATTCTCGTTCATGTTAATTACTCTATTTAGTGTTGCACAGCAACTACCCAGTGAGATTTATTATGAACAGGAAATAAGCCAGAAATACACACGATATGATCATGGAAATGGATATACAAATCCCAATAATCCCAATAATGATTATACGACTAATGAAATGTATGTTCAACGAATTGAATCCTATTTTGAGGTAGAAACAGGATATATGGATAATCCTTATTGGACAGGTACTTGGTCAAGCTTTTCTTATCTTATTGAAATGTTTAATCATTTACCAAACTATAATACTTTCAAAAGTTATATGTTCTCTGATTATTTCAATAATTTCTGGTCTAACATCAATAAGGATAAAAGTAATCAAAGCGAAAGGGATCGATTTTATAAGGAGCTTAGAATGAGTACGGCCGACCCGAGGTCAGTCGATTCTCCAGCGGAACATTCTTTAATCGTGATTTCACTAATTTGTATGCTATATTTTATTTCAAAAAGAGCATATATTATTCGAAAAGAAAAACAATAACTAAAAGGTTTTGTGTAAGCAAAAAAACAAATTTAAATAAAAATGAAATTAAGAAACTTATTCCTATTAGGAAGTATTGCTTTGATGACAATGTCTTGCGACAAAGCAGAAGATAGTGTAGAGCCTAGCCCAATGATATCAGTAAAGTCGGCTAGTATTAGTTTGCAAATAGCAGGAACAGAAGGTTTAGGTACAAGATCTTCCGGAAATCCTGTTCAAGAAGAAAAAGTGCTTAAACTGGATGCGTTTGTTTTTAATGCGGATGGTTCACTTGAAGCGTACAAAACAGTAACAAGCACAGTTAATACTATCACTAAAGTAGATAATATAGCTGTAACCAATGGTGCGAAAAAAGTTTTTGTATTGGCTAATTATGCAGGTGATGCTTCTTTAATTAAAACATTAGAAGATTTGAAGAAGGTTTCGGCAGATTTGAAAAATGAAAAAGACAATGGACGTTTAACTATGTCTACAGATTTAGCAGATGTGACTATTCTTCCCGGAAAAAATTATATTGGATACTCGTCAAGTGTTACAGATGGTACATCTCTTGCACCTCACACTTACTCATTAGTAAGATTGGTTTCGCGTGTGAAGATAGAAGATATGCAATGGCAAAGTAGTGAATATAGCTTTGAAGATCAAACAGCGTTTGTTTTGAATGCAGCAAAAAACTCATTCCTAGTTTCTGCATCATCAGTGGCTGCTCCTTCGGCTTATTATGAAGGTCTTGCCGGATCAGGAGATCTGTTCCCATCTGCAAGTACTGTTTTGACCGGGGCCGATAACTTTTTGACAACAGTTGCGAGCAATAATAATACATATTTTTATTTGTATGAAAATCAACCGGTAAATGATGTAATGAATTATCCTACAATTTTGGTAATACGTGCAAAAGTAAAACAAAACAATGTGTATGTAAGTAACATTCCCGGACGTGTGGATGCTAATGGATATACTTATTTCCCTGTCATTATCAATAAAGGAGGAGTATCTTCTACAGTTTCAGGTGCAACAGATGGCCATACTTATATTAAGAGAAATAATACTTATAATATAAAGACTGTAGTAAAGGGGCTTGGAACAAGTAATCCATTTAGTTCGGCAGCGCCATCATCATTAAGTGCTCAGGTGAATGTAGCTGCATGGGCTCTTAATATTTCGCAAACAGATATTTTTGAATAAAGTTGTGTTTTAATAAATAGAGGTGTTCAAAGATTGGGTTATATCCTGTCATTTAAATAAAAGATGTATTTAATAAGTTAAACAGTATTGACGACGGCAGGTATAACCTAATCGAAAAGATTATCTCCCTACTTCTAAACCTAAAACAGCTCGGGTTAAGAAGGGGGAGATTATTTTTTTATTAGGGTTGACAATATTTTAGAGCTAAGTAAGCTATAGTACCTACCGATGTTTTTAGAGCTTCCTCATCAATAAGAAAGGTTGGAGTGTGTAAGCCTGTACATCTTTGGTTGCCGATAACACCATATCTATAGAATGTAGTAGGGTATAGTTGTGAGAAAAAGCCAAAGTCTTCGGCAGTCATTCTCTTGGGCAATCCTTTTACTTTATCTTCTCCCAGATATTCAACGGCAAAAGCTTTTGCCATTCGTGTAACTTCCTCATCATTGTAGGTGCAAGGATATCCATCATATACTTCTATATTGCATTCACAGCCATATGCTTTGGCTGTATGAATGGCAATGTCTTTTATAATTGGCTTTAATTTTTTTCTCTCCTCTTCATCCATGCAGCGAAGCGATCCGGCAAGAGTTACTGTGTTGGGTATGACATTTGTTGCTCCGTCTGCAATAAATTTCCCAAAAGACAATACGCATGGTTTGAATGGATTGGAGCGTCTGCTTACTATTTGTTGCATGGCTACAACTAATTGAGATGCAGCCAGTACTGTGTCGTTAAGATCTTGGGGTATAGCTCCATGCCCGCCATTGCCCGTTATTTGTATGTGTACTTCGTCCGCCGAAGCCATTACTGTACCGGGTTCAAAACCTACCGTTCCTACTGGATAATCGATATACGCATGCTGACCAATAATAATATCAGGCTTATAGGTGTCGAATATTCCATCTTTCAGCATAAGACTAGCCCCTCCCGGATGTTTTTCTTCTCCCGGTTGAAAGATAAAAAGAATTGTTCCTGCAAACTCCTCCTTCATTTCATTGATGATTTTTACTGCACCGAGTAAACTTGCTGTGTGAGTGTCGTGTCCACAAGCATGCATAACACCTTCGTTCTTCGATTTAAACTCGATGTCATTTTCCTCCGTTATGGGCAATGCATCCATGTCGGCACGCAATGCTATTGTTTTGGATGAGGGTTTAGCACCTTTTACGCAAGCCAAAATTCCGAATCCTCCAATCTTATTTCGATATTCAACTCCCCATTCTTGTAATTGCTTCTCAATATATAATGAGGTGTTCTCTTCCTCAAAAGATAGTTCAGGATGTTCGTGTAAATGTTTATAATGAGCGACTGTATTATCGTGATATTTTTTGACTTTCTCAGTAACGATGTCAACCAGATTTTTAGACATAACTTTTTTATTTAAATGTTTCAAATCCAAAGGAAACGCTTCAGATTGTTTGTTGATCTGTTCTTTATAGATTACGTAGACTGATTTATTAGTTTTGAAAAAATACAGCTTAACTAATTATAATAAGTCTACGAGCTTAAAATTACTAAATATATTAGCTTCTAAGTTTCATATCGACCAAAAGTTATTCTAATTTTGCAATACAAATATCGAATCTATTAAATATGCCACAATATGAATACGTGCTGAAAACCTCAAAACGGCGCGCACGTTTAGCTATTTTATCTTTTTATTTTATACAAGGGCTTGGTTTTGCCAGTTGGGCAAGCCGTATCCCTGATATTAAAACATCACTCTCTATGAGTGAAGCAGCTCTAGGCACTGTTTTGTTTGCTCCCGCTTTAGGTCAATTGGCAGCTATGCCTGTATCGGGTACTTGGATAGCTAAGTATGGAAGCATACGTATGCTGGCTATTTCTATGATACTTTATTGCTGTGTTTTAGTAACATTAGGGCTTGCAACTAATGCTATAATGCTTTTTGTTAGTTTGTTCTTCTTCGGGTTATGTTCTAACTTTTTGAATATTGGAGTTAATACACAAGGTTTACGAATGGAAGAAATCTATGGTAGGCCCATAATGTCCTCTTTTCATGGAGGATGGAGTTTTGCTTGCGCCCTCAGTTCTGTTTTTGCGCTTTCTATTGCACCATTTAAAATCGAACCTTATATTCATTTTACTGTAATTGCAATATTAATGCTTGGTTTAATGGCTTTCAGATTGAAGGACTTGATTCCTGATCCACCCAAAGTTGATAAAGGACAAAAGGAAACAATTTTTAAAAAACCAGAATTATTATTGGTACAATTGGGATTGATAGGATTCTTCGGGATGTGTTCGGAAGGAGCTATGTTCGATTGGAGTGGGGTTTATTTTAAAGAAGTTGTGCATGCTCCCGAAATGATTACTGTTATGGGCTTTACAATAGTTATGACTACGATGGCTATAGGGCGATTTCTTACCGATAAACTATCTGTGAGAATTGGGAAGAAAAGAGTCTTGCAGTTGGGAGGATTATTGATCTTTACAGGGCTGATGATTTCTGTGATTTTCCCTTATTTGATTCCCGCAGCTATTGGCTTTATGATTGTTGGGTTTGGTATTTCTAGCATTGTACCTACAATATATAGCATAGCCGGACGAAATACAAAAGGGTCGCCTAGTATTGCTCTGACTATCGTTTCTAGTGTAAGCTTCTTTGGTTTCTTACTCGGGCCTCCCATCATCGGATATATAGCAGAACTAACCAATTTAAGGTATTCGTATGCAGTAGTTTCTATGTTTGGTTTAAGCATTACGCTTCTGGTGAGTTTAATCAAGTCATTGAAACATGTTAGGTAAAATCTTGTGATATAGGCTCAAGTATTGTACATTTGCAATATACTCAAAAAGTAAAAGATGATTATAAAAGACGCTAAATTCGTAATAAGCAATACCGATTATAAATTGTGTCCCACAGATGGCAAGCCTGAATATGCATTTATAGGTAGGTCTAATGTAGGGAAATCTTCTCTTATAAATATGGTTACTAACCATAAAGGTTTGGCAATGACATCGTCAAAACCAGGTAAGACTCAATTGATAAACCATTTTATAATAAATGACGAATGGTATCTTGTCGATCTCCCCGGGTATGGTTATGCCCAAAGAGGAAAAGAGGGTAGGGAAACTATCCGTATAATAATAGAGGACTATATTCTTAATAGAGAAGATCTTACTAATCTATTTCTATTATTAGACTGTCGACATGAGCCCCAATTAATTGATATGGAGTTTATGGAATGGCTTGGCGAAAATGAAATTCCGTTTGCCATAATCTTCACTAAAATAGATAAACTAAGTAAGTCGAGGGTTAAAGAAAACCTTGCAAAGTATACTGACAAATTACAGGAAACTTGGGATGAGTTGCCTCCTATATTTATAACTTCGTCAGAACATCGTATCGGTGGGGACGAAATATTGGACTATATAGAGAAGATAAATAAAGAGTTAAAACATAAATGATAATTAATGGGAGAGAGTGTTAGTTCAAAATTTATAAGTTTTGTAAAAGGTTATAAATATTCTATATTGTTTTTTATCCCGTTACTTATTCTAAGTTATATTCTTAATAGTAAAATATTATTTGCGGTTATAAATATAGCATCGCTGTTTTTTCTATTTAATACTTTGGCAAAAACAAGATATACTTTTGTTATTTCTTATTTTTTGTCAATTATTATAACATCCAACATTGTCTATTACTTATTGTATTCGTCTTCAATGTACCTGGGTATTTTTTCCTCTATATTTGAAACGACTCCTATAGAATCGCGTGAAATGTTTGGTGAGCTATATCTTTATATCATACCTGTTTTAGTGATAGTTTTATTCTTGACTTTTAAGATGTTAAAAGAGTTGAAGGCAAGCTCTTTAAAAAGAAAATATTCGACAACTGCTTTCTTTGGCATATTATTTATATTTATTCCAATATATCTGTTTGTCAATATTTCACGAGATAAAGATTCTTTACGGCAGGCTTTGTTTAAAGATAATCCTGTGTCATGGGCTCAAACTGTACTTTCATCTAAATTTCCGATTGTCTATAATGATATAGCAGTAGCTATAATCTATTTTAAAGAAAGACAGAGGATCAGGCAATTATTGTTGTTGACAAAAGAGACGCCTGTAGGGATTATTCCAGATACTACCCGACACTCAGTAGATCGAATTTATTTAGTGATAGGTGAAACTTCTTTTAGAGAACATTATTCATTATATGGATATAATGTACCTACAACACCATTTTTAGATAGTTTGAAGAATAATACGAAGAACCTATTTTTCTATGATGCTATTTCATCGGCATGTATAACAAGGGATGCGGTTCGTATGGCTTTGTCTTTTGCAACACCTTTAGATTTAGATGCCTTCTTTACGAAAAAGAATATAATTGATCTAGCAAAAGAGCAGGGATATGAGACTCTTTGGATTTCGAATCAAGAAAGAGTAGATTCATACGATAACTATACAGGAATGTTAGCTTCGAGTTCGGATGAAGTTTTTTTTGAAACCCAACATGGAATATATCGAAATGATTTAGGTCTAATAAAAAGGCTTGAAGAGTTTAGCGATCCTTCAAAGAAACAATTAGTAGTACTTCATCTGCAAGGTAGTCACTTGCCTTATGAGTATAGGGCGGATAGTGTTGATATAGATGCTATCCCATTGCATACTACTGGTAATATTACTAATTATGACAGGACAATACATTATACGGATCGTGTTTTAAGAGAAATATATAAGTATAGTTTAAAGCATGATGAACAATCCTTAATTTATTATTTCTCAGATCATGGGGAGATTATAGGACAAGGACATGGACTTATGCATGGAGGAAAAGCTCAATTTGAAATTCCTTTAATAGTAATGGATAACAACTCAGGTATTGCAGTTAACGAAATTATAGATAAATATATCGATCCTCAATTAGGTGTTGTTAATAGTGTAAATACAATATATATATTGTCTGAGCTATTAGGATATAAATTATCTGAAAATGTCATAGATAAAGCACTTGTCGATTCGAAATATGTGTACCATATTGATGGTAAGTATCATTTATATAAGGATATAAACGAAAATTAAAAAAAGATGAATTCAGAATATATGCACAAAGCCATTGAATTGGCTGAAAATAGTGTGAAAAACGGAGGTGGACCCTTTGGAGCCGTAATTGTAAAAGATGGTAAAATTGTAACAGAAGGTTCCAACTGTGTAACTTTAGATAATGATCCTACAGCTCACGCAGAGGTAACTACTATCCGCAAGGCTTGTAAAGAACTTAATACGTTCGATTTGAATGGTTGCGAAATATATACTTCGTGCGAACCTTGTCCTATGTGCCTTTCAGCAATATATTGGGCGCGCATAGATCGTATATATTATGGCTGTTGCAAAGAAGATGCGAAGAAGATAGGTTTTGATGATTCATTTATATACGAACAAATCGAGTTGAAACCAGAATTGAGAAGTATTCCTTCCTCTCAAATATTGCATAAAGAAGCTTTATCTGCTTTTAGAATGTGGGAGGAGAAAGATGATAAGATTGAATATTGAAAGTATCGCTTTGTAGTATAAAAATAAGTAGAGTATTGCAAGAATATAAATTTTCAATTCTTTGTTTTCTCTATCTTACTTTATTGGCCTTTTATTTAAGAACTGTATTTATTGGTTGGGATCCTTCATCTCAGCCATTTAGTTTATCTGTTTGTTCAACTAGTTTGATATATGCTATGTTGAATGCAATTGTTGTAATATCTCTTCTGAATTTAATATCCCATATCCGTAAAGTTAGTATTGTATTCGTTATATTATTGATAATTCTTCTAACAATAGAAGCGACTTTAGCGATTACTTTCTCGACCCAAATAACTATGGGGTTGTTTGCTTCTATTATGGAAACGAACCGAAATGAAGCTTTGGGAGCAATACGAATGTATTCTTTTATCTCAATACCTTTATTGGTTATTACGAGTGTTGTGATATGGCTGGCGTATAAAGGACTAAAACCAAAGAAGGCATATGTTCTTATTTCCACTATATTAATTCTTGCAAGTTTGAGTATAGGCTATGGCACAGGCTATGTATTGATGGATAAATCTCAAAAAGCAAAGGTCATAAGTGACTTGAAAATTTCTTATCCTATGCATTTTCAGTCTTTATTGGGAATCCGTTTCCCTTTACTAACAAATATGGGATTTGCTTCAATAGCTTATTATCAGGAGATGTCGAAGTTTAGAGCCGATTTAGGTAAACCCAAGAGTATGCCAATGGGGGTAGATTTATTGGTCTCGTCGAAGACTCCTAATACCCTATTTGTAGTTATAGGCGAAAGTTCTTTGCAAACACATTATAGTTTGTATGGTTATGATCTATTTACAACTCCTTTTCTGGATAGCCTAAAAAATGACAATCTGTTGTACTATTATAATGCTGTTTCTCCGGCATCAATAACCCGAGATGCTTTGTCTATGTCTCTAAGTTTTGCAACACCATTAGATAGAACTCCCTTTGCAGATAATAAGAATATAGTTGCTTTAGCAAATGATGCTGGATATGAATCTTATTGGATATCTAATCAGAATAAAATAGGTATGCACGATAGTTATGTCGGGCTAATAGCATCTTATGCTAAAACGTCTGTTTTCTATAATTTCTTAAAGGATGATCTGGAACTGATTGGTACAGTTAAGAGTTTTTATAATCCGAAAGTCAAACAGGTTTTCTTTATTCATCTAAAAGGCAGTCATCTTGAATATACCGATAAATACGATAATGAAGATTCTGCTGCATTGGCTGGTAACGGAAATGAAACGATAGAATATGATCGCAGTATTCATCATACAGATCGAGTTCTAAAATCTTTATATAATAATATTGTGATGGAAGAGGGCAGCAGTGTCTCTTCTCTTATTTATTATTTCTCTGATCATGGAGAAATAATAAATAAAGGACATGGATTTTTAGATAATAACATGGATCAATTTTTAGTTCCTTTTTTAGCAATACCTTATAATCTTGAAATTGGTACTGATGAAATTATTGATAAATATCTGGTTGATGGAAGATTGAATACTACAAATTTTAATTATATATTTTCTGAGGCAATCGGTTATCATGTTTCGGAAAAAGCAATAAAAAAAGCTAAAAATGACGGACTTTATTACTATCATGTAGATGGTAAAACGTATTTGTTTAATGACATAAAGAAATAAAACAATATAGAATACGGACTGATTTCGTTTTAACAGTGCCATTTTCAAATATATTTATTAAATTTGGAGAATTGTAAAACCATAATGGAAAAGAACGATTCAAATTCTTGCAAATATGAAAAAAATCAATTTTAGCGCAGGTCCCTCAATTTTACCACAACAAACAATCGAAGAAACAGCAAAAGCTATTTTAGATTTCAATTCGTCCACATTGTCTCTTATGGAAGTTAGTCACAGAAGTAAAGATTTTATTGCTGTGATGGATGAAACTATCGCATTGTTTAAAGAATTGTTGAATGTACCTGAAGGCTATTCTGTTATATTTTTAGGTGGAGGTGCCAGTTTGCAATTCTGCATGGTTCCTTTTAACCTTTTAGAGAAAAAAGCTGCCTATCTAAATACAGGAACATGGGCAAGTAAGGCTCAGAAAGAGGCGAAATTATTTGGAGAAGTTATTGAAGTTGCAAGCTCTAAGGCTGACAATTTTTCATATGTACCAAAAGATTATACGATTCCTGCTGATGCGGATTATTTCCACATTACAACGAACAATACTATTTTCGGAACAGAATTACACACCGATTTAGATTCACCAGTGCCATTGATTGCCGATATGTCTTCTGATATATTCTCGAGAGTAATTGATGTCTCTAAATATGGTCTTATCTATGGTGGAGCACAAAAAAATCTAGCTCCAGCTGGTCTGACATTTGTTATTGTAAAAGACGATATACTTGGAAAAGTTTCTCGTAAGATACCTACAATGTTGGATTATAAAACACATATTGAAAACGAATCGATGTTTAATACACCTCCTGTAGTGCCTATTTATGCGGCTATGCAAACTCTTAGATGGTTGAAAGCTAATGGTGGAGTACCAGCAATGGAGAAAAAGAACAAAGAAAAAGCTGCTTCTCTGTATGCTGAAATAGATAGAAATCCATTATTCGTAGGAACCGCTGCTAAAGAAGATCGTTCGATAATGAATGTATGCTTTGTTATGGCTAAAGGTCATGAAGATAAAGAAGCTGACTTCTTGAAATTTACAGTAAGCAAAGGCCTTGATGGATTGAAAGGTCACCGTTCGGTTGGAGGATTCAGAGCTTCTATTTACAATGCTATGCCTGCTGAAGGTGTTCAAGCATTAGTAGATGCGATGAAGGAATTCGAAAAGCAAAACGCATAACGAACTGAGACTTTAGTTTTAATTTAGAACAGTGTATAAACATGAGTATAAAAGTATTAATCGCAACTGATAAACCTTTTGCTGCTGAAGCTGTAAAGGGAATCAAGAATGTAATAGATCAGGCAGGATATGAATTAGTTTTGCTTGAAAAATATACAGAAAAACAACAGCTATTGGATGCTGTGGCTAATGTAGATGCTGCAATTATCCGTAGTGATATTTTCGATAATGACGTTTTTGATGCTGCAAAGCAACTTAAAATAGTAGTACGTGCAGGTGCCGGATTTGATAATATCGATCTTGATGCTGCAACAGCTCACGGTGTATGTGCTATGAATACTCCCGGACAAAATGCAAATGCAGTAGCTGAATTAGCTTTTGGTCTGGCTGTGTATGCAGTACGTAATTTTTATAATGGAACATCGGGTACTGAATTGGCTGGCAAAAAACTGGGTATTCATGCTTACGGAAATGTAGGGCGTAATGTTGCTCGTATTGCTAAGGGATTCAATATGGAAGTATATGCATTCGATCCTTTCCTTTCGGCAGAAGCTATCGAAAAAGAAGGTGTAAAAGCAGTGAAAACTGTTGAGGAATTGTATTCTACTTGCGAGTTCGTATCATTACATATACCTGCAACTGCTGAAACTAAAAATTCGATCAATTACGAATTGTTGAATAAACTACCTAAAAAAGCATTGTTAATAAACACTGCTCGTAAGGAAGTTATCAACGAAGCTGAGATTGTGAAGTTGATGGAAGATCGTACAGATGTAAAATATGTTACTGATATACTACCTTCTAATCATGCAGAAATGGCTGAGAAGTTTGCAGGAAGATATTTCTCTACACCTAAGAAAATGGGTGCTCAAACTGCAGAGGCTAATACAAATGCAGGAATTGCAGCAGCTAATCAGATCGTTGATTTTATTAAAAATGGCAACGAACGTTTCAGAGTAAACAAGTAATACTATAAGGTTTATTCCTTATTATATAAATAAAGGAGATTATAAGATAATCTCCTTTATTGTTTTTATATACTCTTAGTTGATCCGTACGTATGATCCTCCCGTACGTTGTGCCTCTCCGGGTACATCCGTATTTCCCCATGTAGTGTATATATATCCTGTAGCTGTATACTGCATATTCCAGAATGTTAGCATTAAGTAAGCTCTTGTTGATCCTTCGGGAATTTGTATCTGCTGAGTGAGAATAATTCGATTCTGAAGAGGACCACTTGTGTTGCTGGCTATGACGGGGTAAGCACCCACAAATCTTTTTACACCCCAATCTGTTGGTACATTTGTTGGTTGTAGGAAACCTTGTATGGTTTCGGTTCCGCTACCGTTTCTGTAAACCTCGACTTTAATACCTATTGAAACCAGATAATTACCGGGTCCGGGAAAATCGATATATAAATTTGAATATTGTACAATAGTTCCGGTTGTTTGGGTGTTGGTAAACTCAGATCGTACTCTCTGATAGTCTACCACAGTATAGCCGCTAAAATCGATGGGTCTCCAAGTAGCAAAGCCATCTTTGTCAGACATCAACGCCCTGCCTGCCTTTTGTGTTCCATCCACTAATTTAAAGCCGGGGATGGCAACACCATTTTCTTTACTATCAATATGTATTTTAGCCGTAGGACTAAGTACTCCTATACCTATATTACCCGTATTATCTATTATGACATCATCGGATACTAAAGGGCTGAAATCGGATACACTAGCAGTGTTGTTTCCTTGTGCATCAATATGAATTAGTCTATTCGGTGTTTTGGTATTTATACCAACAAATTGAGGAAAAAGAGGTGTAGAGTATAATATGATAACTAATATAAATATTGTTTGAATTGTTGTTTTATCTAGATTCTTCATAATTTGTTTTTTTTATTTAACGCGAATATAGGTACCTCCACTGAAGGTTGAATTATCGCCCAATATAGCAGATATTGTACCTGATGTAACAGAAAAATCGCCAGCCACGGATATTAATAATCCTGCAGTAAGACCCGTAGATGCATCTATATTGATATTCTGATTGATAAATAGTTGATATATATAAGTGGTTCCAACAATATGGACTGCTCGTGTTTGTACAGCTCCCGGAATATTTACAGTAGGAAATGATACAGAAGATATCACTCCAAAGACTGTTGGGGGGGAAGTAGTTGTTCTTGCAATGGTTATTCTGCATGATAATGCTATTGAGTACGATCCAAATCGGGGAAATGTAATTTTGAATTCAGGATTATATGAGTAGCTACTGCCCGTAAAAGTGGTTGCTGTGGTGGTATATGGAATTGTACTGAATTGGCTTACATCGGATACAATCCAAGAAGCATTCCCGTTAGCATCAGACGATAGTATATTACCTTCTGCCTCATTCCCATCTTGTATAGCTAGTCCGTAGGTATTTACTGGTACTTCAATGTGTAGCTTTGTGTCAGGCGATATGGTTCCGGCACCAATATACCCTTTATTGTTGATGACGACATCATTTGCTATCGTTGCGGGAGTGGCTACTCCATCTCCTTTTCCATCAATATTAAATATACCTATTGGATTAGACGTGTTTATACCCACTTGGGAGTAAGCCGTTAAATGAAAGAATATCCAGATAAGGATATATATATTATTTCTCATTCTGTTTTATTTTTATGAAGTAACTTCAGTTATCTGAATTAGTCCTAATAATAGATTAGTTATATATTATAAGTTGATGGAGTCGAAAAAGTTATGAAACCTTATTTAATTTTAATGTACGATCCACCCACTTCATCGCTTGGTCTCCCCTCAGGGGTAAGGCTTGTTGTAGAAGTGCCCCATGAAACTTTTACAGTTTGGAGTGCAGACCATAAGCTGGTTTGTATAACTAAATACATGGTTTTGTAGTTTTCCTCAACTGTGATTGATTGGTTGAACTTGAAGAGTACCTCAGTGCCTCCATCTATCGCTCTGCTACTAGTGGCCGGAACTTCATATGATCCTTTAAAGCGAGGGCTCCCTCCCTGCCATATGGCTATTAAGTCAGGGCCTAATGCCGGTAGTAATTGTGCCCACGTTATTCTTTCGTAATTGGGTACATCTATATGTATTCTTACTCCGAGAGATACCGAATATACTCCGGTAGAGGGGAATTCAAACTTCAAGCCAGTATCATATAGTAGTAATGTTGAGTTAGCAGTGAGCCTGGTGTTTTGTTCATAGGGAATAGTTCCAAAGCTACTTAAGCCTGCTTCACCCCAAGTTCCTACTCCGTTATCATCTGAGATTAAGATCTTTTTGGCAGCTTCATTTCCGTCTTGTAATCTTAGCGGTGGAGTAGTACCATTGCTTACAATATGTACTTTAGCTTTAGGGGTGATCGTGCCTATGCCAATATCACCATTTGTAGTGACCACCACATCATCATCATTTTTATTTATAGCAGAGGTGCTATTGTTGCCTTGTGAGTCGATATGGAAAAGACTCTGAGGGTTCTCTGTGTTTATCCCTATTTGGGCTTGTAGAAGACCAATAGAGAATATCCAGAGTATGAACAAATACATTCTTTTCATTATGCTTGCTATTAATGTGTGTTATTTTTTATCAAAACTGTTGTTGGGTTTTATTGAGAATCTTTGGTTTTTCAAAAATAGAAAGCAGCGATATGTAATCTCTACATATCACTGCCGGACATAGTTGTGCCATAGGCAAGCTTTTAGCTCGCATAGAGTTTGAACGACAACAACAAAACAAATCTGCTACGCGATAAAGACTACCGGTACAACTACTAATATGTTTATTGGGTTTTTTATTATTGGAGAATAATTCGTACTTTATGGGGAAAATAAAGGATAAACGGAAAAATTCTTTTAGATTTTTTTTTAATTCAAGTAGAGTATCTGTTATTAGCTCTCTCTCTCTCTCTCTCTCTCTCTCTCTCTCTCTCTCTCTAATATTTTCGCATACAAATCAAAATCTAAAAAGTTAAACTTTAGATTGTTAAGGATTATTGTGTATGTTAAATAGTTAGACATTGAATGCTGTAAAGAGTTATTTATCAGAGACAAATATATGAATTTATTTTAGATACTCCAAAAGTAGATTTTATTTTAAGTCCTTTTTAGTTTAACCTCGAAATTTGTTTCACCCCTCTTACAGTACGTAATTTTTTCATCAAGCTTTCGAGCGTGTTTGTATCTTGAAGTGTAACTGAAAGGTTGCCCTGAAACAAGCCATCATTCGAATCAATACTTATCGAGCGAAGTGTTATACCTTGTTCTTTAGATATGATAGATGTAAGATTAGTCACAATTCCAATATCATCGGCACCAACCACACGTAGTACAATAGTATAAGATGAACCTGATTTGCCTGACCAACGAGCCGGTATAACCCGATAGCCGAAACGTGAAAACATATCATGGGCATTAGGGCAATTGACTCTATGTATCTTTATACCTTGTAAGGAAATAAAACCGAACACCTCATCCCCATAGATAGGGTTGCAGCATTTAGCTAGAGAATAATCTATACCTTTTAAATCTTTGTCGAGAATGAGTTCATCCGTAGTCTTAGCATTACTTTGCGCTACGGTTTGTGGCTGTATCGTATAAGTTTCGGCACTGACCATCTCATGTTTATCGTGAAGTTCGGCTTCGCGCTTCTCTAACTCCAAGTATTGATCTATGATCGTATTTACATCCAAAGCCTCCTGAGCAATCTTGATATAGAAGTCTGTAACGGTTTTAAAGCCTTTCTTCTTTATCAGTCGCATCATTACGCCTTCATCTTCATCTATCTTTTTATTTTTAAACCGTCTTTTTAAAAGTTCTTTTGCATACTCAACTTGCTTGTTAGACTCCTCTTTTAGTCTTTGGCGTATTTTATTTTTCGCTTTAGATGTTGTTACAAAATTCAACCAATCTTGTTTGGGTACTTGATTGGCGGAGGTCATAATCTCTATTTGATCACCACTGTTTAATTTGTGACGGATAGATACATTCTTGCCATTGACTTTACCCGATACGCAGGTTGAACCTAGCTTGGTGTGTATAGAAAAAGCAAAATCGAGAATCGTAGCTCCTTTAGGAAGTTTATGTAAATCGCCCTTTGGGGTAAATACATAAATCTCATCATCATAGATATCGAGCTTAAAATCTTCAAGCTTTTCGTTATTTGCTACATTTTTGTTCTCTAATGTCTCGCGTAAAGTGGTTAGCCAATCGTCAATATTCGATTCGCTCTTTACTCCTTTGTATTTCCAGTGGGCGGCTAAGCCTCGTTCCGCAATCTCGTCCATACGACGAGTTCGTATCTGTACTTCTACCCATCTAGATTGAGGTCCCATGACGGTAATGTGCAGAGATTCATATCCATTGCTCTTTGGTATAGATAACCAATCTTTAAGCCTTTTAGGGTTAGGTTGATATAAATCCGTTACAATAGAATAAATCTGCCAACACTCAGCCTTCTCTTTTGGTTGAGGTGAATCGAGTACTATGCGAATAGCAAAGAGATCGTATATAGACTCAAACTCAACTTTCTGTTTCTTTAGTTTATTATGAATGGAATATATCGATTTTACTCGTCCCTTTATATCATATTTAAGTCCGGTCTCTTTTAGCTTTTCTTCGAGGGGAGCTATAAATTCGGCAATATATTGATCACGTACATCTTTACTCTCATTTAATTTCTGAGAGATATAGTCGTACATGTTTCGATCGGTGTATTTTAGATAGAGATCTTCCAATTCCGATTTTATATTGTATAAACCAAGTTTATGTGCCAGAGGAATATAGATGTAAGACGATTCGATTGATAATTTCAAGCGAATTGCCTCGTCTGCTTGGCTGGCTTTCCTCATTAAGTAGAGCCTGTTGGCAATCATAATTAATATCACCCTCATATCTTCAGCGAAAGAGAGTAATAGCTTGATGAAATTCTCAGATTCTAAACTTGTCTGATTAGCTTCAAGGTGATTTATTTTCATCAATCCCTTTACTATATCGGCTACCTCAGGATCAAATGTTTGTTTAATCTGATCTATTGTTATTATCTTATTAAGAGCAGGTCTGTATAATAGGTTAGCTATTACAGCCGCTTTTCTTAACCCTATTTCGTTGATTACTATAAGTACAGTGCTTAATACTGTAATAAGATGGTAATACTTTTTATTTTTCGCTTTATATATATCTTGTGATATACCTTCTTTGATGGTAGATCTCAAGAATGATTCTTCTTGGGCTGAAATTTGTAATTCTTTTGACTTTGCAGACAGTTGAAGTACCAAAGATTTAAACTCGTCTTCTTGTGCACTATAATTTTTCATTGCTTGTGTACAATTTATCTTTTTATCCTAAAACATATATACTTGAATGTAAAAATAATATTTTCATTTCACATTGGGCTTTTGTTTGCTTCCTTTTATTCTAAAATTTACCAATAATAGAGCTTTTAGCTTTTACATCAGATAAAAACATTTTGTACCTTTGAGTAAATTATGAATGATATGAATGCGGATAAATTACAACGGTTAGAAAAAAATAAGAAGTTTCGAAAAAAGTTTTATAATAAGGAAGTCTGGAAAAATTATGCAATTATACTACCTTCTGTAATTCTTTTTGCCTCTTTGTTTGGGGTTCTGTTTTTGTTTAATACTGATCGTCTTTTTAGTTTGTATGTTATTCCTTGCATTATTTTACTTCTTTTGGGGACAATCTGGCTAAAGGCGGTTCGTAAATATATTATAACTCAAAAGATCTCGGATGACAGACCTTTTCTTATTTGTTCTTGTATTCCATTAATGGAGAAGAATAAAAAAACAATAATGATGTTTTCCTCAGGATATAATAGGCATAACAAAAATTATTTGGAGAAAAAGAGAAAAGAGATTTTGGAGAGAATTTCTGGAGGTGATGATTCGCTTGATTTAACGTCTAATTCGGGCGTAAAACTTATTCCAGATTCCGATGTTTATATCGTTATTCCCTCATTCTCTGATCGAATAGCGAACAAAAAAGGGAATGTGAGTGTTAATAGATATGTTATATTTAATAATGAAAATAGAATTAAATATATAACTGCTCGAGAATTGGAGAGCTTTTCTTGAGATAAAGTGTTAAATATAGCCTAATTTATGTGTTATTAGTTGAAGAATATTGTTTTAAATTTTTTCTGTGATTATCTTTGTAGCTGAATCGTGATTTTATTGTTAAATATTCACGTGTATTATAAAGTCGGTTTATGTTAAATTTAGGTTTCAAAATAAAGAAGGGTGTAGTTGTATTTGTTTTTCTACTGCTAATCCCGTTTGTTGCTCATTCAGTACCAGGTACATTTGCTGCGCCAACAAGTTTTCTTCCTATGGAAGATGCTCTTTCGGCAGCTCGAGGTACTCCTGAGTTTGTAAATGAAAATATTAAGCCATATAGACAATCATTTAATTTAGGAAATGAATCGGTTCGAAATGGATATATAAATTTTACCTCAACAGATATACTTGCCTTTATATTTTTAGCGGGAGTTTATTTGATGTTTGTTAGACGAAATTCGCAATCGAGAAACGCCTCTTTTTAAATTAGAATAAAATATTGTAATCTCTATTATATATAAAGCAAGCCTGTTTAGGTTTGCTTTTTTTATTTTAATGATATACTGATAGTGGATATCTTTTCTATATTTGTGTACTATTAATCCTAAATATGTTTTCTTATGCATCAAATATTTACAAATAGAGATTTAGAGCAATTTAAAGCAATGGGAGTTGATGTTGCTACTGTTGAGTCTCAAATCGATCGTTTTAAAACAGGGTTCCCTTTTCTTGAAATTGTAAATTTCGCTACTAATGGAAAAGGTATTGTAGTTGTGGACTCTTCTGAACATGATAAATATAAAGCTATTTGGGATGAATATTGTAAGACTGAGCATTCGGTAGTTAAATTTGTGCCGGCTTCTGGAGCAGCCAGTAGAATGTTTAAGGATTTGTTTGAGTTCTTGCAAGGAGAATCAAATCTACTTGAGAAAGATTCTATCAAAGTCTTTTTTGATAATATAGAAAAGTTTGCCTTTTTTGAGGATCTGAATAAAAAGTGTATTGAAATAAAAGGTAATGATGCTAATTCTCTTATTGTTAAAGGTCAATATGCAGCTATTTTAGAGACTCATCTCTTGAAAGATGGTTTGAATTATGGAGGACTGCCTAAGGGTTTGTTGAAATTTCACGCATATAAGGATAAGAATAGAACACCTGTTGAAGAGCATCTTGTTGAGGCTAGTCAGTATGCAAGGATCTCTGATGGGAAAGCAGTTTTGCATTTTACGGTTTCACCCGAACATCGTAGTTTGTTTCAAAATCTGATTGATTTGGTTAAAATTGAATATGAAAAGGCTCTGGGTGTAAAGTTTGATATAAGCTTTAGTGAGCAGAAAAAAAAGACTGATACTATAGCCGTTGATAAAGATAATCAGCCATTTGAGGATGGTGATAATTTGCTCTTTCGTCCGGGAGGGCATGGCGCTTTAATCGAAAATCTGAACGATTTGTCTTCTGATGTTATTTTTATAAAAAATATAGATAATGTAGTTCCCGATAAATTAAAGAGAGAAGAAACCTTTTATAAGAAGATATTAGCTGGGTATCTTGTGGATATTCAGTCGCGGATATTTCAGTATCTCAACTTGATAGATTCAGGTGTTTATTCAAGAGAAGAGCTTCTCGAGGTTCTTTACTTTTTACAAGATGATTTGAATGTGAAAAATCCAGAGACTAAATATTTGGAAGATGCAGAACTGGTTTTGTACCTACAGCGAAAATTAAATCGTCCAATAAGAGTCTGTGGTATGGTTAAAAATGTTGGCGAAGCTGGTGGTGGGCCCTTTTTTGCTGTTAATGAGGATGGCACAGTCTCTCTTCAGATACTCGAAAGCTCTCAGATTGATTTAACTGATCCCCAGAAGAAGGGTTTGTTTGCTAGCGGAACTCACTTTAATCCTGTAGATATCGTTTGTGCTGTAAAGGATTATAAAGGAGGGAAATTTGACTTAATTGATTATATTGATCAAAATACAGGTTTTATTAGCGAAAAGACAAAAGAGGGTAAAGCTCTTAAAGCTTTAGAATTGCCAGGTCTTTGGAATGGAGCTATGTCTGACTGGAATACGGTGTTTGTAGAAGTTCCTCTTGAAACTTTCAATCCAGTTAAAAGTGTTAATGATTTATTGCGGAAAGAACATCTTTCTTGAGTCTGAATTTGGCTTAAAAAGCTCTTTTGTTAATGTTTATTTTGTTTAAAATATATTTATCTTTATATTTGTGGCTTGAAAAAATTACAAATTGGTGATTTTAACAAAACTTTAAATGACAAAAACAGCATTAATAACAGGTGTTACTGGCCAAGATGGAGCGTATTTATCAGAATTTCTGATAAAGAAAGGATACACTGTTCATGGTATTAAGAGAAGATCTTCTCTTTTTAACACTGATAGAATAGACCATTTATATCAAGATCCTCATGAAGATCATAGAGACTTAATTCTTCATTATGGTGATATGACAGATAGTATGAATCTAACGCGAATAATAGGCGAGATTCAGCCAGACGAGATTTATAATCTTGCAGCTATGAGTCATGTGAAAGTGAGCTTTGATATTCCTGAGTATACAGCTAATGCTGATGGTATAGGTACTTTGAGGTTGTTAGAAGCCGTTCGCTTACTAGGATTAACTGATAAAACTCGTATTTATCAAGCTTCTACTTCAGAATTATATGGATTAGTACAAGAGATACCACAAAAAGAGACTACTCCTTTCTATCCAAGAAGTCCGTATGCGGTAGCTAAGTTATATGCATATTGGATTACGGTTAATTATCGTGAAGCGTACGGAATGCATGCGAGCAATGGTATACTGTTTAATCACGAATCGCCTCTTAGGGGAGAAACTTTTGTTACAAGAAAAGTTACCAGAGCTGTATCTAGAATCGTTTTAGGGATTCAGGATAAAGTTTTTATGGGTAATCTTTCAAGTAAGAGAGATTGGGGACACGCTAAAGATTACATCAAAGCGATGTATCTGATCTTACAACAAGATACTCCAGACGATTATGTGATATCTACAGGTATAACAACAACTATACGAGATTTTATAAAAATGTCGTTCCTTGAAGTTGGAGTAACTGTGGAGTTTAAAGGAGAGGATGTACTCGAAGAAGGCTTTATTGCTGCTATTGACGAAGTTAAATTTGTAAGTAAAGTAGGTGTGGAGTATTTAGAAGCCTTCAATAAAAGAATCGGTGATTCTGTTGTTGGTGTTGACCCTGCTTATTTTAGACCAACAGAAGTTGATATATTGATAGGAGATAATACAAAAGCGAAAGAAAAATTAGGATGGGAGCCATCCTATGATCTAAAAGCTTTATGCGAAGATATGATGAGTCATGATGTAACCTTGATGAAGAAGGAAGAGTTCTTACGAAAAGGAGGTTATAAGATCCTTAATTATTTTGAGTAACAAAATGATTGATAAATCTTCAAAAATATATATCGCAGGACATCGGGGATTAGTAGGATCGGCTATTTTGAAGAATCTTAAAAGTCGAGGATATACTAACTTTGTGTTGCGTACTCATTCTGAACTTGATTTAAAAGATCAATCAGCTGTTGCTCGTTTCTTTGAAGAAGAAAAGCCTGAATACGTCATTTTAGCGGCGGCTAAAGTTGGAGGTATTATTGCTAATGATAAATATAGAGCAGATTTTATTTATGAAAACTTGATGATTCAAAATAATGTTATTCATCAAGCTTATTTGAATAAAGTAAATAAATTAGTATTTTTAGGTAGTACTTGTATTTATCCCAAAGAAGCCCCTCAGCCAATGTCGGAAGACTCGCTGTTGACTTCTCCATTGGAATATACAAATGAACCATATGCTATAGCTAAGATCGCAGGAATAAAAATGTGTGAAAGTTATAATATTCAATATGGAACTAATTTTTTGTCGGTAATGCCAACTAATTTATACGGACCTAATGATAACTTTGATTTAGAGAAATCACATGTTCTTCCAGCTTTGATACGGAAAATGTATCTAGGGAAATGTTTGGAGGATAAAGAATGGGATTTGATCAGATTAGATTTTAAGCAAAGACCAATTGAAAATGTTGATGAAAAATCTAGTGAATCTGAAATCTTATCTATGTTAAATAAGTACGGAATAAGTCAAGCTTCAGATCAAGATGTGAAAATTGAGATTTGGGGATCAGGAAGGCCCATGAGAGAGTTTCTTTGGAGTGAAGATATGGCTGATGCTACGATTCATGTCATGGAGTCTGTGAACTTTTTGGACTTAATAAATGTTACAATAGATAAGGAAATTCGAAATACTCATATTAATGTTGGTACGGGTACGGATATTTCGATAAAAGAACTAGCTTTGCTAGTACAAAAAATAGTTGGTTTTAAAGGTCGCTTGTGGTTTAATACCGAAAAACCTGATGGAACCATCAAGAAGCTGACAGACGTTTCTAAGTTACATTCTTTAGGATGGAAGCATAAGGTGGAAATTGATGAAGGCGTAAACTTGATTTATAATTGGTATGAAAATACTAAAAAATAAGAATTTAACTGTTTAACTATAATTAATTGATTATGAAAAAGGTAAGTTTACTTTTGTGTTTAGCTCTTGCTGGCATAAGTGCTACTGCTCAAGAAAGCGGAGTTAGTGCTGAAGCAGGAAGAAAAGCAACTTTCGCTCGTAACGGATTCTGGGATAACTGGTTTGTCGGTGCTGGTGCTGGTGCTAGTGTTTATTTTGGTCCAGGTGATCAACATGCAGATTTCTTAGATCGTATGACTGTTAATCCTTCGGTTTTCGTTGGAAAATGGTTCAATCCATACTTAGGAGTACGTTTCCGTGGTCAAGGTGGTAAAATCCATACTTTCAGTGGAAATGAAGGACAAAACATGTACAGCATGACTCACGTAAATGCTACTGTTGACTTCATGTTCAACGTAACAAATTACTTGGGTAAATACAATGAGAATCGTTTTTATAACTTTATCCCTACTGTAGGTGTTGGTTATGATCACCGTTTCGAAGACAAATTCAAACAACGTGGATTCAATGGTCCTACATTCAATGCTAGTTTATTGAATACATTCAGAATTACAGATAAATTATCTGCATTTGCTGAAGTAGGTGGATTTATTGTTGAAAGAAGATTTGATAGAGGTCCTCAAGGTAAAACTCATTGGAATGGAATCGCTACAGGTACTGCAGGTCTTATCCTAAAAGTAGGAAAATCTGGATTCGAAGAAGCTGTTCTTATGGACACAGATTTACTTAATGACTTGAACGGTCAAATCAACAAATTGAGAAGAGAAAACGACGATTTGAGAAATCGCAAACCAAACTGTCCTCCAGCAGTACCATGCCCAGAGGTAGCAGCTCCATCTGCAGTTTCTCCTGATACTTACATTCCTAATGTAGTATTCTTCCGTCTAAATAGTGCTAACATTGATAACAATCAAGAAGTTAGTATCTATAACACTGCTCAATTCTTGAAATCTAATCCAGATGCTAAGATTAAGATCATTGGTTATGCTGATAAATTAACAGGTACAGCAGAATACAATCTTAAACTGTCTGAAAGACGTGCAAGAAACGTTGCTAAAGTTCTTACTGATAAATACAAAATCAGTAGCGACCGCATCAAAATTGAATGGAAAGGTTCTTCTGAACAACCATACAAAGAAAATGCATGGAACCGTGTTGCTATTTTCTTCGCTCAATAATATTAGCGTAGAATATAAAATAGAAAGAAGCTGCCTTAGGGTAGCTTCTTTTGTTTTTGATCTGATTTGTTCTTGTTTTAGAATGAACTAAAGATCAATAGTATCTTAGTTGATTTCTATTTTTTCCGACAGAGAGATATGAAAAAAGAAAGCCGCATAAAAGATAATCTTTTATGCGGCTTTTAATCCTAATCTACTTAGTGTAGAATTTATTTTTCAGCTACTAAAGCGGTGTTATTGCTGTTAATAGAAGTCATATTCAATACTATCAAATACTTTTTGTATTGTTCTGCAGACAGTACGCTTTTTGTATTTGCTAAGTTAAAAGCTAATGCTCTTTTTACTTCTTTGTCCGAATCGGCTCCACTACGAGAAGCTTTTTCCATTTTTTGAGAAGATAATTCGAATATTTCTTTCAAATATCTTTGTTGTTCGTAATCTGCTCCCAAATAATTTACCAGTCCGTTGAATTTTTCCTTCTCATTTAATTTTGAAAGGAATGCATAGTTGCCATCTGCTGCGAAAGAAATAGAACTTAATGAAAAAAGAGCAACTGCTAAAATAAATAAACGTTTCATAACCTAAAATTTTAAAATAAAACAATCTTTTGATAACCGTAATTGTAACCTAACCTAAATAAAAAAAAGACAGAACACACCTATGTTTTTAATTCATGGTATATTCTGTCTGTAGATTTATGATGCAAATATACAAAATTTTCTCAGGTAAAACAAATTAAAGGATGTTTGTGTGATATTTTAACATTGAAAATCTTTATATGATATCATTCTGGTTTATATCTTTCTTTTTATTCATGTTTCTTTAGTAAATATGTCATATTGTGACAACTATTTGTTATTTCTGTCTTTAGTCTTAATGTTTTTGTAATATACGAAATGTCTTTTGTCTATTGTTTTTGAATTAAAAATGACGTTTTAATATTATATAAAATATTATATATCATAACTCAATATTTGCGAGTCTCTTGAAAACAAACTATCTTTATCAGACTTATCTCTCAAATTAATAAACCGAATAATATTTTATTAGATGAAAACAGAACAAACCTTATCAGAATTAAAGCGACGATTTCCGAATGAGCCTGAATATCATCAAGCAGTACATGAAGTTTTAGAATCTATTGAAGAAGTATATAATCAACATCCAGAATTTGAAAAAGCTAATCTTATTGAAAGGCTTTGTATTCCGGAGCGTATTTTTTCTTTCCGTGTAACATGGGTAGATGATAAAGGACAAGTGCATGTGAACATGGGGTATCGAGTACAACACAGTAATGCGATAGGTCCATATAAAGGGGGTATACGTTTTCACTCTTCCGTAAACTTATCAATTCTTAAATTCTTAGCATTTGAACAAACTTTCAAGAATTCATTAACTACTTTACCTATGGGTGGTGGAAAAGGTGGATCGGATTTTAATCCGAAAGGAAAGTCGAATGCTGAGATAATGAGATTCTGTCAAGCATTTGTAACGGAACTTTGGAGACATATTGGTCCTGATACAGATGTGCCTGCTGGAGATATAGGTGTTGGTGGACGTGAAGTTGGTTTCATGTTTGGTATGTATAAAAAACTGGCTCGTGAGTTTACTGGAACTTTTACTGGTAAAGGTTTAACTTTTGGAGGATCGTTGATTCGTCCTGAGGCAACCGGATATGGAAATGTATATTTCTTACTGGAGATGTTGAAAACTCGTAATATAGATATTAAGGGTAAGAAATGTTTAGTGTCTGGTTCTGGAAATGTGGCTCAATATACTTGTGAGAAGCTTATAGAGTTGGGAGCCATTCCTATGACTCTTTCTGATTCGGATGGATATATCTATGATCCAGAGGGTATCACTCTTGAGAAATTGGAGTATGTGAAAGAGCTTAAGGATCTTTATAGAGGACGTATTAAAGAATACGCAGAAAAATATAACTGTAAGTTTGTGGCTGGTGGACGCCCTTGGGGTGAAGTGGCTGATATTGCATTGCCTTCGGCGACTCAAAATGAATTGAATGGGGATGATGCTAAAGCTCTTGTTGCTAATGGTATTGTTGCTGTATCGGAAGGTGCTAATATGCCATCTACTCCTGAGGCGGTAAACGTATTTTTGGATGCAAAAATATTGTATGCTCCGGGTAAAGCAGCTAATGCAGGTGGTGTATCTGTATCAGGCTTGGAGATGTCTCAAAATTCAGCACGTTTGAGCTGGACTATTGAAGAAGTGGATAGTAGACTAAAGACAATTATGTCTGATATTCATGAGAATTGCTCGAAATATGGAAAAGATGCTGATGGTTTTGTAAACTATGTGAAAGGTGCAAATATTGCAGGCTTCATGAAAGTGGCAAAAGCTATGATGGCACAAGGTATACTATAATCTATTAGATTAAATTATAATAAATAGAAAAAGCCACTTCATTGAAGTGGCTTTTTCTATTTTACTTATCCTTTTAATACGACTCCGTATTTTTTCTTTCCGTTTATTTTTATCACTAAAGGATTTGAGAATCTTACATGTCTGATTGCATCCGATTCGTATAATGCAGGCAAGCTGTTGAGATATGATTCGTCAAAAGTACCTTCTCCATCTAAATACGAATTGATCGTGAAATAGCCTACTCCAAAAGAAGTGAGGTTCTGAAAGAAGTGCGTGCCTTGGCTTGGCTCTATGCGATAGTTTTCGAGACCTGACTCAACCAATAATCTAGCATTGCTTATATGAGGCCATTTAACGGGTATTCCCAGCCATGAATCGCTGCTGCCCCATCTTCCGGGGCCTACTAAAATATAACCTCTGTCTTCTTCCATAAACTGTTTATTTAGCTTTTCTATTTCATAAGCTAATAATTGATTATTAGAGGCATTGAAATTGGCAGTTTTTACATATATAATATCATATACATCATCTGTAATGCCGTTGCCTAGAGCGTTATTTGATGTAAGGACAGTATCTTCTATCGGTATTTTAAGAAGGTCTTCATTAAGTACTTCTTTGTTCTGAACAATGGGGCGGATTTGTAATAAATAGAAGATTGCTTCGTCTTTATTCTTCAGATTGACAGCAAATTCTATTTCCACTGCTCGTCCCATTTCAAACTGAGTAATGCTCAATACTTTTTGGAGTACAGTAGCTAATGGAAACAATTCATGCTGAAGGATATTCGCAAAAGATATAATCTTACGTCCTCCTTCGTAAAAACCTTCATATATGGTTTGATCAACGGGATCAAATGTGGAAACGATAAAACGAATGGAGTCATCAGCAATGGCATCATTTACGTTTAATTTCAATAGGTTGAAGCCATCATTGATGGAAAACTCCTGCGTGATATCTTCCATGTCGAGAGCATAGAACTGTCTTTGAGTTTCTCTTAAGGCAAAGTCAACAGAGCTTAATTGTAAAATATTGTTTGGATGGTAGGGCGAAAATCTTAAAGTAGTACCTCCGTCTACAATGTACTTTCCAAGACCCAATGCTATATTGGCTATACCTTCTTCTGCTTTTTCGTGTCCGATAGGGTAAAAGTTGAGAGAGCGTGTTACGCCAGACATGGTAGGATAGAAGCGATTGCCGTATCTGCTACCAACAACTTCTTGCAAAACGATCCCCATTTTCTCTTGATCGATCAGATTTTGAGTTGCAGTCATATACGATTTGCTATCAGCATAGAAAACTGATGCGTAGACCGATTTTACAGCCGCTTTTACCGATTGTATCATCTTGTGCTTGTCTTCCAATACAGGAACCATATATGTTGAGTATATGCCTGCAAATGGTTGATAGTAGGAATCTTCAAGTAAGCTTGATGATCGTATGGCTAAGGGTGATTTAACTGCTTCGAAGAAGGTTAGAAAATCATCATCGAGACTCTCCGGCAAATCGGCATCTAGAAAATGTTGAAGGATCTCTTCATCACTTTTATCAGACAATGCTATCGGATACAGATTGTTTGATTCCATGAAATCGTCAAAAATATCGGTACAGAGTACTACTGTTTTGGGTAGTAATACGGGGAAGTTGGGATTCTCATTTAGTTCAAAGTTTGTCTTTACGATATTTCCAAGAAATGCTAGACCTCTACCTTTTCCTCCAAGTGAACCGTTGCCAATACGTGCGAAATTAGAAAACTCATCAAAGCGATCTTTCTCGAAGACGGCAATTACTCCTGAGTTTTTCATCCTACGATATTCGACTATTGTATCATAAATGATTTTTCGGGCTTCTTCTATATTTGAAAGATCATTTACATCTATTTTCTTTAGTGTCTCGGCAATAGGAAACATCGCTCTGGAATACAAGAATCTAGAGAAATGATTGTGAGACATATGGTAGGCTAAAGATTTATCGGGTATCGTTAATATCGATTTCTGTAAATCTTTCAGATTCTTTATGCGGACAATTTCTTCTTTTGTATCAGGGTCTATTATAATGAAATCGCCGAATCCGAATTGTTCTACAATCTGAGTGCGTAGATCAAGCGGGTAGCTTTTTGAGTTTTTATCAATAAAACTGCACGAAATTTCATCGGCATAAGCTCTATTACTTTCTTCTGACGAATTGAATATAATAGGTAGGAATCTGTCTTGTCCTTTTATCCATTTAGCAAGGTTGTAACCGGCCAGTTTTTCTTTGACGCCTCCATGCATATAGCTCATATCGGTAACTATACCTAATATGTTATCTTTATACTGAGTGTATATAACGGCGGCTTCTTCGTAGCTGCGTGCCAGTAGAATTTTTGGTCTGCCTCGCATACGTAACATCTTCTGATGCTCATTAAGAGCTTCTTTCGAAAACTCTCGCGATTCTTTAAGTACTATCTTAAATAATGCGGATAGTGCGGATGAGTAAAAACGTATGGAGTCTTCAACTAGCAGTATAATTTGTACGCCTACCATTTCGGTGTCGTGTTCCACATTCATTGAGTCTTCTATCAGTTTAATAATTGCCAGCAGTAAGTTAGAATTACCTAACCAACTAAAAACATAGTCGGCAAAAGTAAGGTCTTCTGTCGAAAAGCGTTTTGATACCTCTTTAGAAAAAGCGGTTAATACGACTAACGGAATATCAGAATACAGCCTTTTGATCTCTCTTGCTGTTGCAAACATATCGGCATCATCCATGTTTGGCATATAAATAACCAATTCATAGTGATTTTCTTTGAGATGATTAAATGCATCTTCTGCTGTAGATACTTGAGTGAATCGAGGAGGGTAGCGCAGATTGAGAGATGTGTATTCATCAAATATTTGCTCATCTACACGACCATCCTCTTCAAGAATGAAAATGTCGTATTTAGTTGCTATAAGTAGTATATTGTAGATACGCTTGTTCATCAAACTTGCAAACGAAGTATCTTTAAATTGGAACCGTTTTATATCTGATATATTCTGCATATATTTATAAGGGGACTAATGATTTTTATTTTTTCACTGAAAGTTTAAAAATAGGAATAATAATCTGGGTTAGAAAACGAGCAAGTTAAAAATATCCAATATATTTAAAGGTTGTAGGATCATCAATAATATAAGTTTGATTATTCTTAGATATTGATGGAATCTATCATCTTTGGCACAACTATTGAATGAGTTACTATTAATGAGATTTTAAAAATTATGGAACAAAAAAGAATAAAGTTAAGTGTACTCGATCAGTCACCTATCAATAAGAATAAAACGGCTTCGGAAGCTTTGATGGAAACAACTCAGCTAGCTGAACTTACGGATCGATTGGGATATACGCGCTTCTGGGTATCGGAACATCATAATGCTGAAAGTCTGGCAGGAACTTCGCCCGAAATCTTAATAGCTCATTTAGCCAATCATACAAAGCATATACGCATTGGTTCGGGTGGCATTATGTTGCCCAACCATAGTGCATTGAAGATGTCCGAAAATTTCAGACTCCTTGAAGCTCTGTATCCCAATCGGATAGATATGGGAATTGGCAGAGCCCCCGGTACAGACAGATTGACAGCCTCATTGCTCAACCCGAGTAATCGTTTTGATGAGCAGGATTTTATACAACAACTTTATGACTTGGATAATTTCTTTCATGATGCTGATGGAAAAGATACGGTCTATCGTAAAGTAAAAGCATACCCTTCTATACCCACTGTGCCTCATCGTTGGTTGTTGACTTCGAGTGGTGAAAGTGGTACAATTGCTGCTCATTTTGGAATGGCATTGTCGTATGCACAATTTATAAATCCGTATTTAGGTGCAGATATAATTAAAGCATATCGGAAGAACTTTAGACCTTCGGAGGATCTGAAAACACCGCAGGCTAATGTTGCCATATTTGCATTCTGCAATGAGGATGAAGAAGTCGTAAGAAAACAACAGGCTGTAATGGATTACCGATTTATTCAACTGGAACGTGGCGGAGGTCTAGCTCCTGTATTGTATGAAGATATTGAGAATATGCCTTATTCTGAGTTTGAGTTACAAAGGATTAAAGTAAACAGAGCGAGAACGATATTTGCAACACCTGAAGTGATGAAAGAAAAATTGATCGGCTTGGCAGAAGATTATCAAGTAGATGAAATAATGCTTGTAACTTATGCTGAGAAGTTTGAAGACCGATTACATTCTTATGAGTTATTAGCCGAAATGTTCCAATTAGGTCGCTAATTTACTTGTACTTATACCTGTTGGAGTAATAAAAAGGAGTGAGACTTTATAATTATCTATTTTGGTATAACTCAGAGGAATAAAATTTTATATATTTGCATATTGGGTTTCTATGTCCGTTTTGGTACAAGAAGCCCATTGATAAACGAAATATTATTTATTCAAATTCTCTACAAAAAATGAAAATTGCTATTGTTGGCGTAAGTGGTGCTGTCGGACAAGAATTTTTAAGAGTTCTTGACGAACGCAATTTCCCGTTTGATGAATTAGTCTTGTTTGGTTCTGGCCGTAGTGCAGGAAAAGAATATACCTTCAAGGGTAAGAAGTACATGGTGAAAGAACTGAAGCATAACGATGATTTTAAGGGAATAGATATTGCTTTTGTTTCGGCAGGAGGAAGTGCTTCAGTAGAATTTGCTTCTACCATTACAAAACATGGTACTGTGATGATTGATAATTCTAGTGCATTCCGTATGGATAAAGATGTTCCATTGGTTGTGCCCGAAGTAAATGGTGAGGATGCAAAAGTGCGTCCACGTAATATTATTGCAAATCCTAACTGTACGACAATTCAGTTGGTAGTTGCATTGAAGCCTATCGAAGAGTTATCACATATCAAGCGTGTGCATGTTGCTACTTATCAGGCAGCTTCGGGAGCCGGTGCAACTGCTATGGACGAGTTGGAAAATCAGTTTAAACAAATTGTGAATAATGAGCCCGTTGTTGTTGAGAAGTTTGTAGCTCAATTGGCATACAATGTAATACCTCAGGTAGATGTGTTTACCGAGAACGGTTATACTAAAGAGGAGATGAAAATGTATCATGAAACTCGTAAGATAATGCATTCAGATATTGAAGTGAGTGCAACTTGTGTGCGTGTTCCTGTTATACGTGCTCACTCTGAAGCTACTTGGGTAGAAACAGAAAAACCTATTTCGATGGAAGAAGCTCGTAAAGCTTTCAGCGAAGGCAATGGAATTATCCTACAAGATAATCCTGAGAAAAAAGAATATCCGATGCCTCTTCATGTTGCAGGAAAAGACCCTGTATATATAGGACGTATCCGAAAAGATATCAGTAATCCTAACGGATTGTCGTTTTGGTCGGTAAGCGATCAGATCAAAAAAGGTGCGGCTTTAAATGCTGTACAGATAGCTGAATATCTTATCAAAGAAAATGCATTGTAAATAAGTGATTACTTTACTATAAAAATACAAGGGTATCTATTAATTTTAGATGCCCTTTATTTATTAAGTCTTATAATCGATCAATCTATATAACATGAAAAAGCTGCAATTCCTCAAGCCTTTGCTAAACTTTGTATTTATAGCATTATTGATAACTACTGTCAGCCGCATTGTTCTGTTCCTTATGTATAAAGAACGGGTTGAAGTCGTTGAGAACTATTGGGAAATATTTCCTGTTGGATTAAGGTTTGATTTAATTCTCATCTCATATCTTTCGTTTATACCATCCCTGTTTTTATTCTTAGTTCCAGACAAATTAGCGAAGTATGCCAGTCGATTTTTAACAGCATATTGTGTTCTATTCTTGTTTTTGATATTCTTTATGGAGATTGTCAGTCCCGATTTCATCAATCAATACGATACGCGTCCTAATAAACTGTTTCTTGAATATCTTATATACCCCAAAGAAGTTGCTACCATGTTATTTAAGGGGCGTATTTGGACTGTAGTTGCAGTGGTGGTACTTTCGATCATTGCTCTCTGTTTCGGCTTTAAAAAAGGAGGTAGACTATTTACAGTACGCCCGACAGAATATAAATATATGTTGCTGTTGTTTCCTTTAATCGGCTTCTTTCTGTTTTGGGGAGCTAGAGGTAGTTTGACGAGCAAACGACCTATTAATCCTAGTAACGCGATGTTTTCAAACGATCAGTTAACTAACTGTCTAGGTTTGAATTCTACATACACTCTTTTTTACGCAGCTTATGGTTTGAAGAATGAAGTGGATGCGAGTAAGATGTACGGAAAAATGGATTCGGAAGAAGCTATTACACGTGTGAGAAAATATATGAATGTTGCAGATACCGATTTTACAGATGGTAATCTATCATTAATGCATGTGCAAAAGCCTGATACTTTATTGAGCAGACCATACAATCTGGTTATATTTTTACAAGAAAGTTTGGGAGCTGAGTTTGTTGGAGCATTAGGTGGAATGCCTCTTACTCCCGAATTGGATAAACTGTCGAAAGAGGGATTTTTATTTACTAGGCTTTATAGTACAGGAACAAGAAGTGTGAGAGGTATAGAAGCTGTTGCTACTGGCTTTTTACCATCTCCATCGGAAAGTGTGGTGAAATTGAGTGGTGCTCAAACAGACTTCTTTACGCTGGGAGCTTTGTTGAAGCAGGCAGGTTATAATACTAGTTTCATTTATGGAGGAATGGCAAACTTCGATAATATGGGGTCTTTCTTTAATGGGAATGGTTTCGATAATATTATAGATGAAACGGTATTCGATAAAGATGCAACAAAATATGCTTTTAAAGGAACATGGGGATATTCGGATGAAGATCTGGTCATAAAAGCAAATGAGTATTTTAAAAGCATGGGCGATAAACCGTTCTTTTCATTTATGTTTTCAAGTTCTAATCACGATCCATTTGAATTTCCAGACGGGCGAATAGAGCTTTATGAACAACCCAAGAAGACAGTACACAATGCAATAAAATATGCAGACTTTGCGATTGGTAAATTCTTTGAATTAGCAAAACAGGAAGATTACTTTAAGAATACCATATTTGTAGTGGTTGCCGATCATAATACTCGTACTTATGGTAAAAATTTAGTACCTATCAATAAATTTCGTATTCCGGCTCTGATCTTGGGACCCAATGTTCCACAAGGTGTGAAGTGTGATAAACTGTCGAGTCAGATAGATATACCACCCACATTGTTAAGTATGATGGGCATGAAGGTCGAAACTCCTATGGCAGGACGCAATGTGCTGGAATTATCAGATAGTATAGCTGGTCGTGCAATTATGCAGTTCTATGATATTAATGCTTTTAGAGTGGAGAATAAGGTGGTGATTATGCAACCCAATAAGGAACCTTTGCAATTTGAAATAAAGAACGATACTACACTTGTCCCGATGAAATTAGAGACTGAATTGGCAAAGGATGCTTTGGGGCATGTTATTGCAGCAGATTATATGTACAAGGAAAAGAAATATCGCTTGAAATAATTGAGCAACCCTATTAATATAAGGTTACTTATTTAACTAAGTGACCTTATATTATTTTATAAAGGTTCGCTTTGTCTAAATATGATAAAATCTTAAATAATTTTTGTTATTAAGTTTAATGTTTTATATTTGCCCTTGGTAAATAACTCTTTACGTCCTGAAATGGTTAATGAATTAACAAATGATATAACTCGCAACAGTCTGAAATTTAACTTTTTAGATTTTGATTTCTGTGCTAAAATATTAGAGAGAGAGAGAGAGAGAGAGAGAGAGAGAGAGAGTTAACTTGTACGCCTACAGATTTAAAAAATAGTTTTGACGGATTTCTCCGTTTTTATTTTCGTTCTCCTGTAAAATACGGATTTCTATCCAATAATAAAAACCCCAATAAATATATTAATAGTTGTACCGGTAGTCTTTATCGCGTAGCAGATTTGTTTTGTTGTTGTCGTTCAAACTCTATGCGAGCTAAAAGCTTGCCTATGGCACAACTATGTCCGGCAGTGATATGTAGCGATTACATGTTGCTGCTCTTTTTATGTCACACTAACTATTTAAATAACAATTGTATAAATAAAACTACGATGAAGAGATATTTTCTGTTTATTTTCAGTTTGCTATCCATTGGCTTGTGCCATTCTCAGGTGGGTATTAATACCAAATTTCCTTACACTAAAAGTGTGTTTCATATTGATGCAAAAGGAAATAACACATCGTCAACCACTATCTCTGCTTCTGATATGGCGGATGATATTGTAATTGATAGTAATGGTAGTATCGGGGTGGGAACTTTAACACCTACTGCAAAGTTGCATATTGATTCGTCAAATAGTAACATGTATCCTATTCGTATTGCCGATGGTTCGGAGGGAGATAAAAAGTACTTAACGTCAAATGACTTAGGTTTTGGTTCATGGGTTGATAAGCCCGAACCCAATGGTGTAGTTTATTATTCTACTACGCCTCGGGTTTTTCCGGCAGGAGTGTATACCGAGCTTCCTGCTGAAATTAATACACCGAAATATCCCAAGATAACGATACCCAAAGAAGGTAATTATATTGTAACACTGCGTTGGTGGGGAAATGCTATTGGAGCACCATCAGGTGTTATGACTATTGGTGCTTTGGATATACAGCTATGCAGAATTAATGGTGAGGTTCTGGATAATACTACTTATTATGTTTCCATTGCAACCGGTAGATTTTGTTTTACTGTAAGCTTATTCGGAGCAAAATTAATTGCCGGAGAACAACTCTATTTAAGGTTGAAGCCGATGGATGGTCTTAATTGGCAAACAGGGGCAGGATTAAATGAAGGTTCGCTAACTAATCAGATATATTATCCAAGTATAATGGTTTATAATATTTAAAAACAATGAAATATAAATTTATTACAGTAGTTTGTACACTGCTGAATCTATGCATATTAATAAATGCTCAGGTAGGTATAAATACATCCGACGGAAAGGGTATATTTCATTTGGATGGAGCAAAAGATAATACTTCGTCGTTAAGTGCAAGTCAGCTAAAGAACGATGTTATTGTAGATGGTCGTGGGGCTTTGGGTGCAGGAATGTCTGTTGTGACACCTCAGGCTAAAGTTGATGTGAGTTCCGATCAACTCTATGGAGCTTTTCGTATGGTCGATGGTGGCGAAAATTATGGTATGATTCTTCTGGGAAATAAAGAGGGATACGCAAAATGGGGTATGTTAAAAGGGAGCGGAGGATATAGATTGGATGTAACGTCTCCTACTGCTGCAATAGCCTCGAAAGTTGAAACTCGTTTGGTTTTCGATTCAGGTTTAGATAATATCTTAATTAGTGAAGATGCCGATTATATAGTTATGATCCGCTTGACGGGTTTGTTTAAGACAACAGCAGGTCTTAATAGGATGAATGGAACTATCAAGCTATATAAAAATAATACAAGCACGAAGGTCGATGGTGTAGAGTTTTATGTAGGTGTTGTCGATAATCAAAAATTCTCAACTTATGTAGTATTTAAAGCTAGTGGAATGAAAACAGGAGATCGCCTGATTCTTACTGTTATGCCATCTAATGCGGCAGTCTCTTGGACTTTGGATTTAAGTAATACATCTGTTTTCTTTTATAGAGTTTGAAAATAAAAAAATAGACAATGAAACATATAGTTATAGTAGTAGTCCTGATTTTTGGAATTTCTTCTGTGTCGGGACAAATCGGTATTAATTTAGATCGACCAATGGCACTCTTTCATGTAGATGGTGCAGGCGATAATGGTGTAGATACACCTGCGGCATCTCAGGTATTAAATGATGTGGTGTTCGATTCGAGAGGATATATAGGAGTTGGTACATTGAATCCTACGGCTCGTTTGGATATAGCCGATAGCCAATTGCAAGGGATACCTCCTTTACGTATTCTTGATGGCTCAACTATGTCAGCAAAAGTATTAGAATCGGGACCTAATGGTGTTGCTCGTTGGACCGATCAGCCACCGTCTTATACACAATCTTTTACAGCAATACCGGGGCAAAGTTTTACATACGGAGGTGGTCAAGAGATGATGTTGAATGCTAAGATTATTATACCACAAAATGGGAGATATCTATTAACAGTACGTTGGTGGTCATATAATGTTAAGTCGGTTTGGACTAAGCGTCCGGGACTAGCTAGTATATATGTTTATCTAATATTGCGGGGAACACCAGCGGTGTCTTTGGATTCTATCGAATATTATATGGAAGCAATAGAAGGCGATGTTATTACATTTACGACCTCATTGTATGCAGGGTATAGAAGCCAGAATGAAGAGTTGTTTGTAAGGATTACTCCGGTCATAGGGTTACCAGCCAATTCTCATGGAACTGTCCAACAGCAACTGAGTAATGATATTGAATTTGTACCTCAAGTAGTACTTTATAGTATATAAATGTAACTAAAAAGTGGGCTGTTCTTATTGGAACAGCCCACTTTTTTTAGAATTATATCAGAGAAAAGTTTCTCGTTTTTTATTTAGTTCTTTTTTGATCAACATCTTTAGCTACATTATTAGGAGTTGGAGCAGTTTTCTTTTCTACACCGCTTCTTTCTAATAAGGCATCTATAGTTGGTTCTTGACCTCTGAACTTAATATACAGTTCCATTGGGTCTTCTGTGTTTCCTTTCTCAAGTATATTTTTTCTGAAAGCTTCTGCTGTCTCTTTATCGAATATACCGTTTTTCTTGAACGCTGCAAATGCATCTGCATCCAATACTTCCGACCATTTGTAGCTATAATATCCGGCTGCATAACCTCCCGAAAAAATATGTCCGAATGAAGCAGACATGTTAGTACCCTCAGCAACGGGTAGAAGAGCAGTCTTTATCATTGCATTTTTTTCGAAGTCTTTGATATCTCCTTCATAAGGATTTTTCAGAGTATGCCATGCCATATCAAGATATCCGAATGACAATTGACGATAACACAGATAACCTGCATTGAAATTAGAAGCATCAATAAGTTTGTTTACTAATGTAGCAGGTATAGGCTCACCAGTTTTGTAGTGTACCGCAAATCTGTCCAAGTATTCCTTTTCAGTCAGCCAGTTTTCCATTACTTGCGAAGGTAATTCAACGAAGTCACGAGCAACATTAGTTCCCGAAAGAGTTTCGTAAGTACATTCTGTAAGCATGCCATGTAAACCATGTCCAAACTCGTGTAAGAATGTTTCTACTTCATCAAAAGTTAATAATGCAGGGTCGTTCTCTGTTGGACGGGTAAAGTTCATTACCAGTGATACATGAGGGCGAGAATCTACACCATCGCGTTTGTACTGACCTTTATATTCGGTCATCCAAGCTCCTTGACGTTTGCTTTCACGAGGATGAAAATCTGTATATAAAACAGAAATATATTTACCATTAGCATCAAATACTTCGAAAGCTTCTACTTCGGGGTTATATACGGGTATGTCAGTGTTCTTTTTGAAAGTTACACCATATAAGTCTGTTGCTAATCCAAAAACACCTTTCTTTACATTTTCCAATTCGAAGTATGGACGCACCATTTCATCATTCAGATCGTATTTCTCAGTCTGAAGCTTTTCAGAATAATAAGCCCAATCCCAAGGTTGTAAATCAACTTGTTTACCTTCCAGTTTAGAAGCATATTTCTGTACGTCTGCAACATCTTCTTTAGCTCTTTCAGCAAAAGCATCATATAGATTGTCTAAAAGGTTGAATACTCCTTTTTCGTTTTTAGCCATTTTGTTTTTCAACGAGAAAGCAGCAAAATCAGGATAGCCTAAAAGTTGAGCTATTTTAAGACGGAGATTAGCTATCTTTCTAACATTTTCTTGATTGTCAAACTCACCACCAGCAACACATTTAGTAGTGTATGCAAGATATAGTTTTTCGCGTAGATCACGACGATCAGAGTATTTCATGAAAGCAATATAGCTTGGTCCCGAAAGATCAAACATCCAGCCTTCTTTGTTCTTTTGTTTGGCTTTAGCCTTTGCTCCATCACGAACGCTTTGAGGTAGACCTGCCAGGTCAGCTTCGTCAGTAAGTAGCATTTCGAATTTGTTACTTTCTTTTAATGCATTTTGACCAAAGTCAAGAGTTACTTTGCTTAACTCTGTTGATAATGCACGATATATCTCTTTATCTTTAGCCGATAGAGTTACCCCTTTGTTTTCGAAGCCTTCGTATATCTTTTCAGTTAAACGGATTTGTTCAGGAGTAAGTCCCGAATCGTTACGTTTGTCATACACGGCTTTAACTCGTGCGAAAAGATCTTCGTTCAGACCTATGTTGTTGCTGTGTTCTGACAACTTAGGAGATAGTCTCTGAGAGATCTCCATCATTTCATCATCGCTTTCAGAACTTAGCAGATTGAAGAATACCGAACCAACATCAGATAACAATCTGCCCGAATTCTCATATGCTTCAATTGTGTTTGCAAATGTAGGTAGCTCCGGATTGTTAATTATTTGGTTAATCTCTGCTTCCTGTTCTTTTATCCCTTTATCGAAAGCCGGCTCATAGTGCTCGTTTTTGATTTTATCAAAAGGAGTTGTGCCGTGAGGCGTTTTATATTCGGTAAAAAACGGATTTTGAGAATTAATATTAGCTGTCATAATTGCTATAAATAAAATTAAAATAAAGGGTTTTCTCATATAAGTATACTATCAAGTTAGCAAATCTTTTGTTAATAAATATTCAAAATGTAAACAAAGTTCTTCTTTTTTCTTTGTAACTGCAAATTAATGTTCAGATTAACTTAGACTATACTTGAAAATAAACAATAATAAAGTTACTTTTGCATAATTGGGTGTGGTCTCTGTTGTTCTAATTTGTTGAATTTAATTAGTACATTTTACCATATTCGCCAGTGTTGGTCTATTCAAATCCAATGCGGAATACAATAGCTAGATAGAAACTTCAATTTTATTACTGCACTTACATTATGATTGATTATATAAAAGGAAATATTGCCGAACTTACACCGGCTTCGGCTACCATAGACATAAATGGTGTTGGATACTTCATCAGTATCTCATTAAACACTTACTCGGCTTTGGAGAATAAACCAAATGCAAAACTCTTTATTTATGAGTCTATACGCGAAGATGCACACCAATTATTCGGTTTTATAAACAAGCGGGAACGCGAATTGTTCATGCATCTTATTAGTGTCTCGGGAATTGGGGCTAGTACTGCTCGTATGATTCTTTCAGCTATGAATCCTACTGAATTAGAGATTGTAATATCGTCAGGTAATGCCGATATGCTGAAAACAGTAAAAGGTATCGGTCTGAAAACTGCTCAACGTGTTATTATCGATCTAAAAGATAAGATAAAAGTATCGGGCGATGTTGGACAGGGTGATATTGTAATAAATAACGAAACAGCCAACGAAGCCATAGCTGCTTTGGTGATGCTTGGTTTTAATCAGGCTCCTTCTCAAAAAGTGGTTTCGAAACTAATGAAAGATAAGCCTGATAGCACAATAGAACAAGTAATAAAAGCTGCGTTGAAACTGCTGTGAAAGTATTCCAGATCAAAGGCTAAAGCTATACTCGTTGAAGAAAAAAAATAAATATTTTATTTTCTTATCACTGTTTATTTGTGGTATAAGTTTATTCTCCGGAACTTCCGGACGGATAGATTCTCCTATACCCGAGATCAGCATCGATATAGCTTTACCAGAAGATACAGGAGCTATATATCCGGTACGTAAAACACAAATTACCAACTACGAGGATCTGATACAAAAAACGCCTGTCGATCTTCGCGATCCATCCAATATAAAAACCGAAGTAGAGTTTGATGTAAAGAATAATATTTATTTATTCCGAACCAAAATGAATGAGGGGGAATGGGTTACACCATTTACATTGAATCCTCAGCAGTACATGGATTATTCTTTGAAAGAATCTATGGCTCAATACTTCAAAGTGAAAAATTCGGAAGCGTTTGATCAGAAGGATAAGAAAGAAGAATTTTCTCTGAAAGATATTAAAGTTAATCTAGGATCATTAGAACGTGTTTTTGGTCCCGGAGGTGTTCAGCTAAAAACTCAGGGATATACCGAAGTTTCAGCTGGAATAAAGCATACATCAACCGAGAATCCTACTCTTGCGTTGAAGAACAGAAGTCGTACCATGTTCGATTTCCAACAGAAAATACAGATGAATGTTGATGCTTCTGTTGGAGATAAAGTGAATTTTGGATTAAATTATGATACGGAAGCAACCTTCGATTTTGACTCGAAAAGGGTAAAGTTAGCTTATGAAGGAGACGAAGACGAGATTGTTAAATACCTGGGAGCAGGTAACGTTGCTCTAAATACAACTAATTCGCTCATTGGTGGAGGTGCATCCTTATTTGGTATTCGCGCTGATTTACAATTTGGTAAATTGAGAATCAATACAGTTATATCTCAGCAAGAATCAGAAACACAAACAGTAGGCTCAAAGGGTGGTGTACAGACTAAATCCTTTGAATTTGACGCCAATAAATATGATGAAAATCAACACTTCTTTTTAAGCGAATATTTCAGAGATCATTTCGATGGGGGAATGAGTAAGCTACCTTTTGTAAAGTCGCCTATTCTTATTACGAATGCAGAGGTGTGGGTTACCAATAAAAGGGGAAACTTTGATAAATCGCGTAATGTAGTCGCATTTGCGGATCTTGCAGAGAATGAAAAAATACATAATGACAGATGGCAGCCCGGCTCGGTAAAGGTTCCTGCTAATGAATCGAATAACCTGTATGCTACCATTAATAGTGAGTATGCAGGAGCTCGAGAAATAAGTAGTGTTACTTCAGAACTAACCGGTAGGGGAGGTTTGGTTAGTGGTCAGGATTACGAAAAACTTGAAAGTGCCAGATTGCTTGATGCTAACGAATATACCCTTAATACTCAATTAGGATTTATTTCTCTTAAATCAGCTCTGGCAGATGATGAGGTACTTGCTGTAGCTTTTGAGTATACTATGAACGGGCAGGCTTATATGGTTGGAGAGTTTGCCGCTCGAATTCCTAGTCAAGTAAAAACAGGAACCAAATCGGGGGCTTTGTTTCTAAAGTTAGTGAAGCCGGTAGCTCTATCGCCTCTCTCTTACTCTTGGGATTTGATGATGAAAAACGTTTATCGATTGGGAGACAGGCAAATTCAGAAGGATAAATTCAGGCTTAATATTACTTACCTAAGCGATACGACAGGTACTTATATAAACTTTCTACCGGAAGGTGCAATCAAAAACAAACTACTGCTGAGAGTCATGAATCTGGATAGATTAGATGCTCAGGAGAATCAGCATCCGGATGGTATTTTCGACTTCTTGGATGGCTTTACCATATATCCCGAAAATGGACGGGTTATATTTCCTGTTGTTGAGCCTTTTGGTTCTCACCTTCGAAAGCAAATAGCTAATGATGCCATTGCCGATAAATTTGTGTATCAACAATTATATGATTCTACGCGTTTTGTAGCAGAGCAGATTGCCGATAGAAATAAGTTCAGGATAAGTGGGTCTTATAGAGCCTCAGCTTCTAATTCGGTCATAAATCTGAATGCAATGAATGTTGCCCGAGGTTCTGTTGTAGTTACAGCTAATGGTGTGCCGCTGATTGAAAATGCTGATTACACGGTTGATTATGCTGCGGGTGAGGTTACTATTCTTAATCAATCGCTCATAGATGCCGGTACGCCCATTAATGTGACTCTCGAGAATCAGGCATTGTTCAGCATGCAGCGAAAAACTCTGTTAGGATTGAATTTGAGTTATGATTTTAGCAAAGATTTCACCATCGGAGGAACTATTATGCATATGTATGAAAGACCTTTGACTATGAAGGTTGGAATAGGTGAAGAAGCTATAAAGAATACCCTTTGGGGTTTAAATACAGCATATAGAACGCAGTCTCAATGGTTGACCAACTTGGTTGATAAGTTACCTTTTGTTACAGCAACAGCTCCTTCGCAGATAGCTTTGAATGCCGAGTTTGCCCACATGATTGGGGGGCACTACCAGAATGAGTATTTACATGGATATTCGTATCTGGATGATTTTGAGTCGGCTAAATCGACTATTTCTTTGAACAACCCATATGCATGGAAACTGTCTTCTACGCCTACATTCTTTGAGGAATCTAAGTTGAGCAATAATATTGAATATGGAAATAATCGGGCTCATCTGGCATGGTATACGATTGATAATTTATTTACCCGTAAAAACTCATCTCTTAGACCTTCTTATCTGAATGAAGATTCTCTTTCCAATCACTTTGTAAGAGAAATTGAGCAAAGGGAGATTTTTCCGGGACGTGATATGTTAGCTAACGAACCTCCTCTTCTTTCTACTCTTAACTTAACTTATTATCCACAGGAGAGAGGTATGTATAATCTAGATGCCACTAACATAAGCTCAGAGGGTAAGCTTTTGAGACCAGAAACTAGGTGGGGAGGGATTACTCGTAAAATAGAGAATCGAGATTTTGAGAGTACCAATATCGAATATATTCAATTTTGGTTAATGGATCCTTTTGTATATGATACTCTTGCGGTAAAGAGTCAAGGTGGCGACTTGTATTTCAATCTAGGGGATGTATCCGAAGATGTCTTGAAAGATGGTAGGAAGTTTTATGAGAATGGGCTACCGCTGGATGATGATCCCACGGCATACGAATTAACGGCTTGGGGTAAAGTGCCTACACGTCAGTCTACTGTATATGCCTTTGATATTTCGCAAGGAGCAGGTGCTATAACTAAACAGGATGTTGGATTGAATGGATTAAGTAGAGCTGAAGAGGCTCAGTTTGCAACATATGCAACCTATTTAAACACCTTTAGATCGAAAATCTCAGCGGAAACGGAAGCTCGAATGTTGCAAGATCCCTTTTCTCCTTTAAATGATTTATCAGGAGATAAATACCACCATTATCGTGGAGCAGACTATGATCGCCAGCAAACAGGTATAATAGACCGCTATAAATATTTCAACGGAACCGAAGGTAACTCTTCGGCTGGAGATTCAGGTAATGAGGGTTTCTCAACCGCAGCTACTGCCAATCCTGATGTGGAAGATTTGGATCAGGATAATACAATGAACGAATCTGAGAGGTATTTTCAGTATAAAGTTTCATTACGTCCCGATAAAATGCATATAGGTAGTGATAATTTTATCTCTGATATTCAAGAAGCTCGGGTAACACTTAGAGATGGAACTCCGACTACCATTAAATGGTATCAGTTTCAAATACCTATTCGTACACCCGAAAAGAAAACTGTAGGAAATATTCATGATTTTACCTCTATTCGTTTTATGCGGATGTTCCTTACAAACTTCAAAGAGACAACTCATTTGAGATTTGGAACATTAGATTTAGTTAGAGGAGAGTGGAGACAATATACTCAAACTCTTCAAGATGGAATAAATCAAGGAACTGGATCGCTAAGTATAGCCGCCGTAAACATTGAAGAAAATAGCGAAAAGCAACCTGTAAATTATGTAATACCTCCAGGTGTAACACGTATTCTCGATCCAAGTCAACCTCAAATACGTCAAGAAAATGAGCAGGCGTTATCTTTGCAGGTTCTTAATCTGGAGCCAGAAGATGCTAGAGCAGTATTCAAGAATACAAGTTACGACTTGCGTCGTTACAAGCGTTTACAAATGTTTACACATGCTGAGGAACTAAAAGATGGACCACCAATAGGACAAGGCGAGATCACTGTATTCTTGCGCTTGGGTTCAGACTTCAAGACCAACTACTATGAATACGAAATACCATTGTCTATAACCCCTGCTGGAACGTATATTGCAAATAATGATGCGGATCGTGCAAAGGTATGGCCTGCTAATAATATGTTTGATTTCCCATTAGAGCTTCTGAAGAATATAAAATTAGAAAGAAATAAAGCAAAGCGCCAAGCTGGTTCAACAGTTTCATACACCGAATTGTATTCGGGTCATGATCCTGAGCCCGGTAAAGAGAACAATAAGATAAGTGTAATTGGTAATCCAAGTTTGTCGGAAATCAATGTCATGATGATTGGTATACGTAATAATTCGACACATGTCCAATCGGCAGAGGTATGGGTGAATGAATTGAGGTTAACCGATTATGATGATGAAAATGGTTGGGCTGCTCAAGGTAACTTGAGTATAGCTTTATCAGATTTGGGAACATTCTCTTTCTCGGGGAGAAAAGAAACTTCAGGATTTGGATCCATAGATCAGAATCTTATTGAGCGTCGGTTAGATGATTTTTATTCGTATGATATTGCAGCAAATGTCGATTTAGGTCGATTTATTCCCGAAAAGGCAAAGGTGAGTATTCCTCTTTATTACTCATATTCGAATCAAACTACGACTCCTAAATACGACCCTCTTGATCAGGATGTGACCCTCAAAGAAGCCTTGAGTATTGTTGATACCAGAGCCGAAAGAGATTCTATTAAGAATTTAGCTCAGGATAGAACTACGACAAAGAATCTGAGTATGACTAATATGAAAGTAAATATTCAGAGTAAGACTCCTATGCCTTACGATCCGGCGAACTTTACTTTTGGTTATGCTTATAGTCAGACGGAGGTAAAGAACCCAACTACGGTATATGACCTTACTAAGAATTACAAAGCCAGTATGAATTATTCTTATTCACCTGCGGTAAAGACTTGGGCTCCTTTTAAAGATATGAAGAGCAAGGCTCCACTGGCTAAGTATCCAAAATCTCTAGGATTTAATTATCTGCCGAGCAATATATCGTTCAATTCATATATGACACGCTTCTATACAGAAACTCTTGTTCGGGATCTGGAAGGGTATAATATAGGAAGTGGAAGTACCAATGATAATTTGTTTTTGACATGGAGTCAGAATTTTTATTGGGATCGAGATTTTAGCATAAATTGGGATCCTCTGCGTAACTTGAAAATAAGTGTTCAGACTGGAACACGAGCGGAAATAGAAGAGCCTTATCTACAGGTAAATAAAAAGCTCAATAGAGACGATTATGAGATCTGGCGAGATGAAGTAATGAGAAGCATACGCAATCTGGGAGACCCTTTATCTTACCGACAAGCGGCTAGGGTTACATATGTATTGCCATTTAATAATATTCCGTTTGTCGATTGGATAAATTCGTCAGCAAATTACGATAGTCGATATACCTGGGATAGAGGTGCAGAAATAGATACTGCTACAGAGGTGGGGAATGTTATAACTAATAATATGACCTTGAATATTAGCAATAGGCTCGATCTGACATCTTTATATAATAAATCTCCTTTTTTGAAAAAGGTGAATGAAAAATTTGATACGAACCGTCGTACCCAAAGTGCTCAGAGAGCAAGACGTGCTACTGCTGAAAGTCGAAAAAAACGTTTTGAACAGGAGGTTCGCTTAAACACCGATTCGGCTACAATTTTAAAACATGGATTGGGAATCAAAAATATTATGGTTACTGCGAGACGAGATGGGCGATTGTTTAATGTGAAGTACAAGCGTATTGATGAAAATACAATCCGAATAACTACAAAGGATACTTCGCAGATCAAAATAAACATTATCGAAAAAGGAGAGTCTGACGAAACAACTTTATATAAAGTAGCTCAGTATGCAGCTAGGGGGCTTATGTCCGTGAGGTCTGTATCTGTCAACTATTCAACTCGCGAAGAGACTGCGATAGGAGGATTCCGTCCGGGTATAGGTGATGTCTTCGGGCAAAAGCGAACCGATTTTGGAATGGTTCCGGGAGTTGGTTTTGCTTTTGGTTTTGATGGAGGTGAAGATTACATAAATAAATCTCTTCGTAATGATTGGCTTGTCCTTAATGAAATGAGTATCAGTCCAGCTGTGTATAACTCCATTAAGAAATTAGATTTGGAGGCTCAGATAGAACCTATCAAAGGTTTGAAAATACGATTGAATGCTCTTCATGAGAAAAATGATCGAACGACTTTCCAATACGATAGCAAAGCAAATGTAAAGAAGATATACGGAGGTAGCTTTGCTATGACGACAATCGCTTTAGGATCGAGTTTCGAAAGTAGTAATGTGAAGAATAATTATGAATCTGCTGCATTTAATAAGTTCTTAAAAAATCGTGATGTTATAGCAAAACGATTAGGAAATAAATACGATGGAACGTTTTATCCCAACACAGGTTTCATTGCTGATGCTAATTTGGGAGGTAAACCTTTTGATCCAACTATAGGAGGGATAAACCCAAACTCTGCAGATGTATTGATTCCTGCTTTCCTTGCCGCATATACAGGAAGAAGTGCAGATAATATTGCATTGACTGCATTCCCTACACTATTTTCGATGTTGCCTAACTGGCGAATCAATTATGATGGGCTAACTAATTTGCCTTGGTTTAGAGATAAATTTAAGAAGCTTATATTATCTCATGCTTATACGGCTCAATATAGTGTTGGATCATATACTTCTTTTCTGACATGGATAGAGGCTGGGGAAAATATGGGATTTATGAAAAGCTTAGATGCTGTAGCTATGCCGGTGCCTACTTCGGCGTATGACATTTCATCGGTTAACCTGATAGAGCAGTTTAATCCGTTATTGGGTGCCGAAGGTACAATGTCTAACAACTTGACTTTGAGTGCTCGTTATAATTATTCGCGAATGCTAAACTTAAGTATTACATCATTCCAGATTGTAGAGACAGTACAAAAAGATCTGGTATTAGGAGGTGGCTATCGTATCAATGAGTTTAATAAGCTGATAGGGCTTCCGATTAAAAAGGATAGAGAGTTTAATAATGATTTGAATGTTACGGCTGATATTTCGAGAAGAACATCACAAGCTCTTATCCGTAGGATAGATGAGCGATTTACAGAAGCTACTAGTGGAAATACAATACTGACATTGAAATTATCTGCTGAATATACCTTAAGTAGAGCTTTGTTGTTGCGGGCTTTTTACGATCGTATTGTAAATTCTCCATTAATATCCTCGGTATCTTATCCAACAGCTAATACCAATTTTGGGGTAAGTATACGTTTTACTCTTACAGAGTAGTAGAGTAAGTTGCTGTGTTCTATGTTGATAGAGTTTGTTTATTTTTAATAGATCAAGTCTATGGGTTTATTTATTTTTGTCTATGTTTTTTAATAAAATAAAAAAAAATAAATCTTCGTTTTTTTAAGTCAAAATGTTAAACAAAAATAGACTATCTTTGTTTATGGTATCATAGGTACTTGATATTTGCTTGGTTATAATGTATGCGGAAAATATAATAAAATGAAAAAATCAACGATATGGTTACTCGCGGGGGTGATGGCATTTACCTTTTTCGGTCTACTATACTTGCAGATTAGTTATTTTCGCATTTCGCTAAAAATGAGAAATGATCAATTTGAAGAAGCAGTAAGTAGAAGCCTTTACCAAGTATCGAAGAATTTAGAACTGGATCAAACTAAGAAATATCTGGATCAGGAAATTGTTGATTTTCAAAATAAAAAAGGTTATAAAGATCCTTTAGGGGAGAAAACGATAACCCATACTCAACAAATAAAAATGACAGATCCAACTGGTACTCCTATTATGAATATAGAGTATAACAGTTCTCAGACAACCAGTTTTAGATCTAAGAAGAATACGAATACTTCACGGGGAGGAGCAAATGCACTAGCTCAAGCATCATTCAATATACAGGAGTTGTTTAAACAGCGTTATGATTATCAGCGGCAATTGCTAGATAATGTAATTTATAAGCTCATTCAAACATCTAGTTCTGTACCTTTGGATGAGAAGATAAATTATAAGACACTTAACGACAATATAAAAGACGAACTCAGATATAATGGTATAGAGTTGCCGTTTCAGTTTGAGATTGTAGATAAAAATGATAGACCTGTTTATAAACAGGAGAGTTATGCCGAGCCAGACAAAAATGCTTTGTACACTCAGGTTTTGTATCCGAATGACCCAATTGATAAGTTAAATTACCTTCGGGTATCTTTTCCCACAAAAAAAGATTATCTTTTGAGTGAGATTTCGTTTCTTGTACCTGCATTTGTTTTCACATTGATATTATTGATCACTTTCATCATTTCTATCTATTTAATATTTAGACAAAAGCGTTTGTCGGAAATGAAGAGCGATTTTATGAATAATATGACTCATGAGCTGAAAACTCCGGTATCAACAATATCATTGGCTGCTCAAATGTTGAAAGATCCGGGTATTATGAAATCGCCTGAAATATTTAAGCATATTTCGAGTGTAATAAATGATGAAACCAAGCGTTTGAGTTTTCAGGTAGAAAAAGTATTGCAGATGTCTCTTTTTGAGAAACAGAAAGCAACTCTCAAATTCAAAGAATTAGATGTTAATGACATCATTGTGAACGTAGCTAATACTTTTCAACTTAAAGTTGAGAAATTTGGAGGAAAAATTGATATTGATCTGGAAGCTGGCGATACATTGGTGAGCGCAGATGAGATGCATTTTACAAATGTTTTATTTAATTTGTTAGATAATGCACTTAAGTATAGAAGGGAAGATGTGACCCTAGAATTGATGATAAGGACATGGAATCAAAACAATAAGATATATATAAGTGTTGAAGATAATGGAATAGGTATTAAAAAAGAAGATGCAAAAAAGATTTTTGAGCGTTTCTTTAGAGTATCTACTGGGAATTTACACGATGTGAAAGGTTTTGGTCTAGGTTTAGCGTATGTGAAAAAGATAGTCGAGGACCATAAAGGATCCATTAAGGTGGAAAGTGAATTGGGACAAGGAACTAAATTTATTATAAGTTTACTCAATATAAAGTAGAGATATTATGGAAGAGAAGTTGAAATTATTTTTATGTGAAGATGACGAGAATCTAGGAATGTTATTGAGAGAATATCTCCAAGCAAAAGGATTCGACACAGACTTATATCCAGATGGAGAAGCTGGATACAAAGGTTTCGTTAAAGAAAAATATGATTTATGTGTATTAGACGTAATGATGCCTAAAAAAGATGGAATAACATTGGTAAAAGAAATTAGAGCAATCAACCCCGATATTCCGATTATATTTTTAACAGCTAAAAATATGAAGGATGATATTTTGGATGGTTTTAAAGCTGGAGCTGATGACTATATTACTAAACCTTTCAGCATGGAAGAATTGGTGCTTCGTATCGAAGCTATATTCAGAAGAGTAAAAGGTAAAAAAGGTAAAGATCGTCAGGTATATCAATTTGGTAAAATGGTTTTTGATACTCAAAAACAAATTCTTACAATTAGTGGAGAAAGTACTAAATTGACGACTAAGGAATCAGAATTACTAGGATTGCTTTGTGCTCATGCTAATGATATTTTGGAACGTAACCATGCTTTGAAACAAATTTGGGTTGACGATAATTATTTCAACGCAAGAAGTATGGACGTTTATATTACTAAGCTTAGAAAACTGTTGAAAGCTGATCCAGAAATTGAAATTATAAATATTCATGGAAAGGGTTATAAATTAATTGCCCCAACTAATGAAGAAGCAGAAGACAGCGAGGCTTAAGTAACGTAAAGCTCACTATAATAAAAGAGAAAGTCACCTTTGATTTAAAAGATGGCTTTCTTTTTTATACGGTCAACAACTTTCTCTCTTTCAATCAATCTCTACTACTATGATGAAACGCCGAATAACCTTCAGATCTTTACCCTTGAGATTAACCGTATTATTTCTAATCCTCATATTCTCTACTTCGAGTTGTACTTTTGGGTATAAGGAGGCCGATCGTCATAATCTAAAAGTATATAGTAAAAAGTTTAAAATTCCATTGAAAGGAAAGAGAATCCTTCTCTATGGAGATAGTATATCCTCTTCGTCTTATCCTTGGTATAAATCTACACTTGAAGAGCTGACGGGTGCCGAAGTATGTGCCGGAGGTTTTCCGGGTTATACAACAAGCCAGTTAGCAAAAGATGCGCAATTGCAATTGATCTACGATTATAAGCCCGATATTATTATCTGCTTAGTGGGTGGTAATGATGCTGGTGTAAAAGGAGAAGTAGGTACTTTTGGAGCTACTGATGAAATACTGGTTGAAGAAACAGACATTACTCACGATTATTCGGGATATGCTTTTATACAGGCTGTATCACATATTATCCGAAAGATCAATAAATATTATGATATGGATGAAAATACTCATAGCTCATCAGCTGATAGTATTTCACCCGAAAAGCCTTTCATTGTATTTGGTACAACTTTACCTCAAAAGCGTAGCAACAGATTCAATAAATTTTCGCAACCCGACAACTGGTTACGTAAAAGAGATGCAGTGGTTGAAAGTTGCGAAAAATATAAGATACACTGTATCGATTTTTATAATTTATGCGATTGGGATTTCTCTAATGAGCCTTATTATACTTCACCTACTGATATTTATACAAATAAAGGTATCTACACAATGGACGGAGTACACCCCAATCAAAAAGGGTACGAAGATATGGCACGTATTGTTTACGAAGAACTGGCTCTATAATCAACCGATAATTTCGAAGCGAGCAAATTTTAGAAGTAATTGTTTTACTCCTGCATTCTCGAATTCTACTGTTGCTTTTCTGCTTGCAGCATCGCCTTCGATAGCACTTACAGTGCCGATTCCAAAACGTTCGTGTTTGATTACTGCTCCCACCTGTATACCGTAAATATCCTTTGTAAGAGGAGTCTTCGGCTCTGCATTTCGAGCATTCACAAAGTTAGGTTTCGAGTACTTGTCTTCGCGAGATACCGGAATCTGAGGCCTTTCGAAAATTGACTCTTCTTTTCTTTTTACTTCTTGTAGTTCTTCTTTTTCCTCTCTGTTTCTACGGACAGTGTCCCAGAAGTTACCTTGAGTTTGTTGAGAGAATCCTCCCATAGTTCCTTCAAGTACACCTGCATTGGCATTGAGAAACTCTCTGTCAATATCTTTAAGGAAACGGCTTGGATTACATGAGTTGGTTTGTCCATTGCGGAAACGACTCTTAGCATACGTCAACATACAGAATTGCTCTGCCCTTGTAATAGCTACATAAAACAAACGACGTTCTTCCTCCAATCCTTTAGGTTCAGATTTAGTCATCGATGAGGGGAAGAGATCTTCTTCGAGACCTACAACAAAGACGTTCTTGAACTCTAATCCTTTAGAGGCATGAATAGTCATCATTGTTACCTTCTCCTGATCAACTTCTTTATCTGTATCCTGATCGCTAAGTAGAGATACTTCTGATAGGAAATCGATAAGGCTGATGTTTTGCTCACCTTCTTCAACTCTCGATTCACAGAATTCGTGTATTCCACCTAAGAGTTCTTGTAAGTTCTCTTGGCGGCTCATCCCTTCCGGAGTCTGATCTTGGTATGCTTCTCTAGCTATACCACTTTCTTTTACTATTTTGGTTGCTAATTCGTATGCTGAGGCAACAGGTAGTTCTTTTATAAAACCATTAATCAGAGTATGGAAATCGTTTAGCTTCTTAGCAGTTCCCGCATTTACATTCAAGTTATATGCTAATGGGTCACAGATTGTTTCCCATAAACTCCGATTGTGAAGCTGAGCGGTATCTACAACTTTTCCGACCGTAGTATTTCCGATCCCACGTGTAGGATAATTGATAATTCGTTTGAATGCTTCCTCATCTTTAGGATTTACTACCATGCGGAAATAAGCAATAACATCCTTTATTTCTTTGCGTTGATAGAACGAAAGCCCACCATAAATACGGTAGGGTATATTCTTTTTTCTCAACGATTCTTCAAATACACGAGATTGTGCATTGGTACGATAGAGTATCACAAAATCGCTATATGAAGCGTCTTTGCTTCTGCGTAGGTCTTGTATTTTATTGGCTACAATGATGCCCTCCTCAAAGTCTGAAAAGGCGCTGGCTACTTCGAGTTTTTCGCCTACCTGATTTTCTGAAAAGACATTTTTTTGTATCTGCCCTTTATTCTGTTTGATAAGGCTATTAGCAGCATTTACAATATTTTGAGTAGAACGGTAGTTTTGCTCTAGTTTAAATATTCGTGCTTCGGGATAATTGCTTTTATAGTTGAGAATATTATCAATATTTGCTCCACGGAAAGAGTAAATACTCTGTGCATCGTCTCCCACTACACATACACGGTGATGCGCATCAGCCAACTGTTTAACTACCAGATATTGTGCAAAGTTAGTATCTTGGTACTCGTCTACCAGAATGAACTGAAAACGATCTTGGTAAGTTTTTAATACCTCTGGGTGATCGCGGAACAATCTGTTGGTATAGTATAATAAATCGTCAAAATCCATCGTGTTGGATGCTATTAGACGAGCGTTGTACGATCGGTAAATATCTCTCACCATGGGTATTTTGGCTTTCATGTCATACTCCTGCATCTCTTTGCTTTGTGCATAGGCAACAGGCGACACTAATGCGTTTTTGGCATTAGATATCATAGACTGAATGCGTGCAGGCTTATATGTTTTATCATCGAGCTGATACTCTTTAATGATGGTCTTTATCAGATTACGAGAGTCTGCCGAGTCGAATATGGTAAAATTGGAAGTAAAGCCTATTTTTTCGGCTTCGGTTCTCAGTATTCTCGAAAAGATAGAATGAAATGTACCCATCCACAATCGGCGAGCAACGCTTTCTCCCATCAACTGTCCTACACGAGCTTTCATTTCGCGTGCAGCCTTGTTGGTAAATGTCAGAGAGAGTATATTGTGAGGGGGAAGCCCCAGATTAAGCAGATAAGCAATTTTGTAAGTAAGCACACGTGTCTTACCCGATCCTGCTCCGGCTATAACCAAAGATGGACCATCGTTATATTCAACAGCTTTGCGCTGCGATTCATTTAGTTCTTGTAGTAGATTATCTATATCCATATATAAGACAAAGATACATAATGGAACAAACCCACTGAAACAAATTTACTATAATTTATTTCGATGAAATATTTCATACAGTTAACAGTAGGTATTTGGTATCTTATTTTTTAAGTTATGGTCTTTTCTACAAGAATAAAACCTAAAACTAAAGCCGACATCGGCAATATGCATTGCAAACATCGGCTCTATGAAAAAAGGGCGTTATATTTTTATTCTTTTATAGTTTAGATACGCTTCCTGATCCGTTTATTGATTTGTCATGTGTTTGGGGATCACCTTTATAAAGTATGCTTCCACTGCCATTTATTTTACTTGCCAGTTTTTCAGTAGCATATACTTTTGCACTTCCCGATCCACTTATGGTACAACTTGTGTTTCTGGTATTTAAATCGACTGCATCAACACTACCACTACCTTTTATCGAAATGTCATTATTTGTTGCACTTCCTGCTACTTTAACACCTCCCGAACCTGCGATTGATATATTCAGATTGCCATATTGAATATCGTCAGCATATAAGCTACCCGATCCTGCAATAGAAATATCTAAAGATGGAGATGTAATGTTACCTTTTAGAATTATATCTCCCGATCCTGCAATTCTTACTCTCGATAGGGCTTCCGAACTAGCATATGCTTTAAATTGCGATGGCTGTATATTTTGTCCATCTAAGGAAATAGACAGAACTCCGTTTTTAACTTCGGCTCTTACGTATTGTTTTAGGTTTTCATCTATCTCGATGCGTACAGAAGGAGTTTGACCTACTTTTTGTTCAAAAATAATGTCATTCGAGCCTGTTACTGATATTTCAGAAAAGGATGGAATAGATTCTTCTGTGGTCGTAATATTTTTATTTCCTTTTATAGGGCTAAAAGCACCTCCCGATTTGCAAGATGTTATTACTGCAAGTATGCATAGAATGGTTAGAAATTTTTTCATGTCAGAATTCAATTTTAAAAGTGATATGTTTATATTATATTTTGAGAATAAGGCTTCTGTTTATCCTTTAAAGAGGAAGACCCCATCTGTTTGTAAATTGTTACAGCAATGTATGTTTTTAATCTTTAGAAGCGATGTCTGCCATTCCGCTTTTTGATAAATTTGTTTCTTTGGGGCTGCCTTTATAGTTAATATCGCCCATACCACTTGCTTGAGCTGAAAGTGTCTCCGAAGCGTATATGTTGATATTACCCATTCCCGATACTGCGCAATCTGCATTTTTTGATTTCAAATTGTATGCTTTTACGTTAGATTTACCACTTACGTCTATTTTTGTATTAGCAGCCTCTCCTGCCAGAGTTATGTTGGCTAAGCCGGACATATTTATATTTAAATTCTGACAATTCAGATTTTGTGCATGGATATCGCCCATTCCCGATGCCGAAATGTGAAGGCTCTCGGTATTAATAGAGTCTTTTAATTCTATATTGTTGATTCCGCTAACGGATAGATCTGATAAAGCAGTCGAGTTTGTATATATATTATAATATTTCGGATTAATTTCTTGAGTAGTATGTATTGTTAGTTTTCCATCAGTTACGGTTATTGACACATATTCTTGTAGATTTTCGTCAATCTCTATACGCAGATAGGGTGCTTGGTTTGTTTTTTGCTCGTAGACAAGATCAAATTTTCCTCCAATTTCTATACTGTTATAGTCGCCAATCTTTATTTCCGAAGAAACAGATTGCCCGTTTCCTTTAACTCCATTCTTAAATGAAGACATTTTGCAAGAGGTCATAATTGCGACACTCATCAATATACATACTAATATTCTCATAATCGTTTAAGCTTTTCTTATTTGACTAAGTAAGGGTATGTTTGGTTACAAAAACCGAAGAGAAATTTATTTTATTTCTAAAAAATAAAGGGTAATCAGAAACGATTACCCTTTATTATTCTGAAGTAATTCCAATTATTTATTGTTATACATCTTTTTGTAAACAGGTTGAGAAGTAAAAAAGAAATGCTAACTGAAAGGTCTTAGGCCTTATTTTAGATTTTTGTATCTGACAAGTGCCTCCAAAAAGTAATAGTCGGCGTAACATAATGGAACGTCTATTTCGGAACGATGAGGGATACTACCCACGCAATGCATAATTAAGAAATTGGCATTTGTTCCTAATGCAGCTCTGTAATTCGGGGATGCTAAACTATATAGCATTTTGGTCGCGGTGTCGGTATAAGATTTGTTTTGGGTCATCTCTCCCAACTCGAATAATGCCGAACTTACAATTGCTGCAGCAGATGCATCTTTAAGCTTTTCTTGAAATTCAATAGCATATGATTTTCCTTGAGGCGTATATCCTGTCTGTCCAACATTGAAATCCCATAGAGGAACAAAATCGGCAGGTAAGTTTTTTATGAAAAAATCGGCCAGATGTTTGGCTGTATTTAGGTAGCTCGAATCTTGGGTTTCTCTATAAACCATAGTAAATCCGTATATAGCCCATGCCTGACCGCGAGCCCAAGTCGAATTATCACTAAAACCTTGTGCTGTTCCCTTGAAGCGTACATCTCCTGTGATAGTATCGTAATCTAATACATGAAAAGAACCGAAGTCTTCACGAAAATGGTTTTTCAGGGTTGTATTAGCATGTTTTACTGCAATATCATAAAACTTCTTGTCTCCCGATATTTTAGAAGCATTGAAGAGCAATTCCAGATTCATCATATTATCGATGATAACCGGAAAAGACCATTTTGTGGTATCACCCCATGCTCGGCCACCATTCCATGATTTGATGGATTGTACTTTCTCGTTATAACGAGTAGATAAAGATTGGGCACTTTCTATTAGAATATCTTTATACTCAGGTTTTGGAGCTAATCGTGCAGCGTTTCCGTAGCTACAATACATCATAAAACCCAGATCGTGATTGCCCGTATATGTTTTCAATGGTTCTAGCGAGTGTGTCCATTTCTCAGCACTATTTCGCCATGTTGTATCACCCGTTAATTCATATATATACCATAATGAGCCGGGAAAGAAACCAGGAGTCCAATCATACATATCTGTCACTCTCAAAGTTCCGTTTTCATTTGCTGTCCGAGGATAGTTTTTCCCCGTTGGCTCTCCTGTGGCTTCGAGCATCTTAAGAGTTTGAGCTTTTGCAAAATCAACATTTTCTTGGATGAAATTTGCTTTGTCTTTATTCTTCTCGTCTTTGCAAGAAGTAACGAAAAATATTCCGGCTATAAAAAGAGAGAATACTTTAATTGTTGATGTTTTCATAGAGTATTGTTTTAAATTAAAAAAGGTTATTAGTTATTTTTTCTTATTGCTATATAATTTTGTATCTATTGGAGCAGTTCAATAAGTACTTGTTATAGTTTGAATTGTATGGATTATGTAAATTCGCTTTTAGATTAAGGTTATGTAATAGATCAAAAATAGTAATTTTTTTATTTAAGCTCTACATTGTGTGATGAATAGCGTAAGTTTTCTTTCTAGAAGTTGTAATTAAGGTTTGTATCAAAGAATAAAGAGCTATAAACGGTGAGTTATAGTTACTCGTGTTATGATTTTCTATATCTTTATGGCCCTAGTGGGTGTATGAGTGGAAAGAACAAACTCTCATTTCTTCAGATTTAGTAAAACAATAAATAGGTCTTCGACCTTAAAAACAGATATATTATGAAAATTATTAATGGAGTAATCGTTTTGGCTTTGGCTGTAATGGTGATTAGTTGTGGTGGAAATACCAATAAAGATGCTTCAAAAGATGCATCTACGGAACAAGTTGTAGATAGTAACAAGGTTGCAGCAGGAAGCTTTACCAACGAGCAATTGGGATATAGTATAACTTATCCGAAAGATATTCTTATTCTTGATGAGTCTACTGTGAATAGCGAGCAACAAATCTTTAAACCTGCAGAAGGTAAAGCTGAACTTCGTATTTATAGTGATAAGCGTGTAGATAAAAGTGGAACTCCTATTGTATTTAATGCTGCTTATGAGCAAGATATAGCTGATAAGAGTGGTAGACAAATAGCACATAGCTCGTTAAGTCCTAATTATTATGTAATATCAGGCTTGGATGGTGATTTGCTTTATTATCAAAAAACAATTTTCTCGAAAGGGGCTTTAGTAACAGCTGTGCTTAAGTATCCTAAAGAAGAAAGAGATATTTTTAATGCTATGCTTAATCCTCTATTTAATTCTTTTAAATAAGAAGAAATTAGATTTTATATAAAAAGGCTGCAACCATCAATGGTTGCAGCCTTTTTACTTTAATTCAAAAAAAGAATATTACTACTATGGATATTAAAGCAATAAAAAGATAGGCGATTTTATTTCAGCTTTTCTTTTAATCTTTCGAGTTGTTCTTTCGTTTTATCATCTATTACTTCTATCTGGAATATAGATTGTCCATTTGATGTAATGTCCGTTTGTTCCTTCAAGCCTAATTTTCGAGATATGATTGATGTATTGAATATACCTGTTATTGCTCCTTCGAACTGTTGAGTTTCTATAATGTTTTCGATACGATTAATGATCTCTGTAAAATCACTTCCGCATTTTTTCTTAAACTTATTAAAGAAGCTTTGACTGCAATTGAGATATACGCACAAACCGCTGATAGAGTAGGGGCGTTTAATAGGTACATCGATAATGCGACCGCATTCCGACCCCGATTTTACAGCCTCCTGCTTATACCACTGGTGTTTATCACACCATTCGAAATACTCGTCGGCAGCTTTTAGTAGAAGTTCGGGCGATTCAAACAATGCCTTCCGATTGTGTTTGGTTCTTAATTTCCAAAACTGATTTCCTTTTGGTGCAGCCATAAATTATAAAGATGAGTTTTCTATATAGATAAAAAACTCATCTTTAAATCAGAAATCCATAGCTTTTATATATAATTTAAGGTCAATTATTTTTTTAATGTAACTTCTATAACACCACTGTTTCGGGCTCTTTCTCCATATGCTTCTACTGCATTATCACCTTTTAAAACATTGATGCTTTCTATTTTATCTGTATTTATTGCCTGAAAAATCTCTTGACTGATTTCTTTTCCATCGATGATGATTATAGGGCTATTAGCTTTAATATTTATCATCTTAATATTTTCACCTTTTGAGGAAGAAGTTTTTTCTGCTGGATTTTGGTTGTCTTCAGCAGGCTGCGTTGTTACATTAATACGAAGCATAGTAGGAGGGGTGGAGGTTTCTTTTTTTGTTGTAATTATTATTACTCCATTTTTACCTTTACTTCCATATGTTTCCGTTGCAGACTTATCCTTAAGTACCGAGACCGATTCTATGTCTTTAGGATCAAGTGCTTTCATTGTAGGATGTGATGATTCTTTGCCATCAATAATATACAATGCTTTGTCGGAACTCACATTTGTATTGTTACTATCTGTTGCATATCCGATAACTTGCAGAGGTTCATTATTATTCGTAGAAATACCTATGTGTATTATGGAATCTTGCGCAGGTACTTCTGATAATTGAGTGTAAGGATTATCTTCGATAGATTTAAATATGTAACGAGGTGTTGCCGAAGCCCAAAAGAATAATCCAAAAGATGGAATGAGTGCCAGTATAGCTACTCTTTTCCAAGGTGAAGTTTTTACTTTCTTAATCATACATAAACGATTTAATTGATTTGGATAATTAAATGAATTGGAGAAAGAAAACACTGGGCCCTGAAATCTTTGATTGATAAGTGCTGCCTGATATAGAACTGGCGAAATGCCAGAATCTATAACAGCCTTGTCAGCTAAGAATTCGTGATTCTCTTTCTGTGATGACACGTAAAACCACATCAGAGGATTAAACCATTGCAGTAATAGTGCACATTCGCTGCATAACAGATCGATCCAATGTTTTTGATATATGTGAGTTGCTTCGTGTTTTATTATTAAATCTTTTTCGGTCTCACTTAAGACTTTTGTGTTGATAGCAATGCAATTGAGTACTGTGAATGGAGATTTTATTTCTACACTGTCTATTAACTTGTAGTTGTCGTATTCTCTTGCTTCTCCTGATTTTATCAGCTTGAAGAGTTTTCGATACGATGTTAGGTTACGAATCAATTGTATTGTAACTCCTATTATATAAATGGCAGACAGAATAATCCAAATATCTATTCTTTGAATTAGAGTTGCTTCTTTGGCTTCTGCTATCTCTGTTGCATTTATTGATATTGAAAATGGCAAAATTACATCGTATGAAAAACGTATACTTGGTATTATAAAAGACGCTATCAAACCACTTATCAGGAATGCTCTGTTGAAACGAAAGAATGTAGTGGAGCGCAGAAATATCCTATAAATAAGAAAGAATATTCCTATGCAGATACCCGATTGAGCAATGTATATTATGAGTTCTTTCATGGTTTTTATTTTTTGCTTTGTTCTTCTTGCAAGGCTTGTTTTGTTTCCTCTAATAATTTATCAAGATCATCTATAGATAAATTGGTTTCCTTTGCGAAGAAAGAGGTGAGAGAGGAAAACGATCCGTCAAAATAGTTTTTAAGAAAGCCGAATAATTGTTTCTTCGAATAATCATCTTTTTTGATAATTGCCCAATAAACATTCGACCGTCCATCAGTTCGGTGTGCTACAAATTCTTTAGTCTCTAATATCCCTAATATAGTAGCAATAGTAGTTCGTGCAGGTTTGTCCTTAGCGAACTCTTTTAGTATATCTTGTACTGTGGCCTCTTCTAAAGTCCAGAGTATGTGCATTATTTGTTCTTCAGCTTTTGTCAGTTGCATAATTTTCGATGTTATGAAGCAAATGTATGTCTAATTTTTTAGACATACAATAGTTTCTCTAATTTTTGTCTATAAAATTAGACGGTGGCGCATTTTTCTTTTGATTTTAGTTAAAATGTATTTTTCTAAATATGTTGATAAATCTTTGTAAAGCTCTTTCTAATAAAGAAAAAGCTACATCGAAATTGTATTTATTCTTAGTTAAAGAATGTGAGGATATTAAACCTATGCTTCTTTGTGTCGTCAAAGATGCATAAACAATTAAAAGTAAAAAGAATATGAAAAAAATATTATTATCATTAGCACTATTAGCAAGCGTTTCATTTGGTTTATCAGCTCAGGGAAGAGATGGCGGACGTAGAGGAGGAGACAGGTCGAAAGCTCTAGAAGAATTGAATCTTACTGCTGAGCAACAAGAAAAGGTGAAATCTCTATCTAAGGATTTTAAGACAAAGAATGATACTCTAAGAAGTCAACAAAGAGAATTAAGAAAAAGTCAGCAGTCTGATTTTATGGCAATACTAACTCCAGAGCAACAAGTGAAATGGAAGGATAGAGTAGAGAAAAGATCAAGAAATGAAAATAGAGCAGGAAAGAATTCAGGAAGAAATGGTAGAGGCGGAAAACGAATGAATCTAGATGCTGCTACTACTGCAAAATTGGATGATTTGAAATCTAACTTCGTAAAGGAAAAGAAAGCGGTAGAAATGAGCCGTATTGCTCCCGAAGCTCAAAAAGAAAAAATACAAGGTTTGAAACAAAAATATAGAACAGATCGTCGAGAGATTATAAAAGAAGCACGCCCTAAAGCAGCTGAAAAAAGTAACTCGTAAACATTCAGCATGATATAAATAAAAAAGCACCTTGATTTCAAGGTGCTTTTTTATTTATTATTGTTGCCCTATGTTTGACAGTTGTTGAATTGCCATTTGAGCCATTCCTTTCTGTCCGAATTGGTTCTCTGGATCAATATTAATACATTCTTCAAAATCTTTGAGAGCCTCTTTTATTTCCCCACGATTGGCTAATGTTAGTCCACGATTAAAAAATAATTGAGGATCGAAAGGATCAAGTTCCACTGCCTGATTATAATCAGCAATAGCCTTGTCGTACTCTTTCAAGTTGACATATGCTGCAGCTCTACAACTTAGATTGATTGTATTGTAAGGATTTATATCAATCGCTTTATTGTAATTTTCGATGGCTTCTTCGTACATACCCAGATCGTCGTAAGTATATCCTAGATTACAGTGATAATCGGCATTTTCAGGGTCTAGAGCTATGGCTCTTTTGTAGTCAATAATAGCTTTTTGGTATTCACCCAATTTGTTATAGGTATTTGCTCTGTTGTAATAAAGCGCCGGACTATTGTTTGCTATCTCTATTGCCTTATCATGATAGGATAGAGCTTCTTCGTATTGCTGTAACTCAGAATAAGCTACTCCTGCACTACTGTAACGATCTACCTTTTGTTCGGGAGATTCCTCTGCGGAATTTGTATTTTGTTTCTCTATTTCTTCTAATAAAAGCCTCAATGCACTAGCCTTCTCTGCACCTGCCGGTTGGTGTAGCGCATCTCTTAATTTCTCAGAGTAAAGAGAAGAGTAATTATCTGGTGTGCTGTGCTCATTATTTCCGGTTTTATCTAATCCTAGAAATCCCAGTATTTTGCTTAATCCGTTATTGCTCATATTTGAGGAGGTCGCCGACCTCTGTCTATTAAGTTCATAAAAGAATTTAATGTTGTGTTGCGAGGTCACAACAAGCTTTTGTTGCTATATTCGTTCAAACATTAAAATAGGTACGAGACCTTATTACTACAAATACAAAAGTAATTAAAATAGTATCACTAATGCACTATCTTATTATCGGATATTCAATTTTGAATTAATATTTATAGCTTTACCTTGATTTTCTTTAGTTATATATAAAGCAAAAAATAATGAAATTTATATTGTTTATATTAATAGGGTTAGGCTGTTTTAGTAATGGTCTTTTCGCTCAGGATTTCCAATGGTTAGAAGATAAGAAGGTAGAGTTTGAACAAGATACAGCACATCTGGAGCAAGAAGTGAGAGCTATGTTAGACAAAGATTACTCAACTTTGGGAATGATAGAGGCTTCCTACTATTTAGAGCAAGGTTATGATAAGCTACTTAATAAATACTATAAAGTATTGTTGAATATATTAAATGAAGAGAATAAAATTCTATTGAGAACAAGTCAGCGAAATTGGATCAATTTGAGAGATAGCGATAAAAAATTGATTTCGGGAATGAAAGACCAAACTTATGAGGCAATGGGAGGTGGAACTGTTTGGGGAGTTATAGCTGCAAGCGAGAGAGCAGATATTACCCGTAGGCGTGTTTTTGAACTTTATAATTTCATACAGTTTTCATCGCTTAGCTGAAAGTATATACAACACATAAAAAAAGAAGGTTTACTATGCAATTAGAGTAAACCTTCTTTTTTGCATAGTAAGTAAATGCATTAGCGTTGTTTTGCTTTTCGTCCTCGTGTTTTTGGCAGAGGCTGTAATGTCTCACTTGAATCGGGTTGTTCTTTTTCTTCGGGTTGTTCAGCCAACCACGATTTTAGCTGATTTACTTTACGTATCAGGCAGCTCGCACACGATTGAGGTGTTTCGGCTACTGTAAATGCCTCATTGTAGAGTCCGTAGATACGGCTCATACTGTATCGATGTGTAGTATTTACTTCTTGAATAAGTGAGATTACCTTTTCTTTTAAGGTCTCGGTTTTATTTGTTACGTTGTTTTGTGTCATAAATATAATTGAGTAAAAGTTAGAATTTGAAAAAAAGTTGATGCCTTATTTTACTATTTTCGATTTATCATTAAGATGCAATACACCGAATATGGCTAAGGCAAAAAATACCCCTACTACCCAAAATATGAGTGATGATATTATAATGGATACTATTGTATAGATTATCCACAAAAGATGAAAAGTAAGGCAAGGTTTGCAGTTGAAAGGTTTCCTGTCGAGCTTATCTGAAAAACGGTTTAAAGCCAAATATTTACTTTCAGTAAGTATTTTACCTAAAAGGATGCCCGATGAATTTATAAAAATGCAGAGGATAAATAAAGTCAGCATAAGGAATGGTTTTCCTTATAGATAAAAAAGGAAAATGACGACTTTATTAAGGGAGGTTGCTATAAAAAAGGTATTAAACCTTAAAATCTTGGAGGCTGAGAGTGACGAAGTTTCTTATTTCATCTAATAGTTTAGGCTCTATTTTTGTTTTATCGTAGGCTAAGTATATTTCGTTATTTGCTGGATGAATACCTTGCCAAAGAATGCGAACTAATCCCCCTTTCAAAGCTTTACCTGCAATGAGGTCTGATGATACAGCCAGTCCGTCGCTGTGTCCTACAGCTTCCAGTATAGAATTATTGTCGGGGATAGCAGCTTGTAATCTTAATAAAGGTCGTTTCTTGAAATTCTCGCGCCAGAATCTTCTTATCAAAACAAGATTACTATTGTAAGCATACCATTTTTGAGCTTGTAACCATCTCTCAATCTCGTCCAAATCTTCGGTTTCCACTAAACTGTCAAATTCAGAAGAATCAAAATCGCGGTTGCAAACAATGCTGAATGTCTCGGTTAGTAGAGGTTCGTAAGTGATAAATTCATGAATAGTATTGCGTTGTGTAATTATGGCAATATCCAGATCGTTATTTACAAGCTTTTCAATCAGATCAGAAGCAAGTCCATATTGAACTACTAAATATGATTTTAGTTGAGCTAGGTTTTGAGCTAAGTACACACTGAAAAATTCGGCAGGACTACCTAATCTTATTGTTGTAGTCTTACTTAAGATAGACTTTTTAAATTCAGCCTCAACACGTTCCAGATTGTCTAGAGGCTCTACCACCTGAGTATAAAGCTGCTTTGCATAATCGGTAGGAACCATTTTTCGGGGCAATCGGATAAACAAAGCATGACCGATATAGCTTTCCAATGCAGCTAATTGCACACTTACATTGGGTTGAGAAAGAAGTAATTCCTGAGCTGCCTTTGTAAGTGTTCCATTTTGATAGATTGCCTTAAAAGTTCTATACCATTCGAGGTTTACCATATCTTAGATATTTCTTTCAGATCGTGAATAAATAGATCAACTTTATCTTCGGGTGTTGCCCATGAAGTTATTAGTCTAACAGCCGAATTGTCTGCATCTACGGGTTCCCAAACATAGAAACCGTATTTCAGAATCAGCTTATCAATTACTTTATTTGGTAAGATAGGAAAAATCTGATTGGAGTCTGACTCTGTAAGAAAAGAGTAGCCTAATTCTTTCACAGTATCTTTAATCTTTGTCGCTAAAATATTAGCGTGAGCAGCTAGTTTGAATATAAGATCATCCTTTAGTAGTTGATCGAATTGAATACCAATCACACGACCTTTTGCCATCATGGCTCCACGTTGTTTTTGGTGATATTTGAAATCTTTTTTCAACGTGTCGTTTGTTATAACCACAGCTTCCCCTAACAAAGCTCCCGATTTGGTTCCACCAATGTAAAATACATCAGTTAGACGAGCTACATCGACTAATGTTAGATCATTAGATGCAGCAGTTAAAGCAGATGGAAGTCTTGCACCATCCATAAATAAGATAAGATTATTCTCTTTGCAGAACTCTGATAGATTGGTTAACTCCTTTTTATTATATATTGTTCCTATCTCTGTTGAATTCGAAATATAAACAACTCTTGGTTTAACGGTATGATATTCGGGAAATTTATTCAGAACGGGTTTGATAAGTTCTGGCGTTAGCTTTCCATCAGAAGTAATCACTTCCTCTATCTTATGACCGGTAGCTTCTATTGCCCCTGTTTCGTGTGTGCTTATATGTCCTGTTTGTGCAGCTATAACAGACTCAAACGGTTTAAGTATGGATGCTAATACCAATAAGTTGGTTAATGTACCTCCTGAAATGAGGTGTACCTCTGCATTATCATCTCCAATTTTATTTTTAATTGATTGGATTGCACTCAAAGTATAGGCATCGTCTCCATATCCCGATTGTTGTATAAGGTTACTTTCGGTTAAAGCTTGCAGGATAGAAGGGTGACAACCTTCGCTATAGTCATTTGTAAAACTGTGAATAATCATCCTATAAATTGATTTAAGAACGTATATCTATTTAATACTTATTGATATAACAGCAATTAAATACCGTTAAGAGTAAACAAAACGAGTATTAATACGTTATAATAAGGTCTCAGACCTTTTTATTTACTTGTTAAGCATAATAACAATAGCCTGTTACAACTTGAAAGTATATCATTCAATATTTTCATCAGCTTAAAAGTTCACACAAATTTATAAAAATATTAATAGATAAGTATAAAAAGATCTATTTTGAGAATGATTAAACTCCATCTATATTTGCATTAGAAATAATAAACAAAAACAATTATGAAATCGTATTTATTAGTATTATCTATTTTGTTGCTTGCAGTATCTTGTAGCAACAGCCCCAAAAACAAAATTGAAGGAACAGACTCACAAGCGATAGCTGACGGCAATGGACAACAACTTACAGTTGATACACAAGCATCATCTATCCATTGGGTAGGAACTAAACCAGGCGGAAGCCACCACGGAATTATCGGGATAAAAGACGGTAACTTGGCAGTCAACGGAACAGAAGTAGCTTCAGGTTCATTTACTATTGACATGAACGCTATTGCGGACGAAGATCTTACAGATCAAAAGATGAACGAAATGTTGGTAAATCACTTGAAAAGTGCAGACTTTTTTGATGTTGAAAAATACCCAACAAGTACTTTTACAATTACTAAAGTAGAAGCGGTAGCGGGTAATGACTCTATTACGCACAATATAAGTGGTAATCTGAAGATGAAAGATGTAGAAAAGAACATCACATTTGGAGCTAAAATCTCAAAAGATGGTGATACCTACAAAGCTGTTACTGTACCTTTCACTATTGACCGTACTCAATGGAACGTTCAATATGGTTCGAAAAGCCTTTTCGCTGACTTGAAAGACAAGTTTATCGATGACAATATTGAATTGCAAATAACAATTATAGCTAAAGCTGCTAGCAAATAAGAGAGTTTTTGACAGTGAATTTTTTCCTGATCGGCTTTAGCAACTTATTCGCTAAAGCCGATCTTTTTTTATTTCGAATGCAAATAATACGCAGGAGGGTTGATTAATATGACAACAAATAGTTTACAACATTTACATAAACAACTATCGTATCTGAAGGATACACCATTGATGCCCGTTTTATTCGTAGGACATGGAACTCCCATGAATGCGATAGAAGACAATGAGTTTGCACAAAAATGGATTGAGTTGGGAAAAGAGATTCCTCATCCTCAGGCAATACTATGTATATCGGCACATTGGGAAACTCGCGGAACTTTTGTTACAGCTATGCAAAGCCCTAAAACGATTCATGATTTTTATGGCTTTCCCCGCGAATTATATATGCAACAATACCAAGCACAGGGATTTTCCGACTTGGCAAATGATATAAAGGAAAATACTTCTAAATTTAATCTCGAAACCGACTATGAGTGGGGACTCGATCACGGAACATGGAGCGTATTGAAATATTTTTATCCAAAAGCCGATATTCCGGTATTACAACTAAGTCTCGATTATACGAAAGATATGCAATACCATTACGATCTGGCAAAAGAATTAATGTATTTGCGAAGAAAGGGGGTACTTATTATAGGCAGTGGCAATATGATTCATAATCTGCGTATGCTGCAAGTCGAGGGAGGCGATTTTAACGCCCAGTATGGTTACGATTGGGCTATAGAATTAAACGAACTATTTAAAGAGAAAATACAGAAAGGAGATCACAGTGCTTTAATTCATTACAAGTCTTTAAGTAAATGGACGCAACTGTCAATGCCTACATTAGATCATTATATTCCGATGATATATGCTTTGGCATTACAAGCGGAAGGAGAACAAGCCAGTATGTTTAACGATAAAATAGTAGCGGGTGCATTATCCATGACTTCTATTATTATCAACTAAGGTCGTAGACCTATCATACAAATGTTTAATTAAAAGAAAGAAAAACAATTATGAAAACTATTTTATATAAAGCAGAAACTCGCGGTCACGCACAACATGGTTGGTTAAATGCCCATCATACATTTAGCTTTGCAAATTATTACGATCCCGAAAGAATACACTTCGGAGCTTTACGGGTATTGAATGATGACATCATAGATGGAGGTAAAGGTTTTGGTACGCACCCTCACGATAATATGGAAATCATAACAATACCTTTAACCGGAAGTCTTCGTCACGAAGATAGTATGGGCAACGGTGGTGTTATAGAATCGGGAGATATACAAGTAATGAGTGCAGGCACAGGAATACAGCACAGTGAGTTTAATGCACAAAAAGATAAACCTGTAAATCTTTTTCAGATATGGGTGTTCCCTAATAAAAAGAATGTAACTCCTAGATATGAACAAAAGACTCTGGATTTCTTAAACCATAAGAACTCATTCCAGTTGGTGGTATCTCCAACCCCAACCGAGCAAGGTTTGTGGATACATCAGGATGCATGGTTCTCAATTGGTTCTTTTGACAAAGGAGTAATCGAAAAATATGAATTGAAATCGAAATCGAACGGTGTATTTGCCATGGTAATACAAGGCAGTTTCAACGTTTCGGGAACGGTTCTTGATAATAGAGACGGACTTGGTATCTGGGATACAGAATCTTTAACGATAGAATCTTTATCGGATGATGCCAGAATTCTATTGATGGAAGTTCCTATGGAGTTCTAAGCTCAAAATGTTCAAAAAAAGTAAGCGGGTCAATCCTATTAAAGGGGTATTGACTCGCTTTATTTTATTAACTTTGTGTCAAACGATAAATATATATGTTATGCTTCGAAAAGTGTATTCGAAATACCTTACTATCTGTGCTATTTTATTCGTGTCCTTAACTATTACTGCCCAAAAAAAAGTACTAGATCATTCTGTTTATGATTCGTGGAAAAGCCTGTCTGCAATGGGTATTACCAATGATGGAAGATATGCTGCTACTGTAATTAAGGAGCAGGAGGGAGACGATTATCTTTTAATTCGCGACTTGCAAAGTAAAAGAGAATTGAGTATTCCTCGTGGATATGCATATACAATTACACCCGATCAAAAATATATTGTAGCTCAGATAAAAGCTCTTTATGAGGTAACGCGACAAGCCAAAATAAAGAAAACCGCTGATGAGAAATTGCCAAAGGATTCGCTGGTGATTATTTCTCTTGATAAACTTTCAGCAATAAAAATAGCTAATGTAAAAGCATTTAAGGTAGGTAAAGATTTCTCTGACTATCTTGCATATACAATAGATGATACGCTTAAGGCAAAAGGTAAAGCAAAAACAGATGAGAAAACTCGTACTCTGGTTGTTCGTAATATCTATACAGCAAAAGAAGATTCTGTAAAGAATGTTTCAGATTTTGTTTTCAGTAGAAACGGAAAAGGCTTAGCGATAGTTACTAAACCTGAGGCTAAGGATTCAATCAATAAACCGAGTGTTGTATATATCGATCTAAAGGGATACAATAAGAAAATAGTTTCGATAGGAAAAACACTTTATAAAAGTCCGTCATTATCAGATTCGGGAGAGAGGCTTGCTTTTTTAGCGACATCGGATAGCGCAAAAGCTGAAATCAAGAATTACGATTTATTTTATTTCAGTTCCAATACTGATTCGGCAAAGCTGATTGTTGATAAAACTAAAAGCGGAATGCCTAAGGATTGGAATGTAAGTGAGAATTATGATCCTCAATTCAGTAAAAACGGAAAAAGGCTTCTTCTAGGGATTGCACCTATCGTTTTACCGAAGGATACAACTATACCCGATTTTGAAAAAGCTCAGCTTGATCTTTGGCATTGGGAAGAACCTTTGATACAGCCTCAACAATTGGTCGAATTAGAGAAAAAGATAAAACAAACTTATTTGTCTTATGTTGATTTAGATAATGGTTTTACGTTCTATCAATTGGCAACAGAGGAAATGCCCAATGTGAGTATATCGGACGAAAATAATGGTCGTTATGCAGTGGGAACGTCTAACCTGAATTACCTCTTTGATACTCAATGGGATATTTCTGCCCGATTAACGAATGATATTTGGCTTTTAGACTTAGATAGGCATACACAAAAACAAATAAAGAAGGGATTGCAGGCAGAATTGAACCTTTCGCCTGATGGCAAATATTTAGCATGGTACGATGTAAACGACCGTCAGTATTATGCTTATTCTCTCGAAACAGGAAAAGAGGTTTGTTTAACTGATAAGTTGAATATCAACTTCTGGGACGAAAAGCATGATACACCATCTATTCCCGATTCTTATGGTTTTGGTGCTTGGTTGGAGAATGATGGAGCCTTTCTGGTGTACGATGCTTACGATATATGGAAGCTTGACCCCAGCGGAATTAAAGCTCCCGAGAATCTAACTAAAAACTTAGGTCGGGATAAGAAGCTTACTTTCCGATATATCAAAACTGATAAAGAGAGCCGATTCATAAAGAATAATGAAAAGCTATTGCTTTCGGTTTTCGATAATACAAGCAAAAAGCATGGGTTTTATGAAGTAGAGAAATCTAATCTGAAACCATTGATATTAGATCAGTATATATTCTCATCACCCGAAAAAGCGAAAGACAAAAACGTATATTTATTTGCTAAGAGCAGCTTTAATACTTCGCCCGATTTATTTGTGACATCTAATAATTGGAAGACCGAAACTAAGCTATCGGATATTAATCCTCAAATGAGAGACTATAATTGGGGTACAGCCGAATTGGTGGAATGGACTACTTTTGATAAGAAGCAATCTCAAGGAATTGTTTATAAACCGGAGAATTTCGATCCAAATAAAAAGTATCCTTTGATGATTTACTTTTATGAAAAGCATTCAGATAATCTCTATCAATATTCACCACCTGCACCTAGTCGTTCTATTATAAATATCCCTTTCTATTGTAGCAGGGGGTATATTGTATTCACGCCTGATATTCAATATACAACGGGACATCCAGGAGAGAGTGCCTATAATTCGGTTGTTTCGGGAGTCGAAGAATTAGCGAAAAGCGAGTGGATAGATCGTGATAATATGGCAATACAAGGGCAAAGTTGGGGAGGTTATCAAGTAGCATATCTTGTTACCCGCACCAATATGTTTAAAGCTGCCGGATCGGGTGCTCCTGTCTCAAATATGTTCAGTGCATATGGTGGAATACGCTGGGAAACAGGAAGAAGCCGTCAATATCAGTACGAACAAACGCAATCGCGTATAGGAGCTACTATGTGGGAAGCTCCAGATTTATATAAAGAGAATTCGCCTATTTTCTTTGCCGATAAGGTAAATACACCTCTTCTTATAATGCATAACGATAAGGATGGGGCTGTGCCTTGGTATCAGGGTATCGAATATTTTATGGCTTTAAGAAGATTGCATAAACCCGTTTGGTTACTTCAATATAATAATGAAGCTCATAATCTTAAGGAGCGTCGCAATTGTAAAGATTTGAGTATTCGTTTACAACAATTTTTCGATCATTATTTGAAGGGAGAAGCTGCTCCTGTATGGATGAAAACGGGAGTACCCGCAACAGAGAAAGGAAAAACATACGGATTAGAGATAGAATAGGTCTACACCTATTTACCTTTATAGAGGATCTATTATTAGGCAGTGGCCTTGATAGTTATAAATATACGAAGACGAAAGAAAAAAGTAAGTAATAAATAAAGTTGTTAGATTATGGTTAAGCCAGGTTATAAGTTGCTATTTCATCTTGATAATGAAAAGATTGAAATAGTTGAAATAAGAAGAAACGGAATTTTAGAAGAGGATAAGAATAAAGTTTATGTATGGTTGTTATACGACAAAGTGAACGATATGATTAGCCGCTTAGAATTTGTTTCGATGAAAAGCTCTGAAAATAAAGAGTATCGCGAATTTGAAAACAGCAAATTGGAGTTAGACAAAGTATCAGGGATTTACACAGAAGGAGGTAAAGTTTTTGAAATGAAAGTTATTCCTTCAGATAAACCTCTACCTACAATTCTGCAAGATGCGGTAAGCGATTACCTTTTGCTATTAAATTTCAGAAGCGAAAGAAGATGAAATCTGTCTTAACCGTATTAGGGCTGATTTTTTATTCTGTTTTAGGTTTTGCTCAAAGTAATATTCTTGAAGGTAAAAAATACTCGATTGTAGTGAGTGAAGCTTGTAAATCGTTCATTGATGGAGGATGTCTGATTACAACATACAACGTCCTAAATTTCGAGAAAGACAGTGTTGTTGTAGATTATTATACAAAAGCAGATTGTGAGTCGAAAGAAAGAAGCTCTTTCTATAATAACGAAGGGTCGATTGGTAAATATCCTTATCAGATTCAAAAGAAAAAGGATAGCCCTAATCATATTGTGCGTATCAATGGGTATCAATTTGGGTCGCTAGAGGTATTCCCTGATTATTTGATTGTAATAAATCCGGATCATACCACAAATTCCGAATATATATTTAATCTTGTAGAGTAAGGAGACAAAAGACATAAATAAAAAGATCGAACCATAAATGGCTCGATCTTTTTTATTTTGACTTTAAATATAGTTATCTCCAACCCGATAGTCTGAACGACTGAACCATCTGGTCATATTCGGGTTTCCAGAATGAATACTCACTTGCTGAACTGGTTAAAGTAACAATTGCTTGTGATTCTTTTGTGTAAAAATAGGTTACACATATATGTTTAGGCTCAGCACCATTCAATTGCTGAGTATAAGAGTAGCTGAGGGTACGAACACCATTGCTGATACTCGAATTGAAAGAATCCCAACTGATTAAAGTATAACCTGTGTTCTGTAAATTTCGCTCAACAGATGCTTTCATTTCATATTGTATGGTATCAATATTCAGAGAGTCGGGATAACTCAATCTGCTGAAATCTCCCTCTTGACTACTGATGGTGATACTGCTAAATGATTCTAATTGGGTAGAGTCATTCTCATTAAAATCATTCTTTAGAAATAATAATGTAGGACGGAAACGTTCATAGTCAATAGAGTCCCCTAGTTTCTTTTTAGACTCTTTATCTACTAGCATTGAGAATGGAATATCACTTCTTTCCTCCAGATTGGCAGGATAAAACATGGTTCCAATATTAAGAATTGCTATCAGACGTTGGTAAGATGCCAGGATTTTATGGTAGTTGCTTTTCCATTGATCTAAGCTATTAAGAGGGGACGACATTGTTAATTGTATTTGTCCCGATTTGTCGAAGAAATATGTTGAATAAACCTTCGAGGCTTCGTTGTCTCTCAATTGTTGTTCATAAGAATATTGTAAGATGGGTACACCATTAAGTTCGGAAATCTCAAAATCGCCCCAACTATTTATTTTATAATCGGTAGATTCAAGATTTTGATCTATGTTCTTTTTGATATTCTCTTGTAGTAAATTCAGATTTAAAGAATCTTTTTTTAATGCTCTTGCATTATATTCGGGTAATATATTAAATGAAATACTACCAAAAGGATTGATGTTGGTGCTGTCTGCTATTTCAAAATCACGCTTAAGAAACAGTAAGCCCGGACGGAACTGTTCGTAATCGATAGATTCCCCGAGTATCTTTTTGAACTCGTTATCAACTAAAAATTTGAATGGTATATCTTTTCTTTCTTGAATATCAGTTGGATATTCAAAAGTGGCTATGTCTCCAATATTGACCTTGCGTTTGAAGGTTTCTATTATCTGATTGTAATACACTAGCCATTTCTTATACTCCTTTTTAGGAGCAGATAGTACTATCTGTAGTTGTAGATCAGAATCATAAAGATTTGTAGTTATAATATTGGTGGGGTTTTTGCCTTTGAGAGTTTGTTCGTAGGAATATTGAATGGCTACTAAATTATTAATAGTCTTGAATTCGAATGGATTCCACGTCTTTACTTGAAATTGAGTTCCAACTAAATTGGTGTCTACATCCTGTTTGATATTGTTCTCTATCTTGGCTTTTTGTACATCTGATATTTCTTTAGGAAAGCGGTATTTTCCTGACAGAGCTGTAATGCTTATATAGCCGAAAGATATTTTTTTGCCCGAGGGTTTAGGAGCTTTAAATCCTTTCTCGAAAAAGATCAGAGTAGGGCGAAACTGTTCATAGTTAACCGAATCGTTCACCAGTTTCTGAAATTCTTCATCTACTAATAACTCGAATGGTATATCGCTTCTTTCTTCAAGATTAGTGGGGTATGCTATTGAGCCTATATTTAGAATGTCAATTCTTTTGAGTGGAGTGGCAAGTATGTCTTTACCGACAATATTGCCGGACTGAATAAAAAGGACGATAACGAAAATTAGTGTAGTGTATGCTTTATTCATTACTTAATCTTAAAAATTTGGAATTGAATTGTAAAATGCCGAATAAATGAAAAATCAATTAATTGAAGCTGTATTCAGAATTTCATTATAGATAGTAGTCCATTCTTCGATATTTTTATTGGGAGCAGTTAAAGTAATTTCTACTTGCTTGTTATCCTTAAATAAGTACGCTATAATTATATTAAGGTTTTTCTTATTTCTGTTTTCAAGTTTGTATTTGAACTTTAAAACAGTTGCTCCATTTATTTTGCTGATAGGTAATGCCTGCCAGTTTGATATTGTCGAAGAGGTACGTTCTGCATTTTGTTTCACTAAATTATTTAGATTCTCTCCTAATGACTCGGCATATTCTGTTTCGAGAATCGAGGCATCGAAATTTTCCAATGAAATAGCATTTGCAATAATATTGGGAAACTCTTTTAGTTGAAGGCTGTCTTTTTCATCAAATCCTTTCTTCAACAAGATCAAGTTGGGTCTGAATTCTTCACAGTTTACACTATCAGGAAGTAGAGCTTTATCCTCAGGGTTTATTAATAACTCGAAGGGTATATCGTTGCGAACCTCTACACTTGCAGGATACTCGATATTGGCAATGCCCTTAATGCCGATCGATTGGTTCTTCTCATTCTCTAAGCTTATGGTATGTAGTTTTACCAATCCCAGAATTACTGCGATAAAAACAATTACAAAAATTACATTTTTTCTCATAATACAAATCTATAAATATTATTGCTCTTAGAACCAAGAATCCGTCTTGGTTCTAAGAGACTTTTTAGTTTACCATTCTGACAGAGAGAGAGGATGCTGCAAATACCCCTTTTTGAGATAAAGTATTGTAAATAGCTTCATTCAAATCAACGCTGACACTTCCATAATCGTCATTTAATACCCAAGCACGTATTACTATGTCGAAATTTCCGTTGTTGATGTTAGTTATTCCTACAAATGGAGTAGGGGCTTGTAATACTTTTTCATTTCTGTTGACTACCTCTGTTAATGCTGCTTTCAATTCATCAGCATTATTGCCATAGTTTATATTTAATACAATATCTATTCTTCTATTCTTTTGTGTAGAATAATTGGTAATGCTACCTGTCGATAAAGGTCCATTAGGAATATATATGGTACGTCCGTCAGCTGTTAGTAGTATTGTATAAAGAATACCTATTTCCATAACTACCCCATCCATCCCTTGTACAAAAATACGGTCTTTTAATTTAAAGGGCTTATTTAGCAGAATCATAATTCCACCAGCAAAGTTAGAAAGATTGTCTTTCATTGCCATACCAATAGCCAAACCACCGGCAGCTATTATTGCAGCTAAAGATGTAGTTGGAATTCCTAATATACCAATAATAGCAACAATCAGTACTATTCTTAATAGAGTGTTTACCAAACTATTGATAAATGTTTGGACGGCGCCATCAACAAGTTTTCGGCTTAAAATTTTTTGAACCAACTTGAGTAGCCATGAGATGAGCCACGAACCTACAAAATAAACAATCGCAGCTACTATTAATTTTTCGCCAAGTCCTATCAGTCGATCCAATAGACCTTGTAGGATAGGCTCTAAAGCCATAGGGCTTATCTCCTTTATGTTTTGCAATAAAATAAAACCTAACATAAAAATTATTCCAGTTTATATTAATAATTAATTGAAGTAAATGGTGCAAATATATATAAAAAACATTGTTCTTTAAATGGTAAAATTCAAATATTCAAAGCAATATCTTATGAGAAAAATCATATTATTTATTTTGTGAAAAACGAAAGCTATCTTTTATACTTTGATTTGATTCGTAGATTATTTCGTTATATTTGCATTAAATCAAGGCTTTATGATAAATAGACACTCCGAGGCAACTTATTATCTTGGTAGATGTTATAAATAAATCCCTTGGAGATATAAATAAGGTATACAAAATCTGGATGATAGATATGGCAGTCATGGAAAACAACGATAAATTTTTAGGGTTAATAGAAAGCAGCATTCATACCAATTGGGATAAGCCTGTTTTTAGCGATTATAATGGAAGTACTCTCCTGTTTAAAGATTTTGCCCATAAAATGGCAGAATTGCATATTATTTTTGACACGATTAATGTGCAAAAAGGCGACAAAATAGCACTCTGCGGGCGCAATTGTACAAATTGGGCGGTTACTTTCTTTGCGGCTATGAGTTATGGAGCAATAGTAACAACTATCTTACATGATTTTGATGGTGAGAGTATTCATAATATTGTGAATCACTGCGATGCTAAAGTCTTTTTTGTAGGAGAGCATGTATGGGATAAGGTTGATCCTTTGAAAATACCTCATGTAGAAACCATTATTACAATAGAGGATTATGCCATTCAAAAATCACGTTCCGAAAAACTCAATCAGGTATGTGAGAACTTGGCTCTTGTTTTCAAAGAAAAATATCCAAAGGGTTTCTTGCCTTCAGACTTGAAGTTTCATGAGGAGCAACCCGAAGAATTAGCCCTTATCAACTATACATCGGGTACAACCAGTACACCTAAGGGTGTAATGATTCCATATAGAAGTTTGTGGTCTAACACTAAATTTGCAATCGAAAGTATTGAGTTTGTTAAAGCAGGCGATGGTATTGTAAGTATGTTGCCTATGGCACATATGTATGGTCTAGCATTCGAGATATTATTGTCAGTAGCCAAAGGTTGCCATGTACATTTCTTGACACGATTGCCTTCTCCTCAGATAATAATGAATGCTTTCGAGAAAATTAAGCCTACTTTAATTATTGCTGTGCCTTTAATTATTGAGAAGATAATTATATCGAGGGTTTTTACTGAATTGAATAAGCAGCCAACAAAAACTCTGATTAAGATTCCTATTATCAGAGAAAAAATATTTGCAAAAGTAAAAGATAAATTAATCTCGGTATTTGGAGGTCAGGTTGTTGAAATTGTAGTTGGTGGAGCCGCTTTAGATTCAGAAGTAGGTAAATTCTTATCGCGTATTAAATTCCCTTATACGGTGGGATATGGTATGACCGAATGTGGTCCGCTTATATCGTATGACTATTGGGAGACATATAGAGCAACTTCGTGCGGTAAACCGGTCGATAGGATGGAGGTGAAGATCGATTCGCCCGATCCTCAAAACGTTACAGGTGAAATCATAGTAAGAGGCACAAATACTATGCTCGGCTATTATAAGAATCCCGAAGCAACGGCAGAAGTGTTAGGTGCTGATGGGTGGTTAAGAACGGGAGATTTAGGGGTAATGGACGAGAGTAATTATGTGTATATTAAAGGTCGTTGCAAAACCATGATTCTTGGACCATCGGGTCAGAATATATATCCCGAAGAGATTGAGCAATTATTAAATAATACTAGTTATGTTGCCGAATCGCTGATTGTCGAAAGAGACGGTAAACTGCATGCACTGATCTTTCCCGATCATGATGTTATAAATGCCTTGCACTCAAAAGAGAGTGTAGATAGCTTATTGCAGTCAGAAATGGTGAATATAAACAAACGCCTTCCCCGATATAGTCAAATTATAGACTATACAATACGTGCAGAAGAGTTTGATAAAACACCAAAAAGAAGTATTAAACGTTTTTTATACAAATAATTCACAAACTTACATTTATATTTTAGTAGATTTGGAGGCATAAGTTGTAAGAAACAGAGGGCTGAAAATAACAAGGTGTTAATTGTTTTATTCTGAAAAGAGTAGAGTGGTTTATACGTCTGTTTTATTAAAAGATCCCCCTGCCTCTTTATTCAAAAAATTGTATTTCTAATTAAAATATCGTCATTGTACAGCCTTTCTTGCCTGAGGGATGGTATAAATGCGTAAATAGATTATAGCAAACACGAAACTAAACTTTTCTTTATTTATTTGAGGACTAATCATATTATGGAAGAAGTAATTAATCCTTTGTCAAAGGCAGCGATAAAAAAAATTCTCCGAACAGCTCAGGCATTTATCGGGCGTAGTAGTATTGCTTTGGAGCGAGAATATCCTAGATCAAGGCGTAGACATCCAACTTCAAATGTCTATTTAATACCTTGTAAAGAATCTTCAATTTTGTGGATACCCAATATCTTTGAGGTATGTGATATGAGTCTGGTGCAGTTTAATAATGCAGTAGATATTGAGGGTTGCTTCGATTTATGTAATAATACATTAGAGTCTATTAAGCCCAATGTTTGGGTAGACGAAGATACTATTATACAGTATTATTCTGAGGCGTCAGGGCAGCATAATTTTCTTATTGGATGGAAATATTCATGCCTTCTTCGGTAATTAGATATTAATAGATATTACTTTATACTTATAAAAAAAACTCGGAAAACTTTTTCCGAGTTTTTCAGCTATTTAGCTTATCTAATTACAGGCAATACTTCAATCCAGTAATCATCAGGATCGTTGATGAAATACAATCCCATTTTGTGGTTCTCGAAACAAACACAATTCATCTCTTTGTGATATTTACGAATCTCATCGTAGTCTCCTTCAACTCGAAAGCATAGGTGGCTTTCATTTTCGCCCAATTCATAAGCTTCAGAGTGATCTCTTAACCATGTTAGTTCTAAAGAGAATGGACTTACTCCATCCGATAGATAAACTAATATAAATGAGCCGTCGGGAGCTTCCTTACGTCTGAGTTCTTTTAAACCTAATGCTTTATCATAGAATTCTATGCTTCGTTCCAAATTGGTAACGTTGACGTTAAAGTGGTCAAATCTACTTACTATTTGCATAATTATTTCTCTTTATCTGGTTGTTAAGGCAGTAAGCCTTTGTGGATTAAAAATATCTTTTATACTTCAATAATATCACCTCTGTGTGAGGGTACAAATACTTCTGTTTTGTATTTTTCGGCAATACTTTTTATCTCAGCTGCCTTGTCATAAGCGGTGTCGAAATGCATAGGTATAAATAACTGTGTCGGTATTTTCTCTAAAAACTGATCAGCTCCTTTCATGTAATCTTTGCCAAGTCGTGGGTCGACGGGAAACATGGCAATGTCAAGAGATGGCGTTGAGTCTGCCAAGTGATTGAGTTCTCTTAAATAAAATTCCTCTGCTTCTTTAATCTCTTGTTTGGTTGATTCTTCGTTCCAATGCCAGTTGTTTAGATCGCCGGCATGAAATATAACTTTGTCATCTCCTTTTATTCTGAATGATATACCTAAGTCGGTAGAGCCAAAAGCATCAATCTGTAATAGGTCGTCTTTGTATTGTTGGTCCTTGTCTATGAAAGTAATATCGCAGAAGGTGGTTTTAGATGCTGTCTCAATATCCTTCGAGAATATATAAGTTATATCTTGTCGTTCCTCCCTCCATTTAAGAATCTCAGGATTAAAATGATCTGCATGTCCATGCGATGCCAGCACATACAATTTTTGTGGGCGATGTAGTAATCTGTCAGTTACAACACCATGATTCTTACTGATCGAATCTTGATAATAGTCTATTATTATAGTGAAATTTGCTGTTTCAATAGCAAACCCACTATGATGTATATAAGTTAGTCTCATTTTCTTGTTTAAAATTAGAAATTTAGAACCGTTCTCAGTTCTTATAATGTTTATTGAAGAATCGAAAGGCTTTAGCTCTTAATCTCTGAATTGGTCGGATGTTGCAAATCTAACCCCTTGTAGTTTGGCATCATCATACATTTTTATTGCCCGTTCGTTTTCCGGATTGATCCACGAAATACAATCAGTCAGCACTATAATTCGTTTTGCCAGGTGGGGGGCAGCTTTCAACATGTCATTTAAAGAATTTGCTACGCAATAATCGGCAGCCTCTCCCATTATTAATATTTTGTCGAACTCTTCTAGTTTTGATAACAATCTTTTGTTCAGTTTTGTTTCCTCGCTGTCATCATATTCTACTGCAGCTTTAAATATGCTGTAATGTTCTGTTGCTTGATGCATGCCTTTGTAAAAAAGATCGTAAGTTTTGCCTTCGTTTATGCACCACGAGTAAAGAGCTTTGATTAGAATTTCGTTTATTGACCACCCTTTACTGCCCTGTATGCAGTGTGCAGGCCATATAGTGCAAACTTCTCCCTTTGCTTCCAGTGCTTTGAGGTAGCTCAATGCCTTGTCTTTATTGAATTGGGGCATCCATTTTCCTTGTTCTAAATCTTCTGCGTGTATTGTTGTAAATAATGCAGGAGGGTATCCCTCTTTGTCTTTCCAATAGTGCTGGTTTGCAATGTGTATGGGTTGATGAGAATCAGCTGTGAGTGCAACATAATCAATACTCGAACCATATTCTTCTATAAAAGTAGCCATCCGCCTAACATCAGCATCAGCTCCATTTACAAATAAAGCTCCAGTAGATTGGGTAAAATCATTTTGGATATCAATACCTAGTACAGCTGTTCTTTCTTTCATCGCAGTCATAATTTAAGTCTAAGACTTATTGGCAACATTTAGTAGACTATTGGCTTGTTTGTAAGGGAGATCACTAAAAGTGTTTTTGGCTAAATTTAATAATTCTTCCCCAAAAATAGGATGATAAAGATATGAAATAAATCAATATCTTAAAATTGTACCGATTGACGAGCTACGATATTGCATAGTTGGCTGATATCATTCATACTTAGAGTGAAATCGGCGTACTCGGGAGATGAATTCAAAGAGTGACAAGTTATTTCGCAGCGTTCCAAATCTTGTTTAATTATTTGTTTACATACAATGGTATTACCTATTAGTATAATCCAAAAAGGATACTCATCATTCCGTAATCTGTCACGCCAATAGTCCTTAGGTAATTCACGAGCTAAAACAATATCTTTATCACATATACTGCGTTTTGAACCATCATCCATGCTGTCTCCTTTTATTTCGAAAGCATAATAGCGTCCCATGCCAATTTTGTCGACAATAAATTCGACTTCCTCCAAGTCATTAGCAAATTCTGCATCGCGATATTCATCTACATATTTGGCATAAGCTTTTATGGGGATTAAAGGTACGCGCATGCGAAATCGCCCATTGGGCATTTCGTAATATTTAACGCCTGAGCTATTCACAAAATAAGGCTCTTGTTCCACGTCAATAGCGAGGCTTAGATTGCTTTCATTGTCCTCTTTGCGGTACATGTTGCCTCGTCCGGTTAAGAGCCAGTCTGTATTTATATTCGGTTCGGCGTTAATTATTTTGTCGATGAGCCCAAATTTAGGCTCTGTTGAGCCTTTAATACAATCATTTAGTGTTGTTTGGGCAATATTCGCAAACTCAGCATAAGCCCTTACTGATTTCGAACTTTGTTCTACAATCATCTTAATGCGCTCGTTTATTGAATTTTTCATCTTTTTTTTATTTAGAATGATTCTGAATATTCGATTTGTCGAATATTTTATTTGAACAGACTTGTTTTCATTCGAGATATCGAATACATTTGCATTATCAATCCAAATGATGAATTGCAAAGATACAAATTAAAACGATATAAACCAATTGATTGCTTTTGATAATATCAGAGAAAATTAAAAGAATAAGGATGTGACCGAGAAACCGAATATTGCTAGTTTTGATAATTTTATCAATAAAGAATAATGTGTATATGTTAGTATGCTTTATGGAAAATATAATAATCTACAATATGACAACAGAAGAATTGCTCTGGAACGCCGCATTTGAACAGAATGAAGAGTATTTGAACAACTCTTATAATTACAATGAGGAATGGGTTATTGAGCGCTATTACGAAGACAAAGAGTTGTTTGAATGATTCGGTGAATTTTTTAAAACTGCCGGCTAATTAGACTCTCCTTGACAACACAAACAAAACTTACAAAGAACAAAACAAACTTAAAACAAACCCTTATGGAAACCAAAACATCTACAAAGAGACGCTACAAAACTTTTGATCAATCGGATGCTATCAAACAAGCTCAAAAATTGATAGATCGTACCAAGAAAAAACAAACTAATCTTCGTTCTATCCGGATTGATGCTGATACGGTTGTACAGATAAAAGCAGAGCGATCTAATGTTGATCGCATAATAGAACGAGTTAAACACAAAGCAAGAACCGTTAGTATTGTCGATCAGATTGAATATGGGCAATATGCCTAATCTCTCTATGTTTGTTGAATACGATTTGTTTATTAAGAATACTTACCATCAAAACCAAACACAATTATGAAACTAGGTAATAGCGGAGCAAATAATAAAGGAAAGAAGTATATTAAAATTAAACCCGGAGCCATTGCCACTCCTGAGAATCAATTGAAAGCAGATGCGTTTAAAGAATGGTTTGGGAGATTCTATCCTCGTTTGCAGACTGAATTAATCAATAAAGATACTTATGATGAAGATGTTTTGAATGATACTTTTCTGCGTATTTATGATAAGATACGTTTCGGAGGATTGGAGATAGCCGATTATAAAGCGTATTTTCATAGAGCATTCTTTACCAACTTCATGCAGATAAATATACAGGCATCGCAAAGCGTAACAACTCCATTGGATAATCATGATAAAATAGACGATTCAGAAAGTGATGAAGAGTTGATTAAAAGTAAGTTTGAGCTGGAGAACGATATCTTTGACTTTGTATATGCTAAATACCCTATTCACGAATTTGAGCTCTTTAAGATGTATGTTCGTTTGAAGCCTGCGATAAACTATGCCGATTTATCGAGTCTTACATCAATATCTCAGAGTCGGATAAGTGAGATAATTTCTAAAATTCGTAGAGATGTTTGTAAGCAAAAAGATTTTACCATGAGAAGAAGGTCTACTTTGCGTAAAACTGAATGTTGAGAGGCTTATATAAATAAAAAAGACAGCGGCAGGTTTAGTTTGTCGCTGTCTTTTCACTATATATATAGTGCTGTTATCGAGTCAAATCTTGTACATCTGTTTCTAGCATATATACGCCTAAAGCGTGTGCCGGGTGCATGTCTTTTGCTTTAAAAACATACTCTCCTCCTATACTCGGAGCAGTCGCAGGAGATGTTATTAGTTCAGCATGGATGGTGTCACCTTCCTTGAATTTATCTGTTTCGGAACTTGTAACCACTAATTTTACTACAGTTGCGCTTATCTTGCCTTCGGCAGCTCCACGACCTATATTTACCTCATCTTTTTCAAGTACACGTCCTACCCATTGGTAATTTTCAGTAACAGGATTTATTGATGCAGGTAATCCTTCGGATGTGGTGGGTGTCTTGGATATTTCTTTTACAAGAATATATCTTAATGAAGAAGCATCAGCAGGTGGATTTTCAACTTTTTCTTCCTTAACTTCCAATACATACTCGAAGCCTTCTTTGTAGTCGAAGCCTTCTATTTGATTGTAAAAGAATGTCCAGTTAGATTCGGAGCCTTTTTTTACGAGTAAACATTTCTGAGGAGCTACGCCCACACAATCTCCTTGTTGTGAAGCAATGGTCATTTTTACAGTATTATTCGATGCGCATGATGCAAATAATAGAGGTAGCAAAAAGAGTAAACCAATTAATTTTTTCATATGTAGATAGTTTATAAATAACTTCTCTTAAAACAGCCAACATTCTAAAATGTTCTATAATTGTGCGGTCTCACCTGTGGAAGTGACCATCTTTTGACCATTCTCCTTTTTGCTCCCTTCTCCAAAAATAGACGAAGAAATAGGTTTGAGGTAGAATGAATGCCAGCGAATAATAGGCTGTTTGTAAATAGTATTCACTAGATTCTAGCTGTGATGAAACAAGGAAAAAGGATATGAGCAGGGGCAGTGGGAGAAAGCTTATAAATGACAAAAGAAAGTTTTTGCGAACGCTGCGTATTTTGCTAAGAAATATAGAGTAAGATGCTATGGCGCAGCTGAAACAGATAAAAAATGGATAAAAGAATAAGTCTTTATTGTTAACATCCATATATTGTTTTATGTCTGAGTCTTTAAAAATATAGCCCGATATAATCCATAAGGGAAGAGATATTGTTAAGCTGATAAGTAGTACCTTGAGAGGAGTGTGCAGGCAAAAGCGAGTCAGCTTGTTTTTGGAAAACAAACTGATCAATAATCCTGCTATGAGCAAAATGGCAACTATTGCTAGACGAACTCTCATAAAGCAAATGTAAAAAAATAATATTGCTAAGAGGTTGTGTCGTTGATATTTTATATGATAATAGAGGATAATTAAAATTATGGGTTGCGCGAAAAGTTGTACCTTTATGTTGATAACCTATGAAAAACATAAATTCGCATTAAAGATGAAATGGAAATCTATTGTACCATTAGCTATATGCATCCCATTAGTTAGTACTGCTCAAAAAAAAATACAAGAGCGACCAAATATTATAGTCTTTCTGGTTGATGATATGGGTTGGCAAGATACTTCGCTACCTTTTTGGACTGAAAGAACTCAGTGGAACAATCTGTACGAAACTCCCAACATGGAGCGTTTAGCAGACCAAGGGATGATGTTTACTCAAGCCTATGCTTGTAGTGTGAGTTCACCGTCAAGAGTCAGTTTGATGACTGGGATGAATGCTGCCAGACATCGCGTTACAAACTGGACTTTGGAGAAGAATAAATCGAATGATGGAAAGAGTGATATAATACAACCTCCAAACTGGAATATTAATGGAATCTGCCAAACTGAGGGAATTAACTATACTTATCAGGTAACTTCATTGGCTCAGATTTTGAAAGATAATGGCTATCATACTATACACTGTGGAAAAGCTCACTTTGGAGCCAAGGATACTCCAGGTGAAAGTCCCTATCATTTCGGATTTGAAGTTAATATTGCAGGGCACGCCGGAGGTGGTTTGGCTAGTTATCTGGGGACTGAAAATTTTGGAAACAAAACTGATGGACAAAAAAGTCCTCTTCAAGCTATACCGGGTCTCGATAAATATTGGGGACAAGATATTTTTGTAACCGAAGCTCTTACCTTGGAAGCTAAAAAAGCTCTGGATCATGCTCAAAAGCTCGATCAACCTTTCTTTTTATATATGGCGCATTATGCCATTCATATTCCTATTCAGAAAGATATGCGATTCTATCAAAAATATAGAGATAAAGGGATGACTGAGATCGAATCGGCATACGCTTCGCTTATTGAGGGAATGGATAAAAGTTTGGGTGATTTAATGGATTACTTAGAAATAAACGGAATAGCCGATAATACAATAATCATGTTTATGTCTGATAATGGAGGGCTTGCCGCAACTTCGCGAAGTGGAGAGCCTCATACTCAGAATTCGCCACTCAATAGTGGTAAAGGATCAGCTTACGAGGGAGGAATACGTGAACCTATGATTGTTTCGTGGCCTCAAAAAGTTAAAAAGCAATCTAAAAATAATGAGTATGTTATTATAGAAGATTTCTTTCCAACGATTCTGGAGATGGCGGGTGTGGAAAAATACAGGTCAGTGCAGCCTGTTGATGGTGTGAGTTTTGTTCCGTTGTTGACAGAGAAAGGCAATCCTTCTAAAAGTCGAAAATTGTATTGGAATTTTCCGAATATCTGGGGACCATCAGGACCAGGAATTGGAGCAACCTGTTCTGTACGTGATGGAGATTGGAAGTTGATTTATTATTATGACACAGGAAAGAAAGAACTCTTTAATGTAACAGAAGATATTGGCGAAATAAATAATTTATCTGAAAAACGAGTAGATATTGTTAGAAATCTATCGAAAGACTTGGGTAAATACCTTAGACGAGTTGACGCTCAAAGACCTTCTTTTAAAAATACAGGAAAATTAGTTCCTTGGCCTGATGAGGTATAAAGAGTTTAAAAAGAAAGCAGACAAGAAAAATGTCTGCTTTTTGTTGATATATTTAAAAGAATGGGATAGAATTAGAAGTGTCTTACTCATTTATAAATCGTAAGTTATTTATAATTTAACTCTGCCTCCTTTTTTCCACGTTCGTTTATAATAATCTTCATTCAGATGGCTAACTATTACTCCTTTGGAGGTGGATGCGTGAATGAAGTAGCCGTCTCTAAGAAAAATTCCGACATGATCTATTTTCTTTGATCTGGGAGAGGTACTGAAAAATACGAGATCGCCGGTTTTTAATCCACCTTTGCCTACTTTGTGTACATCTTTTTTTGCCTGATCTTCGGACGATCTTTCGAGTTTCTTGCTATATACTCTTCTGTATACTTCGCTTACAAAACCTGAGCAATCGGATCCGGCTTTTGAGTTTCCACTATAACGATAAGGTACGCCCAGCCATAGAGATACTTCTACATATAATGGTATGTTGGGGTCATCGTTGTTAATCGGAATGCTTAAACTACGAGATAATTGCTCAACTTCTACCGGATTATATAAAACCTTGCTGCTTCCACAAGAAGATAAGCCTGTAAGTATACATATACCAATTGCGAAAACTACCCATTTAGTCAGCTTGTAATAACTGTTCATACATATTTAATTTATTCTCTAATGATCAAAATGAAACATAAAGATAGTAATAATGATTGACGCCTTTAGTCAGGTAAATGCTCCTATTGTTAAATTTTGCATTTATTTTCATTTCTAAAAAAAAGGATTTAGTGTTCAAGTGTTAATGTTTTTTCTTATTTTTGTAACTTATAGGTACATATGAAATAAAGCACACGCTGTGTATCTAAAAAAACATAAAGGGCACTTAATAATAAAGGATTCATCTGTGCACATAAATCGCTTCTTTTCCTTAACCCGGGATAGATGAGGTATGCATAATTACTTCGTTGTTAAAGAACCTAATAGGTGAAAATCATAAATTAAATATATTATAAAAAAGCTATACTATGGCTATTGACAAAAACAGAAAAACTGCTCGATTCATCAATTTTGGCTGGTTTGCGTGTATTCTTATAGCACTTACCTTAACTGCGGGCAGCATAAGCTATATTAACACTAAACGTATTGTTGATCGTGCCGAACAAAATAATCAGGAGTTAAAAGAACTATTTGGGATGCTTCGTGAGAACTCTCAATATGTGGTTGCTACCGATCAGGTAGGACGCCATTATGTTGATAGCATCAATTTGGTTAAAACCCAGAAAGCTAAAATGGCTGAGGATGCGATTATTAAACAAGCCACTACCCAATTAACCGAATATTCGGGAATGCTATCGAGAACTGCAGATAATACAGTGATGCTCTTATTTGTTTGGGCTGCGGTATTGGCTCTCATAACTCTCATTTTTTCATTCTTAGGTTTTATGGAGTTAAAAGATCGAATGAAAGCCGTGGAGGATACTCTTGACAAGGTGACTGATAAAAATGATGAGATAGACCACAAGAAAAAGGATATAGATTCTAAAAAATTAGAGATTGATGCTCAGAAAGAGCAAATTGATGCTAAGACTCAAGAAATAGACGATCGTAAGAACGAGATCGAAGTTGCTTTGGGTAAGGTGGAAAGTACCCTTTCGGCAGTCGAAAAAATAGAGGGAAATATAAAAGAAGACGCACGCACTTCGAGCTACAATTTTGATATACATGCAGCAATAAGTAAAGCTGATATGACTACAAAAATTGGAGCGTTGGAGGAAATTGCAAAAAATATAGAAAAGGATGAGGTGATAGATAAAGATCGAAAAAGCAGTTTGCTTTATCAAACTTATTTCTACTTAGCTCAGGCTTATTCAGCAAATGCAGATACTGTACAATCTATTGCAACATATACAAAACTGATAGAAATAAATGCGAATCAGCCTCAGGTTTTTAATAATAGAGGAAATGTGTACAATAGTATAGGTGAGCATGATAAAGCTATACTGGATTATGATAGGGCTATCGAACTAAACTCAAATTATACAGAGGCTTATTATAATAGAGGAACAGCGTATGGTAACAAAGGACAATATGATGTTGCTATAGAGAATTATAATCAGGCATTAGCATTAAATCCTGAATATGCTGAGGCGTATTTTAATAAAGGAACAGCATACAGCGATAAAGGTGATTTTGAGCACGCTCTCGAAAATTATAATACAGCTATCAATTTGAATTTGAATGATGCTGAAACATTTTATAGCAGAGGTACTACGTTCAGTAATATGGGACAGTACGATAAAGCTATACAAGATTACAATGAAGCGATTCAATTAAACCCTAGCTATACCAATGCTTATTATAATCGAGCCAATGCCTATTTTAATATGGGCTTGTTTGATGATGCTTTGAATGATTATGATACCACTTTGAAAATGAATCCTTATGATGCCAAAGCTTATTTTAATAGGGGTGTGATTTGTAAAAGTAAAGGATTGAATAATCAGGCAATCGAAAATTTTGATGCAACCCTGCGTATCAAACCTAATAATATCAAAGCGTATTTGAATAGAGGAATGGTGTACCTATCGTTGGAGAATTATGATAAAGCAATTGAAGACTTCAATGCTACACTTAGACTTAATCCTAATGATAAAGATGCTTATTATAATAGAGGATTGGCGTATGCAAAAATAAATGAATTAGATAAGGCTATCAATGATTATAATGCTACAATTATTATATCTCCCGATTATGATAAAGCATATTACAATCGTGGGTTAGTGTATTATAATAGAAAAGAATACGACAGAGCTATTGATAACTTTAATACAGTACTTCGTTTGAATCCAGATGATGCATCTGTGTATAATCTTCGAGGAACAATTTTATTGCAACGTAATGATGTTGATAAAGCGATTGAAGATTTTAATAAAGCTATAGAACTAAATCCTAATAATGCAGAAGCTTATAATAACAGAGGCAATGCTTATAATAATAAAGGTGAGTTTCAGAAAGCAATAGACGATTGTAATGAAGCATTGCGTTTAGATCCTAATAGTATAGACTTGTTTAGTCGTGGAAGCGTATATTTTAGTGTAGGCGAATACGATAAAGCAATAGCTGACTTTACGGAAGCCATCAATGTTAATTCAACAGACGAGAGGGCTTATTTCAAACGAGGAGAGTGTTATTATATCAAAGACCAATACGATCAGGCAATAGCCGACTTTGATGAGGTACTTCGTTTAAATCCTGATAGTATTGAGGTGTATTTGTACAGAGCCGATGCTTATTTCAAAACCAATCAGTTCAAATTGGCTATTGTCGATTATAACAAGGTTGTAATTAATCAGAAGGCTGGAGTTCATGTATATGCTAATTTGGCAACAGCTTACTTTAAAGAAGAGGAATACTCTGAGGCTATTGCTAATTATGATAGAGTGTTAGAGTTAGATTCTAATTATGCAGAAGCTTATCTGAATAGAGGTTTGTCGTATGCATACCTTAAAGATTTTGATTCGGCAATCTTTAACTTTAGCGAGTTATTGCTTATTTCTCCTGAAAATGCGGAAGCGTATTTTAATAGAGGAAATGCATATACTAATAAGCAGGCATACGATTCGGCTGTAAAAGATTATACGGAGGCTATCCGTCTTAATCCTGAGTTAGCAGAAACTTACTTTAATAGAGGCAATATCTATTATAATCATAGTCAGCACAGTGTTGCGATTGAAGATTACAGTAAAGCTATTGAGTTGAATCCTAATTATACAAAAGCTTACTTTAATAGAGGATTAGCTAGTAAAGTAACAGAGCAGTATCAACAAGGTCTTAACGATTTTATAAAGGTAATTTCGCTGGAGCCAAACAATCAGAGATTAATTGAAAAGGCTCAGAAGCAAGTGGATGTTATAACCAAGTTGATGAAGGTGCAATCGCCAGATTCGAATGACAATCTTGAAGAGTAAAGAATAATAAAACATATTATAAAAAAGACCATCCTGCTGAAGGATGGTCTTTTATTTTGTATTTAGTTGTAGCATTGTAAACAACAACTACGGTTTTTTTCAGTAGTCTTAATACACGAAGTCAGCAGTGTATTGGGTTGAATTTCCACATGCATCTGTTGCTGTAAAAACAAGCTTATGAGTTATACCCTTTTTTAGTCGTGCAGGATCAAACTTATATGTAATTATAGGAGATTTCATGTCATGTGTAAATAATGCAAATTTACCATCAATTGTTCCTCTGAAAGTGGCTACACCACTAAGGTTATCGCTTACGCGCAGTCTTATCTCGTCTTTAGGTACTATTATTCTTCTTTTTCCCGATGTTGAGGATTCTATACGTGTTACAGTAGGTGCTTCGGTATCAGCAGAGACAGTTAATCGCAGGCCCAATTCGCGAATTGAAGCTACCACAGATCCATTCTTGTAAGTGCCGCCAACCCAAGATCCTCTTTTGTTGTTATTGTTCACTTGTACCAAGCCATATTGTTTTTTATTACTTATAGGGTCTGATGATAATTTTATGGTCACCTCTCCCGATTTATCGAGGGGCACAGGAGTTTTGTTTACTGTAAAGATATCAGAAAAGAAATCTGTTGACGAAGCTTGAGAAAGAGTGAAGCATACATCATTGTATAAGTTCCCTTTTGAGATAGATAGCGAAAATTGATCGGTGTTGTATTTGTTATCTTCGTCCCATATCAAAACCTGATTGCAGGCAGATGGCGTAAGTATATTTTGCTTTTGACCTCTGATTGTAAAATCGTATGTAGACTTATTTCCATACAGATCTTCCAACTCGTAAGATATTTTGTAGGGACGTTCTTCATCTATATTGATGTAGCCGCTATTTACAGCCGAATAGAAAGGCAATTTATTACCTGGTTCTATAAATGATTGCATATAGAACGACTTGTTAAGTCTCCATTCTGCAAATTCGGTAAATGTATTTATCATACGACTTTGATCAAATGAGAAGCCTGCAGTCTCTGATTTGAATATTTGCTTGCCATCTACTGAAAGTTTGACAACTCTTACACCATAAATGTTAGATGTAGCATCCATTCGGTCATAAGCTTTTATTCCAAATCCTATTAATCCCCATGCTTCAATCGATTGTTTTAATCCCGAGTATTCTCCTGATTTTAGTAAGCTAACAGCTTGGCGCAAGGGTAGGATAGTGCCATTTATAACACCTCTGCCCGGAACGGGGTAGGCTGCAATTCCTTTTATATCGGGCGATTTATTATCGGAGATTAATTTCTTATAATAGACCAAAGGGTCTAAAGCATTTTCTGTTTTAGTATCTCTTATTTCGAAATGCAGGTGTGGACCTCCTGATCCTCCTGTATTGCCACTATAAGCTACAAGTTCTCCCTTTTTTACCGGAATTTGATAAGGTTTAAGTTTTACATCAATTCTAAAACTTTCCTGCTTATATTGTTCTTGTTTTACATATTCGCCTATTCTTACATTATAAGAACTCAAATGTCCGTAAACCGACGTCTGTCCATTGGGGTGGTCTATATATAAAGCCAATCCATATCCGCTGGGCGAAACACCTATTCGCGATATATATCCGTCGGCTACGCTATATATAGGCTTGCCTTCAACACCCTGTGTTTTTATATCTATACCTGAGTGGAAATGGTTATTACGAAGTTCGCAGAAATTGGCGCTCAATAATAGGGGTATATCTAATGGACTTCTGTAATCTTGTGCAAAACTATTTAACGATAGAAATAGAAATATAGTTGTGATGATCTTATTCATTATATATTAATTATAAGATGTTTAAGAAAGTCTTAAACTCGTGTTACTATTATTGAATCGCATTATTGTGATATAATACGATTCTACAAACATTATCCTTAATACAACAAGTATTAGGCTATAAAGATTTTGTGTTTGCTTATTTTAAATGGAAAATATACTTCGAAGAAACTTTAGATGAGCTCTAAGGTATTATTGATAATGTCTTTAGCTACGTCTTTTTTGTTCTTTAATTCGAAATTTGTACGCTTGCCGCTCTTGTTTAAGATTGCAATTTTATTGGTGTCGTACTGAAACCCTGCACCATTATCATTTAGGGAGTTTAGCACAATAAAATCAAGGTTCTTTTTCTGAATTTTGGCAAGTGCGTTCTGCTCTTCATTATTAGTTTCTAAAGCAAAACCAATCAAGATTTGTCCCTCTTTTTTTACTTTGCCTAATGATGCTGCAATGTCTTTGTTGGGAATGAGCTCTAATGTGAGATTTGAACCTTCAGCTCTTTTTATTTTATTATCAGCTTGTTCTTTGGGGCGATAATCGGCTACAGCAGCACATAATATGGCTGCATCTGTGTCTGCAAATTCTTTTGTTGCAGCTTCGTACATTTGTTCAGCCGATTCAACGTCGATTCGCTGGATGTTACGATGGCTTGTTTTTAAAGATACAGGACCTGCTATAAGAATAACTTCTGCCCCTCTTTCGGCACATTCTTCAGCTAAAGCAAAACCCATCTTTCCCGACGAATAGTTTCCTATAAACCGTACGGGATCTAATTTTTCATACGTAGGTCCCGCTGTTATCAGGATTTTTTTTTTTGAAAGAGACTCTTGTTTCTCGAAATGTTCCTTGATGTAGGCTACGATGTTTTCGGGTTCTTCCATTCTACCTTTTCCTATCAGATGGCTAGCCAATTCGCCCGAAGCAGGCTCAATGACGAGGTTACCGTATGATTGAAGTAGAGCTATATTTCGTGCAGTAGAAGGATGCGCAAACATATCTAAATCCATTGCAGGAGCAATAAATACGGGAGCTTTCATCGACATGTAGGTCGTTACAAGCATATTATCGGCAATTCCGTTTGCCATTTTACCCATTGTTGCTGCTGTTGCCGGAGCTATAACCATAAAATCAGCCCATAAGCCTAAGTCTACGTGACTGTGCCACGTACCATCGTTTGCGCCAAAGAAATCGCATACAACTGGTTTGCCGGTTAAAGCAGATAATGTAACAGGAGTAATAAATTCTTTTCCCGAGGGGGTAATCACAATCTGCACTTCTGCGCCTTCTTTAACGAACAGACGGGCTAGTGATGCTGCTTTGTATGCAGCGATACTACCGGTTATACCTAATACTATATGTTTACCTTTTAGTGTCATTTCTCTATTGTCTTATAAATTAAGGTCATAGACCTATTTAATGTTTTGATAAGAATAACAATTATATACTGTTGTAGCTCGAAAATACACCATTAAATAATTCTGTTTATTTAAGTGGTGTCAAGTTTAAATATTGTCTCGAATTAATATTGAATTCATTGCAAAAATAGCAAACGCTTTGCTACATCACGCATCCTTTTTCTTAAATGTAAAGTATTTATTTAAAAAGAATTGTAAAAAAGCGATAATAACGGTTATTACTAATTTCGAAAGATTTTGTACAACCTTTGGTGCTAATGGACTTAAGTCGAGATGGGTGATGCTAAGATTGATTAGCTGTACGAATACCGGAAGCAAAACAGAACCGATAACTAATCCTATTCCGGCAATGCCGAAAAATGAAATACCTCTTTGCCATATTTTATCGGTGGCTTTGAAAGTAAAGTAGCTATTAAGTACAAAGTTATTTGTAATAGCTAATATCGAACTGAGTATATGCGAGGCAATATAGTTGATTCCAATAACATCTCGGAAGAGAAAAAATGCTGCCCAATCGACACCTAATCCAATAAAACCGACTATTCCGTACTTTACTAATTCTTTGAAAGATTGATTCATTATGTATTACTTAGATCTCAGATCTTTTTATTATTTTGGTGAAAAAATAACCAAATTTTATTGAAATAAAGATATGATGATAAATACTTTATTGTTCTCCTAGGGCGCAAAGATAAGGCTTTATTTCTTTTGAGATTTGTCTTTTTGTACGATTATTATTTAAAAATTTGCTTTTTCGCTCTGCAAATACCATAAAAATGACTATTTTTGAATTACAATACTCTTACAAAGGTTATTTATTGTGACGGAAAAAAAGGTGAAATTATCAGTTTTGGGATTCTCGTTTAACCAAACACAATCAGGCACATATGGCTTGGTTTTGGCAGAAGAGAATGGTGTAAGACGTCTTATGGTTGTTGTCGGGACGCCTGAGGCTCAATCTATTGCCTTTAAGTTGCAAAATACGTCTCCTCCACGTCCATTGACTCATGATCTGTTTTATTCATTTATGTCCGAATGGGGAATCGTTCTTCAAGAAGTGCTTATTTATAAGTATGATAATGGTATTTTTTATTCTAAACTGATCTTTAAGCAAGGAGAAAAAGAGATTTCAATAGAGTCTCGTACATCCGATGCTATTGGAATTGCTTTGAGAAGTAAATCTGCCATATATACTACGGAAGAGATAATGCAGAAGTTGGCAATAGTATTCAGCGAGGGCGAAGACGATATTGACAACAAAGAGATTGTAACTGGTCATGATAGTACAGAATATATGGATAGTTATGCATTACTTAGTGAAGAAGAGTTGAACTCGATGTTACAGGAAGCAATTGATAATGAAGATTATGAATTGGCATCCGTCTTACGTGACGAAATGGATAAACGATTTAATCATTAAGGTCTCCAATCTTTTTTCTGATTCCGAAAAGCGGTAGTAATCTTTTCTGTAGCTTAAGTATCAAGCTCTTTTTATATAACATTATGGATAAAACGATATTTTACGCCCCCAATATTCAGCAAGATAGTACTTTGCCACAAGATGAATCAGCACATTGTGTGAGAGTCTTGCGTAAAAAAGAAGGCGATGAAATATTGGTGACCGATGGAAAAGGGAATTTCTTTGATGCCGAAATTGTTGAGGCTCATCAAAAACATTGTGTTGTAAATATCCTCCAAACTATAGTTGAACCAAAGCCTTGGGGCAATTATCTACATATTGCATTTGCACCTACTAAAAATCTAGATCGTATTGAATGGTTTGCTGAGAAGGCAACAGAAATAGGGATAGATCACCTGACTCCTTTGTTATGCAGATACTCGGAACGAAAGGAGGTTAAACTACCACGTATAGAAAAAATTCTGGTTTCAGCCATGAAGCAATCTCAGAAAGCAGTTCTACCTCAATTAGATGAGATGACTTCGTTCTCGAACTTTATAAAGAAGCCTTTTGATGGGCAAAAGTTTATAGCTCATTGCTATCCTCAAGAAAAGAAATTACTAAAAACAATCTACAAGACTGGGGGTAATGTCTTAATATTGATAGGACCCGAAGGTGATTTTAGTGAACAAGAAGTACAAGAGGCTCTAAAGTGCGGGTTTGAACCGATAAGTTTAGGGGAAAGCCGTTTACGTGCTGAAACTGCTGCTTTGGTTGCTTGCAATACTATCCAAATACTTAATGGATAATAATCAGTACGAGGTATCTTAATATTAATCTCAAAAGAATTAAGGCATTTATATTTACTATATAAATAGGGCTGAGTCTTTATTTTTCTGCGACTTCTTTATTGAATTCTCTCAAAGCTAGAATGGCTTTATATAATTTCTTTTTGTAATACCCTTTGCATATAAATGATTCGTATCGTTTTAGAGAATACTTTGTAATATCGTATTCTAACGATCTTCTGGCACTCTCTACAAAGGCATCAATGAGGGGTTTTAAAGCCTCATTGGGTGGCAGTGATTGATTGTTTTCTTTGGGTAGCTCATTCATATTTTCTGATCCATTTTTTAGATATGTAAAGATAATAAATTCTTAGAATGTAGAATCCTTATTCCTTCAAAGGGTTTTTGAGATACTCGTACAATTATATTACTTTTACATCTTTAATTTAAGTCTGAGACCTTATGAAAAAATGTACTATACTTTTCTGCTTATGCTTTATATCTACAATCATTTATTCGCAAAGTGCTGATGTCTGGATTGAGAGAGCAGATGTTGCTGAAGAAGCAGGGAACTTGGAAGCTGCAAATATCTGTTATCAAAAAGTGTTAGAGTTAGACTCTACAGATCAGTATATATTTTATAGTAGAGCAAATGTTTTAGTAGATCTTGGCGAAAAAAACAAAGATAAGACAATGTTCAAAGAAAGTTTTGAGATGTATAGAAGGGCTTCGGAGTTAGGTTCTTCTAGTGTCTATGTATATAACGATTGGGCTGTAGCTGTATTAAGACTGGCTAAAATGGAGAATAATATTCGTTATTACGAATCTGAGATCACAACATTGTGTCTAAAGTCTGAGAAGTTGGGCGATCAGGTTGCGGCATACAATCTAGCATGCATGTATTCTCTATTAAATAAGAAAAAGAAATCTCTAGAATGGTTAGAAAAAGCTTTAACAAATAAGTATCAAATTAAATCAAATAGGCTAACTAAGTCTCTAATTGAAAAAGATCCCGATTTTGATAATATTCGCAAAGACAAGAAATTCGAAGAGTTATTGATGAAATACGCTGTTACCAGAAAGAATAGTATCTTCTTCGAGAAAAAATCCATCTGAAAAAAAACGATATATAGTCTTCTTTATGCAATAAGTAAGACTGGAGGTTTTTATAAAAGTGACAGAGGAAATAAAGAGTACTTTCTCTAGAGAATATTTCTTTTAAATGATTAGAGAAACTCTTTTAGATACTTGATTTGGAATTAGTAAAATAGAAGAAACAAAAATATGATAAAGGCTATTTTTTTTGATATTGATGGTACTCTGAAAAGTTTTAAGACACATTCTATTCCTCAATCTACAATTGATGCAATAAATGAGGTAAAGGAAAAAGGAATTAAAGTTTTTATAGCAACAGGACGTTATTTCAAGCAAATAGGTGATCTGAACGGTTTGGTTTTCGATGGGCTTATTACTTTGAATGGAGCTCATTGTATTAATTCCGAAAATGAAACGATTATCACCAATCCGATACCTAGAGAAAATATAGATGCCCTTCTTCGTTATCATTCGGAAAAGTTCCTCTTCCCTTCTATTTTTATAACCGAAAAGAAAGAGCTTATTAATTGTATTGATGAAAATGTGAGAGAAATAAGTCGTTTGGTAGATGTTCCCTTGTCTCCTCTGGGAATATTGGATGAAATAGATAAAGAGGAAGTTCTGCAAATAGATGCTTTTATAAATAAAGAACAGGAACAAGAAATCTTAGATACAGTGTTGACTCATTGTGACGCTAGTCGTTGGAATCCTCTTTTTGCAGATGTAAATGTTAGAGGTAATAGTAAACGAACGGGTATTGATAAGTTTCTCGAATATTATAAGTTAGACCTCTCCGAAACGATGGCGTTTGGTGATGGTGGTAACGATGTTCAGATGCTGAAGCATGTTGCCATTGGTGTAGCTATGGGCAATGCCGGCGATGAGGCAAAGCAGGCTGCCGATTACATTACAGATTCGGTAGATGGTGATGGGATTCAAAACGCATTGAAGCATTTTGGTGTTATCTAAAACTTCTTATATTGGCGAGGCTACTATTATAAATTGCTTATGTTTTATATCGTCAAGTGAATTTAATGATAATTTGGAGAGTATTGATGTCAGACAATAAGGGCTAACACTGTTTATTCCTTTTATCAGATCTATTTTATATCCGCAATCTTTAAACATTCGTATTATACTTTTCTTCGTGAAGAAACGCAAATGGGTTCTATCCAAAATTCCAGAATCTTTGTACTTCCAGTCTTTTTGAAACAATAATTCTCTCAATACCTCTATGTGTCTCATATTGGGAATTGACGCTATAATTTTTCCCTTCGGATGTACATTCGCTTTTATTTTTGTTAAGCACGTTTCCGGATATGGCATATGTTCGAGCACATCATTAAAGAAAACACAATCGAAATATTGTTGAGGGAGGTCATCCGAAACTTCGTCAAAAGATCCAATTAAAACTTTATCCAATCTTGTTTTTGCAATTTCGGCGGCTTCTTTTTGCATTTCTATTCCCCAAGTCTCAGGGTTTCTTTCTTTTTTAAGCTTATTGGAGAAGACTCCGGCAGCACAACCTACATCTAAAGTTTTCTCTATATTTTGGGGTATAAATGGGAAGATTTCTTTTCTGTCAAATGAATAATAATCTGCGTTTTGCATAAGAACTTGGTTATCATTAGTGATTAGGGTCTAAAGGTAATGTTTTAGCATTATAAATTGTATTAGTTTTTCTTAAAAGTAGTATAGGGGTAAAATCTAGGGCAACGTTCTTATGATAGCCTATTAGAGACAAATATTAAGGGGAAGTACCAAAAATGGACTTCCCCTCGAAACTATAATTTATAATAATTAGTCTAGGTCTTTTTTATCACTATGCAAAAAAGGTTTATTTCTTGCCGTTTACCCGTACCCTTATATCAGGATTTATTCGAATGTAGCAAGGTGTAACATCTACTTTTATAGGACTACTTTCAATAACACCACAAGTGTTGGTTATGATAACACGATAGTAATACATTCCAGATTTAATTTGAGCAGGAGGTGAGTAAATTACACTGGTAGCACCAACTATATTTGTCCAATTTGATACACCGTCTGTGCTCGATTGCCACTGATAGGTATATATACCATTTCCTCCTGTTACGTCACAGCTAAGCGTACTTGGTTTTGTACGGACACATGTCTTTTGGTCGGCCGTAATAGTTTCTATTGCGAAAGGGGGGTAAACCTGAATATAAACACTATCCTGTACGGGCTCACCACAAAATTCGGGCATCACCGATACTTTGTACCATCCGGTCATGTTTACTTGAGCATTAGGGATTGTAGGACTCTGTGTTGTTGTAGCAAAGCCATTAGGTCCAGTCCAGTCATAAGCAGTCTTTCCTAATGTTATACATTTAAGATGTATAGAGTCCCCATTACAGACATTGTTATTAGTGGCATATACAACACGTGCAGAACTAAGTTTAGCTAGGGTTATCTGCTGGCTGAACTTATTACCACAATTATCACTGATGCGTGCAGTATAAGTTTCATTGGCTTTTCCATAATTAAAATACACTTGATGTTCCGATGAAACAACATCAGGGATGTCTTCTTTTACTGTATTTTCTTTATTCCATAGCTCGTATTTGTAAGGTGCTACACCATTTATGGCACTTAAGAGAATAACTCCTTTGCTGCTCTCTACACAAACATAGGCATTTGTTTCCGTCTGGCTTAAAGCCAATGGGGGAGCAGTATAGTTAATTGTCATTTCGTTGATTACACAACCTGTAGTACTGTTAGTAAGAGTAATACCCAATTTGTAAACACCAGGTGTAGAGAGTGTAAAAGAGCCACCGGGTTTAATTACTGTTTTATCGTAACCTGTTGGTCCGCTTGTCAGTCTATAATAAGTAGAATTGGTTTGCTGTACACTCTGGTAGGTCATGTAACCTGAGGGTGTAACCTTCATTCCCGAACATGTGTTTTCTGTAGTATATGTCAACTCTTTACCACTGTATATACCTTTGAGGGTTAAAGATGCCGTCATTGGAGTGGTACTTCCGCAGCCATTAACAACAGTAAGCGTGTATGTGCCGGCAGGCAATTTGGCTGTAGGCATGTAATAGTAATATGTGGAAGAGGTAGCAGTTGCTGTTTGAGTTGTATATCCTTCGGGTCCGGTTATAGTGAAAGTAGTACCTATGGGGAAATTACCTGACCCACTTCTACTAATTTGTAATCGCCCTTGGTCTTCTACGCATTGATCTGTGCTATAAAGCGATAATGTATATGCAGTAGGTATAGATGAAGTTCTATTTATAGTAGTTCTATAAGTACGTAAAGGATTTGTCCCAACATATATAGCTTCAAATATATATGCCTTACCATATTCCAGATCAACAACAGTGCTTGTTGTTGAGGTAAGAGTTTTAGAATGTATAATATCACCTGAAGGATCTGTAATGGTTACCTCAATAGGGTAACAAGGATCTGTTGTATAATATGAAAGCTTATATTGGGTGCTACAATTGTCATCTGTATAAGTAAGGGACATGCTTCCTCTGGTAGGAGATACCGATCTAGTGTCTACTGTTCCGCTGGCATCAGTAGTTACCATAGTATAAGTGGCGCCATAATTGAGGGAAACATATTGACTTGCAGTACTCATTACATTGTGGTTTTCGTATACAATGGTTCCTTGCCCTTCTCCTGCTGAGGTTTGAGTAATAACCATGGAAAGGGGATAACAGAAAAAACCATCATAATCGCCATAAGGATAAAAATAATATTGGTAGTCTTCACAAGTTCGGGTGCTGGATGAGAAAACAGGATATGGTTTTCTCAGATTGCTGGTTTGAGAAACATAAACGTTCTCACATCCTTTCAAGCGAATATATATAGTCAGGCTATTTGTTGGGTAATAATTGATATAAGCAGACGGTAGTTCAAAATTCTGTCTGGATGAAGACCATGGAAGCCATTGAGTAGGCATAGAACCGGTAGGTGCAATACCTACTTCGTACATACCATCAGCAAAATAGCGATAATAGTCGGGAGTAGTGGTGGAACTTATTGATCCTGGACTATAAGTAACAGTCGTACATGATGTTTTTACACTTGGAGGATAGAATGTGGTGTTAGAATAGCTGAAAGTGGGGAAACCGGTAATCTCATCCAGAGTAAAAGTAGCTACGGCTGTATAACAACCATCTTCTATCTGAACTACATAATTGCCTGCCGGATAATTTTGTCCGGGAAACGTATATAATGATCCGCTTTTTGTAGGAGTAATAACACCTGTGGGTGCTCCATCGGGTGCAGAGATTATATTAAAGGTGAAAATTCCGCTACCATTTATAACGTTTAACACTATAATACCTGTATTACATGTGTTGTAAGATTTACGTGAGGATGAAGGGTTAAATGAAGCCTCGGGTACTTTGTATGTACCTGCTACCACTACGTTTTGTGCTGTTTTTACCACACTATAATCTTCATTTGTAAGACAAAATGCCCTTGCTGTGACCGTGTAGGTGCCTGCTGGTATATTTGCTAATACATTATTCTCTTGTGGGTTAATTGTGAACCCATCTGCGGATGTTAACCCATATTGTACGTTGCTGATATTGCTTAAATCACCTCCTAAGGTTACAGTTATTGTTCCATTAGCCTGGCAGGTAGAAGGGGTTGATGTAGTTGTTACTGTAAAATTCAAATCACAATCTTGAGCAGTTATATTTCCTACTGAAAATATAAAAACACATAAGTAGAATATTTTATAATATAGTTCTTTCATTGATCTTTTTCTTTAGTAAGGCTCACAGTTAATTTACCCTCTAATGGAAAACTATATCTGGAATCTCCATATGAATAGATGAAGGTAAAAGTTAGTATATTATTGTTGACTTCGAAAGTGTAGGGGGATAATTGCATAGAAATATTACTTGTGTAATCTTCTTTACTCAATTCTTTAGTTGGAGCAGGAACCAATGTTAATTGATTCTCTACCTTATATTCGCGCTGATCAGGTAAGGTGCAAAACGATAGTTGATCATTTTCTATCGTTGCTTTCAAAAATATTTTTTGAAAAAATATATCAGTAGTATCAAGTAAAGCGGCATTATCTATGGCGCGAGTGTCAACTTCTGCTTTGGAGTCGTAGTTGTAAACCGTAAATGTTGCTTTTTGGAAGATATATGTTCCGTCAGCAGAATTCGTCTGTTTGGTTTGTGAATATGCAAATATCGTGCATAAACAAAGTGTAAGCGCATAAAATATTTTCATAGTCTATTGTTTGTTTTGTTATGCTTGTTATTTAGCTTTAAAAATTATATTCATAAACGTTTTGTCTGAAATTGTGATCTCATCGGGCAATTTATACGTTAACACACCCGCATCACTTAATGTAACACTCTGAAAGACGGTGTTGTCATAATAAGTAATGAAATATTCTAAAGCATTGCTTGGTAATGTGGGTAGAGACGTTGAACTTGCGCTTTTAATCGATGAACCCGAATTTGTCAACCCGAATTGTTCGGCATATGCTTTATATAGGTCTATTGTGTATACTTTTGTGCTCGGGTTATAAGATGGATCGGAGGAGTCGGTTGGTAAAGTGACAGATGGCATGTAAAAAAACCTCGAATCGGGATCTGGTCCGATTGCTTGCCAGATGGTTCCATCAAAGAAATAGTACCCAACTGAAGTTACTTCTTTTGTTTTAGGAGTATTATTCCCAACTATATCTGTTACGTAAACAATAGCTCCTGTTTGATCGGCTATATATTTGGCATCTTTCAAAACCAATTGAGCTAAGGTTAGTCGTGGAGCTATTATACCTTCGGCAGTAGTTGCATCTACAGCGACTGCTCGAACATCCAAACTAACTTTAGGGTCATTGGTATTAACGCCCACTTGTGCTTCCGCGAAAACTATGCTAGATATTACTAGCATAAATACATAGAAAATTTTCATTAGTTGTCGTTTTTTAATATCTCTAAAGTCAAAAGTATATAATTTTTTTATAATATTAGTGCCAATAAATGATAAAATACATAAATAAAATACATTACTTATTTAATAACTAGTTAGATAGTGTGTTTCTGATGGATAGACTATTGCCTTGAAACTGGCTGATAGTAAGGTTTGCATGAGTAATGTTTTTTGTTTTTTGCAGGTAAGTTTAGATATTAAGCAATGCCTTAACATTTGGGGTGATTGTTAATACTGTTTATGTCGTTAATTCCACTTATAAGATCTTTGAGTTTATATATTATAGACAAGTGTGTTAATTGTAGTTGCTGTGTGTAATTATACTTTTTCATATACCCACTAATAGAGGATTGGTGTTTTTTGTTCTATTAGAGCCAAGTTTATATCAGATGCATTCTACGAAGTAAACAATGAATAATCTCAAAGATGAGAATCTGTTAGTTATTGTGGAAGGTCAATCCATAATGTTAGACTCATTTATGTAATGATTTTGAAAAGATTATTAGTTTTATAGGAAATTTTATTCAATGAATACAAATCAACTAAATCGGTTTACAAATCCAATACCTGAATTAAGAGCTAATATATACTATTTATTAGAAAAAGAAGGGGGACGAAAAACATCTGTAAGAAACGGATATAGAGGTCAATTTCATTATGATGGAAAAGATTGGAATGCTTGTCAAGCATTTATAGATAAAGAGATTTGTCTTTTAGGAGAAACGGTCGATTGTTATCTGACAACTGCAAGCCCTCAGTTTCATATTCAAAAATTCTATGTAGGTAAAGAATTTGAAGTAAGAGAGGGGACAAGAATAGTCGGGATAGGCATTATAACAGAAATCTTAAGACCGGATTTCTGTTTAGAACAATAAGTCCTCGGATATTTCTGGCTGATAATTGTAACTAAGGAGAACAAATACTATTCGGATAATGTTAGATTCTTTATTACTAATGCAAAAATGTCATGAGAAGACTAGTTTTATTTGGCTCGTTGATTGTTGGGTTATTGTTTGTATCATCGTGTAAAACAGTAAATACTAATAAAAATGGTATTCCTCCGGGACACGCAAAGAAGATTACAGGAAGTCAATCTGCTAAACCTTATGCCCCAGGACAAAACAAGTAGAGGATTTGATGAATCACGAGATTCTGATTAATAACAATCCCCAAATAGAAATATATGGGGATTTTTTATGTAATCTATACTCCTGAAATCTCGTACTCACTTATGCGGGTTTTGAGAAAATTGTTAGCTTTATGAAAATAAATTATTTTATCTTGAAATGAAGAATCAAATAGGTTATAGATGTTTATATAAAACAGATTTATTTGAAATTGGCAATGTTTATGAAGATGCCTATTTAATAAATAATGAAACCAAAGAGAATATTCATATTGGATCGTTTTATGGAGAACCTACTTGCGCTTTTATAAATGACGATAATAGTTGGTGTGTTGTTGGTGGAGATACTTTAATTCTGGTAAAAAATTTTAAATGCATATGTGTTGATGGAATAAAAGATGCATTTGCTCTTAAATTCATTGATGAAAATAACATTCAAATTCTTACAGACCCATGGTCGGAATATTCTTCTATTTGGCAACTTAATGTCGAATCCCTTGCATGTGTTAAGGTCCAAGACTTTAATAAGTATAAGGGTGAAAAGTATACGAATGATTTAGATTGGTAAAACGAAATATACCTAAAAAATTCTGTCTGAGGATTCAAATTTTGTGGAGCATAGCACCAAAGTCTCGAACTCTTTTTGTGAAGATTTTGAGAAAACAATTAGTTTTGTAAAAGCATTCTCAAAATGGAAAATATTATGTTCGATTTGGCTAGGTTTATTGGTGTGCGTATTCGATATTTATTTCTGAAAACCATCGGATTCTCTAAATCTCTAAAATATTTAAAAGGAAGTTCTGATGATGGAGCTAATAATCTAAGTCATGGTTGTATCAACACTTTAATAGGATTACCTATTGTATTTGGGGTGATAATAGGACTTGCTTATTTATATTTTAGATTTTTTGATTAAATAAAAATCCCCAAACATATCTGTCTGAGGATTCACATTTTGTGGAGAATATCGGACTCGAACCGATCACCTTAACACTGCCAGTGTTACGCTCTAGCCAGATGAGCTAATCCCCCGTTCTCAATTCTGCAACAAAGATATAAGTTTTTCTTTAACTGTTGTCTTATTGAGAATAAAATGCAAATTAATTAGATACATTTTCAGACGAACTATCTGCCTGTAGATGTGTAATTGATGTTGCTTGACTCGTTTTGCAATTCGATTTCCTATTACTCTCTAAAAACACTCCAATAGCAAATGCTGTAGGTAGTACTGTTAGGGCAGTAAGAAGGGTTGCAACATAAATTTTTTTCAAGTGTAAATCTCTTTTCATACGCATTTCTAATTTAAAATTGTTACTACTTTTATAATGATTATCAGAATGGAAAGTTCATAAAAAAAATAGATATTTCAGTAAAAAGTGAGATTTTTTTATAGTTAAATAATAAGGAGTGTTTTTTGTTAATTTAAATTGAACATTTATTGTGATATTTTTCATTATAACAACTTCTTTATGTGTTATTTATAGGGCGTCTGTAAGTAGTGTTGACTCAAAAAGCAAATTATCTGATTATCTTTGCATACAGTATAGATAAATTTGATAGATAAATTATGTTGATATTTAATACAACTCTTCATCTTGAAGACGCAATACATGATGAATGTTTGAACTTCTTGAAAACTTTCTACATACCTAAAGCTTTGGAAAGTGGCTTGTTAAGCCAACCTAGTTTGGCTAAGATAGAGCGTCAGCACGAAGAAAGCGGTGTGAGTTATGCCATGCAATTTAAGACGGAAGATATAGATGTTCTGAACAGATGGGCAGGAGAAACGGGCGAAGGTTTGAGTGCTGAACTAAATAAGAGGTTTGGTACTAAAGTGGGAGGTTTTGTAACTCTTCTAGAAGAAGTCTCACTACTTTAAATGTAGTATTTGTAGATATAGAATTTGTTCTATAACTCAGTTCGCTTTTATAATTAATAGGTTATTACAACCCGAATAAATGATTAATGGCTAAGGTAGATAAAGAACGTATAATTTTGGGCATTGACCCAGGTACTCAAATTATGGGGTATGGAGTGTTGCGCGTATTAAATAATAAACCTCAGTTGATAACAATGGGGGTAATACAGCTGAGTAAGTATGACGATCATTATCTTAAGTTGAGGCGTATTTTTGAGCGAGTTTTGGCTTTGGTCGAAGAGTACTTGCCTGATGAACTTGCTATTGAGGCTCCTTTTTTTGGGAAAAATGTTCAGAGTATGTTGAAGTTGGGACGTGCGCAAGGGGTTGCTATGGCTGCTGCTTTGTCTCGAGATGTTCCAATTTTTGAATATGCCCCTCTGAAAATAAAAATGTCAATAACCGGTAATGGAAAAGCTGCAAAAGAGCAGGTTGCCTACATGCTTCAGCAATATTTGAAGATACCTGACGAAAGTATGCTTCCTCAACTGGATGCCACCGATGGACTTGCAGCAGCAGTTTGCCACTATTTTCAGACTAATAATCCTACACAAGAAAAGAAGTTTAATAGCTGGAAAGATTTCATAAATCAGAATCCCAACAAAGTAAAAGGCGACAAATAGAGAAATAAAACTATTGAGTGAAATTCAATAGAGCTAATAAGAGATATTTATTAATATCTACCCAATCTACAAATGAAAAAGGTCTGAAACTCTTAATCTACCCTTGGATCGGTACCCCACTTTAATTTGTTTTTAAGCGTGCTGTAAAAAGTTTGTCCTATTCGTTTTACCACTCGTACAGATGTTTTCGCTTTGGTTATTTGTAAAGTTGTTCCATTTATAGGCATAGCTTTTGAACGACCATCAAGCGAAATCAGAAAACACGAACTGCGACTCCTTATAGTTAAAGTTAAGATATTATCGTTCTCAATAACCAATGGTCTGGCACTTAGGCTATGGGGCGCAATTGCAGTAATGATAAAGTTGGATGTGTTAGGAGCCATAATAGGGCCTCCTACACTGAGTGAATAAGCTGTAGAGCCTGTTGGAGTGGATACCAAAAGTCCGTCTGCTTCGTAAGAGGTAAGCCTTTCGCCGTTGATGTTGACGTCAATAGTAATCATCGAAGATGAATCTTGCTTAAGTATAGCTATCTCATTAAGAGCAAAATCGGCAGCTTCGCATGAAGAATCATTAACCATCAGTTTGAGTTGGCTACGTTCTTCTATTGTATAATTTCCGTTTAGTATTTCGGATAAGGTTTGTTCCATATCGTTTTCCGAAACATCCGCCAGAAATCCAAGACGTCCTGTATTAATACCTAAAATTGGAATGTTCTTTTCTCTGATTGCCGATACAGTACGCAAAAATGTACCATCGCCACCAATGCTAAATGCCATATCGAGACTCAAATTATTATAGTCAATAATACCGGCAATAGAATCTTTTAAATCTAGGCTAGGTTTTAGGTATTCATAAAATTCTTTTTGAATAAATATCTCAACCTTGTTACGAGATAAGATGTCAAAAATTTTCTTTATTTGCTCCTCTTTCTGATATTTTTTGCCGAAAATTCCAATTTTCATAAAAGATATAATTAACGTCTGTTTATTTTATCTATTCCTTTAATTCATAGTACTAAATGAATGTAACAAAGGAATGCGTTCATCTGTGCCCTTAAAAATACTGAAATAGTACCAAGTTTCGGTATTTACTATTAAATTTGCGTAATAGTATATCAGGCGATAGTACAAAGTTGGTGAAAAAGTTTTATTATTAGAGGTAACCAACTATTAATTGCTAAATTTAAAATATAGCTGCTAATATTACATGTTGCTTAGTTATATACTTTAAGAAGAATAAGAGGTCTGAGACCTTAATCAAGTAAAGAAGCTATTATGACACAGTTGAGCGTAAATATTAATAAAATTGCGACTATACGAAATGCAAGGGGAGGAAATGTGCCAAATGTTTTGCAAGTTGCTTTGGACTGCGAAAAATTTGGAGCGCAAGGTATAACAGTACACCCTCGTCCTGATGAGCGTCATATTAAGTTTAAAGATGTATATGATCTGAAAGCTCAGATTAAGACCGAATTTAATATTGAGGGGTATCCGTCGACTGACTTTATAGAGCTTATCAAATCAGTAAAGCCAACTCAGGTAACATTAGTACCCGACGCTCCCGATGCTATAACATCTAATGCGGGTTGGGATACAAAAACTCACCAATCTTTTTTGAGTGATCTTATAGATGAATTCAGAGCAATGGGCGTACGTACTTCTATATTTACAGGTACTGATCCTGAGATTATAGAGTATGCTGCTAAGACTGGTACAGATCGTATTGAGTTGTACACTGAGCCTTATGCTACTTTTTATCCAAAGAATAAGGAAGAAGCTATTGCTCCTTTTGTAGAAGCAGCCAAAATTGCTAAAAAACTAGGATTGGGAATAAATGCAGGACATGATTTGAGTTTAGAGAATCTAAATTTCTTTTATAAAAACATTCCTTATATTGAAGAAGTATCTATTGGTCATGCATTGATTAGTGATGCTCTTTATCTGGGATTGGAAAAAACGATTGCAGCATATAAAAACTGTTTGAAATAGATCTTATAGACCTCAAAATAATAAGCCTATGGCTATGGTGAAAGAAAAGACAATAAGTTTGGCGGGAACAATAGCGTTTCACGTAATACTATTATTGTGCTTATTATTCTATTATATAAAGCCTGTTAGCGATAACAGATATAGTCAGGAGCTGGGAGGTGTGCCCGTTATGTTTGGTAGTGTTGCCGATGCATTGGGTGATGATGAACCTTTTGGGCGAGGCAATGGTTTGACCGAAGATGTGACCGAACCAATAGAGTCAGATCCAACGATGCCTAATAATTTAGGAGAATCGACTCCGGATGTGAAAGTTGAACCTATTCCAGTAAAGGCTACTACTCCTAAAGTAACGAGTAAAGAGACTAAAGCTCCAACTGCAACGCAGGATGTGGAAAAAACAATAGCTATAAATGAGGCGAAGAAAGCCGAAACCGAGAGGAAACGCAAGGAAGATGCAGCCGCAGAAGTAAAGCGTAAGGCTCAGGCAGAAGCCGATAGACAAGCACAAGAAGAGGCTGCCCGAAAGAAGAATATAAACAACCAAATGGCTGGTTTATTCGGAAACGGATCGGGTAGTGGTAGTCGTGGAAATACTCAAGGTACGGGTACTCAGGGTTCGCCTTCGGGTAATGGTAGTACCGGAAAAGTATCGGGAGTAGGAGGTACGGGAACTTACGATCTTGGAGGTAGAGGTGTAGGCGCTGGAGGTCTGAAGCTTCCCGAATATCATGTAGATGATTATGGTACCGTAGTAGTAGATATAATTGTAGACCCCAAAGGAAACGTTATAGAGACAAGTATTGGTAAAGGGACGAATACTACAAACTCAAGTTTGAGAAACGAGTCTTTACGTGCTGCCCGTCGGACTAAGTTTTCTGTCAGCCCCAACTCTAATAATCAAAAGGGAACTATTACATATAAGTTTAATCTAAACTAAGTTTATAGACTTTTTTTATAATAACAAATAGGTCTGCGACCTTAAATAGAATTGAAAATGAAAAAGGCATTGATTTTTTTAACAACAGGATTTGAGGAAATAGAAGCTTTGGCTACAGTAGATATATTGAGAAGAGGTGATGTGGATGTGAAAACCGTTTCATTAACCGATCAGAAAACTGTGGTAGGCAGTCATGGCATTCCTGTGGTTGCTGATTTACTATTTACGGAAGCTGATTTCTCAGCTACGAATATGTTGATTCTACCGGGTGGTACACCTAAAATCAACGATCATGAAGGATTGAAGAAACAAGTAAAAGCTTTTTCGGAAGCAGATAAAGATATAGCTGCTATTTGTGCAGCACCAATGGTTTTAGGCGGATTGGGTTTACTAAAAGGTAAGTCTGCAACATGTTACCCCGGATTTGAAAAATACTTAGACGGTGCAACTCTCAAAACGCAGGAAGCTGTAGTTGTAGACGGCAAAATAATAACAGGACGAGGACCAGGTCTGACTTTTGATTTTGCTCTCCAATTATTAGAAGTGCTAGCAGGAAAAGCCAAAAGAGACGAGGTTGCTAAAGGTTTGCTTTTAGCTTAACCATATACTGTATCAAGATGAGGTGCCAAGCATAAATCAAGATGTTTGGCGCCCCTTTCACACTATTGTTGCTAATACTAATGAAAATTCGGATTCGTTCTGTAATCTCGGCAGAACTTGCTATTGATGATTAAACCACTAACATCTCTTCGATTTGTATTTGCCTTTATGGTTTTTATGAGTCATTATATTCTTTTCGATAAAGAAACAAATCCTTTCCTTCATCATATATTTTATGAAGGGTATGTGGGAGTTAGTTTCTTTTTCGTCCTGAGTGGTTTTATTCTCGCGTATGTTTATCAGCAAAGTTTTAAAGAAAATAAGGTTAGCAAGCGCTTCTTTTATGTAGCACGTTTAGCTCGTATCTACCCTTTACATATTCTAACAATGCTTATTTGGGTGTATATGAGGAAAGATCATCCGTTGAATGAGCCTTATATAACTAATTTTATTTCGAATATATTTTTGGTGCAAAGTTTCTATCCAACAGAAGAAATTCGTTTTAATGCTGCTTCTTGGAGCCTTTCGACTGAAATGTTTTTCTATCTTTTATTTCCTTTTCTGATAGCTTGGTTTACGACGATGAAACATAGGTTTCTCGTTGTGTTCACTGCGATTAGTGTTCTTGTTTTACTTTTATGTCCAATATTAAGTGGGAGTAAGAATGAAGAATGGTTTCTTTATAGCTTCCCTCCGGTGAGGTTGCTCGATTTTATATTAGGAATACTCTTTTACAATATCTGTCAAACAAATAAGGTTAAGAATCTGGTAAAGTCTATTTCTCCTACATTGCTCGAGCTATTGGTTATTGCTCTGTTTCTGGTTTTTTATACTTCTGCTTATTTTATACCACAAGTTTATCGTCATTCTCTATGGTATTGGATACCCGTAGGATTATTTATATCGGGATTCTATCTTCAGGCAGGAAAGATTGCTAAGTTTCTATCAAACGATACATTTGTATGGCTTGGCGAGATTAGTTTTGCTTTTTATCTGTTTCACGAAATAGTTATCTGGTATACAGATAGAGCCTTATTCTTATTGGGTATTGATGTCGATAGACCAATCATTTTTATGTTGGGAGTTACTTTCACTATTATCGTTTCCGGCTTTTCTCTCAAATATGTAGAGAAGCCTGCCAATAGATGGGTGAAGCAGAGATTTAATAAGCCTATAGCTTCAACTGTTTAAGTCGTAGATAAAAACTATATTGTATTTCAGAATGCTGCATACTGGTTGATGATATGCTTTCTAAAACTATAAAATGGTCTGAGACCACCTTATAGCCATTTTTTCTTTTTCAAAAACAGAATGGCTATTATAACAATGAGTATCATCATTCCCCACGCCACTATATAGCCAAATTTCCACTTCAATTCGGGCATATATTCAAAATTCATGCCCCATACTCCAACCATAAACGTAAGAGGGATAAATATCGTAGAAACTACTGTCAATTTGGTGATGACATTGTTCATCTTCAAATTGTTATTGTTGAAATAGAGATTGCTCAATGAGTTGATTGACTCATGGAAAATATCCAGATCATCGGATGAGGTTCTTAATCGGTCATCAAAATCATTAAAATATATCTTGTTCTCGGGTCTAATCAAATGGTTATCATTATGGAGTAAATTTGAATATTCTTCCCGCATTGACGATACGGCCCGTTTTAGTAATGAATAATCATTTTTACGGATTCGTATAAATCTCATAATATCAATACCCTTGGTGTTGTTCTCTATGAGTTTATCCTCCATATTATCTATCTTAGTTGCTAGTTTTAAGACTGTATCATTGTATAGAGATTGTACACAGTTGAGTAGTATATACAGAAGGTAATCGGTACCTTTCTCACGTATCTGCACTTTGGAATTTTTGATAGCTTCCTGAACATCTGTAAATATGGGTGTGCCGTTTTCCTGAAGGCTTATAAGGTAATTATCTCCCAGAATAAAAGCGATATGATCAAGATCCAATTCGTGAGATTCAGTTGTGAAGCACCCCGACATCAATATAAACGTATTGTGCTCATAGGTTATCACTTTAGTTACATGACGTCCCGACAAGAGGTCTTTAACATCAAATCGGGGTATTCCAAACGATTTGCAGATGTTGAATATAACTTCGGCATCTGATATCCCTGTTATTTTAAACCAGTTTATGTAATCGTCATTAATGAGATCTTTTAATTTATCGGAGGGTGCGATAGATTTTGTTGTAGTCTGTTTTGAATTATATTGTATAAACTCAATCGACGTAGGTAATTGTACTTCACCCAAATAGGAAAGAGTTTCTAGTAGATGAGCATTCTTTATATGCTTACGGTTACGTATTCCGTTAGAACTTCGTTTTGCCATAAAATTGTGTATGATGATAAACTTAGATCAAAAATAAGAAAAAATGCTATATTTGCGACCTACATTATAGGTATAAACACATATAAGTAAAAGGAAGTATAAATGTCGTATCAAAAATGACGATAATCGATAGCTTTTATACTCGAATAGACAATAAAAAGGTCTGAGACCCTAATCAAAAATTGGATAATTAACTAATGAATAGTTCTTTTGTAAATGCATTGTATGGAAAGAAGTTACAGATTTGTTTTCTTTTCTATATGATTATGTTTCTTCCGCTTCTTACACCATTGGCGCAGAATCTTTCTGTAAAGCATGTGGTGGCTACAATAACAATAAATACAATTCTGTTTATATCAATCGGGCTTCTTTTGTTGTTTTGTAAATCGCGAACTCAAAAACTGGTTTTCTCGGGTTTGTTTGTAATCTCGTATCTGCCTAATACTATTTATACAAGTTATCTGTTGTTTGCACATGTATTGTTGCAGAAAAATAGTGTTATAAGTTTGTTTGAAACTAATCCCGAAGAGAGTAAGGAATTCTTGGTGCACTACTTTAATCCGTGGATTATAGTTGGATGCTTGGTTTATATATTACTCTGCTTCTTGATAATCTGGAAAATGAGGGTAGGGAAGCCTTTGAGAATAAAAGATCATAAGATGACCTTCTTCTCAGCTTTGCTATCATTGATATTGGTTGTATCTCTGCCTCCACTGTCCCGATCAGTCTATTTTGTCAATTTTTATAAGATGTTTGTTGATTATAAAATAAGATTAGGGAAAGAAGAGTCTGCAATCTTAGAACGCCAATCACAATCTTATGAAGTAAAAGAGATGTTTGAGGATTCAGTACCTAAAACCATTGTTGTGGTTATAGGAGAGTCATTAACGCGAAGACATATGTCATTGTATGGATATCCTCGGACTACTAATCCTAAATTGGGGGCATTGGGCGATAGCTTATTGGTTTATCAGGATGTGATATCGCCTCAGGTACATACAATTCCAGTGTTGCGCTCTATACTTACTTTGGCTGATAGAGATAACCTTGATTACATAACAGAGAAACCTTCTATGTTTGAGCTATTTAATAGAGCTGGTTATGAAACTCATTTTATAAGTACTCAACCATTTGGAGGTAATTTCAAAACAAGTTATGATGTATTGTTAGATCTATCGAAAAATATATATAGCCTTTCTAGTGAGAAACAACCGGATGAGATAATCTTGCCTACTTTTAGGAATATATTAGCGGATGGGAATAAAAAGAATAAGCTGATCTTGATTCATCTTATAGGTAATCATATGGCTTACGAATTTAGATATACTCCGCCTTATAATATCTTTAATAACGAGAAGGATCATTTAATAAAGGAAACCGATTTTAGAGATAAAAAAGCGATACGCACTATTGATAAGTATGACAATTCGGTTTTATATAACGATTTTGTACTCTCTCAATTGATACATATTTTGCAAGATCAATCGGATCAGAAAACAGCTTTAGTTTATTTTTCGGATCACGGGGAAGAGGTCTACGAAACAAGAGACTTTGCCGGACATGCTTATGAGAAGGTATCACCAAGTATGTGCGAAGTGCCTTTTCTGGTGTGGATGTCTCCTAACTTTAAGAAAGAACGGGAAGACTTGATTTTAGATACAACAAGAAGTTATTCTACGTCCGACTTTTTGTATAGTTTATCAGACTTAGCTGGTTTTAACTATCTAGATTATAATGATAAGAGAAGTATCTTTTCTATCGAGTTTGAGCCAAGAGAACGTTATGTAGGCGAACTTACCTATGATGAGGTAAAAGCTAGAAGTAATAAAAAATAATAATTATACTTGCTCTCCTAAAACCTTCATGATTTCTGATTGATTTATATAATTAGTTATAGCGATTTTTTCTTGAGCATTTTGTATTCTATCAAGAGAGGCTCTGACTTTTTCTAAAGTCCTGCGGCAATCTTCCAAAGTTGGACCTGCAATATGGGCATGACTGAATTGGTATTTAAATTGTTCGAAATGACCGGAAACAGGCATTAATTCATAATCTTTAAATTTCTTATATAAAGAAGAGGAAAAGGTACTATTTTTAAATACATGATTAAAGAAGCTTTGCAATAAACTCAAGTAAACCTCCCACGATTGATCATTGGGACTATTTGATTTCTGCATCAACAAAACATGAGATTTATCGGGAATTAAAAATCTTTTTGTAATTGTGTACGCTAAAGATTGAATTTCTTCTACCGATAATGCATCTAATCTTATTAATACTTCTGTTGTAATTAAAGGGGTTGGCAATATTTTTATATTGGTTTCATAATATTGCTGTAATTCTTTATAATAAGGGTCTGAGTGCAGTATTACTAAGTCCTCATCGCCCCAAATTGCTTTTATCTCTTCATAACCGAATAAACAAGCTTTGTAAATTTCTTCTGTAGCTTTTTGTATCTCTCCAAGGGCTGCATATACACAAGCTGTATGATGAAACAAATGAGGATTGACCCAAGCAGTGTCTTCTATTATATGGTATGTTTTTAGAATTTTATCTAACTCTGCCTTATCTTTTGATTTGATCCACTTCTGAAAACACTGATAAAAATAATTATTGATTTTCAACAGAAAATCAAGTGAATGCTTATTCTTATTGTATTGTTCTATAAAATCGTCACCTTCAATTTCATCAATTAGTTTCTCTTCATTAGTTTTCTTCTCACTCAGATTGTGAGACGTTTTCTGATATTCGATAATTGTCTGTTCAATATCAATGTCTCTTAAAACTTCGATTGGAGTATTGAGGTGTGAAGCATTTAAGCCTAATTTTTGATAAATAATAAATACACCGTCCTTATCTTTCGCTTTTATCAAATGTGTGAAAGTATTATGTGACCTTTCATATATCTCTAAAATTTCGAAAGTCGAAGGGTTTAGCTGTTCTAATTTATTGCTGTTTAAATAGATTGCTTTTTCACCATATATAATTATAGGCTTGGAATATCCATAATCAATTATCTTATATTCTCCCACTTCAACTTTGGGTATTTGTGTGTTGAATATGTAAATGTAGTTAGCATCTTCTGCAATACCTTCTTGTTCTAGCTTAAATGTCTTTGGATCTGCATTGGGTATAAAATGCCCCTTATAATCATAAACAGCCTCTGAGGATGTATAGAAAACAGATTCTAATTTTTGTAATTTCTTAAATTTTAGAGGATCGGTTGCTATTACTATATTATCAATTACAACATGCTTATCATCAGCCCCTCCATATGGTTTCTGGATAAAAGTATGTGGATCAATTTCTAATAATGCAGTTAGTCGTTGGTGAGGATTGTAAATACATATTCCATTATAATAGTAATTACCAAAAAAATAAAGAGGTTTATAAGGCGAAGCCTCATGTAATCGGTTTACTAAATTTTCAATTCGGTGCTTTTCTTGTAGCGTTCTTATTCTCTTAACTATAGTTGTATCAACAATACGTGATGAAAATACCTTATCGCTAAATTCTCCATCAAGTAGTTTATATAACCGATCAGTATCTTTTAGTACTTCTTTATATCTAGTTTCGTCCAGCTTTTTATGGTCTGTCCAAATGCCTTTTTCCAAAGTATATGCATAATGAAAATCCTCTTGATCCAAGTTAATACAGTCAAGCGTTCCTATCAGATATCCACTACTTTCGGCTGTCAAAAAAGACTGGATACTTTTTAATGACTCAAACTCTATTCCTTTTAATGTTTCCGAATTTCCATAATTGTAATAAATGAAAACATATAATGTTTGTTCTTTCTTTGTATACTGGAAAATATAGAAATTTCTATCAGTATGTTTTATCGAATCAAACATAGAGGAGGCAAGTTGTTTTACCTCCTTTGTTTTCAGATAATTTTTATAATCAGATTCTGCTATTTTTATCTTTGCAATTATACCGATGGGTTGTGACATTTTTCCGCTTTTTCAACTTTGTGGATTCTGGGTGAGGGCGTCCGCTTCTCTTTTAAGACTTCTTACTTGAAATGTAAATAAGATAAAGGTAACTATTACCGCTAAAGCATCAGCCACAGGCATAGATAACCAGATTCCTTTTAAACCTAAGTGTTGAGGTAATATATATAAAGCAGGTACTAAGAATAGTACTTGGCGGGTAAGACTCAGGAAAATTGATTTTCCGGCTTTACCTATACATTGGAAAAAGTTGGTAACAACAATCTGAAATCCGGCAAGAGGGAAGCATATAACTACAAGGCGTAATGCTGTCGCCGATTTTTCGGCAAGTTCAGGTCCAGGTCCAAAAAAGCTAACGAATATTTGTGGAAAAAAGAACCCTAAGATAAAGCCAAATGTAGTAATGGCTGTACCTACCTTAATGGTGTAGATCAGAGTCTCTTTTACCCTATCGTAATTCTTTGCTCCGTAATTGTACCCAACAATAGGCTGCATACCTTGTGTAAGCCCCAATACAATCATTACAATAAGCATAAGCATAGTGTTGGCAATTGTATAGGCTGCAATAGACATGTCGCTCGAATGAGAGTCTGTACCTCCGAATATTTTTAGCTGTGCTATAATGAAGAACACTACAACTGAAGCTGTCAACTGAATAAGGAAAGGCGACATCCCGATAGATGTAATAGACCAAACAATTTTCTTATTTAATCTCAGGTTTTTCCATCTAAGCTTTATATAGCTATTCGGATTCAAGAAGTGTTGCATTACAAAGATAAAACCTATTACCATAGCTATAAATGTAGCTGCTGCTGCACCCTTCATTCCCCAACCTAAATAATGTATAAATATAGGGGCTAAAATGATATTAGCTACTACGCTGATAAGCATGGTTATCATCGCTTTTTTAGGATAACCAGATGCTCTCATCATATTATTGAAGTTAAAGCATAAGGATAGAAATAGATTACCCGGTAAAAAGATAACAAGGAAATCGCGAGCATATGGGTAGGTCGCCTCACTTGCCCCTGCATACATAAGTACAGGTTTTAGAAATAATAGCAATAATCCGATGACTATTCCGCTAATAATGATAGTCATAAGGAACGAGGTTCCTGCAATTTTTTCGGCAGTCTCTTTATCCTTCTTTCCTAGATAGATTGAAATACGACTCGCTGATCCTGCTCCAACAAGCATGCCCACAGCTGCCGTAATATTCATAATAGGGAGTACCAAGCCTAAGCCGGCTAAGGCATCATCTCCCACCCAATGTCCTATAAATACACGGTCGATAACATTATAGAGAGAGTTAACTAGAGTCCCGACAATTGCAGGTAATGCATATTGCCAAAGAAGTTTAGCAATGTTTTTGTTTTCTAGTTCGTCAACATTTGCAACTTGTTGCATTTCTTTTAAAATTTAAGAATGAAGAGCAATACGAGATGTGTAGGTTTTGCGAATAAAGATAACTGCTCCATATTATCTTTAATGATCTGATATTTGATATGTGTCTTAGATTTTTCTCTAATAGGCGCCGGTCGTTTTCAGATAAAGCAGTACAAAGTTAGACAATAATCCTCAAAAAAGTAAAAATAAGGAACTCTTTTGAAGGTTAAATTATAGATAGTTTTGAGGTAGTACATAGACTATTATGCCAAGTTAACCAACCGTAAATAATGGTAAATATCAATAAAAATAGATTTTGTGTTAAAATTTAAACTTCGAGCAGTTGGTTATTATAAAATGCTGACATATATTTGAGAAATCTAAAGACTATCTAACTATATTCTATTTTTATTAGAAACCTTAAAACAATACGTATGGCAACAAAAAAACTACTTGTCCTTCTGTATATTCTTATGTCTTTTCCTTTATTAATAGAGGCTCAGGCTGTGGCGGAGTCTAAAGTAACGGTAAAAGGAGTTGTATCAGATTCGTTAACTTCCGAATCTATACCTTATGCAACGATTAAAATTTTCAAGCAAGCCGATCTTCAGAAGGTCGATAAAGTAGTTCCTACTGATGAAAATGGAAAATTTCAGTTTTCCATGACTCAGCCGGGAGAGTATTTGATGACTATAGAGTTTATAGGCAAAGAATCCGTTAGTAAGCCATTTACGTTGACAACCGCCAAGATACAGGATTTAGGTAATATCCTGATGAAGGACGATAGTAAGATGCTTAGCGAGGTGGTGGTTTCGGCTCAAAAGCCATTGATAAAAGTAGAATTAGATAAGATAACTTATAGTATGGAGGATGATCCCGAGTCTAAAACTAATAACGCTTTGGATATGATGAAAAAAGTGCCTATGATAACCGTAGATGGTGAAGATCAGATTCAGCTCAAAGGGTCATCGGCATTCCGAATTTATATAAATGGGAAGCCTTCTTCGATGTTGGCTAGCAATCCTAAAGATGTATTGAAAAGTATGCCAGCCAGTACTATTAAAGATATAGAGGTAATCACCGATCCGGGTGCAAAGTATGATGCCGAAGGAGTAGCTGGTATCATTAATATCATTACTACGAAAAACTCTTCAATGGGTGGGTATACGGCAACAGTAAGTAGTTGGGGCAATTCTCAAGGAGGTTATGGTGCATCAGGATACTTGACAATGAAATCGGGGAAGCTTGGTTTTACAGGTAATTACAGCTATTACGAATATCGAAATCCTGAATATGACACTTACTTAAAACGAGAGAATTTTGCGAATGTGGATAATAAGTATCTAATCCAAAGAGGAACGGGTAAGAATAGAGGTAATGGGCAGTTTGGAAATGGAGAGCTTAGTTATGAAATAGACTCCTTGAATCTGATAAATGTAGGTTTTGGACGTTATGCGGGAACAGGTAGACAGACTTCTTTTACCAATAACAGACTAGAAAATGTTTCTTTCAATCCAATTCAGGAGTTTGATCAGTCTACAGATGGCGACTATAAATATGGTTCTACGGAGTTGAAAGCAGATTATCAAAAGACTTCAAAAACGGTAAAAGACAGATTGTTGACACTCTCATATCGTTTGGCTTTGGAACCTGACGACTGGAGTTCGGATAATGAAGTTGTGGGTATCTTGAATATTGACGATTTTAAAAACAGACAATATTCAGATGGTACTCAAAAGGAGCATACCATGCAAATAGATTATGCTACCCCTTTTAAGAAAATCCATAATCTGGAAGTTGGGCTTAAATATATTATCCGGTTAAATAAAAGTAGTAGCGGACGGTTTTATGATCAGGCAGGCGAATGGATAGAAGAGCCTTCTTTGAAAGATGAATTTAAACACAGACAAGATATTTATGCAGGTTATGCCAGCTATGCAGTTAAATATAAAAAGTTTGGTCTTAAAACGGGACTTAGGTACGAGGGTACTAACTTGAGTATAAAATATCCTTTAGCGGAGGGAGAGCAGGCAAATGATAAAAACTATGAAACAGATTTATCTAATCTTGTACCTTCTATTACGCTTAGTTACCAGCCAAGCCCTTCTCAGACTTTTCGTTTAGGGTATAATATGCGGGTGTCAAGACCGGGTATATGGCAATTGAATCCATTTGAAAATAGAACAGATTCATTGAACGTAAGTGTCGGTAATCCAAACTTGAAGCCTATAGAATCGCATACTATTGATATGAATTACAATTTCTTCAATCCGAAGTTTAATATGAATGCCAGTTTATCTTACAATTTTGTAGATAACTCTATTGAACGTATCACCGAACTGGATGATATTGTGAGTAGAACAACTTATGCTAATATTGGAAAAAGCAAAAGGTTAGGTCTTTTTACCTATTTTAGCTGGACACCTACTCAAAAGATTCGACTGTCGGGAAATTTATCGGGCTCTTATATTGATGTTAAATCGAATATGGATGAATTTGAGTTGTCTAATTCGGGTTTGCCGTAAATGGTTATACTAATATGCAATATACTTTTCCTAAAACATACAGAGTGAATCTTTTTGTAAATGGAGGTACACCGTATATCAATATACAAGGACGGGGTCCTTCCTATAACTATTATGGACTGTCGGTTTCTAAGGATTTCTTATCAGAGAAATTAAACGTTAATATCTCAGCCTCAAATGTGTTTTCGGATAAACAGACATTTCGGAATATAGTGGATAATCCTACCTTTCGCTCAGAATCATATAGCATTTATAGACGCCGATATTTTGGAATAAGAGTGTCGTATCGATTTGGAGAGATGAAAGCTCAGATTAAGAAAGCGGTTCGTGGAATTAATAATGACGACTCTATGGGCGGCGGTGGTAACGCGCAAGGCGGCGGTCAGCAATAGAGTTAAGAATGAAATAATTGATAAAAAACATCTCTTGGTAATATAAAACTTAGAGATGTTTTTTGTTTCGGATGGAACATAATTGCAGAGGCTTTGTTTAATAAAGGAATAGTTTTATTAATATTGTTGAAAAAAGAGCCCTTCTGCATGAAAAAAAAAAAACGTAAGATACTAAAGATTGTAGGTTGCACTATAATAGCCATTGCTATCGTGGGGTTTGCGGTCAATTGGTATATGAGGGAAAGGCTTGAAGGCTTTTTGCGGGAAAAACTGAGCGAGAGTGTATCTGATGCAACGGGAGGATTTTATCAGTTTAGCTCTAAGCATCTCGAAATTGGACTTTTCAATGGAGAGCTGACTCTTAAAGGTGTAGAGCTTAAGGTCGATTCTGCGGTGTTTAAGCAATGGTCAGCAAAAGATAGTTTGCCGAAAAATTATTTTGATATAGAGATAGAACGAATCCATTTCAAAGGGCTCAATCTGGTTTGGATGTTTAGTTATAGACAGCTTCACTTCGATCTGTTCGAAATCAAACGACCGATAGTTAAAGTTTTTGAGTCGGAAAGCTCGTCACGTGCTGAAATAAAAACCAAAAATAAGATATCTAAATCATTGCATGAGTTGATATCTCCTTATATGGATGTGTTGACTGTTAAGAAAATGAATTTAGAAAATGCCAGTATCTCTTATCTGGCAGAAGATCAGGGAACACCCGTTGTGTATGGTTTGACAGATGTGAGTTTTCATGCCTATGGTTTTGTGTTAGATCAGAACTCAGATCAATCAGGTAAACTGCTTTTCTGTGATGATTTCGATTTTACCACTAATCAGCCGCAAGTCCTACTATCCAATAATCAGTTTTTACTTCAGACAGCCAATATAAGGTTAAGTACCAAAGATTCTATTATTCATATAGAGAAGGTACATCTAGAGCCTCAGACGCTTTTGTGGGAACAGCAACATGTACTTCCCGATACTTATCTTGAAGCAAAGATAAACTCGATAGAGGTTACAGGTGTGAGGTTTAAGCGAGAAAATGCTCTCAATTATTTAGAAGCAAATGCTTTTGATATAAATAGGTCTGAAATTCAATATTTCAACGTTAAAAAAGACAGTGTAAAAATAGAGTCAAAGAAAGATGCCGGGGTACAAGTACAGGATACCCTGAATCTCTCGTGGACTTTGTATGCCATAGTATCGCCTCTTCTACATAGTATCTCAATCGATAAGATAGGTATAACGGAAGCTAAACTAAAATATACCAATGCTACCAAAGATACGATTGATATATATAATATGGATCGCTTTAATTTCGAAGCTTATGGTTTTAAGGTCGATTCGTTAGCCGATATCCAGCAACGATTTTTGTATTCGCAGGGTTTCTCAGTAGATGCTGCTGATATAGAAGGTATCGTTATAAGCCAAAATCATGCGCTGAGTATTGGGCATATGAAGTTGAATACGGTAACAAAAGATTTTCAGATAGACAAAGTGAAGTTGTCGCCTCTGCAACTTAAAACCCAACGAGATTATATTGTCGGAACTATAGATTCTATTCGTTTGTTGGGCTTAGAATACGATCAAGGTATACGGGCGCAGCAGTTATCGATAGATGCTCCAAACATCGAATATGTGAAAATGCATAAATCGAAAAAAGAGATAGCGCCGGTAGATGATAAATCAGCCAATTTGAATGTTGTTGTACCCTTTTTTAAGCATATATCTATAAGTGAAGTAAATTTGAATGGTGGAAATATTACATTCCGCGATAATACAAATAAGGATAATCCGGTTTATAAATTACCAAGGATTGATTTTTTTGCATCAAATTTCCTTATAAATGAAATCACAATAAAACATTCACATACTTTTTTTGCGTGTGATAATCTTCGATTTAGTTTCGAACGTTTTGATAATCTCTTACCCGGAAAAGACTATCGTTTGATGATCAGAAAAGGGGTGTATACGGGCATAAAAGGTAATTTAGAATTGTTTGATATAAAACTGTTGCCTCAAAAAAACACATGGAAGAAAGCTCCTGATACTTACTTTTCGTTGTTGAGTCCATTTGTTGCAGTCAGAGGTATAGATTATAAGATAACAGAAAAGGAAAATACAGTGATGTTTAATTCCTTTAATGTAGAATCTCCCACTATACAGGTTGTGAAAACTCGAAAATCTTCGAATACGACTAAGAAGAATAGTGAGGTGAAAGATAAAACAACCAATTTTATTGCAGGATTATTTGATATTTCCAATGCGAAAATAGAATACTCGGATCACACAACTAAAGATAGTTTAAACACAACTGTAGGTAAACTTCAACTAAAAGCTTTGGCATGGGACGCCGAAATGAAGAATAGTTCTATTGGTGAGATTACATTGCAATCGCCTGTAATAAATTATAAAAAAGTGATAGAAGGAGGAGGTAGCCAAAGTAAGGCAAGTGCTTCGACCCTTTTTGCAGGATCTTTAAATATAGGGCGAATTGGTATTTCTAATATTCAGGTAGGGGTAGATCAACCCAGTCTTAAATTGCATTTCGAAACATCGAATCTGGATATTCTGGATATTAATCTGAATAATAGGAAGTTTAATCTAGCAAGTGTAGAAGTTGCTAAGCCTGTTGTTAAAATAAATCAGATTTCTAAGTCTGCGCAAAAAAGTAAAGTTTCGTCCAATAAGCAGGATATTTACTCAGTGTTTGAAAAATTGGGTAGTGAGGTATCTGTAAACAAGTTCAATATTTCGGATGCTAATATTGACTATGCAACCACATTGAATGGAAAACTTAATAGGCAGCAACAATTGAATACAACTAATTTGTTTTTCAGTGGACTGGTTATAAATAGCGAACTGAAAACGTTTGTGATGGACGATATTAATTTCAGCACACATAATTTTCAGTTTCCTCTGAACAATGGTTTTTATATGCTAAAAGCAGAAACTATTGAACTGAAAAAGAATGAGGGTAGTTTTAGAATAGAAAAACTTCATTTGGTGCCTGCTTACTCTAAGAAAGAGTTTGCCTATCATCATCCTACTCATAAAGATTGGTTTGATGTGGGGGTAGGGCATATATCGTTATCGGGTATAGATTTTAATCGATATTTTGCCAATAATAGACTTCACGCAAAAGAACTGTTGGTGAAAGATGTTGAACTGTTGAACTTCAAAAATCAGCAGATAGAGATACAGCACAACATCATGCCGATGATTTATGAAGGGCTTCAAAAGCTTCCAGTGAAATTCGATATAGATACGGCTAATGTCAACAACTTTAAAGTTGTATATGAAGAATTGCCCAAGAATAATACAGTTCCAGGTGTGATCTTTTTCACTAATATGAATGGACGATTATCGGGGCTTACTAATATTGTTTCGAGACCTGGCCAGTACATCAAACTGGATGCTGATGGAAACTTGATGGGAACAGGCCATTTTACGGCTACATGGATGTTGCCGGTTGACTCACTTAACGATCATTTTCATCTTAAGGCTCATCTAAATAAGTTTGATTTAAAGGATCTGAATCAATTGATAACACCAATGGCTCCAGCTAAGGTTGAAACAGGGTATATAAAATCTCTCACATTTAATACAGATGCTTCGAGCAAGGGTGCTACTATTGAGATGTTGATGCTGTATAACGATCTGAGTATTTCTGTGTTGAAAAATAAGGACGGTGAACTAACAACTAATACACTTGTGAGTACGGTTGCGAATAAGGTAATAAAAAAGAATAACCCCGATAAACCACATAAACGAGCAAGACATGTTCATGTAACCATCGAACGTGATGCATACCACTCCACATTCAATTATCTATGGCAGATATTGCAGCCTGCTGTTGTAGAATCAGTAGGGTTTTCTCAGAAGAAGCAAAATTTTGCGAAAAAGGTTTCGGGATTTTTTCAAAAAGTAAAGGGCATATTCCATAAGGATAAGAAAGAAAATAAACCGGAGATAAAAGGTGTTCCTAAAAAGTAAACGGGACATTTGAACTGGAGAAAGCAATACCGATAGAAATTAATAGTATCTGAGCATCTATAATCAAATTGTCCATCTTCTTAGCAAAAATATTTTTGCTAAGAAGATGGACAATAATGAAATATAACTATGTGTAGTGGTAAACTAAAGAAAGTCAAAGAGGTTAGATCAAACTATAACCTTTTTGCAAAGCTTTCCTTGATATGCATTGCGTTCGGCAAATCGTTTCAAGACTTTGGCTGTAAATTCAAAGTTCTTCAATCCCCAATCGGGAGCAATAAGCAAAGATTTTGGAGATTGTGACACAAATCGTTCGATAATGAAATCGGGGTTGAGGCGTTCTGTAAAATCAATACAAAGATCAATATAGTCTTCTACTTCAAATAAGTTGAACCATTCGGGGTGCTCTCTATATTGACGAGCCATAACCGTTCCTTTTATCAACTGCAACTGGTGCATTTTTAGGGTTGTCAAAGGCAGTTCAGACAATTTATCGGCATGCTCCAGCATTTGTTCTCTGCTCTCTCCGGGTAATCCCAGAATCATATGAGCTCCTGTATATATTCCTTTAGCAGCCGTTTGGTAAATAGCCTCTACGCTTTCGGCGTAGGTGTGTCCTCTGTTGATAAATTCGAGGGTAGAATCTAAAGTCGACTCCAAGCCATATTCTATCAAAAGGAAAGTTCTGTCCTTTAATTTTGCGAAATATTCGAGCAGATCAGCAGGCATACAATCAGGACGAGTGCCTATGATGATACCTACGACATTCGGGTAAGCCAATGCCTCTTCGTATAAGGCAATCAGTTTCTCTATATCATCGTATGTGTTTGTATATGACTGGAAGTACGCTAGATACTTCATTTCGGGATATTTGTGAGAAAAGAAGGCGATGCCATCTCTCAATTGATCGGTAACTGTGCGTTGCTTACCTCCATATCCGGGGCTAAAGCTTTGGTTGTTACAATATGTACATCCGCCTACTGCTTTAGACCCATCGCGATTGGGGCAAGTAAAGCCGGCATTGATAGATATTTTCTGAACCTTTTGTGGAAATATGCTGTTTAAGAAATCTCCAAACTCTTTATATGGTTTATTTGTCATTAATTTTATTCTCGTGTAAAACTATGCAAAGGTACAAATTGTTATATAACCAAATGAGTTTAAATACAATTTTAAGATTTGAGGTCGCAAGACATCTATAATAATTGATTATTGTATTATACTTAGATCTTTAGCCTTTACATTTGCTGAGATAGTTAGACTTTCAAAACAAATGGCTTGAAATGTAATATTTGTATTGAAATTACTATAACAGACCCCTACTTATGCACAGTATTAGAAAAATTAGCGTTGTATTATTTATATACAGCCTATTATACCTGAATGTCTCGGCTATGGATACATCTTTCAAGTTGGAAGAGGATACCATCCCGCTGTATTCGGGAGGTGTAATAAAAAAATCAATTTATCCTCAAACTGCGGCTAAACGAGCGGGGTTATATAATCGCATTGTAGGTAAGCACTATCGTGAGCTTTACTCTACCCCCATAACTGTTAAATCGACAGAGTTATACGATCTTCACGGAGGCCTTAAGTTTATAGGTCAATTGCCGCGTCTGCATGCATTGTTTCTTGAAGATAAAAATGCACACCTTTATATGGTCAGACCTCTTGGTGGTGCAACAACATTTATGGAATCTGATTTTTTTAAGAATACATATAGCAAGCAAGAATTTCAAGGTACTTATGTTGATAAGTTTATAGGCGATGCTTATACAATAACCCATCCCTATGCTTTTATGGTTGCAAATAAGCTGGCAGAAGATGTAGGTGTAAATTCTTTTGATTCCGAAATATACTATATTCCCAAGCATACAACTACCGATACTATTGCAGATGGTACGGGGATAGCTGATCGACTAATTAGTATATATGATTTAAAGACGTTCACAACACACTCCAAAATAATAGAGACAACTGAGCTGTTGGCTAAGATTCAAGAATCTAAAGCTTTTCATGTTGATCAGCATGAATATATAAGAGAACGGCTCTTAGATATACTTATCGGAGACTGGAATAAAACGAGAGAAAGTTGGCAGTGGTACGAAGTTCCTCATGGAGATAGCCTTGTATACATGCCAATGGTTGCAGACCGTAGTCATGCTTTTACAAAAGTTGATGGAGTATTATTTAAATTGATGCTAGACGTATTTGGCTTAAATAGTATAACAAATTACGATAGTAGCATAAAAAATCTGAAAAAGGCAAACGGCATTGCTATTCCTCTTGATATAGCCCTAGTTGCACGAACAGGACGAGAAATATGGTATCAAGAAGCAAAATATATTAAAACTCTTTTAACCGATTCGGTAATTGATAATGCATTTAAAGAGTTACCGAAAGAAATATATGCGTCACCTGACACCGAGATTATAAAAAAGAATTTAAAAAATCGTAGGGATGTTGTCGAAAAGATCGCCCAGAAATATTATGATATATTACAGGAAACACCTGTAATTACGGGTACTCATGGAGACGATTTATTTGTCATAGATCAGAAGGACAAGCATGCAACTAATGTTCGTATATATGATAAAAACTCAAAGCTTCTGTTGTTTGATAAGAAATATGACAAGAGTACGAAAGAAATTTGGTTGTATGGGCTGGAAGGAGACGATGAATTTAGATTGAATAACGAATCAAGAAAGGCTATGCCATTAACTTTGGTGGGAGGAAAAGGTTCCAACGTATATAATATTATTGGAGGACGAAATACGGATATATATGATTATAAATCTCACGATGTCAAAAATGATACACTTGGTAATGCCAGTATTATACGAACCAACGTAGAGAAAGTGCATGCTTATGATTATAAGAAATTGAAGTATCAAAGTATAAGTTTCACGCCATGGGGGGTATATGACTCCGACTTAGGTTTTTATTTGGGAGCATATGTGAGTAAGACAATGTATGGTTTCAAGCGGTCGCCTTATAGTTATCGTCACCGAATTGGTTATAGTTACTTAGATGGTTTGATGTATCAGGGAATGTTTCCTTCGCTGGATGAAATGAAGGGCTTTAATATTGAGGCTATTTTTGGTATTGCAAATGATTTTCATAATTTCTTTGGGTATGGTAATCAGACAAACGGATTTAAAGATAAATCGATAGATTTTAACCGGGTGGGCATTGCTAAGTACAGTATAGAGCCTTCTTATTATTGGAAGCTGGACGAAACCAATAAATTTACTGCTGCAACAACTGTCGAATTATATAAGATGGATAAACCTACTGATAGGTTTATAAATGAAGTATATGGAGATGATGATCCGGTATTTGATACAAGGGTATTTGCCGATTTCCATGTGACTTATGAAATAAACAGAGAGTTTAATACTTTACTTAATTCAATTGATTTTTTGGTAACCGGAGGTTGGAATTGGGATGTGAAAGATGTAAGTCGAAATTTTCCTTATCTAAAATCGAGGTTTGCATTTAATATAGCATGTGGAGATCGCCTTTCTTTAGCTACAGAGGTAATTGGTACAGTGTTGTTTACTAACGATTACGAATTTTATCAGGCGGCTTCTGTTGAACTTAGAGGTTTTAGGGAAAGCCGTTTCATCGGACGACAATCTCTTTATCAACATACCGATCTTAGATACGATCTAGGTCATCTAAAGAACCCTTTTACACCTGTGCAATATGGTGTTTTTGTGGGTGCTGATTATGGTCGGGTATGGTATCCGGGCGAAGATTCTCAAAGGTGGCATACCTCTTATGGTGGAGGTTGGTGGCTTACACTCTTTAAAAGCTATACGGGTAAATTCTCATATTTCGGGTCAAAAGATGGCAATCGTTTTTCTATTGGTATAGGTATGGGTTTTTAAAGGTAACAGATATAGATAAAGAGAGGCGAGTAATGGAATGCTCACCTCTTCTATTTTAATGATTCTGATAAGCTTACAATGTCGTAAATGAGCCTATTATGGGTTCTGATTCATTGCCGAAAGAATCAACTGCCAAAACCAATACGTCATAAGTCGAATCGGCATCTAAATCTTTCAAGTCCCAACCTTTCGATTGAGGCATCTCTGCATTTAAGAAGAACCCCGAGAAAATAGTCATAACGGTAGGGGAGCTGTTTTCGTCTCCTCTCTTCGTCAATAAGATTTTATAGTGATGTACTATATCGTTATCAGAAGCCTGCTTCCATAATAGTCTGCAACCATTTTTAGTAATATTGTAAAAGGTAGGCTTAATGCCTTTTGCAAATTTAGGTGCTTTGTTGTCTTTTCTGTCTTTGTATGTAAAAGCAGATCCATCGTGAGGGGCTTTTATTTCCCATGGAGTTTTTATTTCTACGCCTTGTGCCGTATTATATCTGTGAATATTCACTTTGTTATTATCAATACTAACAATCATGCCTTCGGTAACATCATTAAACCCTTCGGGGTGTATCCCTTCGGTTTTGCCTGTTTCTATTTCCGAGTAGGCAATACTACCATCATTTACAGATGTAAATTTATCTTGGTGTATAGATCTTTCATCTCCGATAGGGTAGTGTGAATGTCCTGAGAAAGCTATGATCTGTGGATATTGTTCGCAAATATCTTTTAATCCGCTAGTACCCCATGAATCTTTACCCCCAATCTCGTATGATCCGTATACCGTATTTACAACTGGCATATGAAAGAATACGAAAATGGGCTTTTTAGGGTATTTCTTAGCCGCATACTCTAGTTTTTCTAATAGGAACTTACGACTAGGGTCGGTATAGCATTTGTCATAAGACGAGTTTTCCATACTTATAAGTATAAAGGGATAATCGTTAACCTCTACATATTGGTTAAGGTCTTGCCCTAATGTGTTTTGAAATCGGGTGTTCTCGCTTCCCTTGTCATTATACCTATCATGATTTCCCTGACAATAATATTTAGGGAAATTAGTTGGTAACTCTTCTGTAAATACTTTCTTGAAAAGATCATACTCCTGTTGATAGCCATTGTTGGTAAGATCTCCAACAACAAAAATAGCTTCAGGTTTACTTGGCTGATTAAGTAGATAGCGAAGCGTTTTTCTGTTTTTTTCTTCTGATCCTTCCCTTCCAAGGTGTGTGTCGGAAATTACAATAAAGCTAAAAGGCGATTGAGAAAATAGATGTGTGCATGTAAAAAGGAATACACACAAAAATAAGTAAACGTGTTTTTTCATAGTAAAAAGGTATTATATATTTCTAGACATCAACAAAGTTACTATATTTGCATTTCTATTACAAAGTTGGGAAAGATTATTCTCAGTTAAGAATAAGATAATTAAGGAGTAGTGTTTTTTTGAAAAAAGATAGTTTATTAACTGCCAATAATTTGCTGATTCAAAAAAAAGGTTTAATTTTGCACCCTGTTTTACTACGGCAAGGAATAAAATAAATAAAAAATAAAATATAGTAGCGATGTCCAAAATTTGTGAAATTACAGGAAAGAAAGCTATGGTTGGTAACAATGTCTCTCACTCAAATAAAAAGACTAAGAGAAAATTTAATATCAACCTATTCAGAAAAAAATTCTATTGGGTAGAAGAAGATTGTTGGATTAGTCTAGATGTATCTGCGTCAGGTCTTCGTACAATTAATAAAATTGGTTTGGATGCTGCATTGAAAAAAGCAGCTGAAAAAGGTTATTTAAAAGCTTAAATCAAAGGAGAACCTAAAAATGGCAAAGAAAGCAAAAGGAAATAGAATTCAAGTAATTCTAGAATGTACCGAACACAAAGAAAGTGGTATGGCTGGTACATCAAGATACATTACTACAAAGAACAGAAGAAATACAACTGAAAGATTGGAGTTGAAAAAATACAACCCAGTTTTGAAGAAAGTAACAGTACATAAAGAAATTAAGTAAAAATAATATACAACCATGGCAAAGAAGACAGTCGCAGGTTACCGCGATCCATCATCAAAAGACGGACGTAATTATGCAAAAGTAATTAAAATGGTAAGATCACCTAAAACAGGAGTTTATACATTTAAGGAAGAAATGGTTCCTAATGAAGCTGTGAAAGATTATTTTGCAAAATAATTTAGTTAAAAATAACTAAAAACCTCCTTTCAAGAATTTGTTAGGGGGTTTTTTGTATATCCTTTATTAGCTTTGTGTAGCTCGTTCCAAGAATATATTGGGAGCAACTATTATAGTATTCAAGAATAAATAATAAGATCTTATGGGTATTTTGGACTTCTTCTCAAAACAGAAAAAAGAATCGTTGGATAAAGGTTTAGAAAAAACAAAAGAAAACATGTTTTCTAAACTTTCAAGGATTGTTGTTGGGAAGTCTAAAGTTGATGATAGTGTATTGGATGATTTGGAAGAAGTATTAATTACTTCGGATGTTGGTGTGGATACTACGCTGAAAATCATCGAACGCATAGAAGAACGCGTTGCTAAGGATAAATATGTAGGTACAGATGAATTGAGTACTATTTTACGTGAAGAAATTGTTGAATTACTTACCGAAAATAACTCAAATGATAATACTGAAGGTTTTAATCTGCCAGCAGACAACAAGCCATATGTAATAATGGTTGTGGGTGTTAATGGTGTAGGTAAAACTACAACAATTGGTAAATTGGCTAACCAATTTAAGAAAGCCGGAAAATCGGTATATCTTGGAGCTGCTGATACTTTCCGTGCTGCTGCTGTAGAGCAGTTGGTTATTTGGGGAGAGAGAGTTGGTGTTCCGGTAATTAAACAAGCAATGGGCTCTGATCCTGCTTCTGTAGCATTTGATGCAATCAGTTCAGGAAAAGCCAATAATGCAGATGTTGTAATAATAGATACAGCTGGACGATTACATAATAAGGTCGGATTGATGAATGAATTGTCGAAGATCAAAAATGTAATGAATAAAATCGTACCCGGTGCACCTCATGAAGTTTTACTGGTGCTTGATGGATCGACAGGTCAAAATGCATTTGAGCAAGCAAAGCAATTTACTGCCGCTACGGATGTTACTGCTTTAGCTGTAACAAAGCTTGATGGCACGGCAAAAGGTGGAGTTGTAATTGGTATTTCGGATCAATTTAAGATTCCTGTAAAATATATTGGACTTGGCGAAGGTATAGACGATTTGCAAGTCTTTCAGCGAAAAGAATTCGTTAACTCATTGTTTGGTGGCTAAATTGTGCTATTTTTGCCCCTGCAATAAACTATATTGCTGGATTTAAGGTCTCAGACCTCTTTGTTGCTTTTGAGAGTATAATTAACCGGAGACAGTTATAATTATAAAATATAGCAATAAATATTTACTGTTATTTATACCTAAGAAGGAAGGATTCTTTTTGAATGAAGAAAAATAGAATTGATGTTGTAACACTAGGCTGTTCCAAGAACCTAGTCGACTCGGAGATGTTAATGAAGCAACTCCTCGCTAATGGATATACTGTGAAGCATGATCCGGACAAACCCGAAGGCGAAATTGTCGTTATAAACACATGTGGATTTATTGGTGATGCAAGAGAAGAATCGATAAATACGATACTTGGTTTTGCAGAAGCTAAAAAAAATAGAAAACTGAATAAACTGTTTGTAATGGGCTGTTTATCCGAGAGATACATGGAAGAGCTTCAGGCTGAGATACCTGAGGTTGATAAATTTTATGGAAAATTTGGATGGAAAGGTCTCATTACTGATCTCGGAAAATCTTTTCGTAAAGATGTTGAATATGAAAGAGCTTTAACAACTCCTGCCCATTATGCTTATCTGAAAATATCGGAAGGGTGTAATCGTGCTTGTTCATATTGCTCTATCCCTATTATGACTGGACGACATAGTTCTCGTCCGATGGAAGAGATTGTAGCAGAAGTTCAATCACTCGTAGTACAAGGCGTTAAAGAATTTCAGATTATAGCACAAGATTTATCTTATTATGGGATTGATCGTTATAAGGAAATGAAACTTCCTGAATTAATCGAACGTATCTCTGATGTAAAAGGAGTTGAATGGATTCGTTTACATTATGCTTATCCTGCTAAATTTCCTTATGATTTACTTCGAGTAATACGAGAAAGAGATAATGTTTGTAAATATCTTGATATAGCACTTCAGCATATTAGTGATAATATGTTGAGCAAAATGCGAAGAGGTATTACAAAACAGGAAACAATTAACCTAGTAAAGAGGATTAGAGAAGAAGTTCCTGGTATTCATCTTAGGACGACCTTCTTGGTAGGGCATCCGGGAGAAACCGAAGAAGATTTTGAAGAACTAATGCAGTTTGCGAAAGAGGCTCAGTTTGAGCGAATGGGAGCTTTCCCATATTCGAACGAAGAAGGTACTTTTGCATATGAAAAATACGAAGATAATATTCCCGAAACGGTTAAACAGGAACGAATGGATATGTTAATGGCTTTGCAAGAGGGTGTCTCTTTGAGCGTTAATGAGTCTAAAATAGGACAATCCTTTTCGGTAATCATTGATAGAGAAGATGCCGAATATTATATTGGGCGTACTCAATATGACTCTCCGGAGGTTGATCCCGAGGTATTGATATCTAAAGATATTCCCTTGAACAAAGGTGATATTTATAATGTTATTATAAATCAAGCGGAACCTTTCGACCTGTATGGTAGTGTTGTTGTTTAAGTTGATATATTAGCAGTCAGGTCTATTCGTTATTTAAGAAGTTAGTATAGCTAAATAATCGAAGAGTAAAGGTCTGGTGATACATAATGAAAGTATTTATAATCCGGCAAATCTATGACAAATAAAGAGTTAATTGCAGAGCTGTCTAAAAGATTAGATTGGACACAGGCTCAGACCTCTAAGATTCTAGAGGATGCTGTATCTGTTGTTAATACTAATCTGGCAAATTCTAATTCTATTAACATACAAGGGTTTGGATTGTTTGAAACCAAAAGACGTCAGGAAAGGATGTCGGTAAATCCTGTTTCTAAGCAGCGATTTCTAGTGCCTCCAAAGATTACTACAGCGTTTCGTCCGGGTCAGGTAGTTAAAGATAAATTAAAAAAGTTGTCTGAGAATGAATGATAAACTATCACTTCAAGATTTGGTTGATATCTTATCGAAGAAAGCCAAGATAACGAAGAAAGATGCAGACTCTTTTTTTAGAGAGTTCTTTCAATTGATTTTAGAACGGATATTTGATAATGATTCTGTTAAAGTTAAAGATTTCGGAACATTTAAACTAATCTCGGTAAGTAGTCGCGAGAGTGTAAATGTAAATACAGGAGAAAAAATAGAGATTCCTTCTCATTACAAATTAAGTTTTCTTCCTGACAAAATACTTAAAAATTTAGTAAATAAACCATTTTCCCAATTCGAGACAATCTTGTTGGAAGATGGAGTTGTGTTCGATGCTTCTGTTGATAACAGCGAAAATGCTGTTGAAGATGAAGTTGTTGAGAGCCAAGAAATAGATATAGAAAATGAGGACGAGAGTATCGTCTCAGAAATTGAAAAACCGATTGTTGTAGAGTCTGCTCCAATAATTGACAATGTAAATAACACACCGGTGAGAGAAAAGGATATTGATAAAGTAAACTCCGAAAAAGAATCGAGACCGCAAGATTCTTCAAAACAAAGATATCCTCAATCATTTGTGTACACATACACTTCTTCGAAGCCATCTGAAGAGTCCGATTCTATAATTCTTACTGTTCCTAAGGATGACTTAGTTAGACCTGTTGTATCTTCAGAACCGGAGATTGAAGAAGTCATTCAAGAAGAAGCTCCCGTACAGAAAGAATTTCCAATAGAGTTGCTGGATCTGCCTCATGTACCAGTTGATGGTAATGACGAGGAAGAAGAGGAGGAGGATGTGCAGGAAGAAGATTCTGCAGATAAGTCTACGATTGTAGAAGAATCAGAAGAGGTAGCGATAGAGGGTGAAAAGGTGGAGGACATTATTGAAGATGTTCAATCCGAAGTGATAGAAGATGAAGAAGAGGTGGTAGTGGAATCAGTGCCATTGGTAGAGCCTCTCTCTAAAAATATAGTATCAGACGATCTTGAGTTGGAATCTGACTTTGATTCGGAAATAGAAACAGAGGAAGATATTATCATTCCTGCTCCTATTCCTGTAATTGAAAGGCTGGCGAAGAAAGAAACTTCGTCTGTTGATCGTGATGCTCAGAATAAGATAAAAGAGGAAAAAAAAGCAGCATTTTCGAATGAAGATCCAGAGCGTCCTTTGTTCCCCGTTGAGGAAGAGGAAGTAGTAACAGAAATGGACTTTGTTCCATTAGGAGAATCTGGATATGAAGGTATTGAGGCCTCGGAGGCTAATGAGAAAGAGCCTGTTATACCTCCCGTTGGGAATCAACGAAGCTATGCAGGGAATAATAAACCTGCGGAAACTAGAAGCGTCTCCTTCTCTGATACGATAGATCCAGTTGATATTCCATATCATGATTTTAATTCGCCTGATATAGGTTCACGATTTAGGAAATGGTTACCAATGATAGCTTTTCTATTGGTTATTGTTGCTTCTCTAACTTATGGTTTGATTAAGATGCTTAATAAACCTTATGATTTTGAGTCTAATCTGGGGAGAACTAATCTTTCGTTGACGGATACTTTACCTTTTATTGATGAAGTATCACCTATGGTCGAAGCAACTGACGCTATGCTTGATTCTATGAAGAAGGTACAAGCCCAAGCTGTAGAGGATACAGTTAAGACAATGAAGAAAGAACCTATAGTTCCGATAGCTAAAGAACCCGCTGTTGAGCCAAAGGTTGAGGCAGTTAAAGCGGCTATTGTTGGAGAGACAGATTCTTTGACTAGAGGAACAATAGATGCTGAAAAAAATAGTTTTGTTATTTCAGATAAATTGAAATTCGGGATACTAAATAAAGCCGAGTTTCATTTGGGAAAATATAAAAATGAAAGTAAAGCTGAGTCGGCTTCTGGTTCGCAAGTGAAACCTCAAGTAGAACCGAAGGTTGAAGCTAAGCCAGCTTCTGATTCAAAAGCAAAATATGCTACAATAAGAAAGGGTACAACTTTGCGTACGTTGGCAACAACTCATTACGGCAATCCCGATTATTGGGTGTATATTTATCAAGCGAATAAAAAGAATATAGCTAATCCCAATAATGTGCCTATAGGAACAAGCCTTCTTATACCGCCTTTATCCGATTATGGGGTGTATAATCCGAGCGATGCAAGAGAAATTCAGGTAGCTAAAAATCTTGAAGCAAAAATTCTAAGACTTAGATAAAAACGATATACCATACTGTTCAATTATAACTATATTGGGTTTGTGGTGGTAACAAGGTATTAAATTGGGTTTTCGACCTTAAAAAAGAATAACAGATATAAGTATCTGTTATTCTTTTTTGCTTTTATATGTAAAATACGTACAATAATTTGTAATTTTACCAACTCGTGAATTTATGTCAATAACGTTATTTATTCACTATTTAGAATTTAAATTAGAGTGAATATTGCATAGCAAGAGATTGCTTTGAGGATAATTTGTAATTTAAAGGAAAATCGACAGAAAAAGAAAGTAAAAGAATATAAGATAATGAGTATCCTAGAATTAAGTGAACAAGAAATTTTTCGAAGAAAAAGCCTCGAGGAGATGCGCCAACTGGGTATAGATCCATATCCTGCGGCATTGTATGAAACGAATGCATATTCGGTTGAAATAAAAGAAAGCTTTAAGGATGATGCAGAGCGTCGTCAAGTAGCAATTGCCGGTCGCATAATGAGCCGTCGTATTGCAGGAAAAGCTGCTTTTGTTGATCTTCAGGATTCTGAAGGTCGCATACAATTATACATTACCAGAGATGATCTTTGTCCAGATGAAAACAAAGACTTATACAATGTAGTTTTCAAGAAATTATTGGATATAGGTGATTTTATAGGAATTACAGGATATGTATTCCGTACTCAGATGGGAGAAATTTCGGTTCATGCTGAAAGCCTTACTGTATTATCTAAATCGCTTCGTCCGTTGCCTGTTGTTAAGGTAAAAGATGGAGTAACTTACGATGGTTTTACTGATCCTGAAATGCGTTACCGTCAGCGTTATGTTGATTTGATCGTAAATGAGGGTGTAAAAGATATATTTTTAAAGCGTACAAAAGTGTTTAACTCAATGCGTAATCTTTTCAATGAAAAAGGTTATATCGAAGTTGATACACCTGTGTTGCAAAGTATACCTGGAGGGGCATCTGCTCGTCCGTTTATAACTCACCATAATGCCCTAAATATTCCTCTTTATTTGAGAATAGCTAATGAGTTGTACTTGAAACGTATGATTGTTGGTGGATTTGATGGTGTGTATGAGTTTTCTCGTAACTTCCGCAACGAAGGTATGGATCGCACGCATAATCCAGAATTTACTGTAATGGAAATCTATGTAGCTTACAAAGACTATATCTGGATGATGGAATTTACAGAGCAAATGATCGAAAAGGTTTGTTTGGATGTATTGGGTACAACAGAAGTGCAGGTAGGGGACAATCTAATTAATTTTAAAGCTCCCTATAAACGTGTGACGATGATTGATTCTATTAAAGATCATACAGGAATTGATATTAATGGGATGAATGAAAGTCAATTACGTGAAGTTTGTAAGCAATTGGGCGTTGATCAGGATGAAACAATGGGTAAGGGTAAACTTATCGACGAGATATTTGGCGAAAAATGTGAAGGCAAATACATTCAGCCCACATTTATTACCGATTATCCTATCGAAATGTCTCCTTTATGTAAACGACATAGAACCAATCCTGAGTTAACCGAACGTTTCGAATTGATGGTTAATGGTAAAGAATTGGCAAACGCATATTCTGAATTAAATGACCCTATCGATCAACGCAATCGCTTTGAAGAGCAATTGCAACTTTCGGCAAAAGGTGACGATGAGGCGATGTTTATCGATCAGGATTTCCTTCGTGCCTTAGAATATGGTATGCCTCCAACATCGGGTATGGGTATTGGAATGGATCGTTTGGTTATGTTATTAACTGGACAAACAACTATTCAGGAAGTATTATTATTTCCTCAGATGCGTCCCGAAAAAGTAGTTAAGAGAGATTCTATATCAAAATATACAGAAATAGGTATTCCTGAAGAATGGGTATCAGCCATTCAGAAGGCAGGCTATCTGACAGTAGAGGATTTGACTGAAGCTAATCCTAATAAATTATGTCAGGAGTTGTGTGAAATGAATAAGAAGCACAAACTAGAATTAGCCAACCCGAAAGATGAGGAAGTGCAAGCATGGGTTAACAATGCTAAAAAATAAGGTCGGAGACCTTTTATTTACTTTGGAAAGTAATTGACAAAGTTAGTTATGACTTAAAATATGGAAAGTATTTTGTTTACTGTAATTAAGTCTCTATTGTTTAACTTGAATAATGACCGATGAACTATCCGGGAAGAATAGCTATAATAGGAGGAGGAACATGGGCTACTGCCCTTGCTAAAATAGTGTTAACACAGGAGACACATATCAATTGGTATATGCGTCGTCCTGAGCAAATTGAAGATTTTATAAAAGTAGGACACAATCCTTCTTATTTGTCGAATGTGCCATTTAATTTATCTAGGATTTCTTTTTTCTCAGATATAAATGAGGTAATAAAAAATTCGGATACTTTAATTTTGGCTGTACCTTCTCCGTTTTTGAAAACTCATTTAGAGCAATTAAAAACGCCGATAAGTGACAAATTTATTATATCTGCAATAAAGGGAATTATACCCCCTGAAAACTTATTGGTTACCGATTTTCTAACTAAAGAGTATGGTGTACCCGCAGATAATATTGCAATAGTAGCAGGTCCTTGTCATGCTGAAGAGATTGCACTCGAGCGCTTGACATATCCCACTATTGCATGTACAGATATGGCAAAAGCTAGTGCTGTTGCCAAGATATTTACAAATCGTTTTGTGAAAGCATCTACTTCGGTGGATGTAAATGGTATAGAGCTGGCTGCCGTCTTGAAGAACGTATATGCCATCGCGGCAGGTATATGTCATGGGTTGAAATACGGAGATAACTTCCAAGCGGTATTGGTTTCGAATGCAGTACAGGAAATGGAGAAGTTTATGGAAGTAGTTTCTCCGATCAAGCGTCATATATTTGAATCGGCTTATATAGGTGATTTATTGGTTACTGCCTATTCTAGTTTCAGCAGAAATAGAACTTTCGGATCGATGATTGGAAAAGGATATTCGGTAAAAGCTGCACAAATAGAAATGGAGATGGTAGCCGAAGGATATTACGGAACTAAATGTATAATGGAAATGAATGCACATTATTGCATAAATATTCCGATTGTGGAAACGGTTTACCGTATCCTTTATGAAAAAGTTCCGGCACGAATAGAAATTAAGCGTTTAAGAGAAGAAATATTAAAATAACAAGAATGGAAAAGGTTATAAATTTAAATGTTGATAAAGTATTTTCTTTTGTAAGTAAGTCAGAAATAGAAGCTGGTGCAGCTTTGGCTAAACAATACAATGAAACTTTGCATAAAGGTTCGGGTAAGGGAAGTGATTTTCTTGGATGGCTAAACCTTCCTTCATCTATCTCAGATGCAGACCTGAAAGATATTGCAGATACAGCTCAAGTATTGAGAAGCAAATGCGAAGTAGTAGTCGTTGTAGGTATTGGAGGTAGTTATTTGGGAGCAAAATCGGTGATTGAAGCTCTATCAAACTCTTTCGACTGGTTACAAAAAGATCGTAAAAATCCGGTGGTAGTATATGCCGGTCAAAATATCGGAGAAGATTATGTGTCGGAGCTTATCGCTTATTTGGCAGATAAATCGTTCGGTATTATAAATATATCAAAATCGGGAACTACAACTGAACCTGCTCTTTCGTTCCGCATCCTTAAAGGAGAATTGGAAAGAAAAGTTGGAAAAGCTGAGGCTAAAAGCCGTATCGTAGCAATCACAGATGCAGCTAGAGGAGCTTTACATACATTGGCTAAAAAAGAAGGCTACAAGATGTATGTAATTCCAGATAATGTAGGAGGTCGTTTTTCTGTACTTACTCCTGTTGGTTTGTTGCCTATTGCAGTTGCCGGATTTGACATCCAAAAACTGGTAGCAGGTGCTGCTTTCATGGAAAAGAATACAGCTCCAGATGTTCCATTTGAGAAAAACCTTGCTGAACAATACGCTGTTACTCGTAACGAATTGTACAAAAAAGGAAAGAAAATAGAAATTCTAGCTAACTTCAATCCAAAACTTCACTTCTTTGCAGAATGGTGGAAACAATTGTACGGAGAAAGCGAAGGAAAAGAAAATAAAGGTATCTTCAATGCTGCTGTAGATTTTACTACAGATTTGCATTCAATGGGACAATGGATACAAGAAGGTGAACGTTCTATCTTCGAAACTGTTCTATCAGTAGTAAATCCTCATAATACGGTTCTTGTACCAAAAGATGAAGAAGATTTAGATGGATTGAACTTTTTAGTAGGTAAACGCGTTGATTTCGTGAACAAAATGGCGGAACTAGGTACTCAGTTAGCTCACGTTGACGGAGGTGTACCAAACATCAAAATTGAAATTCCTGAATTGAGCGAATATTATTTGGGACAACTTATATATTTCTTTGAAAAAGCATGTGGTATCAGTGGTTATATTTTAGGAGTAAATCCTTTTGATCAACCTGGTGTAGAGGCTTATAAAAAGAATATGTTTGCTCTGTTGAATAAACCGGGTTTTGAAAAAGATCACGAAGAAATACAAAAACGTCTTTAAAGGTCGCAGACCTTTCTATTTCTAAGCTGTGGGGGCAAACCTATGTGTTTGCCCATTATAGGGAACCCATATAATTTGCCTCTGCAAATAGAAATATTAAATTACTTAAGAGTACAGAATGACAGAGAAAAAGCACCTATTGGGGCTAACTTTAGATGAACTGAAAGAGGTTGCATTAGAGTGTGGGTTGCCTAAGTTTGCCGCTAAACAAATGGCAGACTGGCTTTATAAGAAAAGAATACTTACGATAGAGGAGATGACAAATCTATCGTTAGCGAATAGAAACCTATTGTCGGAGAAATACGATGTAGGACGTTCTTTACCTATCGAAGATCAAAGGTCGATAGATGGAACAGTAAAATATCTGTTCAAAACAGATGCAGGGAAATTTATCGAATCGGTAATGATTCCTGAAGATGAGAGAGCCACTTTATGTGTATCGTCTCAAGTAGGATGCAAGATGAATTGCTTGTTTTGTATGACAGGAAAGCAAGGCTTCAATGGTCACTTGTCAGCAAACGAAATATTGAATCAAGTATGTTCGATAGAAGAGTCGGATGATCTTACCAATATCGTATTTATGGGTATGGGTGAGCCTCTTGACAACTACGAACAGTTGAAAAAAACATTAGATATTATGACTTCGGACTATGGTTTTGCATGGAGCCCGAAGCGTATTACCGTTTCCACTACAGGGGTCACTCCCAAGTTGAAACGTTTTTTAGATGAAAGTAATGCTCATTTGGCAGTAAGTTTACATACACCAATGAAGGAGCAACGATTGTCGATAATGCCAGCTGAGAAAGCATTCCCTTTATCGGGAGTTCTCGAACTGCTGAAACAATATGATTGGTCAAAGCAAAGACGTTTGTCTTTCGAATATATAATGTTTAAAGATTTTAATGATTCACTGGTACATGCTAGAGAGTTGTTCAAAATATTAAACGGTTTGGATTGTCGGGTCAATTTGATTCGCTTCCATGCTATCCCTGATGTCGATTTGGTAACATCTACTAACGAAACCATGGTTCAGTTTAGAGATTTTCTGACTCGCAAAGGGCTTATGTGCACCATACGTTCTTCAAGAGGTGAAGATATATTTGCTGCTTGCGGAATGCTATCAACAGAGAAGAGTAAGAAGTAAGATTATGTCATTATGAGTAAACAACCACATATAAATTTTACAAATATTTCTGATGGAAAAAGCTCGTTTGATAAAGAATTTCAAACTACATTTCCATCATTAAATAAACTTTTGTCGAAAGCCAGCTGGATTGATTTTACAATAAATAGCAATCAGGTCTTTCGTCAATATATTTGGACAGATAAACATGGCAATACCTCCGGATGGTTATGTCACATGGAGCATTGTGTACCCCGCGGACGTAACATTATACATGAACATGCTTTGCTCTCTAAGAATGTGGGGACTATAGTTCAGTATTGGATTGGAGGTCATCGGAATATAGATACATTTTTGACCAACAACGAGCATACTTTTACTTTAAAAGATGCTGTTATTGGTATGGGCGGTTGGGAAGAAAACTATCTTGCGGCATGTAAATCGGAAGGTATTGAGCCTTTAGATATAAATGATCTTGTAACCTTTGCTCTTGAGGCAAATGGCAATACAACTTTCTATAATAATAAAACGAAAGAAATATTCTTTTTCGCACACGATGGTTATTCGCCTATCGATATTTCGAAATTGAAAGGGCAACCCGAATATACTATTCATAAATTTGATTCTGTGAATACATTTACCGACTATGCCGAGCAATTGGCTCATCAGTGGGAAAAGGTAGTAAAATAGGTCACATACTTTTCAACTTACTTAAGTGAGTTGTAATATTTAATACTATATCTTAAAGTTATAACTGGTTATTATGGTTATAGCTGCTAAAGCGATAAAAAGGTCTGTGACCTTAAGGAACAAATTACTTAGAAAAACTAATATACAATGATAAAAGTAGGAATTACACACGGTGACATAAATGGTATTGGCTATGAGGTCATACTTAAAACGTTTGGCGATCTCCGTATTGCGGAATTATGCATTCCCGTAATATACGGATCTACAAAAGTTGCAGCCTATCATCGCAAAGCTTTAGAGTTGCCTCCTGTTACTTTCAACCTGATTCAGGAAGCGAATGAAGCAGAGGTAAACAAAGTGAATGTTATTAATTGTATTCCCGATGACATAAAAGTTGAGTTGGGTAAGTCTACTAAAGCAGCAGGAGATGCCTCGTTGAGCGCATTGGAAAGAGCTACTGCCGATTTGGCTGCCGGACTGATTGATGTATTGGTGACAGCACCTATCAACAAGGATAATATACAACAGGACGCCTTTCATTTTCCCGGTCATACGGAGTATCTGGAGCAGAAGTTCGGACAGGATGCATCTAAATCTTTAATGATTCTTGCTAAAGATGACTTAAGAGTTGCTCTTGTTACAGGGCATCTACCTTTAGGTAAGGTTGCCGAAAATATTACTAAAGACAAAGTAAAGGAAACGATCGGTATATTTAATAAATCGCTGCTTCGTGACTTTAATATAGATAAGCCTCGTATCGCAGTACTTTCACTGAATCCTCATGCAGGAGAGAATGGGTTGTTAGGAACAGAAGAAAACGACATTATTATTCCTGCTCTTCGTGAGATGGAAGAAAGTGGCGTTTTGTGTTTCGGACCTTATGCAGCCGATGGCTTTTTTGGATCGGGACAATTCAAGTCTTTTGACGGTATATTAGCCATGTATCACGATCAAGGTTTAGCTCCTTTCAAAACATTAGCGATGGAAGAGGGTGTTAACTTTACAGCAGGTTTGCCAATTGTGCGCACATCACCTGCTCATGGCACAGCTTATAATATTGCAGGAAAAAATGAAGCATCGGAAGACTCGTTCCGTCAAGCTATTTATCTGGCAATAGATACTCGTCGTAATCGTATTGAGTATGATAAAGCACACGCTAATCCTTTGAGAAAAATGTATTACGAAAAAGGTGGAGATAATGAAGTCTTAGACTTAACTAAAGAGGTTTCAGAAGATTAAAGGTCGGAGACCTTTTTGTGGCTTTGAGAAGTGTAATAACAATAATCAGTTATTGTAGCAAACAAAGCAATAAATATTTATTACTAAGAATAGGATAAGATGAATTATGCAATAATAGCCGCCGGAGAAGGTTCGAGGTTGGCACAAGAAGGGGTTACATTACCAAAACCCCTTGTAAAGTTAAATGGTGTGGAGATGATCCGCCGCCTGATTGATATTTTTGCGAAGAATCAAGCTGACTCTATCAGTATCATTGTAAATGAAGAGATGAAAGCGGTTCAAGAATACGTAAAACAAATAAAACTGGATATTCCATTGAATATCGTAATTAAATCTACTCCCAGTTCGATGCATAGTTTCTTCGAATTGAGAGATTTTTTACGTAATGGCAAGTTTTGTTTGACTACTGTTGATACAATATTTAAGGAAGAAGATTTCGAACAATATATTAAGGCTTTCATCGCAGATTCTGAATCGGATGGTATGATGGCCGTTACAGATTATATTGATGACGAAAAGCCTCTCTATGTAGGTGTAAATGAAGCTATGCAAATTACAGGATTTTTGGATAATTCAGACTCTTGTAAATATATCTCAGGAGGTATCTATGGGCTTACGCCTAAAGCAATCGATACACTCGAGAATTGTTTATCTTCAGGACAATCACGCATGCGTAATTTTCAGCGTCAACTTGTGGCTGATGGACTGTGTCTCAAAGCATACCCATTTCCTAAGATTGTAGATGTTGATCACGCAGAGGATATTGTGAAAGCAGAAGCTTTTCTAAGGAATTAAGGTCTCAGACCTATTTATTGCTTTGGTAAGGCTAGTAGCTAAATCTTGTTATAATTGAAATGTAGCATACGTATTTTGCAGCCTCCAAATAAACCGGAAATCAAAAAGTAGAGCAATCATATTATAAATAATCATGTCTAAAGGAAAACTAACTGGGATAAAGCGACAAACCAAATACTCGCCCAACCATATTGGAAACGACGGTACCATCTACAATATGACAGCGCAATGTCTGAGAGATATGGGCTACGACGTACAAGATTATACAGAGTCGGAATTTGTTTTAAGTGATATCAAGGATAAATTTATCTTTGATATGGCTCGTGATAAGAGTACAATCAAATGGTTGAAGCATCTGGAAGATAATGGCTCAGTTGTTATAAATTCGGCTTATGGTATCGAAAACTGTACCAGAGGAAAGATGACGCGTATGCTTATCGACAATAATATACCTCACCCCGAAAGTATTATTATAGATAGTAATGACGATCCTACCGAATTGTTAGAGCAAATGGATGCCAATGCATATTGGATCAAAAGAGGCGATTTTCACGCTATACACCGAGAAGACGTTGCTTTTGCAAGAAGCATAACCGAAGCTAAGGAGATTTTGAAAGAATTTGCATTCAGAGGAATCCCCAATGCAGTTATAAATGAGCATCTTGTTGGAGATCTTGTGAAGTTTTATGGTGTGGCTGATACTGACTTTTTCTATCATTTCTATCCTTTTGATTTGAGCCATAGTAAATTTGGGTTAGAGGAAATAAATGGAGCTGCCAATCAGTATGCTTTTTCTGTAGAAGCTTTGAAAGAAGCTTGCGATAAAGCAGGAGAAATTCTGAATATAAAAATATATGGAGGTGATTGTGTTGTTGCAAAAGACGGGTCATTTAAAATCATAGATTTTAATGACTGGCCTAGTTTTGCTCCTTGTCGTGAGCAGGCTGCCCCTAAAATTGCAGAATGTATAGATAAACACGTACAAAAGCATATTTAATATCTTCTTTAACACAATACCTATTTAAGTATTCTTTCTTTGCTGAAAGTTGTTCTTGTAGTTCATCTTAAGGAAAAAGGGTTAGGTTATTGGGTTGAACAGGGAAAGCAAGTATTCAGAGATCTGAATATAAAGTTTTTGCAGAATTAAGAATAGAAAATAATTTCAAATGAGTCCAGATAAAAAACCGACTTTAGAATCTACGCTGAAATCGTCAGATACCGAGGAGTTTATAGATATTTATTTTTATCGCCCCATAGGTTATAGATGGGCATTACTTTTTCAGAAATTAGGGATAACTCCCAATGCTGTAACTATAGCCAGTATTTTTATTGGAGTAGGTTCGGGTATCTGCTTCTACTTTGATAATTTCTGGGTCACTATTTTAGGTATACTTCTCTTGGTATGGGCCAATTCATACGATAGTGCCGATGGGCAATTGGCTCGTATGACTAAACAATTTTCAGCATTAGGTAGAGTGTTAGATGGTTTTGCCGGAAATCTGTGGTTTGCTTCCATTTATATTGCTATCTGTATGCGTCTGTTCCCTGTATGGGGATGGAGTATATGGGCTTTGGCTATTATAACGGGCTTTTTTCATAGTAAACAAGCTTCTATGGCCGATTATTATCGCAATATACACTTACTGTTTTTGAAAGGAAAATCGGGTAGTGAGTTGGATAATACTAATGAACTGAATCAAAAAAATGCTACACTAACTTGGAAGTCTAATTTTGGGGAAAAGTTAGTTCTTACCTTTTATACCAACTATACAAAGGGACAAGAAAGTTGGACTGGTAACTTTCAAGTCATGTTTAAACTGTTGAAAAGTAAATATGGTGAAACTGCTCCTGAGCAGTTCAGAGCCGATTTTAGAGAAAAAAGCCTACCTTTGATGAAGTGGACTAATATTCTCTCTTTCAATACTCGTGCAATAGCTTTGTTTGTTGCTATGTTGATTAGAGAACCTTGGCTGTATTTCGTGTTCGAACTTATAGTTCTCAATGTGATTTTGGTATATATGGTTTGGAGCCATGAGAAAATGTGTAAAACATTTACAAAAAAGATTGCAGAACATAAATACGACTGAGATCGTATTTATTGAACTTAAAGTCACATTCCTTTTCCTAGCTAAGGTAATGGTCTGTTATAATTGGGAAGTGTATCAATAAATACTTTCATTTACTTAATAATTAAAATAAACCGAATATATGTTTGATTTGAGTGCCGTTAAAGGTATTATTTTTGACTACGGAGGTACAATAGATAGTAATGGTGCACATTGGGCTGAGGTCTTATGGGATGCCTATAAGGATGTAAATGTACCAGTAACTAAAGAAGCCTTTCGCGAAGCTTATGTATATGGAGAGCGTTATTTAGCGACACATCCTGATGTGCAACCAAATCATAACTTCTACGATTTATTGAAAATAAAAACAGACCTTCAGATCCGTTATCTGCTAGAGCAGAAATTGTTAGAAGATAATGACAAAACGGCTGGCTATTCTCTTGCTATTTCTAAGCAATGTTATCTTTTTGCTAAAGAGATTATAAGTAAAGAAAAGGAGATTTTAAAAGCTTTACAAGATCGTTATCCCATGGTGCTTGTTTCTAATTTCTATGGAAATGTACAAGCAGTATTGGGCGATTTCGGTCTATTAGAGTTCTTTGATGATATTATTGAATCAGCCGTGGTAGGTGTACGAAAACCTGATCCAGCCATCTTTGGTTTGGGGGTAGATAAGTTAAAGCTTCCTGCTTCTTCTATTGTAGTGATAGGAGATTCTCATGCAAAAGATATTGTGCCTGCCTCTAAAAACGGATGTCAGACTATCTGGTTAAAAGGACCAGGGTGGGGCGATGATGATCCTGATGCAACTGCTGATTTGATAATTACTGATTTTATGGAGTTAGCTACTGCCTTTAAAATATAATTAGAATGAATAGCAACCTATCAAAAAACAAAATGGTCAGAAGCTGAAAACTATGTGTTTTTGGGGATAAAGTTAATTTTGGCGGAATTCCTGAAGAATACCTAGAAGATACTTTTGTTACAGTTTTTGAAGTAGATTTGATTCTTGACTATTTAGAATTTGATGGGACGAGATGTTTTTTAGGTTTTGAAGATCCTGATATAACAGGTCTTATCGTCAACGGAAATATGAATGTTTCTAAGCATATAGATTAAAAGAATACAGATGTTGGGATTGGTGCTCACGTGTGGGTAAAAGGGAATGTTTCAGCTGATTGTATCGATAATGATGAAAGATGGCAGGAAACTACAAAAAAACAGCTATCTTTGAAAACTATCTTTATGGTGATGCCGAATAATGCTTTAAGGGCTTATTTGGATGAGAAAAAGATTTTTAGTGATTTAGATATTGACTCTTTATTTGATTGATGCTAAATCTACATGTACTTAATATTTGATAATACAAGAGCGTTGGTCTGAATATTTATTCTTAATAATGGATGCCGGTTGTATGGCGGAAAAGCCCGGGTTGGGAGAATAAAATGAGATGAATCTTCACCAAAGCGATTTTATTATATAGGTTTCTCTTCTTAGGAGTAAAATATTCTGAATGAAGAAAGCCGCTAGTTTAAAGGATTACTGCGGGTTGCAGTGTATTTTAATTTAATTTAAAAAATGGAAAAAGTACAAGTGAAAGAAGCCAAAGGTAAACTTGGTGTTCTTGTTGTTGGAGTTGGTGGTGCAGTGGCATCTACATTTATCGCAGGTACATTAATTTCTCGTAAGGGATTAGGTGTTCCTGTTGGTTCAATCACTCAATTAGCTACAATGCGTTTGGGTAAAAGAGAAGAAAATCGTTTTCCGAAGATCAAAGATGCAGTGCCTTTGGCTGATCTTAATGATATTGTATTCGGAGGATGGGATCTTTTCGAAGATGATGTTTATAAAGCAGCTAAACATGCTGAGGTATTAACTGATGAAGATCTAAACAAAGTGAAAGACGAGCTTTCGGCAATCAAGCCAATGAAAGCAGTATTCGATCAAAATTTTGTAAAAAGACTTCATGGTACATGGGTAAAACAAGCTCCTACTAAGTGGGACTTGATGGAACAAGTAAGAGAAGATATCCGCAACTTCAAAAAAGACAATAACTGCGATAGAATAGTTATGATCTGGTGCGGTAGTACAGAAGTATTTACTCCTCTTGGTGAAATTCACAAAAACCTTTCTTCTTTCGAAAAAGCAGTAAAAGAAAATCATGCAGATATCGCTCCATCGAACTTATATGCTTATGCAGCTATTGCAGAAGGTGTAGGTTATATCAATGGTGCTCCTAACTTAACTGTTGACATTCCTGCAATGTGGGAATTCTCAGCACAAAAACAAGTTCCGATCTGTGGAAAAGACTTCAAGACTGGTCAAACTATGTTGAAGACAGTTCTTTCTCCTATGTTCAAAACTCGTATGTTAGGTCTTAGCGGATGGTTCTCTACAAATATTCTAGGTAATCGTGACGGAGAAGTTCTTGACGATCCAGGATCATTCAAAACAAAAGAAGAATCAAAATTATCGGTTATCGATAATATCCTTCAACCAGAATTATATCCAGAACTTTATGGTAACGTATATCACAAAGTACGTATCAATTATTATCCTCCTCGTAAGGACAATAAAGAAGGATGGGATAATATCGACTTGTTCGGATGGTTGGGTTACCCAATGCAATTGAAAGTGGATTTCCTTTGCCGTGACTCTATTCTTGCTGCTCCTTTGTGTCTTGACCTTGTATTGTTCTCTGACCTTGCACAACGTGCTGGCATGAGCGGTATCCAAAGCTGGTTATCATTCTACTTCAAGAGCCCAATGCACGAAAAGAATCAGATTGCAGAACACGATTTATTCATCCAATATGTGAAGTTAAAAAATACACTTCGTAAAATGATTGGTGAAGAAACTGTTGATTTTATCGACTAATATAGCATAACTATATAATTTGTAAGAAAGGAGGATTTTGTCCTCCTTTCTTTTTTACTTTATAACTCAATAGACTTAAAAAATTATATAAATCATAAGTTTCTTTACTTTAGAATTTTAGGTGTATAAGTAGTGTCTTGTTGAAATAATTTATTCAAAAAAGTGTCTAAATACTTGCATAATCTAAAAAAGAGCGTTACTTTTGCAACGCATTAAAGCAATGGCTGCGTAGCTCAACTGAATAGAGTATCTGACTACGGATCAGAAGGTTCCAGGTTTGAATCCTGGCGCGGTCACTATAGAAGCACTTAGAACGAAAGTTCTAAGTGCTTTTTTGTTGTGGTTATGGCTGGTTTATGAGTGAAAGTTAAACCGAGAGTTAAACCAATAGATTGAATGATTCAAATAACTAATATATGATTACTGGTTGTGAATGGCTTCTCAATTGTTATAATAATATGAAACTCATTAGATGCGGTTATATAAGCTTATTTAGGTATAATGTAGTTGTTTTAATTAATACCAACTTTCCACGCTCGCTATTTCGAACAATCTTCCATCGGGTGTAATAAAAACAGATTCATATTCTTCGCCAAATAAATCAGCGTAGTGTTGTAGATACAAGGCTTCTACTATTTCTGGATCGTAGAATAGTTTAATAGAATAAGCTTTACCTGTAATTAGCTGCTTCATTATAAACAGGCTAATAATGTCCATAGGATAATTACCACAGCAACAAGTGCTGCACCTAGAAAGAATTTTCGTCCTTTTATCATACGGTCTACAAAATCAGGTTTTCTTTTTAGCATTATTAAATTATCTTGAGTTCGCGAAGTTATATCAATAAAATGGAATTGATACAATTCTTTATTCTTTAAAATAGGAGAAAGCATCTCTAAATAAAAGGGTGTTGCTTATTGTTAGTATTCTAAAATCATTGTAGCTTTGCCTGCTAACTAACAACTATTATTGATGAAATATTTTCTATTTTTGGCTCTCACATCTATTCTACTTTCGTTTACAACTTCTTGCTCCAAGGATGATAATAATGATATTGGTAATAAGACGGAATATGCAGCTCAGTACAAGAAAGTTCTTAATGATATTGCTGATAGTACAGCGAGGCTTGCAAAGCTGAAAGAGGAAGCTAAGGGCCTTTCGGGTGGTCGGCTTATCGTTGTTCAAGAGCAAATATCTCGTGAATCAAATAATTTGTCTGAATTAAAAAAGAAGAAAAAGGAATTAGAAAAGAAATTAGGACTGGCCTTATTGGAATTCGATAGTAGTAATCGTATCGAATCAAAATATTTGATCTAAAATAAGATATAATCTAAGTTATGGCTTATTTTCAACTCAGAAACATAAAAAAATAATGAAGCAGTTCTTTCTTTTTATACACCTAATGATAGCATCTATAGTTTGTGCGCAAAATACGACTTCTAAGGATGTAGATATAACAAGCATCTTCTCTTATGACCAATTTGAAGAGACTAAAAAGTTCATACTTAAAGAAGCTCCATATAATGTTACATCTAGTCTTAGGTCTACTATGTATAGGTTCCAATGCACTAATACTGATATTGAAGTAAGGTTGGCATCTATTGTTAGATTCCCTGCTATTGAAAACACAATGGAAGAGATGAACGCAAAGATGAATAATCCTAAAATGTACGATGCTATTCTCTTAATGGTGTTTGACAAAGATGGTAATTCGTTTTATCGAATTAAACAAGACACCTCTACTCACAGAATATATCTTGAGCCAGATACGCAGGAAAGCTTGACAATGCAGAAAGAACAAGTTCGCGGATGTTTAAATTGTGTCTTAGAAGAGATTACAAAGAAACAATAGCTTATTTTTTCTATTGGATGAATTTTTTTCGGCTTTTATGGCTTTAATATATGCTTATGTATAAGGTGTGTGTCCTTTAAATAATATAAGGTTTACTATTGAGAGTTCTTCTAACTCAGTGATTGTATTTGTAATTTTATATACAACTTAGCTATTATGTAAATTGCTTTTATATTGAATTAACTAAACATCTTGTGCATTGATCTTGTTTAAATTAATAATGGGAATTATAATTTAATCAAAGTATTATGGAATTATTAAAGTATTTTCTAATAACAATCGGAGTTATTTCTATTGTTTTATTTATTGTGTTGTTAGTTATAGGAGTTAAGGTCGTATCTACCATAGTGTTGTATGTTGTTGGTGCAATTGCTATACTGGCATTGATCTGTTTTATCTTTTTTTATGCCGGTAAATTATTTGGAAGAAAGGAAAATGAATAAAATTCATTAATCATAATTTTTAATTATTAGAAAAAAGGAGTCGTGTTATTTAATAACACGACTCCATCCCTAAAACAACCTTTATTAGTGATTATCTATAACTTTTCCCTCATTTATCTCGCAATGAATTGTTTTGTAAATATTTGTAGAGATATTAAATTATTCATCGGGATAAACTCACTCTGAGAGGAAAAGAGTAGTTGTAAGTTGGTTTTGAATTACCTAATGGGTAAGGAGAACTTTTATGTGTCACCTGATCAGATAGGTTATATAGAACTGCTTGGGTTATTCCTGATCTTTTTGTTAATGGAAGTACTTTCTCTTTATGAAGAGAATCAATAGATATGACAGTTGTTTCTTCTCCATTAAAGCCGATGTTTCGAAGTGTGGTGATTATCTCATGTTTCGAAGAGTTATACTTGTGAGTATATTTCTTTAAGCTCTGATCCTGAGTTTCTCCACTTATAATAGTGTATACTTCTTGGCGTAAACGACCTGTGTTGAAAAGAGGCAGATTGTTATTCTCAACATACAGGTATTTTGTCTCAACTTTCTCATTCACGGTTTCCGTCTCTTTTACAATATGATTTTGTACGTGAGGGTTAGATAAACTTGTATAGGTATATCTAATTACTTTCCTGGGAGTTGTTGAGGCTTTATTAGATGGAGCAATAATTTTTAGTTCTCTCACAAAGCGGACAAAGCCTAAAGGATCGGCTGGGCATAATCCTTTAATGCCGAGAGTAGGATAATAGGTATATGATCTTTCTATTCCGTTAATGTCAATCGAAGACAGGATATTGCCTTGATCGTCTGTTTCCATATATTCAATCTCAGTACGCTCTCCGGAACTGATACTATTATAGGTTTGAGTTATTGTACGAGGGAAATGAAGGTTTGCTGGTTGCTCAAAAAAGTTACCGGGAATTTGATTATAATCAATTCTCTTAACTTTTAATCCAAAATCGGTTTTAGTAATTTCAGTTATCAAAAGATGAAATTGATTATATTCTCTTTCAATATGGATGGCATGCTTTCCATTATTATCTAATAATGTTTCCCAAGTCCAATAAGTATAATCCAGAGTTGTTTGCAGGAGATCGTTTATAGCGGGCTTGTCTGGGATGCTACCACATAGACTGAAACCTGTATAATTCAAACTTTCCATGAAATAGTATTCTTTAGTAATAGATGGTTGTCCGTCTCCGTCGTTAGTTGTGTGTTGATAAACTGTAGGAAGCCATTGGTTATTTGTAACTTGTATGCCTTGTGGATTGTATGAAATTGTCTCAAAGGCGCCTTCCCCCTTAGCGAAATGAGTCATAACAATTTGTATAGAGTCTAAACTATTGTTAAGACCAGATAAGTTAATTCTTTCATAATCGAATGTGTATTTAGGCAACCCTTCGGGTTTAGTGTCATTTAAGAACGGATAACTCAGGTTTAACAACATTATTGGAGTACCTTGTTGTGAGGGTTTCCCATATATGAGGTTTACTTTAGCATTCCCATTGATTGTTGGATAATTATATGCAACAGTCTGGTTACCTTCTATTATGAAATGTATTTGTTTAATCCTCGTTTGACGGTGAGTTATTTCCTCCAGTAAAGGCATGGAGTCTGTGTTATATTTAAAATCAAATATTTCACCATTCTCATATATAAGACTTGTAATAGTTGCAATTCGGAAATCTTCATCACAAGTGAGTATCTCGCGGATGCCATCTTTGTTAAATACTTCGAATTGATTTTTGCTATTTCTTTTGATTCTTATATTCTGAACTTTCAGATCTTTTAAATTGATATATTCTCCACTTGAAGGATATATAGGTCGTCCGTTTAAATCTTTCTCAACTTCATATTTAACACCTGTCATTGAAGTGAAGATACCTCTAGATAGATCTAATTGAGTTGTTTTTAAGTGCCAATTACGACCAAAGCCTTTATAACCTGCTTCGAGAACAGAGAATGAAAGGATTAGTGGACGCTCAGGTCCTTCTATATTATAGGGTTTAAGAGTAACTAAGTTGATGTTACAATCGTATTTTCCGGTACGCGGATCAACTCCCGTTGTTAGAGCCGATTCTAAATTAAATGCTGGGGTGTGAAGAGTTTCTGGCATAATGTCGCCTTTTTGTTAATTGATACTTACTTGTAATTTGTAGAATGATAACCTGCTTTCACTTTTAGAGCTAATTATGGGTAGCCGAGATCCCAACGAATAATATATTATTCGTTTTTTTTAAGTCCATAATGTCTAGTCCTAATTGATAGATGTGAAAGTATTCTGTTGTTTTTTAGTAATGGCATTCTTGTTTTAGAATGCTTTTATTGCCCTTTTTTATCTTTCTCTCGAAAGTTTATTTCTTTATTGGAAGGTCTGAGTCTCTATTTTTACGATGTAGTATATACGTATTATACTATTCGAGTTTTAATAAGAGATTACTTTATTCCAAATTTAGAAAATAAAGAGCCAAGTAAAATAAAGTAGACTACCGGTAGTAATGAATAAATCTATTCATGTAATCAGACTTTATTTGAGGTCATCATATAAACCTTAATTTTAGCAGATTTAATTGTTTTTTGTTCTGATGTAATAAACCTAGTAATAATCTATTCTTCTTCATTCTTACATTAAATTGTAATGACTTAGGAAAGTTGTTCATTATAATTTTTTGATATTTATTATTTAATGATCAATCCATAGATCGAATTTGTATTGCAAAATTAAGGGTGTTAATCAGGAAATTCAGAATATATTATCAATAATCTATGTCAAAAAATGTCCAAAATAGCCCTCCCAGCATAAGAAAAATGCTTATTAATAATGATAATGTTAATTTAGTGGATTGAAAAATATCAAAAATGTATATTATATTAAATTTTCACTTTTAGATAAGTCTATTTGTTGAGAGTTATATAGTTAATAATGAGGTGTTTGTGGTTGATTTGGGTCTGTTTTCAATCATTTTTGGTATAATAGTTCTTTTTTTATTAAAAATATAGCTTCTGATTATGTACAAAATAGTATTCGGTTTTTTATTTGTTTTATATAGTAAGAGATTATATTGTAGTTGTTTATGTTGATTTATGGACTTTATTATGAAGGATAATGAGTCTTGAAGAAAAATTGAAAACATAGTTAGACCAATTTTTGATGAAAAGGAAGTTGTTATATAGATATTTTCAATTCTTTATATATGTCCTTTATTCCTTAAGCTTGTAGTCATAAATATGGTTTTGAACAAGAAGCAGGGATCGATTGTTAGTATTCTAAATTTACGATGAAAAGGGAATAAAACGATCATCGATTAAGATAATATTACTTCAAAATTTAGAGGTTTCTATAGTGAAGTAAGTGGTGTTAAATAAGCACCAATAAATGGTATTAAGGACTTTGAGACGATAATCAATGAGCAATATAAAAGAGAAGGTTTTACAGAAGATATATTCAGGAGAGACATTGATGGAACGACAAGCTGTTGTTGTATTCCTTATTATGTCGATAAGTTCCTTGATCGTAATAATGATAGATATCCTTTTGGATGTTGATTTGAAAGATTCTTTTTATAGACTATCTAATATAATTCAAGCGGTTCTAATTTTGGTGGTAATGGGTTTATTCCTTTTGAATAGATTACCGGCAAAGACGGCTGTAATATATTATGCTATTATCATTCAGGTAGGGCTTATGGCTGATTTATCTCACGGAGTAGTATTAGACACTCTTGTGAGCCGTAAATTTATATTAGCTAATATGACTTTATGCCTCTCTGTTATAGTTGCTTTGATCCTTTCTTATATACGATATTTGCCTTTTGTTTTTGCAATATTCTCATCTTCTGCGTATCTGGTAGCTGGCTTTCTTACCAGTAGTTTTAGTATTCTCTCAATGTCTGCTATATTGGGCTTTATATTTATAGCTACAGCCTTTTTAGGGGAAATAATGTATCGGAGCATACGTAAAATGCAAGATGATAATGACGAACTTCACAATGAAAGAGAAAGTCTCCTAAATTTTCTACATATCGATAAAGATGAGCTAAGATCTCTTATTGATGGAATGAAACAAAAGAATGTAGCTCCCGAACAGACTACACATGTATTGAAGATGCTCGGAAAACGTTCAGAAGAACTTATTATGTATCGAGCAAAAGAGATTATGAGTATGGAAGAGCAGAATTTTGCTCTGTTAATGGAATATTGCCCCGAAATTACACGAAGCGAAAGAGAAGTGTGTTCTCTTATACTTCAAGATAAGAATACACGCGAGATAAGTGTTCTGTTAGATAAATCGATTAATACAATAACAAGTACAAGAAGTCATATAAGAGCAAAACTAAAGTTATCTAAAGATGCTAACTTGTATGATGAATTAGTCCGAATAACGAAGAGTGAACAGAAAAGATAGAGATATATTATAGATTAAAAAAAGGTTTTCCGTTTTGCGATAGCTCCGTTCTATTTCGGAAAATACTTGATAAAATATAACCCTTTCCAAGCTCTTATTTTATAGAGAATGGAAAGGGTTATTTATGTGAAAACTGATTCGTATTTGTTCGTTTAGACAAAATACTGTATAGTTTGTAAAAGTTTATCCACCTGCTTTTCGGTAGAATTCACTCTATTATTTAATGAACTTAAGCGATTTGGTCTCTTTATTTGAATCAGTAATTTTTACAATATATACTCCTGATGGAAGGTCTGCTACATTTACTTGAGATGTATTCAATCCTTTCCTTACTATTGTAGCTGTATTGAAGCTATATATAGTTATGTCGGTTATAAAAGATGAAAGTGAGTTTGCTTTTACCAATTGCGAATTCCTATCATAGAATAGTTCTATTGCAGATACTTCATTCAATATAGCAGAAGCTGGTGCTTGTCGTAAATTCGGTATTATAACTGGTCCTTCTCCTTTAGCCAAGATATAAACAGGTATTCTATCAATATACGGAATACTATTTTTCCTTGTTATTAGACCTTTTTGAGGATTGTAAGAGCCGTTTTCGGGATAATAGGCAGCTATAATATGTTTAGATTCCATATCTGTATTTATTTCTACATCACTTAGATCGGTAGTTACTTCATTATAAAATACCCAATCATAAATAGTGGTAAGATTATTAATTTGATCAACAGGAATCTGGCATCTTATTGGGTAAGTTGGGTTGGATGTATTACCACTACTAGGGTCTTGTCGTATATCATCTATTAATATTTCTCCGTATCTGGAGAATAATCCAATTTTAAAATCTCTGTTATCTTTTACTGGCACTGTCACAGTAAAAAATTCAGGAGTTTCTCCACTAAATACATATCTAAAAATATCTCGCTGGGCTCTTCCTTGAACTCTTATAATCATATTTTCTTCAAAATCTGCCTCATCAGTAAGGGCACTGTATATATTAGCAAAAGTTGTTTTGTATTTGCTGACGTTAATAGGAAGTCGATCAATTAGATGTGCATCTTCTTTTTTTCTTTCAACTTTGATAATTTCACCATTAAGTCCATATCTGAATGGCTGAACAATATATATACCAATTCCAAGATCACTTCCGTTTTCGTCTACTGCTAAACATTGATATACTCCATATTGATCTGCCTCACCAATATTTGCTTGGCCTACAAAGTCTATCTCCCCAGTCTTAGTGTTTTTCTTATACAGACCAATATTTACATCTTTGTTTGAGGTTGTTTCTAACAGAACTGAAAAGCTCTCTCCTGGACTTAAAGCATACGAGAAGGGCTTATCTGTCATCACTTGCATATGATCTTTAAGATAAATAGGAGCGAGCGTATTACAATCACATTCATCTTTTCCAGCTGCTCTCATTGATTCATTCCACACATTCATTTTTTTTATGAGTGTTTCATCCTGAATACATCTTGCCATCTTTACATAATCGGCATATCTATAGTTTTTAGGATTGCCCTCGTAAATTTCGAATTGTGTAAAGAATCCTCTGAAATATCCGGCAGGTAATACTTGATATTTACCTTTAGGTGCAGGAATAGTTCCATCTGAATTTTTCCAAGCAATATATACTAAAGGCTCATCATAGTCGGGTAGGTTCTTGTCATGTTTTCCCGGAATATAGTATACTTCATAGCCTAATTCTTGTGGAGTTAGTCTTTTACAATATCTCACGCCATACCAAGTTCCGTAGCTGTAAGGAATGTCTCCAGCCACATTTTCTCCTGGATTTTTAGGATAGAATGTAATAAAGTCATGTAAATCTATACTTGCTCCTTCTCCGTTTGCTTGTTTAGCGGCAAACTTCGAGACGTAGAATAATTGAGAGAAATCTCCTCTATCTAACTGCCATCCTGGTCTGTCATGTAGTTGATACCATGTAGTACCATTGGCTCTACCTCCATTTGGCATTAAGTTGAAACCATATCTGTTGGTAGTTCCTTCAAACCAATATACTTTGTCACCATCGCTGGGCCCCATATTATATGCCAACTTATTAGTTAACCAAGTTTTGGCTTTTGCTTCTGCATTATCTTTTGCTAAAGGGCCTAATTGATGGCGAACGTGTATTTCGTTAACCGCAATCACATCTGGCTCAATCATTCCGAATAATTGTTTAAAATCGTCTACTGTAGGAAGTCCCCATCTGGAATCTTTTACATTGTTTACCGAAGTTTCAAAAGCTGCCTCCATCGGTTGTATAAACTGTCCGACCCAGTTTCCAAATATACTCTGAGCATGGTAATATGACCCATAATTCTCATTAAAGTCATTGTGATTCCAAGCACCCATATCGGTTATTTGAAACTTGTCCTTAGGCAATCCCATATGCCCTAGATATTTATCTAATTGAGGTTGTGTAGGGAGATTCTGGGCAACTTCTTCCCACCAGTTATTCCAGTCTCCTCCAGCCTGCCATTGGGTTGCTTTATTATTAGAGAAGTTTCTGTTTATCCAATAGTATTCTCCAATACGGACAATTCCATAGTTTTTCACATCTGTGATGTAAGGACTAACCGGATTTCCCTTGGCTGAGGTTCGGGAGCTAACTTTTAATGTTAGTGGCTGCGTGTCTCGTCCTGTTTTGTGGGGGTAGGGCGAGCCGTCATTCTGTACTTGCGCCTTTCCTGCCAATGAAAGGAGGAATATCAACGCACAAAAATAACATTTCTTCATAATTGTTTTTGTGTTAAAATGAATAATACATGGATTTATAATCCTATTGTCTAGTTTTGTTCTTGTGTCTAATATTAATTTCGTTTATCCGTATGGTATGTGTTAAAAATCGAAAGTTGAGCTATGTTTTGTAATGTATTCAACCACTGGAATAAATATATCCACAAATAAATTATAGATATTTTAGCATAAAAATATATAAAATAAACAAACAAACCTAATATTGTTAATGGGTAAGTTCATTCTTAAAATGCAGATAGCCATCATTCTAAAGATTTGAGTAATTGCTTGAGGATATTTATGTGTTTGATTTACAGTGATTCAAGATCTCTGCTAATTAGAGGATATATTTTGTTTTTATAATCGTCTTATAATCTATTATTTACCCATAACGATACAATTGAGGTGAAAAAAAGGGTTATCCAACGTGGAAAACCCTTTTTCTAAATTATCTTGATCTTATTAATCTTCTATTATTTGTAAATTTTCATAACATAGCCACCAGCAGATGCCATTGGTAGTTGAAGTTTTCTATTTGTAGGTATGTCAATTACTTCTTTCTTATAATCGTGTCCCGATCTGTTCGCATTAATACCATCTTTAAAGACTTCGGCTTTATAATTTCCTTCGCCTAAAAACGAAAGATCAATGTCGAGAGTTCTAGCATCCCAATTGGTTAAGGAGCCTACATACCAGATATTATCTTTCTTGCGTGCGATAGTAATATATTCACCTATTTTTCCGTTCAAAGCTATTGTATTATCCCATATGGTTGGCACATTAGCAATAAACTCAGTACATTCCTTTTCGAGCATATAATTGGATGGATTATCACATAACATATTTAATGGTGATTCAAATATTATGTATTCTGCTAACTGACGGCATCGTGTACCTTGGCTCATTGGTTCACTGTTAACCGGACGATAATTTCCTTTACTAGCATTACGCATTGCTCCCTGAGTATAGTCCATCGGACCAGCTACCATTCTTATAAATGGTATGGTTACGTCATAGGTCACCTGATCGACACTTTCGGGAGACCATTTCATTTGCTCTAAACCATGTACTCCTTCGAAGTTGATAACATTAGGAAATGTTCTTTGCAGTCCTGTTGGTTTATAAGTTCCATGATAATCGAGCAACATATGGTGTTTTGCAGCGATCTCAGCAGCACGATAATGAAAATCAACCATTGGCTGATCATCTCTATCCATGAAATCTACTTTAAAGCCTTTGATTCCCATTTCGGAATAATGTTTACAAATGCCCTCAATATCTTTATTAAATGCATAGTATCCGGCCCATAATATAAGCCCGACATTCTTTTTATTGGCATGATTTACGAGTTCTTTCAAATCGATTGCGGGTACTACTTGATATAGGTCAGCTTGTAAATTAACAGCCCATCCTTCATCTAATATTACATATTCAATACCATGCTCCGATGCAAAGTCAATGTAATATTTATACGTATCATTGTTAATACCTGATTTGAAGTTAACATTAAATAAATTCCAATCATTCCACCAATCCCAAGCTACTTTCCCAGGTTTTATCCACGATATATCCGTCACTTTATTAGGTGTCGCAAGCTTATATACCATATCGTTGTCTGCTAAATCGTGATCGTTTTCAGAAACGATAAGAGTACGCCATGGAAAGTTGGTTGCATCATTACACTTAGCTATATATGGTTCATGCGATTGTACTTCGCTCTGCAACATATTGTGTCCGCCTTGCTTAATTTCTTTAGGGTAGGGGGCAAATACACCTGTGAGGTTATTTGAACCATCGCTGTTATATAAGTACATACCCGGATAACTTGTAAGATCAGCCTCGGTAATACATATCTTTTTGCCTTTGGGTGCTTCTACAACCAAAGGAAGAAAAGCGAGACGTTTCTTATCCCATTGAGATATATTGATATGTTGGTAAGTGTTTTCGAACGAGTTGTAAAACTGTTTTTCAAGAGGTTCTTTTACTATCTGTACATATGGAATATAAGCTTTCTCATCTTTAGGAAAGTTGAAAATAGCTTGTTCTTCTTTTACCTCGAATGGCTTTTTCAAATTCGAAACGAAACGGTATGCTATACCATCGTTATATGCTCTGAATATAATATTGAACCCTTCCTTAAACATAAGATTCAATTCGTTATAATTATCGGTTATTTCTTTCTTCTTATAAATTGAAGCAGATATTGTCTGGTTGATTGTTTTAGTTGATGAGCCTGACAGCTTCGAATTAACGCCGAAAGATGTTCCATTAGTAAGAGTCATTGATATTGGCGATTTTTTCAATATTAAATCACCGTCATGCTCCAAAGAATACTCAATAATATTACCAACTGATACATTCACTTTGAGTTTGCCATCTGGAGATTGTACTACAAAGGGCTTTTGAGCAAGAATAGTGACAGTCGAACAAATAAAAGCTATTGCGAATAAAAGAGTGTAAAATTTGTACGTGTTTTTCATACTTGTATATATTAAGAGGTTATTTCTGTATCGCTATTAATGAGAAAAATTACAAATAGGTACATGAGTACAAATTTAATAAACTAATTAGATTATCAGTGTCTTAGAGTTTTAAAATATACTCTTGCCAATATCGTATGCTAGTTTTAGAAATATGGTATTTCCATACGACGTTTTTATACTTGGAGAGCTAAATAGTAATAAGACCTGAAAAAGATGTATTTTTACATCCAAATCAATTATTCTTTATATAGTGAAAAAAATACTATTGATAGATGATGAGGAAAAGCTTCGCAAACTAATGGCTCGAATCATAGAGCTGGAAAAGTTTCACGTTTTTCAGGCAGAAGATGCTGCGACTGCTCTAAAGAAAATAGAACAGCAAGATTTTGATGCGATTATTTGTGATGTGAAGCTACCAGATGCGAATGGAGTGGAACTAATTCAGGAGATAAAAAAAATACAACCTTTGACAGAAGTAATTCTACTGACTGCTTATGGCAATATTCCCGATGGAGTACAAGCCATAAAAAACGGAGCATTCGATTATATAACGAAGGGAGATGACAACAACCGTATTATCCCTCTTTTGTATCGTGCTCTTGAAAAGACAGAACTGTCAAAACGGGTCACTCAGCTTGAACAAAAAGTAGAGCAGAAATATTCATTTGACAATATTATCGGGACATCTAAAGTGATATTGAATGCCATTGATATGAGTCGCAAAGTGGCTGCTACCGATACTACTGTTCTGTTGACAGGTGAAACAGGTACAGGTAAAGAGGTTTTTGCACAAGCCATTCATTATGGAGGAAACAGAAAGAATAAATCTTTTGTAGCCATCAATTGCTCGGCTTTCAGTAAAGATTTATTGGAAAGTGAATTATTTGGACATAAAGCAGGAGCATTTACGGGAGCATTAAAAGATAAGAAAGGATTGTTTGAAGAAGCCAATTCCGGAACTATCTTTTTAGATGAAATCGGTGAAATGCCTATGGACTTGCAAGCTAAAATATTAAGAGTTCTCGAAACAAAGGAGTTTATTAAAATAGGAGAAACCAAACCAACTAAAGTTGATGTAAGGATAATAGCTGCAACGAACAGAGAGTTGGATAAGGAGATTGAAAACGGGCAATTTCGAAGCGATTTGTATTATCGTTTGTCTGTTTTCCAGATAGCACTTCCTTCTCTGAGAGATAGGGTAGAGGATATTAAGCTGTTTGCAAATGACTTTGCTCAGGTTTTTGCTGTGAAGATGAATAAGCGGATAAAACTTCTGTCTCCCGAATATATTAAGACACTGGAGCAAAATACTTGGAAAGGGAATATTCGCGAACTGAGAAATATTATAGAACGTAGCGTTATTCTTGCCGATGAGGATGTATTGACTATTGATTGTTTGCCTTTTGAATTACAACAATCGAATATCTCTGAGAGTGCAACTTCGTCTTTATCTATGATGAATATAGAAAAGGCACATATAAGAAAAGTATTGAACTATACGAAAGGGAATAAAGCCGAAGCAGCCCGATTATTAGAAATAAGCATTGCTACCTTATACCGAAAAGTAGAAGAATATAAACTGTAGCTACAATAATATAATTCTCATTTTGAGAAGGAGCTTATCATTTTGATAGGCTTTTTTTATGCCCCGATTTTTAGAAAAATTCATAACTATCAAGTATGCAATAAATTGGTCTGTGATCATTTTTGTTGGCATAAGATTGGCATATATACTATCATAGTAGTAAATATAGGTCTAATTAAAAAAGAAAGATAATGCAGGTTGGAGTTTTAATAATGGTGGCAATAGCATGTTTTGCCCTCTTTTACAGATCAATTAAATGGTTCAATAAAATTTAAAGTTATGTTATACTTATTCGTTATCGCAATCGTAGTTTTAGGTTATATGGTGTATGTATTATTACATCCTGAGAAGTTTTAAAAAATGAAAATAGCCAGTGATATGAAAACTAAAAAATCAAAGCGTCTTATGTCCCACTTACGCCGATTAGTAGAAAGGAGGCAAAAAATTAAATCAACGCACTTATTAATGGTTTTCTTTTCTATTGCTATCCTTTTCGGAGTATTACTCAGACTAATAATTCCTAATAACTAAAATGAGGAATCTTAAATATTAAGTAATAAAAAATACTTAATGATACATTTAATGGGCATAACTATCTATCGCTGTTTTGCTTGCCAAAGCAATAAATAGTTCTGCGAACTTAATTTAATAAAAAATGAACACTGAAATACTTGGTATAATAACAACATTCTTAATCGCAGTGGCTTTAGCTATTCCGTTGGGGAAATATATTTCAAAAGTCTATGAAGGAAGTAAAACGTGGCTTGACCCGATTTTCGATCCGATAGACCGAATACTTTTCAAGATAGGGGGAATAAATCCCTTAAAAGAAATGACTTGGAAAGAAAACTTATCAGCATTGTTGACAATTAATCTAGTTTGGTTTCTGATTAGCATGGCTTTATTGATGACTCAGCAATGGTTACCATTAAATCCGGATGGAAATCCGAACATGTCGGCAGACTTGGCTTTCAATACATCCATTTCGTTTTTGGTAAACTGTAATCTACAGCACTACTCGGGTGAAACAGGTGTCAGCTATTTGAGCCAGATATGGCTTATGTTTTTGCAGTTTGTAAGTGCAGGAACGGGAATGGCTGCGGCGGTTGTATTATTTAAGGCATTTAGAGAAAAACGTACCGATCAGTTAGGTAATTTCTATAATTTTTTTGTGAAATCATGTGTTAGAATATTGCTGCCCGTATCCCTTGTATTGGCATTGATATTAGTTTTTAATGGTACTCCCATGACTTTTGAGGGAAAGGATACCATGACGACCTTGCAGGATGGAAACACAGTTGAAGTTTCACGAGGACCCGCTGCTGCTTTTATTGCCATCAAGCATGTCGGAACCAATGGTGGAGGATTCTTTGGAACAAATTCGGCACATCCGTTTGAGAATCCCAATTATCTGACTTTTATGATGCAGATGATCGGACAGCTGATAATTCCATTATCCATGATCTTTGCATTTGGGTATTTTATCAAGCGTAAAAAACTATCATGGATGGTTTTCGGAGTCATGACTATCGGCTTTCTCCTATTGGTTATACCTAATATCCTTTTAGAACAGAATGGAAATCCTGCTATAACATCCATGGGCATAGATAATTCGTTGGGAGCAATGGAAGGTAAGGAAGTTCGCTTCGGCGCTGCTTCATCAGGATTCTGGAGTATTGTGACTACGGTTATTTCAACAGGATCGGTCAACGCGATGCACGACAGTACGATGCCTTTATCAGGGATGAATCAATTACTGGCAATGATGATAAATGCCTTTTATGGAGGGTGCGGAGTCGGTTTGTTAAACTTCTTTATATTCATAATTCTGGCAGTATTTATCAGTGGACTGATGGTGGGGCGTACTCCCGAATTTCTGGGGAAAAAGATTGAGGCTCGGGAAATGAAGATTGCTATGATTATAGCTTTACTGCATCCTTTTCTTATTCTCACGGCAACCGCTTTAGCAACGGCGTTTCCACAATTTACAGCTTCAACATTGAATAATCCCGGCTTTCATGGATTCAGCGAGATGCTTTACGAATATACATCCTCGGCAGCCAATAATGGCAGTGGATTCGAAGGTTTGGGCGATAATACACCTTGGTGGAATATTAGCACAGGTATAGTATTGTTACTGTCTCGTTTCCTTCCGATTATAGGACCTGTAGCCATTGCAGGATTATTGGCAAGCAAGAAATACATACCCGAAGGTGCGGGAACGCTCAAGACCGATACTTCGACTTTTGGACTTATGGTATTTGCTGTAATAGCCATCATTGCTGCTCTGGCTTTTTTCCCTGCTTTGACATTGGGACCTATTGCCGAACATTTTTCATTGTATAGATAATTAAGTAGCACTAAATATTTACTGTTACATTTTACAATCATAACTATCTCTCGCTATTATGCTTGCCAAAGCAATAAATAAGTCTGAGACTTTAATAGAAATAATACGAAATGAAGTCAAATAATCCATCACTGTTTCAAAAGGCTTTATTGAAAGAAGCATTGAAACATTCATTTATAAAACTCAATCCGAAGGATCTTTTCCGCAATCCGGTCATGTTTACCGTTTGGATCGGAACAGTTATTATGTTGTTTGTTTGCCTCAGTACCTTGTTTGGCAATACTTCGCAAGGTAGCTTGACATATAATATAGTCGTCTTTATAGTTCTTTTGCTGACTCTTCTGTTTGCCAATTTTGCTGAGGCTATTGCCGAAGCCCGAGGAAAAGCTCAGGCAGATAATCTCCGTAAAACAAGGGAAGAAACTCCTGCAAAATTATTGGATGATAGAGGAGAGTGGACCATAGTACAATCTTCATCCCTAAACAAAGGACAAGTATTTTTTTGCGAAGCAGGAGATATAATACCTGCCGATGGAGAAATAATAGAAGGCTTGGCAACCATTGACGAAAGTGCTATAACGGGTGAATCAGCTCCTGTTATCCGAGAATCGGGAGGCGATAAAAGTAGCGTTACGGGAGGTACAAAAGTATTGTCCGATAAAATAAAAGTAATGGTAACGACTCAACCCGGAGAAAGCTTTCTTGATAAAATGATTGCTTTGGTAGAAGGTGCAAGCCGCCAAAAAACACCGAATGAAATAGCCTTGACTATATTATTGGCAGGCTTTACACTAGTATTTATTATTGTGTGTGTAACATTAAAACCATTTGCCGATTATGCGAATACACCTATTACCATAGCAGCATTTATTTCGTTATTTGTCTGCCTGATTCCTACAACTATTGGAGGGTTACTTTCAGCTATAGGTATTGCCGGGATGGACAGAGCCTTGAGAGCTAACGTGATTACCAAAAGTGGAAAAGCGGTAGAAACAGCAGGAGATATAGATGTTCTTCTATTAGATAAAACAGGAACTATAACCATAGGGAATCGCAAAGCGACTTCTTTTTATCCAGCTAAAGGAACAGACGAAGAACAGTTTGTAAAAACGGCAGTCTTAAGTTCTATGGCTGACGAGACTCCCGAAGGACGATCTATTATCGAATTGGCAAATGTTCGTCCGTCCGATTATGATGTATCTTCTCCCCAATTCAAGTTTATCACATTCACGGCTGAAACTCGTTGCTCGGGTGTTGATGCAGGCGATATCCGCATTCGAAAAGGAGCGGCTGATTCTATACGGATTTTAGTTGAAAGAGCAGGAAATGAATATCCCAATGATGTAGATGAACGAGTAAAGCAGATATCAAGCAACGGAGGAACACCTTTGGTTGTTTCTGTCAATGAAAAAGTAGTTGGAGTAATCGAATTGCAAGATATTATTAAACCAGGAATACAGGAGCGTTTTGAACGTTTACGGAAAATGGGAATAAAAACCGTAATGGTTACGGGAGACAATCCATTAACAGCAAAATATATTGCCGAAAAAGCAGGGGTGGACGATTTTATTGCCGAAGCAAAGCCCGAAGATAAGATGAACTACATCAAGAAAGAGCAAGCCGATGGTCGCTTGGTTGCCATGATGGGTGATGGTACTAATGATGCACCTGCACTGGCTCAGGCAGATGTTGGTGTTGCCATGAACAGTGGAACGGAAGCTGCTAAAGAAGCCGGAAACATGGTCGATTTGGATAATGATCCTACCAAGTTGATTGAAGTAGTTGAAATCGGAAAGCAACTATTGATGACCAGAGGTACACTTACCACTTTCAGTATTGCAAATGATGTAGCTAAATATTTTGCTATCATTCCGGCACTGTTCATAACAGCTATTCCTGCATTGCAAGGTTTGAATGTAATGAAGTTGCATAGCCCGGAGAGTGCTATTCTGTCAGCAGTAATTTTTAATGCAATCATTATACCCATACTTATTCCTTTAGCATTAAAAGGAGTAACCTATAAACCAATCGGTGCATCAGCATTATTACGACGAAACCTGTTTATATACGGTTTAGGTGGTATAATAGTACCATTTATTGGAATAAAGCTTATTGATATTTTGGTGTCGTTATTTTTCTAAGCCTTTGTAGGGGCGTATAATTATACGCCCAGTCGAATATAGGGTATGTGCTAACCAATTTTAAATAGACTCTTAAATATAAAAATAAAATGAAAAAAGATATTTTACCTGCTATACGCTTAACGATAGCTACTATTATACTTTTCGCTGTAGTTTATCCTGTTTGCGTATGGGGTATAGCTCAACTGTCTCCCAATAATGGAAAAGGGGAGATTATAGAATATTCAGGCAATACATATTATAGTAATATCGGGCAGTCATTTACAAGTGATAAGTATTTTCAGTCACGCCCATCTGCTGTCAATTACAATGCGGCAGGATCGGGAGGAAGCAACAAAGGCGCTTCGAACAGTGAATATCTGGACACGGTAAAATCCCGTATTGATACTTTCTTGGTGCATAATCCCGATATTGCAAAGAACGAAATTCCTGTCGATATAATAACAGCAAGTGCCAGTGGACTCGATCCGAATATCTCGGTACAAGCAGCCCATATTCAAGTGAAGAGGATTGCTAAAGTACGTGGATTATCAGAGTCGGATGTACAGAAATTAGTTGATGAACAAACCGAAAAACCATTATTCGGATTATTTGGAACAGAAAAGATTAATGTTTTAAAACTTAACATCGCTCTTGATACATTGAAATAAGATGAAAACAGTAAGTTTTATAGTTGCATTGTTGACTATGTTCACAATCAATGCGTTTTCGCAAGATGATGCAAAAGTAGCTTCTCCACTTACTATCAGTGGATACGGAGATATTTATTATAGTTACGACTTCAATAAACCCTACAATCATCAGAGGCAACCATTTATGTATGCTTATAACAGGCACAATGAAGTGAATCTCAATATCGGGATGCTCAAGGCATCGTATAATACTCACAACCTGAGGTCTAATTTGGGTTTAATGGCGGGTACATATAGTAATGATAACATGGCAGCCGAACCCGGAGTTTTGAAAAATATCTATGAGGCAAATATTGGAGTTAAATTATCGAAGACTAAAAATATCTGGATAGATGCAGGAGTTTTCGCATCGCATATTGGATTCGAAAGCGCTATCGGAATAGATTGCTGGACGTTAACAAGAAGCATTATGGCTGAAAATTCGCCTTACTTCGAAACAGGGGCAAAAGTAACCTATACAACCAATGATAACCGATGGATGCTAAGTGGTTTAATTTTGAATGGATGGCAACGTATTCAGCGTGTAGACGGAAATAATACGCCTGCTTTCGGGCATCAACTTGTTTTCAAGCCAAATGATAGAGTTACTTTAAATAGCAGTTCATTTATCGGGAATGATAAACCCGATGATGAGAGAAAAATGCGCTATTTTCACGACCTTTTCGGGCAATTTCAATTGACAGATAAATTAGATCTCACCGCCGGATTTGATATTGGTTGGGAACAGAAAGAAAAAAGCAGCAGCAGTTATAACCGATGGTATACTTTTGCTTTGTTAGGAAGATATTCGTTATCCGATAAAATAAATGTAGCTGCCCGAGTTGAATATTATCAGGATGAAGACGGCGTAATCATTTCAACAGAAGCCCCTGACGGATTTGAAACATGGGGATATTCTCTTAATTTTGATTATCTCATTTCAGATGCTGCTATTTGGAGACTTGAAGGACGTCTTTTCGCCAGTCAAAATGAAGTGTTTCAAAAAGAAGATGGATTTACTGATAATGACGTATTTGTAACGACAGCATTAGCAGTCAGATTCTAAATTATACTTTGATGGAAGAAAGAGAAAACAATGTTCAACATTTCCTGAATCTGATAAAAAAATCGAGGCAAGGAAAATTTAAAGTCTACATCGGTATGATAGCCGGTGTAGGCAAAACTTATCGTATGCTTCAGGAAGCACACATTCTTCAGGAAAATGGCATTGATATTAAAATTGGCTATATCGAAACGCATGGCAGAAAAGAAACCGCTGCTCAACTCGAGGGATTACCGATAATTCCACGCCGAAAAATTTTCTATAAAGGAAAGGAACTCGAAGAATTGGATGTACAGACCATATTGAATCTTCACCCCGAAATTGTGATTATCGACGAACTGGCACACACCAATATCGAGGGCAGCAAAAATGAAAAACGCTGGCAGGATGTATTAGAAATTTTAGAAGCAGGAATCAATGTAATCAGTGCAGTAAATGTTCAACATATCGAAAGCCTTAATGAAGAAGTAAAGAGAATCACGGGTATTGAGGTTGCCGAACGTATTCCCGACCGCATAATCACAATGGCGGATGAGGTTGTAAATATCGATCTAACAGCAGAAGACTTGATCTCTCGTCTAAAAGAGGGGAAAATATACCCAACCGATAAAATACATTCGGCTCTGACAAATTTTTTTAAGAGCGAACATATTCTTCGACTAAGAGAATTAGCTCTCAAAGAAGTTGCCAGTCATGTGGTACGCAAAGCCGATAGTGAAGCACCCAATGCTACGCCAAGCAAGCATATGACATTTATGGCATGTATTGGTAGTAACGGGAAGAAAGCAAATAATATAATCCGAAAAACAGCACGTCAGGCAGGCTATTACAATGGCGAGTGGTATGTGTTGTATGTTCAGCGACCGCAGGAGAGCCTCGATAAAATAGCGTTAGATAGTCAACGAAAGTTGATTAATAGTTTTAAATTAGCTGTCGAATTGGGCGGACAAGTTATACAGGTAAAGCATACGAGCATACCCAAAGCAATTGTGGAACAGGCTATAAAGATGAATGTATCGACCGTATGTATCGGAATGCCTCATTTGCATTGGTTTCGGATGGTATTACAAACTCGACCGATGAATGAATTACTAAAAACGCTAAAGGCTGAGGGAATTGATTTAATTATCTTATCATGAAAATAAAAAAGAAATTGACATTCGGAGTCGGACTCCTTTTTTGCCTTATTATCCTTTTGGCAGGGGTTAGTATGTGGTATATTAACGAGTTGAAAAGAGACACGAATAATATATTGATAGCCAATTACAATACGATGGAATATTCTCGTAATATGCTGTTGGCTTTGGATGAGATGAAAGACAATCCGAAAGCCGTTTCTAAGTTCGATAGTAACCTGGAAAAGCAATTACACAACATGACCGAAAGGAATGAAAGTAATGTGACTTTAGATATCGCCGAGAATTTTGAGAAGCTTAAAGTCGATATGACTAATGATACAATACAAGGATATATCCGCACAGATATTGCCAAGTTGATGGAGCTGAATATGGGGGCTATCGAGCAGAAAAGCGAAATCGCCAATAATACAGCTGAAACAGCTATTGTTTGGATTGTTGTAACAGGCGCTTTATGCTTTCTTATTGCTTTCGGGTTATTAATAAAGTTACCCAACAATATAGCGAAACCGATACGTGAACTAACCGAAAGCATCAGGCAGATTGCCAATCAGAACTATAGCCAGCGAGTACACTTCGAAGGTCATAACGAATACGGAGATTTAGCTAAATCGTTTAACACGATGGCCGAGAAACTCGAAGAATATTCGAGCAGCCGATTAGAGAAAATCCTCAAAGAAAAGAAGCGGGTAGAAACTCTGATAAATAATATGCACGATCCAGTGATAGGGCTTGACGAAAATAAAACAATCCTGTTTGTAAACGATGAGGCTCTAAAGATTACAGGATTAACCAGAGCCGAGATTATTAATAAATCGGTAGTAGATATTGCTGTCAGTAACGATCTGATACGTACACTTATTGTAGACATTATAAAGCCATCGAAAGAAACGGATAAAAAAATACCTCTGAAAATTTATACAGATAACAAAGAATCATATTTCGAAAAAGAGATAATTAATATAGAAGTTACGCCAACAGGGGAGGAACGAAGCGAATTGATAGGATATGTAATCCTGCTGAAAAATATTACACCTTTCAAAGAATTGGATTCTGCTAAAACCAATTTTATAGCTACCATATCTCATGAGTTGAAAACTCCGATTTCATCTATAAAGATGAGTACACAATTATTGGAGCATCTCGAAACAGGCAAACTGAATGATGAGCAAAAGCAATTGGTTGAAAGTATAAAAGATGATAGCTCACGACTCCTTAAGATCACAGGCGAATTACTGAATATGTCTCAGGTCGAAACAGGAAATATTCAATTGAATATACAGCCTACCGACCCACGTATAATTCTTCAATATGCGATTGATACCACTCGGATTCAAGCCGATCAAAAACATATTATACTAAAATCTGATATTGAAGAGGGTATTCCTTTTGTCAATGGTGATGCCGAGAAAACAGCATGGGTTATGACTAATTTTCTGACAAATGCAATCCGATATTCAATCGAAAAAAGCGAGGTAATTATCTCACTAAGAAAGCATCCTAACGGAGTTCTGTTTTCAGTAAAAGATACGGGAAAAGGTATTGATGGTCGATACAAGAAGAAGATATTCGAAAGGTATTTTCAAGTTCCTGGCAGTTCTAAATCGGGAACAGGATTAGGACTTGCAATCAGCAAAGAATTCATCGAAACACAAGGTGGTACTATTGATGTGGAAACGGCTCAGGGTATGGGAAGTACATTTTTCTTTGTTTTGCCAAGTGCTACAAAATAAAAAGGTCTTAGACCTGAAAAAAACATCTGCAAATAATTCGCAGATGCTTTTCCTTTTAATCCAATATAAATAAGAGAGAGTCCAGAGATTTATAGAGTAACCCCTGTTTTAAATATTGCAATTTCTTTAAATCCTGTTTCTTCATGTTTTAGGTGTTTACCATCACATGTTTGGATAATGAAATCGATAAATTCTTTAAGTACAGTTTCCATGCTTTTACCTTCAAGCAAAGTTCCTGCATTAAAGTCTATCCAGTTTGTTTTAAAGTTATATAATTTCGAGTTAGTCGAGATCTTCATAGTTGGAACAAAAGAACCAAATGGAGTTCCTCTACCTGTTGTAAATAAAACAATTTGACAACCCGACATCGCTAATGCAGATGCTGCAACCAGATCATTACCTGGAGCGTTCAATAAGTTCAAACCATGTTTAGTTACAGGTTGAGCATAATCTAAAACATCTACAACCTCCGAATTACCCCCTTTTTGAGTGCAACCTAACGATTTATCTTCAAGTGTGGTTATACCACCAGCTTTGTTTCCCGGAGATGGGTTTTCGTATATTTCCTGATCGAATTTACGGAAATAATTTTTGAAGTTATTTACCAATAAAACAGTATCGTTAAATACTTTTTCAGTTTGGGCTCTGTTCATTAATATTGTTTCAGCACCAAACATTTCGGGAACTTCGGTCAGAATACTTGTACCTCCTTGAGCGATCAACCAGTCGGATAACTGTCCCACTAAAGGATTGGCAGTAATACCCGAAAAGCCATCGCTACCACCACATTTTAAGCCAACTTTTAGTTTTGATAATGGAAGTTGTTCACGTTTATCTTTTCTCATTCTTTCAACCAATTCGCTCATCATTTCGAAGCCAGTTGCTATTTCATCTTGTACTTGTTGAGAGATAAGGAATTTTACACGTTCGTGATCCCATTCACCCATGGCTATCTTAAAATCTGCTTGTTGATTGTTCTCACATCCAAGACTTAGTACTAATACACCACCTGCATTGGGGTGTTTAGCTAAAGCTGCTAAAGCTTTTTGAGTATTTGTATGGTCATCACCCAATTGAGAGCAACCATAATTATGTGTATATACACGTATATCATCAATATGAGAAACGTCTAGTTCTTTCTTTACACGCTCTATAATTGCCTGAGCCTGTCCGTTTACACAACCTACCGTGGGTACTATCCACAATTCGTTACGAATACCCATTTCTCCATTATAGCGTAAATAACCGTTTATTGTCAGGTCACTTTTGGGTATATCTAGTTTAGGGTGTACAGGCGCATACGAATATTGAAGGTTGTCATGTAAATTTGTCTTCACATTGTGCGTGTGAACATGTTCACCTGTTTTAATGTCTACAATTGCATGTCCGATAGGATAGCCATACTTTAGAACATTTTCATTCGTTTTAATATCCGTGATAGCAAATTTATGCCCCGTTTCTATGGGATTTTTTATTGTAATATTAAGCCCATCAACCGATAGAACATCGCCTTCATTGAGGTTTTCTATCGCAACACAAACGTTGTCGTTTGGATTTATTTTTAAATATTTATTCATGATTTTAATCTGGCTTTTATTAAGTTGATCATTTCAGTATATTCTAAATCAGACAAATATACCTTCTGTGGATTCATTGTAAATATCGATCCGTAATCTGCTCCATCCACATATTTGGGAGCAAGATGTATATGTAAATGAGGCAATTTGTCAGAATATGCCCCGTAATTTATTTTAGCAGCATTAAATAGGTCTTTTATAGTTCTGGCAACTAAGTTTACATCTTCCATAAACGAAAGAAGTTCTTGCCCTTTTAGTTCATATAATTCAGTAGCATGACCTTTATATGCTACAATGCATCGTCCTTTATATGTTTGTTCTTTAAATAGAAATACGGTTGAAACACTAAGTTCGCATATTTCGATCATCAGATCTTTTTGAGTCTGATTTTTGGTACAGTACAAGCAATCATTATTCATGGCTCAGGCTAGTTTTTAGTTGGTAAAGCATAGAAGGATAACAAAAAATTACCCTTCTATGTTTCAAGTATTTATAATTCTATCAAAATTATCAGTTTATAATACTTTTTAGAGCTTTAAGCATACCTTTGTCTAGTATAAGCTTCACGCCTTCAGAAACTTCTTCTCCAAATTCGGGTATCTCTGTGAAGTTTTCTTTCCACATTGTTTTGTTTTGTAGTATTCCTGATACCCATCCGTTTATGTCATACTCTTTATAAGTAGATTTTATAAACTCGATAAATTCAGGAGTATCGTTTGGAGTAAAACTTACTTCCGATTTCCCACTATACAATACTAAAAGTGCTGCAAACGAGAAAGTAGTCAATCTTGGTGATTTTCCTAACTTCTTATAGTTGTCGTACACCGTCGGATAGTCACGTGTTTCCCATTTAGAAATAGAGTTTAGTGAAATATCTTTCAGATAATGCTTCAAATAAGGATTATAGAAACGTTCTAGAATTTTAGCTGCAAAAGCTTTCAATTCTTCCGGATCTTCATCAATTGCAGGAAGTACTTCAGTAGCTACCATCTGATTGATATATTTTTCAACCTCAGGTGTATTGAAAGCATCCATTACTGTTTGGCATCCCAATTGCAAAGCAACAGGAACCATGGCTGTATGCGAACCGTTTAGAATACGAACTTTCTTTGCGCGGAAATCTTTTATATCATCCATGAAAAGAACATTCAATCCGGCTTTGTCTAAAGGCAATTTCTCTTTGATTATAGAATCACCACCAATGGCCCATACATGGAAGTATTCACCTTTTACAACTAGGTTATCATCAAATCCTAGTTCCTCTTTTATCTCGTTGATATTTTCTTTAGGGAATCCGGGAACAATACGGTCTACCAATGTATCGTAGAAGTGACAAGCAGTATTTATCCACTTGATGAAACCTTCTTCTAACTTGTTGTATTCTGCGTGCTTCAATATATATTCACGAAGAGTCGATCCGTTGTCTTCGATCAATTCACAACAAATGATTAGTAAGCCTTTATTTACATCCCCTTTAAATTTCTTGTAACGTTTGTGTAATAAAGCAGTCATTTTCGCAGGGAACGATTTAGGAGGTGTTGCATTCAAATCATCACCTTCTTCGTAACGAATACCTGCTTCTGTTGTATTAGAAATAATCATTTCCAACTCTTCGCTCAAAAATAATTTTTCGTATTCTGCATATTGAGAGTAAGGATTCAATACTTTGTTGATGCTTTTTACCAAAGTAACTTCTTTGACTGGTTTTTTGTCTTTGATTCCTTCCAGATAAACATGGTACATCGAATCTTGCTCGTTGAATATGTTAGCAACAAATTCTCCGCCTGCAATAGGTTGTACTGCTACAACTCCATGATCCATAACTCCTGCTTCATTAGCTTTGTGGATCATCCAATCTACAAAAGCTCTAAGGAAATTGCCTTCACCAAATTGAAGGATCTTTACAGGAAGTTCTTTTTTATCTACTGTTGTTTTATTTATTTTTTTCATTTATAGAGATTTCTATGGTTAGTAGTAATATTTTTCTTTACAGATCAGTAATCGGACTATATTTGGGTACAAGAGTTTTCATGACAGCCCATCCAATGAGATATGCCACGGCACAAATCGAGAAGATGATAAAATAACCAGCCTCTTCACCCTTGAATCCCATGAATACCATCTGAGTCTCCCCCGCATGATCGAAGAGCACACCCGAACCCTTATTAATAAGGAACGAACCCACACCACCAGCCATACCACCAATACCCGTAATAGTAGCAATAGCCTTCTTA